>JAPLNL010000018.1 GCA_026692905.1 Planctomycetota bacterium
CACGACGCGCGAGCTAGTGAATTGGATCGTAGATTCACTAGCTTGCGCGTCGTGCTAGGTCGATTCGGGTCACTAGCTTGCGCGTCGTGCTTAGAGGAGTTGTGCTCGGTTGATTCGGTTCACTAGCTTGCGCGTCGTGCTCGGTCGGTTCGGGTCACTAGCTTGCGCGTCGTGCTAGGAGGAGTCGTGCTCGGTTGATTCGGGTCACTAGCTTGCGCGTCGTGCTAAGAGGAGGTTTCCGATGAAATGGCTCGTGAAAAAAGGGTTTACGCTCGTTGAGTTGTTGGTCGTTATTTCCATCATTGGGATTTTGACGTCACTGCTTTTGCCGGCCGTTCAAGCTGCACGCGAAGCGGTTCGTCGGATGAGCTGTCAGAACAACTTGAAGCAACTTGGGCTTGCGATCGCCAATTACGAGTCCGCAGTCAAGATGATTCCGCCCGCTTACATTACGAATACGCGGCTGGATGGAAACTTCTATGGTGTTGCCTCCGCAGACGAATATCGCAATTCGACGCCGGGCTGGGCCTGGGGGACGTTCTTGCTCCCCTATATGGAGCAAGGAGCTTTGTACCAGAGTTTTGATCTCGACGAGCCTTGCTGGTCACCTAAGAATGCAGACTTCGCTCAATCAAAAGTTTCCGTCTTTTTGTGTCCGTCCGCTTCCGGAGGCAGCGAGGGGTTTTATGTCGAAAAGGCAGTGGATCATCGCCATGGGACACCCATTTTGCTCAGCAATGGAAATCGCATCCGTTTCTCACATAGCCACTACGTCACCAACGCCGGAATCCATCAGCCTTGGGGACGTGAGACTCCTTATTGCTACGACTACGAACAAGGGGAGCCGATCGCTGCCAACGGTGGCAAGCCTGCATTTCTCGACGGCCCCTTTTTCCCAAACTCACGCATGCCATTGCGGCGTATCACCGATGGTTTGACCAACACCATCTTTATTGGCGAGCATAGCTCTATTCTTAGCAACAAAACTTGGGTTGGCGTGGTTCCGACCGCGGTTACTCCGCCTCGCTTGGATTTGCGAAATTGGCTTTCGGAAAACAATGGTGCCGGTTGCTTGGTTGGGGTGCATAGCGGACCGGACACGCACGATCACCCCGAAACAATCATTCACGCTCCCAATAATCCATTTGGGCACACCGACGAAATGTGGGGTGAGCACGGCCCAGGTTGCTCCATCGCAATGGGGGACGGGTCGGTTCGTTTTGCTTCTGCGTTTATCGATCCGAACGTGTGGGTTGCTCTTTCGACCAGAAACGGTGGAGAGGTAGTCAATGATTCGGAATAGAAGTGATGTAATGTACCAGCGATCCCTTTGGGGAGTAGTAATCGCGATTGCAGTTGTCCTCGCATGGGGCTGGGTGTCGTGGAATGCTGTTCCCAACTTCAAAGCAAACGGCGATGCACTAAAGACCATTGATGCACTTTTTACCGCAATCAATGCGCATGATGCGAATCGCGTCGCGTTGTGCCGAGAGAGTCTGGCCAAGCACGCGAGCAGTGGACAATTGAATCCCGTTGCAATGATTGAGTTGTCGCGGTGCTGTGAGCAAGCTAGCACAGGAGGCTGGGAGAATGCCGCCCGAAGACTTTATCGAATGATCGAGAAGCAATGTGATAAAGTGCAGTGTCCCCTGACCTCCTTAATAACAAAGTGAAGTGTTCCCCTGACCTACCCCGCCCTGATCCTGCAAAGTGGAGTGTCCCCTGACCTGCTCTGCTGACCTACCCCGCCCTGATCCTGCAAAGTGGAGTGTCCCCTGACCTGCCTGACCTGCTTAAGGGATTTCACAAATTCGTTCGACTCTCGCGTTTTGAACTGTTCGATCGCACCTTTGAATTGGTCTGGATTTGACTTGAGCTGCTGGAATTCTTCCGATGGCAATATTTT
Organism: Planctomycetota bacterium; assembly: GCA_026692905.1. GTDB lineage: Bacteria > Planctomycetota > Planctomycetia > Pirellulales > Pirellulaceae > JBKCUI01. The sequence goes on from JAPLNL010000018.1 coordinate 1,907, forward strand.
CTCAAACATCTCTGCATACTTTTCCTGACCGACCAACTCTAGCAATTCCTTGATCGACTTCTCCAAATCCTTACTGATTTCGGAAGGGATGCCCGATTTGGGGTACCATTCGGCTTTGGTGGCGATTGCATCATGAAGTGCTAGCCCCATTCGAAACGCGCGTTCGAGGTTCTCCTCCGAATTGCCCTGGCAAAACACTTCCGTGACGATTGTTTTGTCACTGAGGAATAGGATGTCGCAACGATACCCGGCCATCACGCGGGACACCAACTATTCGAAGCTCTCATCGGCCGTTTCGATCGCGCGTTGCGCAGAACGCAGGCCGAACAGCCAGAACAACGCTGGGTGAACAAAGAAATCGAGCAATGTCGAACTGATCACGCCTCCCAAAATCACGGTCGCCACAGGATACAGGATCTCTTTCCCAGGTTGCCCCGCCGCGAGCACCAGTGGTACGAGCCCGATCCCGGCCGTTAGGGCCGTCATGAGGACAGGAGCCAATCGCTCCAGTCCCGCGCGAACGATCATCTCATGGCTCCACGACTCACCCTCGTACTTCACCAAATGCAAATAATGCTGTAGCAATAGGATGCCATTGCGAGAAGCAATTCCTCCCAACGAAATGAAACCGACCATGCTGGCAATCGTCAAGTTTTGACCAGTAAGAACAATCGCCGCCACCGAGCCGATAAAGGCCATCGGTATCGCTGCCATGACTTGCAATGATAAATTGATACTTCGGAACATCGTGAACAACGTCAAAAAAACACCAACTAAAGCTAACGCAAACAGGCCGAGAATGGCTTGCGATGCCTTTCGCTGACTTTCGAATTGCCCGCTGAATTCGAAATAATATCCTGCGGGCAATGAACCCTTAATGCCCGCAATTTTGGATTGGATCTCTTCGACCACTTCGACAAGGCCACGATTGGCCGTGTTGCATTGGATGACGATACGACGGCGAATCTGCTCGCGCTGGATCGTATTGGGGCCGCTGGCTTGGGTAATCTTGGCAATGGATTCGAGGGGAACCATGCCGCCACTTGGCAACTCCACCGGTAATCGTCGCATCACATCAAAGTTTTCCCTCGCGTCGTCCTTGAGTCGTACGACCAAATCGAAGGTGCGTTGCCCTTGCAGGACTTCCGAGACAACTTGACCATTCATGGCTGTCTCAATCAGCCGATTCAGCGATTCCACATTGAGGCCAACCGCCAACAATTGATCGCGGTCGTATTCGATTTTGATTTGCGGAATGAGCGTTTGCTGCTCGACGATCAAGTCGCGGACACCGCGGACCTGTTGGATTGCACTTTTGACTTCATTTGCCTTGCGTCGCAAAAGATCGAGGTCATCTCCGTAGAGCTTGATTCCAATTTGCGCTTTGACTCCAGAGAGCATGTGTGAGATCAAGTGCGAAATCGGTTGCTCAACGGCAAAGAAGACACCGGGAATCTCATTTAAATCGGTTCGGATTTGGTCGAGCTGCTGCTCTCGTGTTCGAGAAGATCGCGGATCGAGGTCGATAATGTACTCGCTCGAGCTGACGGGTTCCGCATGCTCATCTAGCTCCGCACGGCCTGTTCGTCGAACGAAATTCAATACGTCGCGATTACCTGTCAGCGATTGCTCTACAGTCCTGTTGATCGCAATGGTCGTCGCAAGCGAATTGCCGGGCGGCAGCAAGACGTTGAGTTGAATTGCCCCTTCGTTAAAGGGTGGTAAGAAGTCGCGGTCCATTCGCGTCACGGCCCAACCAGCCACCGCGACCATCGCCAATACCACACCGATATTCAGGGCGGGGAATCGCAGACTAAATCGGATAATCATCGCAACCAATCGCTTTAGAACGCGAAGGATAAGGCCATCTTCGGCATGCGCAACGGCTCTTGAACTTGGCAGCAACCAATAGGACAAGATAGGAGTTACGGTGAGCGAAACGATCAAGGACGAAAGAATCGAAACGACATAAGCGACCCCCAATGGCCGGAACAGTCGGCCCTCCATACCAGATAACGCGAATAATGGCAAGAAAACGAGACAGACAATGATCGTGCTAAAGACAATCGAACTGCGCACCTCCAGGCTTGCTTCATAGACCACGCTTAGTGGTGATTTCGGTGCTGCGAGATTGGCATTTTCTTTTAGGCGGCGAAAGATATTTTCAACGTCAACGATCGCGTCGTCCACCAGCTCGCCGATGGCAACCGCCAATCCTCCGAGCGTCATTGTGTTGATCGATAAACCAAACGAATAAAACACGAGAACTGTCATCAAAAGGGAAAGTGGGATGGCAGTCAACGAAATGAATGTGGCACGGAAATTCATCAGAAAAAGAAACAAGATGATAACCACCAATACGCCGCCGTCGCGAAGGGCGAGCATGACGTTTTCAATCGCGCGGTCGATGAAGTGTTCTTGGGCATACAGCGACTCGATACGAATACCTGCCGAAAGTGATGGCTGGACCTCTGCGATGGCTGCGTGGATTTGCTTGGTGATGTTGCGAGTGTCCGCGCCAGGTTGCTTGCTGACGGTCAGCACGACAGCTTGTCCACCGCTAAATTGGCCATTGTTTTCTCGGACAAATGCGGCTGCATCGCCTCGCTTTAACTGAGGAGCTTCGACGACGTTGGCCAGCATCGACAAGGAAATCGGCCGTCCATTGCGAGGCGTGACGGCGATCCGTTTGAGATCGGCGATTGTTTCGATTCGGCCGATCGCGCGCACGAGCAATTCGTCCGCGCCGCGTTGCTCCAAGTAGCCACCCGTTGCATTCTCATTGCTACTCTCAACCGCTGCCCGCACGTTTTCGATCGTTAGACCATATCGCACCAAAGCCTCTTGATCGATTTGGATTTGAAATTGTTTACGACCTCCACCCATCGTGAAAACTTGAGCCACTCCCGGGATGGATAGCAATCGCTGTCGAACGACCCAATCCGCTTGGGTGCGAAGCTCCATCGGGTCGACGGAATTCTCTGGACTCCACATTCCGAGCACCAAGATTTGCCCCATGATGGAGGAGATGGGGGCTAGTTGCGGTTTGGCGTTCTTGGGCAGTCGATCTGCCACCATGGCAAGTCGCTCGTTGACGATTTGACGGGCGATATGCACGTTGGTGCCAAAGCCAAACTCGACATAGATGATGGAAAGCCCAACCGAAGATGTGCTTCGAACGGCCTGCACGCCGTTGCCCCCGTTCATAGCCGTTTCGATGGGAAAGGTGACGCTGGTTTCGGTTTCTTCCGGAGCCATTCCCGGTGCCTCAGTCATGATGACGACGCGTGGTCGATCGAGATCAGGGAATACATCGATGGGCAAGCTGAAAGCGGTCCAAGCTCCCAACGCAGATAAAAAGACCGCCACTGCGATGACAAGCAACCTATCTCTCAGTGCAAATTTCAGAATCGCATTTAACATGAACGGCAATCTTGTTGGAGTCTAGTGGGAATGTCCAGCATGAGGATCGACGGCGGCTCCCGACTTGCTCTTGACTGCCATTTGCATTTGATGAGCGCCGCGAAGTGCAACGACATCGCCAGGAAAAATAGCTCCATCGTTTTCGATAACGACATGCGATTGATCGCGGTGTTTTTCGTGGACTGCGATGCGGTTGAAGCGATCGCCATTCCGCCTGAAGACAAAACTCTCCACACCATCGCGAACGACAGCATCGATCGGTAGTACGATTTGGTCGACCCATTGGGCGACCGGTACGCCGAGTTGCATGCGTTGCCCGACTCGATATTTCCAAGCCACATGGCGTTGTCCAGATGGATTGCGTAGATCGTCGAGAATCTCATTGTTGAGCGTTACGAAGAACTTAAAGGTTCGCGTAGCAGGATCGATCTCGTTATTCAGCCAGCTAAGCGACAAATTTTCGATTCTCTCAACATCTGCACCTGCTCCCGCGACAGACGATAGTGGCCATCCGGCGCTTTTCGCTTTTGCAATCATGCCTGCTTCGTTTTCGAAGGCTTGCCCTTCGATCAATAGCTCTTCGTAGTCAGCTAGGATGCAAAGAGTCTCACCCGCGCTGACGCTTTGCCCCTTCTGAACTTGGATGTCTTGCAGAACCAGCGTGTGCTTTGTTTGGGGGCGACGGCTCGCGACAGAATGGACGATGCCAGAGTTGTGTTCTTCTTCGGTATGTTCGTCTGGGCCAGGAGCATACACTTTCATCTCAGCCAAGAGTCGACGATCGGACTCGATTGTTGCGATTTGAACGTCTGTTAATCCGTGCAGACGCAACGCTTCCCGCTGGGAACGCAGCAAGGAGTCCAATTTGTCGCGACTGTATTGTCGATCGAGCAGCGTCTTATTGGAGATAGCCCCAGAATTGGCAGCTCCTTCGATCCTTGCGATCTCTTTGAGCTCGATATCGCGATCACCCAGGGACTGCAGGTAGTCTTTTTGAGCCGTAACGAGGTCTTCGTGAGTCAATCTCATCTCCAAGATCAGATCACCTGGCTCGACGGCTTCCCCGGATACCGCATGGATATGGGTAACGATGCCGGTCATGGTTGCACTGATTGGCAATCGAGTTCGGCCTGGTCTGTCCACCACAATCGCAGGTACCGAAATCGTGTGTTGATAGGACTGCAACGCGATCGGCGGCAAGTACGCCTCGGTCAAGCCGAGGTTTTTCTTGGCTGCTTCGGAGAGATCCAAGAAGTCACCGGTGGCAGGTTCCTTATGATCGTCGTGCGCATGTGCATCATGACCGTGAGCGTCGTGATTGGGACCTGCATGGTCATCGTGAGAATCGCGTCCGATAGTTGTTTGATCTGCATGGCGATCACCGAAAGGCCAAACAAATTCAAAGTAGGTACCGTGAACCCAGCCAGCGACATAGAGTCCAAAGCAGATCACAACAGCCGAGAGCCAAAAAAGGGGTGATTTGTTTTTCATTTTTGACGATTCCAGTCTTGGCGTTACTTTGATCATGGTTTCAAACTTATTCCCTGGCTTCGCAGGGTGACCTATACATCGGAGGCTACAGCCGCTTTTCTTTCGCAATGACCGTAGCTGAATTCGTGAAAATTCAGAGCCTGGGTATGAGAGCAATGGAGCCTTGGGAGGAGAGCAAATCTTTGCGTGAAGACATTATTGTTTCTTCACAGGTTGCGTTGCTGGTTGTTGAGTGTGAGTGTCGCCTGAGTGATCATGCTTGTGGACCATCTTGACCACATAGGCATTGTTCCGAATTCGAACGGACCATTTCGGGTCGGGCTTGGCTGCATGCAAAGCAGTCATCCATTCGGGACTTACCGCGACAAAACGTGACGAGGAACCTTGCGGGTCAGCTTTCTATGGTATCGACTTCAACTCAATTTGAACTGGCCTTCTTGCTGCTAGAAAATGGATCAAGCAATTCAAATTACACGTCTTTGCCGAGTTTATCGAATGCGAGGTCAATCCGGCAACAGCATCTTTCTAGCAATTGCCTAGCCAATGCTCAAGCTGATTTCCTTTGCGCCACGGCGATTGAGGAACGCTCGCCCCCCCCAGTTCATCTGATTTTGCGGCGGCCTAGCGCGAGCGCGGAATAGGGGCACACGATGCAGGAGCGAGGATTTGGAACTCAATCCCTAGATTACGCGATGGGTTACCACGTCCATCGGGGGGGCCTTCGGCGTGTCGGATTCTGAAAAAACCGCATAAAAAAGGGAGTTATTTTGCTAAATTGTTTCCGAAAAACGTAACAATTACCCGTTTTTTCTCCCGTTCCGACTCAAAAACAGGTATTTTCGGTTTCGGGATTGGAACCTGGCCGAATTGAAGCGATCTAAGCCTTCACAACGCTTTCCAAGTAACACATTATGCAACCACCACCCCACATCGACGAACTCTTGACAGGATTGCTTGACGGCAACCTATCCGAGGGCGAACTGCGCCATTTGGAAGCGGCCATGGCTGCGGATTGTACTCTAGAAAAGCAGTTGGAAACGCTTCGGAAAATGCGGTCCAATTTGCTAATCCATCGTCCGAAAGGACGATTGGGAGCGGATTTCGCGAAGCGAGTTACCGCATTGGCGGAGGAGAGGGCGCGCGCTGATGCGGCCCATTTGGCTCCTAAAGCCGCTCCAAAACTGCGGTTGGCACCCTGGATTTATACTGGAGTCGCGTCCGCAGCGGTCGTTGCATGCATTATCGTAGCGATGCCTTCAGACTCCAACGTGCAACCGCTAGTTGCAAAGACCAATCTGCCAGTGGAAATCGAGGCAGCGACGCCAGCGGAAATTCCTCCTGTGGGAACCTTGGAATCGCAACTTGGTATCGCCGAATCGAAGGTTGCGGAAGGTACTTTCCGAAAGCCGAATTCACCCGTTGTCATCAAAGAACTAGAGCAAGCAAATTCATTGGCTGGCGTCTTACCGCCATCTCCAGACGATAAAGTGCAGAAGGATGAAGCCCAGAAGAAAGAGGTGGGTAGCGTTCCAGCCCAACTCGAAAATCTGGATGCTTCTAATGTGGCCTCGAATTCGAAAGACAATATTTATAACGAAAAAAGCCTGAAGAACGCCAAAACGAAGCTTGGTCCTAATCAGCTTACCAAGAATATGTTGACTCTCGTTGTCGACATTTCTCTCACGAAGAGTGCAATTGATAATGAAGTGCTGGAGTCGATACTGTCACGGCATGACATTGCGATGACCGAACAGCAAATCTTGACGGCTGAAGAGATTACAAATCTTGAAAAGACAAGTCTTGCTAGTAAACCTGTTGACGATGGGTCCGGAGAAATAGGAATCATTTTCATTCGAGCCCCGGGAACCAATGTCAACAAAGCGATCGCGGACATCCTGCTAGAAGAGAATTCTTTTCCGCAGGTTGGTATGGATATTCAGATGGACAATTCTTTGAAAGCGTTTGTCACGGAATTGAGCGCGATCCGCGTCCTTCCGGAGCGGAAAGGTCAGGCTCGTCATCTTCGTAGTACCTCAAAAGAATCACGAATGTCTTTCGCGGAAGGGTCAAAGAAGCTTTCACCTTTGAGGCTAAAGACAGAGAAATCGGGCATGTCCGCAATTCTGAATGCAGATAGTCGTGCAATGTCGAATGCACTACTAATCATTCGGCAGGCGAAGTAAGCTGGCGGGCGTTAGCCTCATCTTTTTGATTTTGCTCTGATCGCCACTCTCAGACAACGCCGGTTGTCACTAATTTACTCTAGTCCATCATGTAATCGGTGCAAAATCAAGTGTGCCATGTCGACCTGCAGCGCTCCAGCGGTAGCCCGCCAACCTGGAACCGCATTCAACTCAAGTAAAATGTTGCGGCCATCTCGCGTTGGCAAAATATCAACGCCAATCATCCAGCCACCAATAGCCTTGCAAGCTCGAAAGGCAATTGAAATTTGCTCAAAGGTGGGCTCATGTATAATCGCTTTGCCGCCCCGAGAAACATTGGAACGCCAGTCCCCATGATTCTCTCGGCGGACGCAGAATAGTTCGTCCCCCACCACCAGCAATCTCAAATCGTATCCTTCGCTTTCCAGAAACTCTTGGATGTAGATGACCGATTGAAGTTGCTCTAGTGTACTGAATACGCGCCAAGCCATATCCGAATCAGCCACACGCACTATCCCCCGGCCTTCACCGCCGAAGATGGGTTTGACGATACAGTCGCCGCCGAGTGATTCCCAGGCCTGCAAAGCATCGTCGCGTGTCTGACAGCAAATGGTTCTCGGTGTTTGAATTCCTGCCCTTTGAGCGATGTCCAGCGTCAACCATTTGTCGATAGCGATTTCCAAGCATCGAGGCGGATTCAAAATTTGAACGTTAGAGGCTTGGGCTGCATGCAACGCGTTCATTCGAAACACAATCTGCTCGACAGAGCCCAGTGGCATCGAGCGGACCAGCACAGTATGGCAGTCCGAAAGCCCAATCGCTTTGGGCTCTTCCATACTGTTGCCAGACTGCGACCAAGTTTTCGCTTGGGGTAGACTCGGTCCAGTCGACCAAACACTTAGCTTTTGAAACGACAAGGGTTCGACGGTTGTCGGTCGGCTTGAAGGCATTTCACTGGCTGCGCGTTGCAAGTCTTTCATGTACCAGCCGGTCGGCGCCCCTAACACGCCAACTTGCAACGTTCGGACCGATTTGGGATGTCGCCCTCGATTCATACCGACGCCGCAGGATTTGCGGGTTCCACGAACAATTCACCGAAGGATTGTTCGAGGATGTCAGGGCGAAGAGCACCGTACCGAAACGACCGCCCCGACCTGAGATTGACTATCGTTATCATGGCTGGGCTGAACAATCCTGGGTCGACTTTGTAAAAATCGTACTCGTACTTTTTGAACGTGTTGGCAAAGGGAATGCCGTAATCGCGAGAGGCTAGACTCGGAACCTTGGGGCCGATCTCCTGAATTTGGTCATCGGTCGCGTTGACCCAAAGTGTAACGTGTCCGCCATAAAGGATCGCATCGTTGGTCCTACCAATCCCGTTCACAAAATCCAACGCGGGAGGCGGCAACGGGGCGGTACCAGAACCGGACACGACAGAACACAAGTCGAAGCCCAACTCGAATAGTTTATGCATGGACGTTTCGACGCTTCGTGCGACAACTTGGACAGTTCCTGCAATTGATCGCGTCGGCGCCACGCAGATCACGGTGTTTTCGACGGAAACACCGCATTCCGTCGCAATCATTTCTGCAATCGAATCATCTGGGATCGAATCGCACTCCAAGACACCTACGGCTGAGGAACTCGGATCGGAAACATGGAGAGTTTGAAGCACATGCTCTTTGCCACGTTTCACTCGCATCGGGCCGCTTCCCATCGCAAAGAATTTATCCTTTTTGACGGGCCATCCCGCGTACTGCGATGCCATGCAAGCATGAACGGGATCGTCGGTAACGACCTGGATGATCCCCCACGGTCCAATCGACGGGTTCACAGGGCAAAGTGAAATCTCGGCTCGGCTAGCCATGCAAATACGGGCGAGCATCAAGCCAGCGTTCATTCCACCGATGGCATTGACACCAAAGTCCAAAATCGTTGCGCCGTTGGCTAGCTTGTGCGATTCCACTCGCCACGCGGTTGCGTTGACTAAAGTCGTTTGGCACAGCTGGAAAGTTGACTCATTGAGAAGCTGCGTTGTGGGAGATTGAAGGGGCACGTGATTCATTGGCGAGATTGCTGACTAAGGTTGAAAATGAATGAGAATGCGATTATACGGGACTTCTCGGTTACCACCATCCATGGCACGAGTCGCTTTCGCGATTCAAGTCGCGAGTTGACTTGCGACTTCACCAATCGTGGTCCAGTTCCCCTCGTCGACACGATGGACCCTGGCAACTCGATTCATTTCACTACAATCAAACTCGCTGTAGTCCAGTTCTGTTCCCTTTTCGAACTGTCCGGCGTCGTGCCCGCAAACCGCCGAGCACAAGATAATCCATTGCCTCGCGTTGCACACTCCTTTGATTTCAACGTACTCCAATCGTCCGTTCCGATCGTAAACCATTCCGTCCATTTGGCCGGGCGGAACGCTTCCGTGATCGACCCAGACAAAGGAGCCGTCCATTTCAAAGTACAAGCCTCGCATTCCCCCCAATTGTTCCGCAAGTTCCTCAAACGACGACCGTAGTTCCGTGCCAGGATTGGGATGGATTTGGACAAAGATATGCATGCAACAGTCTCACTGACCGGGCTGTTGATTTAATGTGTTTGCCGCAAGGCAGAATCCCTTTCCCAACCCGGAGCGTAAGCGAGGGGCAATGAATCTCTTCGCTTACGCTTCGGGTGGGGATAAAATCAACGAGCCCGCGCCTTTCGGGTTATGTTTGGTACACCCAAAGGATAACGGATCGTCTACAATCACACAGCCGTATTCATAGTCAAGCCGTTTTATTTTAGTTGGCCCCGTTTTGGGCTGCCGTTACACCAATCGCCATTCGAGACATTATGAGTTCAGTTGTCCAATTGCCTACCGGGGATTTACCCGCAGCCTCCTATCCGTTTTTCGGCAATCTTGCCCGCATTATCAACTCGGGACAAGCTCGATCAATCGTCATTTCGGGCAATATTTACGATTTGTATTTCGATGGCAAGCAATACGTGCCACTGCTCTCTTTTATTCAAACGAAGACCCAGATCCCCGGCCTGATTCAGGTCGTCTATGAATTGAATGGGCCGGTGCGAGTCTCCGAAGAGGACAAAGTAAAGTTACGCGAAGCCTGGGCGGCATGGAAAAATGGAGTCGCGATCGACGCCATTCCAATGCGAGAAGTCCTCAACGATGGCAGCAAGTTCGACTTGAGACGCCGAGAATTCGATCAATACTTGCGCGATGCAATCGGCAACGCAACCCAAGCTCTCGAGTTTTTGAGGCAGCTGACGATATGCTCACGAACGTGCCTCAAGGAGAACGTTTTGATCCTGATCGAGGGCGCGGACATGCTGCTCCCAGCGGGTGATGGTGACGTCGCCAGGATGAACGACGCGCAAGTTCGACGGATTGCGATCGTGACCGATTGGTTTGGCGATCCGACGTTCTTCGGCGGCAAGGACACGGTCCTGCTTTTTGCTGAGTCGCGAAGCCTGATTCATCCTCGCATTTCGCGAATGCCTCAAGTGGTTTCGATCGATGTCGCGGCACCCGATCTCGCTTCGCGAAAGCATTTCATTCAATGCCATGGATCCCAGGGTAAAGGTTTTGTGCAACCGTCCCCGGATACGGTCGCCGAAGCGACGGCAGGACTGAGTCTGCACGCCATGCGGCAATTGCTTCTGGCGGCGGACTATGCTCAGAAACCGATCGAGCGACAGGATACGACTCTTCAAGTCGAACAGTTTATCCAATCGCAATTGGGCGAAGATGTTATCGAGTTCAAAAAGCCATCGCAGGCGTTGACGGACGTGATCGGGTTCTCCAAGCTCAAAGAGTTCCTCAACGTTTACTTGATACCACGGATGAAGCTGCCAGACGATCGAGCTTTGCCGGGTGCGGCTATTGCCGGACCGATCGGTGGCGGCAAGACATTTATCTTTGAGGCAGTGGCAGCCGAATTGGACATGCCGGTCCTAGTTCTTAAGAACATTCGCAGTCAATGGTTTGGGCAAACCGACGTGATCTTTGAACGGCTACGGCGCGTGCTAGAAGCGTTAGAAAAAGTAGTCATCTTCGTTGACGAGGCCGACACGCAATTCGGCAGTGTTGGCGAAGGAGCTCACGAAACGGAACGACGCCTCACGGGCAAGATTCAAGGGATGATGAGCGATCCGAGGTTACGGGGTAAAGTGATTTGGCTCTTGATGACAGCTCGCATCCACTTGCTGTCGCCCGACATTCGCCGACCGGGGCGCGTTGGGGATTTGATCATTCCAATCTTGGACCCGATTGGCGAAGATCGAAAAGAGTTTATTCGCTGGATGTTGAAACCCACCAAGATCGACAACGATGAATTGGTGAATTGGTTGGATGCCGAAGGGCTCGAGCAAGACTTTTCTTCGGCTGGCTATGCCGCGCTCAGGAGTCAGTTCAAAGCGATTCCGCCCAAGGATCAAGAGGACCTTAAGAGCATCATTCGAGACTTCATGTCCCCTGCAATCAAACAGACCCGAAGGTATCAAACCCTCCAGGCGCTCATCAACTGCACGCGACGCTCATTGCTGCCGGACCCGAACATTACGGAAAAGGATCGTGCCTTGATGGAAGACGAGATTCGAATGCTGGAACTACAGGGCATTCATTAGGCAACTATTGGCTCGACGAATGACACTCAACCAGGGCTACCGCTATCGACATATCCTTGGTCCCAATGCAACGGGGCAAACGACACTCTCCTATTTGGTAACCAACTTTACCCATTCGACGGAAGACCAGTGGAGTGATCGCTTGTCTGCAGGCGAAGTCGAATTAGATCAACGGCTTGCCATCGCAACAGAGTCATTGTATCCGGGCATGGAGTTGATTTGGAACCGACCTGGTTGGCTTGAGCAAGAGACGCCGCAGAACTTTGCGCTCGTGTATCGCGACGTAGACCTTCTGGCGGTCGACAAACCGAGTGGATTGCCTACGATCCCGGGGGGAGGTTACTATCTCAATACGCTGTTGAGTATGGTTCAAGCCCAATTTCCTGGAGCACGGCCATTGCATCGTCTTGGGCGAGCCACTTCAGGCCTAGTCTTGTTCGCATTGAGTAACCAAATGGCGTCGCGACTGTCCCAAAACTGGAGCAAAGTGCAAAAACAATATCGGGCCTTGAGCTGCTCGGTTGCTTCGGAGGAATGCTATGACATACGGTCACCCATTGGCAAGCTTGAGCATCCGAGATTAGGAACAGTTTACGCAGCCAGCGAAACGGGCAAGCCGTCAAGAAGCGTGGCCAGGGTTCTAGAGCGACGACCGGAGTCAACGCTTTTTGAAGTTGACTTGCATTCAGGTCGCCCGCATCAAATCCGCATTCACCTTGCCTACATCGGCCATCCATTACTCGGCGATCCTTTGTATGCTTCCGGTGGTCAGCCATTGCTGGATCAACCCGGCCTACCTGGCGATTCCGGCTACTGGCTGCACGCGAATCGACTTGTTTTTGATCATCCCATCACTGGTGAACGGATAGAATTGGATGCACCTCTTCCTACGTCATTAAGAACTCAATCTCTTCGACCTTTACTCGCGCTTGAGTAATAACAACACCAGAGCCTGAGAACCCGTTCTTGATTCGTAGCGAAAGTCGTCAAGACTTTCGGCTGCGTTTTATGGCAGTGCTAAAAGCGGATAATTATGTAGGTTTTCGCTACAAAATGCGGTTAGATCGAACCATTGCGACGACGGACAATCCAGCTTGTAATCCATGCTCCTAAGATCGCGAACATGACTATCGGTCGATCCCATATTGTTGTTCGTGTGATTTGGGGTGGTCGGTTTTGGTAGAGACGTTGCTCGAAGCGGTCTACGATCGTCCCTACTTGATCCAGTCGCAATGCCTCGCCACCACTGATCATCGCTATTCGCTTCATCAAATCCGGACGCGAGTCTGCCTCTAGCTTTTCAAACCAAGGATCCCGGACTTCAATCGCGGTTTCGGCCAACGACTCCTCTTTGTCGCCTTGAACAACGCTAGCTGTGAAGTAACCAACTTCCAACGCTCCGAAATCAACTCGAAACATCTCGGGCTGTTCGGTCGGGATCGGCACAAAACGTTTGGGCAAAGAAGTCTCATCGCGAACCAAAAGCACAGCGCATTTCGGTTTCCCGCTGGCGTCCAGGAATCGCTCTCTATCGCGGAGAAGCAACGATGCGGTCACTTTGTCTCCCGTCAAAAACGTGGCTCTATCCGAACGAATCGCCACGCTTTGGCCCGGCATCAAGTCCTGTTGTGAGATGATCCACTGCACCAGCGATTGCCACAGCGTTGCATAGATCTTCTCTTTGTCTGCAAACTGCGGTGCCAGGAAGGCCCAACGCCACATACCAGCCCCCTCGACCACGATCGTCTGGCCGCTGCCGACCGGCTGATAAGTCACAACGGGAATGTTCCTTCCCGTCGTGTCTGAAATGCTCTGCAATAAAACTTGAGGCAGTCCCAATCGAGGCGTTGGTTTGTTGGCCGTCGCCAGCGATGGCAACTGAGAAAGCGGGTCCCCCTCCATCGTCAAGGAATCAAAGACGGCGGAGTCAAAGCCGTATTGGCTAATCTTGGTCCGGAATCGCGACTCCGCTTGTTCGCTCCATTCGATGGGCAGCATGGCAGTGAGCTGCGCGTTGGCGATGCGGACGGGTTCACCGCGAGAGCAAATCAGACAGCCACCTTTGGTATTGATCCATTCCATCAGGTTTTGCAAACCTTTCGTGGATAAAAAAACTTCCGCATCGCGTCCAAGGATCACGACCCGATATTGCTCGAGAGTTTCCATATCTTCAAGCGGCGATTCCAAATGGTCGAGAATCATCCAGTCGGTGGCGACATTTTCGACTGCGGCGCGAATGTCGATATCAGGCTCTTCTTTCGTCGAGGTAGGGTCCGGCTTTTTAAGTTCGGGCCGTGGGTACTTTTTGCGAAGGAAACGTTTATCGCTAACCCGGATCAGACTTGTCAATTGCATCGTTGGATTTGTGCCCAAGTTGGCAGCTAGGAATTTGCTGTCCCAATAGGGTTTACCCTCGAGCAAAATCGCGCCGATCGGCTCATCAAGTCGCTGCACGAGTACGGAGGTCTGGTTGTCCAAGTCGGTTGCTTCGCCTGCGATCGGCGTCGCCATGATGCGAAAGCATGTCAGCCGTTGCTCAGGCGGTCTATCCATAACGAAGCGGATTTCTTGATTGGATTCTTTGCCCAAGCGAACAGTGCGAGTTTGCAAGATCTCATTAGCTTGCATCAATGCAACTTGGGTTGACTCACCCTCCAAGCCGGAATGCCCGACACGTACCTTGATGGACAACGGATGGTCTGCAAAAGCGATCATGCGTGGGCTGCGAGCGGCCAACGATAAGTTCTGCGCTCCTACTTGTTTGCCCAACGTCACGGTGTAGATGGGAATATCCAGCGACTTGGCTTCGTACGCGGCCGAGAGTACGGAATCGACGCTGCCGACATTGTGCGCTCCATCGCTGATCAGCACGATAGCTTGTCCTGATTCGGTGTTGTTGCGAATGGCTTCTCGCAGGACCGCTGTCAAATCGCTGCGATGACCTCTCGGCGAAGCACCATCGTTGTTGCTCGATGGTTTGCTATTCTGCGTCCCGACAACCAATGGGTGAACATCGGTGTCAAAAGCACTCTTTCGGACGTCGACCGTTTCGGTGCTTTCGCCAATCTGCTCGGCTGCTGCGATAGCGGATTGCTGCCGTGTTTGATTGGGCCTGTCATCGACATCGGTGATCTCCATGCTCATGGTTTGATCGACGTAGACCGAAACCAAGGGCCGGCCTGGTGTGGGTGGAATCTCCTCGACCCAAGTTGGGTTAAGTGCAATCAGCAGTGGGCCAACGACGCTCATGCCGAGCAAGACGGTCAAAAGAGAGCGACGCATCGTACCGATTGCTTGATCGCGACGAAACCAGTACGCAGCCAACGCCCCAATGCAGATCAAAACCAAACACCACCAAACGAAGATTGGAATTCGAGGCTCAAAACTCCAGAAGGCGATCATCATGCGGAAAACCACCGAAGGGTAATGATCTCGCTGACCAAACCGAGGATGCAGGCGATGATCAACCCATTCCACCACTGATCTGATTTTTGGTCTGCCGACTTTGCGTCGCGAAACGTAACGACACGATTGCCAGCCAAGCGTCCTTGCAATACGTCCGCCGGAAGCGTTTTGGGATCGGACTCGGACGCCGGTGCAGTTATGGCTGTCGCAACGGCTGGTTCACGTTTGTTGAGGAGTTGGTAGACACCGGGACCGACAGGATCCGGCCATGCCCAGACAAAGCTATTTTGCGCTGTGTTCCACTCCCAGCTTCCAAAACTTTCCGCCATGGCCGATCGCTTGTCGACAGACTCCGCAACCAAGTTCGCCGTTTCGGGGATCGTGCCCGACAACTGACGAATGAGTGGCTCGCCACCAAATGCCTCTGGGCTTGAATTGCGATTGCTGTAAGCTGCATTGATCAGTTCATTGAACATCGGGAAAAAGCTTGATTGAGAACACCAATTGCTTTCGTCCAAGTCGGCATTGAGAACAGCGACCGTTCCTGCATCGCAGCTGGTCAAGAACAGGAGGGCTGATGAGTCACTTAATTCCGCGACTACTTGATCTCGCAGTCCCGTGTCGAGCCAGCGCGAAGCGAGTCCACCTCCTATTCGCGTCGTTTGCATGGCCGCGTTGGCTTGTTCGCCGAAGACGTCGAACGGTGGTTGGCGTAATCGAACATCGCGAACAAACAAATCTTTTCGTTTGGAATCATTGTCAGGCGGAACAAGCTGGACAGGTGGTTGGTAGCCGCTGCCCATGGCCGTTGCAAGGAGGTCCAAGTTGACCGCGTCGACTTGCTCGCCAGCGATGTACAACAGCCCCTTGCCCTTTCGAACGCGCGATGCGATAGCCTCCACAACCGAACGAGCGAGTGCACCCGATCGGTGCACCAGAAAGATGTCAGCATCGCTCAAGTTCTCCGCGTTGGCATTGTCTGGATCGAGCGTTCGAATCTGACTGGATGGACTGTTTTGTTTTTCGTCAGAAACGGAGGGGCCGCTGATTACGTCGAGGGCTTGTTTCAAGAAGAACGAGCTCATCGCTTCTTTTTTGCCCATCGATTTTGTAATCATCACAACCTTGGGAGGTTGATCGATACGAAACGCGATTGCGCGAGCATCGTCGGCGGGAATGGCGTCGTTGTTGCCCTGTAGTTGAACCCAACCCGCAACCCACTGCGGCCGCGAGAATTTCATTGGGGCGGTTATGGTTTCCACGCTTTGCGCGTTTACTGTCCTGTTGATGGCCTTTTGAATTTCACCTAAATCCATGGAGATTTGCACCTCGGCCGCTTGGTCAGAATAGTTAGCGACATCGAACTCGAGCATGACATCGGATTCCACGATGGCTCTTCCCGAGATACGAAAACCAGTAATAGCGACATTGGAAACCGTTTCGGTCGAAACGGACTCCAGTTGGATTTTCGTTGCTGTCGGAATCGCGTCCAGAAATAGGTTACTCCAATTCGAGCGTTGGAAATCGCTGATGACGATAAGTTCAGCTTTAGCCGCTGAGGATTCGGAGAGCATCGATCCGATGATATTCATAGCCGACTTGATGTCTGCTTTTTCGCAACGCGGTGACGCGGATTGGACCGCCTCGCGAAGGATGGCAAGGTTTGAAGAAACGGATTTGAAAGTGGGGCGTGCCTTCGCGCCGATCATGATCACATTGGCTTGAAGATTGGGCGAGTATTCCAGGTACTTGAGAGCGATGGTTTGAGCCTGGGCGATGGCGGTGGTCCCAGCCACCTTTGCCGACATACTTTGGCTAACATCGATCACGATCACACGTGCGGTCGCGTCGTCTGGAATCGCTTCGATGGCCTGCGAGTTGTCGAGCCATGGTCTAGCGAGGGCCATTGCAAGCAGTCCAACGGCCAGCATGCGGAGCAGCAGAACTATCCAATCCCGAAGTCGACTGCGAGATCGCTTTTCTTCGATGGCCTCGCGCAGAAACCGAATGGTCGCCAAAGGATAGGTGACAGGCCTAGGCTTTGTTAAGAAGTGCACAGCCACAGGGATCGCTAATGCGCCTGCACCAATCCCAAGTGCCCACAGGTGCAAAAAATTCATATGTGGTTAGGCATAGTGGAGGTAAAGGAGGTCAAGAGACGCCGGGTAGTTGTATCCGCACCAATCATACCCTCGTTTTGAAACTCACGTTACGACCGAAAACAACATCTTGAGCGAGAATTTTGGATGAAAAACGAGTCACTCTATCGAAAAGGGACTAGGCTGAACTCGTACGATTCGTCACTTTGCGTTAGCTTTAACGTCTTACTCTCCGTCCGGAAATGATTCTTGGGTCGCTACTGTTGTCCAGCCGAAAACGAAATCTTGCCAATCGTATTCTTGCCACTTCATGGCCAGTTGTAGCTATTTTTTCGACCGTTGGACTTGGTCTTGCTTTGATCTTCGTTTCAATCCGATGGCATAACGTCGAGTCGGCCTGGCGCGAAAATCAAGTTGAGATTGCTCGATCGGATCTGCTGGCTATCAAGACCCTTTTCCAGACGGCGAATCCGGGGGAGATGGACGCTCGATCCAAAGCTGCCATTGATACATTGACCAAGGGAGGCGAGTTGGCCTGGGCTACGTCAAGTGCCGACTTGGGTGTGACCGAGAATATCGGCGAGTTGCAAGCGGTACAAAGCTGGAGTATCGAGCCGAACGGTTACCAGCGGTTGAAATTGACTTGCCGAACGGACTCGATCGTGAACTTGGGAAACGAAATGAGTCTTGTACGCCGATTCGCGGTTAGCGGCATGGCGACGCTCAGTTGGTGGGACAAGTTCATATCCTGCCTGATTGTTTTCAGCGCGGTGGCACTTGGGTTGTTGCGAGGCAAGGCGGTTGACGAAAGAAAACGCTTGATCGCGTCGCTTTCCGAGTGGTCCAACCAGACGTCGCATACTTCACCCTCTCCGGCTCTGCTGGCCGCGGATAACCGCGATTCCGTTGCGAGCTTTGATCCCGGAGTCTCGAGGATTTTGCTGCGAGCGACGGAGGGAATGCAGAAGCGACTTGAGGCGGTTCAGCACTCCGTGGAACAGTCATCGAAAGTCATGTCGGCCATGCCGGTTGGCGTCTTTGCGTTTGATCAAAAATTGAAATTGCTCTTCGTTAACCGTGCGGGGAGAGAACTGCTGGGGCTGGGAGCCACGTTTCAATTTGGCCAAGACTTGATCGAAGTGATCCGACAACCAACGGTGGTGAATCTCATTCAAGAAGTGTCGGCGGAGCCGCAAATCCAGGAGGCTGAGCTGGAGCTGCCGCTGAGCAAAGTGACCTTGCGGCTTCGCGCGCACCCGTTGCTCGAACCGGAGCACGCATCGATGGCGACGGTTTCAAGCGGTGTCCTGCTAACGGTCACAGACGAAACCCGGCTCAAGCAACTGGAGAACGCGCGACGTGACTTTACCGCAAATGTATCACACGAGCTGAAAACCCCGCTCTCAGCTATCAAAGCCTACGCCGAAACGCTTCTTATGGGCGCCCTCGAGGACGAAGAGGCAAGCCATCGTTTCGTCGAACGAATTGCGGAACAAGCGCATCGACTCGATTCGCTGATTCGAGACTTGTTGCATTTGACCAAGTTGCAATCCCAACCGGACAAGCCTCAGCTATCGAATCTTTTACTCGATGATGTCCTGAAGACTTGCGTTGAGGAACATCTAACCATTGGACAAGCGAAGAAAATTTCCATCGACTCAACAGGTGTCGAATACGGCTGTCGCATCGAAGCTGATCTGGAGTCTCTTCGCACAGTCATTGGCAACTTGCTTGGGAACGCCGTCCGATACAATCATCCAGAGGGTTGGGTCAAAGTGTCGACACGCCGCGAGCCGAACCATGTGGTGTTGATTATTGCAGACAATGGAATAGGAATTCCGCCAGAAGACCTAGACCGCATATTTGAACGTTTTTATCGCGTCGAGAAAGCAAGAAGCCAAGACTCGGGTGGCACAGGCTTGGGGTTATCGATTGTCAAGCATTTGGTTCAGGGGATGTCGGCAGACATTCAGGTGTCTAGTGTTCTCGGGAGAGGAAGCTCATTTGAACTACGCTTGAAAAGCGCCGTTGCAGCTGGCCCAACATCTGAGGGACAAGATCGATGAATGAATCGGATATAAAACTGGAACTAACTCAGCCTAAACGCTCTCGGCTAGTGACGCGTCGACGAATGTTGGCATGCCTTGCCGCGACCGCAACTGCTGTGTACACCGACATGCGTTTTATCGAACCGAATTGGATCGGAGTTGGCCGGCATCGAGTCCCAATTCTTCCTGCCGGTTCGAATCCCGTCCGCATTGTTCAATTGTCCGATTTGCATGCTTCGAGTGAGGTGCCGCTGGATTTCATCGAGTATGCGATCAATCTAGGCTTGCAACAAAAGCCTGACATCATCTGCTTAACCGGTGACTTCATTACACATAGCTGGGATGAATGGGACGCATATTCCAAGATTATGCAGCAGCTATCTGCCGCTGCACCGACCTTTGCCAGCACGGGAAATCACGATGGCTGCAAGTGGATTGCAAGGTATGGAGGTTACGCAAGGCCGACCAAAGTGGTCGACATGCTCGAGAAAGCAAACATCCGAGTGTTGATGAATGAGCGAGAACAAGTTGCGATTCCAAACAAAGCGGGTTTCGAGCTGATTGGCTTGGGGGACATTTGGGCCGATGATTTCAAGCCTCAGTTGCTCGAGGAGACCAAGCAAGTTGGCACGCCACGAGTATTGCTGTCCCATAATCCTGACACCAAGGACCTAATTGAAAAAGCGAACTGGGATTTGATGTTGTCTGGACACACACACGGTGGTCAATTGACTTTGCCCTGGGGAAGCACACCGTTTGCACCAGTAAGGGACAAGCGATTTGTTCGAGGATTGCACCCGTGGAAGAACCATTGGTTGCATATTACTAAAGGCGTAGGTTCCTTGCGTAAAATGCGTCTGAATTGGATTCCTGAGATCAGCGTCGTCGAGCTAGTTTCGGTATCTTAAACGGCGATGATAGATCGTTCGCAGTCGCACCGGCCAGGTCGCACGCTACTGAATTGAATAGTAGATTCACTAGCTTGCGCGTCGTGCTAAGGTATTTTTCATGCTGCCGCCCTCATTGAAGCGTTTGTTTTGACTTCGGCCAGTTTTTCGGTCGCCCTGCTTTACCGAATTGGGCTATAATAATGACTGGACCACCACTGGCTAAACACGTGACTGACAAGTAGTCCATGTGTTTTGCCGATGCCCACCACCTGCCTTGTTCCCACCCCCTGATTGGTTCGCATTTGCGCCAGCCGATTTCGGATTTCCGAGAAGGACAAATTCTTGCGATCTTTGGTTGCCCCAATCTTGATGTTGCTTTGCATCCTCATGTTGGCCCGCGTGGATGCGGCCGATAACGAGGAGATGCTGGTGCTCATGAATAGCTCGGGCAAAGTCGAACGTTATGACCTTTCAAGCGGCAACCATCTTGGAACTTTACTTAGCGGATTGCCTCCGTCGAACACCATCCTTTTCGACCCAGACGGCCGACTGCTGATATCGACTGGTTTGCCCGGCGGCGAAGGAACCGTACTTCGTTTCGACCCGCGCGGTGATGGACTCATTGAGACTCTGCTCGATATTCCCGAAGGCTACGGTGGCAGACTCTTTCGAGCAACTGGGATGACCTGGTACGAAGGGGACTTGTTGGTCGCTAGCCAGGGGGATGGCAAAGTCAAACGTTACGCCTACCCGTCAGGAGAATGGAAAGCAGACTCCGCACTCGCATCCCCCGGCGGCATCACCCAAATCGCCATTCATGATGGGCGATTGTTCATAACCGACTATGTGGCTCAGGCATTGCGGCGTGCATCCGAAAAGCTCGATGGATCCATGAGCGAAATCTGGGCGCAGCGAGCACCTCAGGCTCCGTGGGGCCTGGCTTTCGATAAAAAAGGCGATGCATTTTGGAGCACTTCCGCGAATCGCATTCTTCGTTTCGACGGAAAAGAAACCATCGAATGGACTGGAGTTGGTGGCGAGCTGAATACGCCTGTAGGCTTGACGATCGGACCAGATGAACTGCTCTATGCTGCGAGTTTGAGCGGAACAGTCAGCGTCTGGCCGAGCGATAGTCCCAGCAGCGGCAGCCCGTTGCGACAGGTCGGTGGTCCCGAAATGAAATCCCCGATCAGTTTCGCGTTTTCATCAAAAACTCCTAGCAAGGAGTTTGCATACATGCCAGCCACCAAAGAGACCGCGGACTCCGAAAAGCTTGCGTTCTTTGAGGCAAAGATTCGACCGCTACTTATCGCAAGATGCATCGAGTGTCATGGCGAAGCTTCGCAGGAAGGTGGCCTGCGTCTGGATACTCGCCACGCTTGGGAAAAGGGTGGCGAGTCGGGCCCTGCGATTCATCCTGGCAAGCCTGTTGGCAGTCTATTGATCAAGGCTGTTCAATACACCGACAAAGATCTCAAGATGCCACCAGACAAACAATTGTCGATGGACGAAGTAACCTTGCTCACCAAATGGATTCGACAAGGTGCGATCGACCCGAGACAAGATGCTGGCTCTGCCGTTCCACCCGCGTCGAGCACTTGGGCCGAGGAATTTGAAAAACGACTGGATTGGTGGAGTCTAAAGCCGCTGGCTAATACAGTCCCGCCAGTCGTTGCCGAAAACCATGGGTCCGATCTTCCCGTCGATCGATTCATCTTGGCCGCACTCGAACAAGCGAATCTGAAGCCTGCGCCTGCTGCTGAGCCTGAGGTATTGTTACGGAGAATTGCGATCGTCCTGACAGGTTTGCCACCAACGCTAGCTCAGCGTGAAACATTTTTGCAGCAATGGCAAGTCGATCGCAAGGCGGCAATTGAGCAGCTCGTCGATGAGTTTCTTGCCTCACCTCATTTCGGTGAGCATTTTGCGAGACACTGGATGGACGCCGTTCGATACACCGACACGTATGGCTACGAATGGGATGTCCCCGCGAAAGGAGCCTACGAGTACCGTGACTATCTGATCCGTGCATTCAACGGCGATGTCGGATTTGATGTTTTCCTTCGCGAGCAGTTGGCTGGCGACCTTTTGCCTCAACCGCGAGTCCACGCCGATTTGGGAATCAACGAGAGCATTATTGGACCGATGTTTTACCATTTGGGCGAGCATCGCCATGGCAGCAGTCTGGCATACAACGGTGTCCACCAGGAGATGGTCAGCAACAAGATTGATGCCTTTTCAAAAGTTTTTTTGGCCACCACGGTCGCTTGCGCCAAGTGCCACGATCACAAACTGGAAGCGGTGTCGCAAAAAGATTACTACGCATTGGGAGCTGCATTCATGACCCCGCGATGGGTTAGCCGACCAGCGGATGCGCCGGGCAAGAACGACACGGCGATCGCAAAGCTAAAGGAATTGCGAATGGCAATTCGCAGCGAGGTTGCAATGCTTTGGAGGGCCGTATCGCTTCAACCGTCAAGCTGGCGTGGTCCATTGGAAGCACCGAACGCTCCACCGCCAACCATCGAAGACGTCGCGTATCCGCTCTCAAAACTGATCGCA
The DNA here is from genome assembly GCA_026692905.1 of Planctomycetota bacterium. Taxonomy (GTDB): domain Bacteria; phylum Planctomycetota; class Planctomycetia; order Pirellulales; family Pirellulaceae; genus JBKCUI01. Next base: position 24,622 of record JAPLNL010000018.1, read on the forward strand.
GCCAATGCGTCTGCTAATATCGATATTGAATCGACTTGGAATGCTCTCACTGCCGAATGGAAAGCCGCTCGGGCGGCTCGAATCAAAGCGAACGAGTCGTTCCAAGTACTAACCGACTTTGCGCAACCTAATATCCCAACAGGCTGGGTCACCGATGGCGATGGCATGAAGCACGGTTGGGTCGACGAGGCCACGCCCCTCATTGCGTTGGATGGCGATTCCGCCATCAAGCGATTATTACCCAGAGGCTACCATTCGCATTCGCTTTCTTCCAAATTGCCTGGTGCATTGCGAATGCCTCCCGAACACCTTGTGCCCGGCCAGTTCGTAAGCCTCAAACTCGCAGGTGGCGAGTTTGGCGGGTATCTTCAAATGGATGAAAACGCACTTCTCAATGAAGGTGTCAGTATCGTCAATCAGATTCAGCCGACATGGCGAACCCTTGGAGATACTCCGATGAAAGGGGGCGTTACAAAGGTTACTATCGATTTTGTCACTTCGTCGCTCAACCCGAATTTTCCAGCTCGAGTGGGCGTCATTCCCGGATTGCCGAACAACGACTTGGGTTATGACAAACGAAGTTGGCTAAGCGTCACCGGCATCGTAACCCATGATGCGGGAGGAACTCCGCAGGATACACTGGATGCCTTCGAATCGTTATATGCAAACGCGACTCCCAAAAATAGCGTCGAAGTTAATGCTCACGTCACCGCATGGTTCAACGATGCGATTCATCGATGGAGCGACGAACATACTCGCTTCGGCGACCGCCAAATCATTGATTGGTTGATATCGCACAAATTGTTACCAAACCAATCTGGCCAGGATAGTCCTCTCTCGCAGCTAATTTCGGAGTATCGAGCGATCGAGCAAGCCATCGCGTTTCCGCGTTCGGTCAACAGTATGGATGAACGTGAAGTTACGAGATCGGGATTGCATCTCAACATTCGCGGCAATTACGATGCGCTCGGTGAGTTGGTCATGCCCGATTCATTGCAAATGTTTGCAGGTCGGAACGATGTGGCCAAGAGTACAGGGAGCGGAAGACTTGAATTGGCCGACTCGCTGTTGACCCCAGAGCATCCACTGACTTCGCGAGTCTATGTGAACCGCGTATGGCAATGGGTGTTTGGGACTGGGCTCGTCACGACGCCCGATGACTTTGGACGGCTGGGGGACAAGCCATCGCATCCGGAATTACTCGATTGGCTTTCGCGCGATTTTGTTCGTCAAGGCTGGTCGACGAAGAAGTTGGTGCGACAACTACTGCTCACAGGAACATTCAGCCAATCGGGCATCGGAAATGATGATTCGAAACAGCAAGATCCAGCCAATCGCTTGCGTCATCATTATCCAACTCGCCGTTTGGAGGCAGAGTCTATTCGCGATACGATGCTTATGGTCTCTGGCCGTCTCGATGGCCGACTCTACGGACGGTCGATCAATCCGTTCCGGTCCGCAGAAGATGCAACCAAGCGACTTTATTCTGGCCCAATGGATGGCGATGGACGTCGGTCACTCTATTTGACCATGTCGATCATGGCTCCTCCTAAAGTTTTGACAGCGTTTGACTTGCCGGATCTGCGACTCCCAAGCGGTAAGCGCAATGTGACAAATGTTCCAACGCAGTCGCTGATGATGCTCAACGACCCGCTGGTTAGCACCCTTGCCAAACATTGGGCCATGCATCTACTCAAAGCCCCGCATACCACGGCAGAAGAACGTGTGACAAGCATGTTTATTTCTTCGTACGCTCGTGCACCAAGCCCGCAAGAATTGCAGCAATGGACCGCCGCGGTTCGATCCTTTGCCACCACGGCAGATATCCTTCATGACGAAGCCGCTTGGACCCAACTGGGGCACGCTATTTTCAACACCCAAGAATTCATTCACTACCGCTGAGCCAATCGATCACGCCGCCCTTCCGCCTATTTTCGCTAACTCCTGACTAGCCATGAAACACCCTATTTGCCCCGGCTCCATCGCACCTGCGTTTACGCGGCGAGGTTTTCTTCAGCAGGCCTCCTGCGGGTTTGGCATGCTCGCGCTGAACGGATTGATTTCCAGTGAGGTCGATGCCGCGCCTCGTTTTCCTGCGAAGGCGAAAAACATCATCTTTTGTTTCATGGATGGTGGACCGAGCCATGTCGATACGTTCGACTACAAGCCGATGCTCAAGAAACATCAAGGGCAACCCATCGGCTCCAGTTGGGTCAGCAAACGATCGGACAACTCAGCAGGCCGCGTTTGGCTGGGATGCCCTTGGGAGTTCAAACAACGTGGAGAGAGCGGATTGTGGGTAAGCGACCTCTTTCCTAACCTAGCTCAAGTCGCGGACCATCTTTGCGTAGTGCGTTCCATGGTCGGTGAATTACCTTTGCATGGTCAGTCCAATCTCCTGCTGCATACCGGACGTGTTTTGGGACAAGCACCCAGTATTGGCGCTTGGATTTCGTATGGGCTCGGGACAGAGAACCAAAATCTTCCAGCGTATGTGCTGCTGAACAATGATTGGGTACCCAACGGCGGGCTAGAAAACTTTGGCAGCTCTTTCCTGCCCGCCAGTCACCAAGCAACCATGATGCGTGCGAAAGGTACTCCTGTTGACAACATCGCGCCGCAAGAAAGCATGATCTTACAGCGGCAGAAGCTGTCTTTGCTCGCCGAGTCCAATCTAGCCTTCGGCAAACAAACCTCGGAGCCACAAGAGATTGAAGCCGCAATCGCTAACTACGAGACCGCATTCCGAATGCAGAGCACAGTTCCGGAACTTGCGGATATCAGCAAAGAACCCGAACACATTCAAAAAATGTACGGCGTAGACTCGACCGATGAACATCAGCGGTTTTATGCGACGCAGGCTTTACGAGCTCGCAGGTTGGTGGAGGCGGGGGTACGGTTTGTTGAAATCACTTGTCCAAGTTTCGATGGCAACAATTCGCCATGGGACCAACACACTCTTCTCAAGACCAACCACGAGAAGAACGCGAGGGTCACCGAACAATCGGTCGCCGCACTCATTAAGGACCTTCATCAGAGAGGGTTGCTGGACGAGACAATCGTACTTTGGGCAGGCGAGATGGGACGAACTCCTGCCGTCGGTGCTATCAACGAAACCACGGGACGCGATCATCACGTGAGCGGCTACACCCTCTTTATGGCAGGCGGCGGGTTCAAGGGAGGGACCACTTACGGCGAGACCGATGAATTCGGTACGAATGCTGTTGTCAACCCTGTTACCGTTCATGACATCCACGCCACAATATTGCATCAAATGGGACTCGATCACGAACGACTGACGTATCGCTATGGCGGTCGTGACCATCGACTGACCGATGTGCACGGCAACGTGATCCAAGATTTGCTAAGCATATAGGCATGAGTCTTCAAGCGAGAAAAACAACAACCAAAGTTACGCCTTTTTGTCTACGCATGGGTGCTTAGCATGACTTCTTCTTCCATAAATCCATTGCGATCAATCCCCAGAAAAAACGCTGCGAAATCGGCCTATTTGATGGCGATTGGAGTATTTGTCAACGCATGGAATGAACACGTTTTTGCTGACGGAAATGACGACTTCTTTGAGTCCAAGATACGACCTGTTTTGGTACAACGATGCGAAGGCTGCCATACCTCTGACAAAGGCAAGATGCACGGCGGACTAGCGTTAGACACAAAGCTAGGATGGACGAAGGGGGGGGATTCCGGGCCAGCGATTGTTCCCGGCAAGCCGATGGAAAGCCTGGTCATCGCAGCGATCGAGTATGGAGAAGACGGTCCGCAAATGCCACCTTCCGAAGCGGGTGGCAAATTGCCAAACGCCGAAATCCAATTGCTAAAAGATTGGATTAGTCGAGGCGCACATGACCCGCGTATTGCGAAGCAAAAAGTTGGCGGAATGGACGAAGCAGAAGCAAAATCATGGTGGGCATTCCAACCGCTTCAAAAGTCCGCCTCTTTCGATACCGCAACAATAGACAGTTTCCTTGAGTCAAAATTAACGACTGCGAATCTCAGCAAAGCACCCGAAGCGGACAAGCGTACGCTGCTGCGACGTGCTACATACGATTTGACGGGGCTCCCTCCGACGTCTTTCGAGATGTCGGCTTTCCTCGCAGATACGAGTGTGGATGCGTTTCCGAAAGTCATTGAGCGACTGCTGGCTTCTCCGCAGTATGGCGAACGTTGGGGGCGACATTGGCTGGACCTCGCACGTTATGCCGACTCCTGGGACGCTCGCTCCTACGGCGGCGCGGGAGATATTGCCGAAGCCTGGAGGTATCGAGATTGGGTGGTCAACGCATTCGATCGCGATCAACCCTACGATCAATTTGTTAGGGACCAGATTGCCGGGGACATTCTAGGAACCAGGGACGGTCAATTTAATGTCGAGCAAATCATCGCAACGGGAGCGTACGCGATCGGTGAATGGGGCAATGGTGATGCTGACAAAAAGAAGATTCACACGGACATCGTGGACGACCAAGTCGATTTCACGAGTCGTACCTTCCTCGGCATAACATTGGCATGCGCCCGCTGCCACGACCACAAATACGATCCCTTTACGACTCGAGAATACCATGCGATAGCGGGATTCTTTTACAGCAGTCGCATTCTCGAAAACTTCACTCCGCCGGGTGCGGGCGAAGAGCCGATGCGAATCGATTTGACCGAGCCGAACATCCGATTACAGCAAACGCAAAAGCAAAAACGGATCGCTGAGATCGACACAAGTTTGACGGCCATGCTTCGGCCATTGCCAACCGTAGAGCGCAATGCGCTCGGAACCAATGGGTTGATGCGTCGAATCAAGCAAGGAGCAGACACACCCTCGTTGATGTTCAATGAGACAGACGCCGAGTTAAAAGTCCTAACGTTTCGTATTCCACCCAGCGGTGTTGCGCTCCATCCAGGTCCAACCTCATCGATTACGGCAGCCTGGGTTAGCCCAGCGGAAGGCAATTACCAGGCAAAAATAAAGCTAGTAGACACGGACCCGAATTGCGGTGATGGCGTCTTGTGGGAACTTCGTCACGGGACAACGCTGCTAGGCTCAGGGGCCATTGCGAATGGTGGCACCGCTGAGTTTGACAAGGCTGACATTTCGATTGCACCAGGTGAACTGTTGCGGATGAGTATCAAGCCTCAGGCCAGTCATGCTTGCGATACAACGGTCACCGAGTTTGTCATCACACGTTCCAGTGCGAGTACGCCACAACATTGGAGTTTAGGCGAATCGCTAAAAGCGGGACGTCCGCATGGCGAAGACGGTTGGTGGGTGTGCGAGGGTGATGGGCAGCAACTCATTCAAGACGATGCAATCGCCAGGACCTTGGAGGCGGAGCGGACACAATTAGCCGCCGAGATCATTGTCTCACCGAAGGCCGTGGGACTAGCGGACGGAGGTGTCAAGAATACGACCTATGCCGGATATCACAATGCCCGCATTCACAAACGTGGCCAGTACGATCAACTCAGCGATGAAGTTCCACGGGGCTTTCCTGTGTTACTTGCCAACGAACAACCAAAAATCGTTGAGGGAAGTGGTCGAGTCGAACTAGCGAAATGGGTGACCAGTCCAGAAAATCCGCTAACCGCTCGAGTCATGGTAAATCGGATTTGGCAACATCATTTCGGACAAGCCCTCGCGCGAACGCCTAACAACTTTGGCAAGCTGGGTGAGCGGCCAACGCACCCCGAACTGCTGGACTATTTGGCTACCAAGTTCATCGAAAATGGTTGGAGCATTAAACAAATGCATCGATTGATGATGAACTCGGACGCTTACAAACGATCGTCGGTACCTGCGTCCAATGCAGGTGAGATTGATAGCGAGAACATATTCCTATCGCATCAGCAGCGTCGGCGACTGAGCGCGGAGGAGTTACGAGATTCATTGCTGTTCGCGGCCGGGTCGTTGGATCAGGCTCGGGGCGGGCCTGCGGTTCGCGACCTCATGGTACCGCGACGAACCCTTTACATCGCCAATGTTCGATCGGATCGCTCAGGATATCTTGCAGTGTTCGATGGAGCTAATGCGCAAACAATCGTCGATAAACGCAACGATACGGTTGTTGCCCCACAAGCTTTGTGGCTTCTCAATAATACCTTTGCTCTCACTCAGGCCAATACACTCGCAACGTTAGTCGTCAAACAGGATGGCGATACGAATCAACGTCTTGCTTGGCTAACCGATCGATTGTTTCAGCGACCACCTACCAAATCCGAACAAGCTCTCGTATCGGTTGCTGTCGACAATTCGAATCCTATGGAATCCTGGGTAGCACTTTGTCACGTACTCCTTTGCACCAATGAGTTTGTCTATGTTGACTAATCAATCATTCGCAGGAAAAGTCAATCGCCGAGATGCACTGGCTCGTTTTGCGGGCGGGTTCGGAATGCTAGGACTAGCTGCCATGTGCGCCGAGTCCTCAGCCGGAGAACCTGCACCGCACTTTCCAGCCAAAGCCAAGAATGTCATTTTCCTTTTTATGTCCGGCGGTCCATCCCATGTGGACCTTTTCGATCCGAAGCCGTCACTAAAGCGATTGAATGGACAGCCGCTGCCGTTTGAGAAGCCTAAACTTGAGCGGACCAAGACCGGCAATCTTTTGGCTTCACCCTACCAGTTTGCCAAGCATGGCCAATGCGGCATGGAGATCAGCGAGCTATTCCCAAACGTCGCCAAGCACGCTGATGACATTTGCCTAATCCGCTCGATGGTCGCGGACAACATCAATCACAACGGTGCGTGTTTGCAAATGAACACGGGCGAACAAGCTTTTTCACGGCCGTCGATGGGGTCGTGGTTGTTGTACGGCCTCGGTTCTGAAAACAAAAACCTGCCCGGTTATGTGGTCATTTCGCCATCTCAACCGGCTCAAGGTGCACCATTGTGGAGCAGCAGTTTTCTGCCAGGTGAGTATCAAGGAACTTTGGTGAACGATCTCAAGACTCCGATCGCGAACTTAGGCAACTCACGGTTCAATGCGACCGCACAACGTCAGCAACTCGATTGGTTGCGAGACTTGAACCAATCGCATGCTGCCCAACGGGCCGAGGACAGTCGTCTCAACGCTAGGCTTGAATCCTTTGAGTTGGCGTTCCGTATGCAACGCGAGGCCCCCGAAGCCTTTGACATCTCGAATGAAACCGAAGCGACTAAAAAATTGTATGGAGTCGATGAACCTGTGACGGATCACTTTGGAAAGCAGTGCTTGATGGCTCGACGACTTGTTGAGAGGGGCGTTCGAATGGTCCAAGTTTATCACACGCAAACCTCCAAGCGGTCTTCATGCCAACTGTGGGACCAGCATTCGAACTTGGCTACGGAGTTGCCTAACAATTGCCAAAGCACAGATCAGCCGATTGCTGGTCTGCTGGCAGATTTGAAACAGCGAGGACTACTGAAGGAAACGCTTGTCATTTGGGGCGGCGAGTTTGGACGTACACCAACGGCAGAAAGTGGAACGGGACGTGAACATCATCCCTTTGGATTTAGTATGTGGATGGCGGGTGGCGGAGTCAAAGGAGGCATGGTCCACGGAGCAACGGATGAGTTTGGATGGCACTCGGTGGAAAACAAAGTGCACGTGCACGATTTGCACGCCACCATATTGCATCTAATGGGTATCCATCATGAAAAGCTCACCTACAACTATGCGGGTCGCGACTATCGATTGACGGATGTGCATGGTAACGTGGTCCGCGAGATACTCGCGTGAAAGAGCGATCGCAATGGAACTTCAGCAAGGCGTTTGGAAAAATTTCTTGAGCGATATTGAGAACCCCGCGGGCATCACCCGTCTTACGGTCATCGACCAGCCGTGAGACGACCTTCTCCAGAATCTAATACAAAGACCATATAGGCCCCTCAGAGCCAGCTAGGGCACAAAAAACGCCGCAAAGGGGTTGCGATCAAGGAAACATTGAGTGTAATCCGATACGGATCGAGGAATCTCCTTACCCTGGGGGCGCCTGCGTAAGTACCAAAATGGACCATTGTCTGGTAATTTCCTTATCGGATGTTTACAAATCTGTATACTATGGCTGTGGTAGCATCTCGCTCCTCTCAATTTTATTTTTGATCTTACTTTGGATTATCAGGGAGTCTAGGAATGGTTCGAAAAGGACATCACCGCGGTTTCACGTTGGTGGAACTGCTAGTAGTGATCGCAATTATAGGAATTTTGGTTGGCTTGCTGCTACCTGCAGTACAAGCAGCGAGAGAAGCTGCACGGCGAATGCAGTGCCAGAACTCTATTCGGCAGTTGGCATTAGCGTCTCACAACTTTGAGAGCGCGATGAAATACTTTCCTCCGAGACGTCACTCGAAGGTACTTCCTTCTCCAACAACAGGTGTACTAACCACTTACTACTCCGACGCATCTCCACAAGTCTTTTTGCTTGCGTACGTTGAGCAGAGTAACCTGAACAATCTGTGGAATTTGGACTACAACGTAAACAGTGACGCACCACTCAACGCAAGTATTCCGGTGATAGCCAACGTGAACGCCCTTGCTAGAATCGGCAACATCCCGATGTATCAGTGTCCGTCTGACCCATCAAGCATGTTTCAGCCGGTTGCCGGCGGCGACGCTGGGCGATCGAACTACATGATCTCCACGGGAGCGAATTGCGATTTTCGAGGTGGTCAACCTGGTGATGGGATCTTCTGCATGCCCAATCCGCCCTCGGGACTACCTCTCAAGGGGCCAACTCACGCAGCCATCACCGATGGTACGAGCAACACGGCAATGTTTGGAGAAACAAAACGAGGCAATTTCCAAAACTCACAAACCGGAATGTTCGACCACACGACTCACATGCTAAATGGCACGGCCTATACTACGCCTGCGGAACTTTCCGACGGAAGAAACCTTTTGCTGTGCAATCCAGGTCCGAATGGTTCAACGTATTTCCGATATGTCGGATTGCAGTACTACCGAGGCTCGGTTAGTTCGACGATCGCTTACTCCCACACACTACCGCCTAATTGGAACAGGAAAACGCAAACGGTAGCCACGCAAAAATTTGGCTGCGGAAACACAAGCTTCGCTCAAACACACATTCCAGCATCCAGCTATCACACAGGCGGTGCCAATATCGCTTACGCGGATGGTTCGTGCCGCTTGGTTGCCGACAGCGTCGATTTCGCTGCTTGGCAGGCGCTTGGTAGTCGTGCAGGTGGTGAAGTCGTTTCAGGAATTGAATAGCATGAAAAACTTTATCTCCTGTTTGATTGTTTGTTTCGCGGGATTTGCGGCTGGAGGTTGCTCGTCTTCCCCTTCGTCCGTTCCTGCGGTTCCCGGTGGGGTTTCGGAAGCGCTCGCTGACACGCAAGCATTGATTTTGGAGTCTACTTACGGCGGTGCTCCGCTGAAAAGCGCTAAGGACTTAGATCAATACGAAAGTCGCTTTCCCAAGGCCATCGCCGCATTGAAAAGTGGCGAGGTGAAGATGGTTTGGGGCAAGCAGATCCAGGACAATGCCTCATCCCCTCAAGTCATCTCGTATGAGGCTAAGGCGGAATCAGGTGAGGGATGGGCGGTTAAGGAAGATGGAAAATTTCATAAAGTTTCGGCTTCGGATCTGCCGCCAAAGAAGTAGTCTCATTGAGACCCATATCAAAGGAACAACCGAGTCGGTTGTTCCTTTTTTTGACTCAGCAGCACAGCCCAGGCGGAGCTTAGGAATGGGCCAAGAAAGCAGACGACATCCATTGCTAAGCAGTTCGGCATGAGTCTTTAAGTGAAACAAACCTTTAGCCGTTGGGTGCTAGCTCCGGTTTTCCACTCGACATTCGTCGAGAACCCGGGCTAGCGCCCATCGGCTAATTAATACGAAAAACAAATGAGGATGTGCTTATCTTAACGCAACTTTGTAAAGATACTCATCCGTTCGCAGATACATAGCATTTTCGGAAAACGCAGGCGTTGCTAACGTTCTTCCCGGCACTTCATTCTTGCCGAGCTCTTCAAACTTCTTTCCCAATGCTACCCAGGTCGCCGTGCCTGTTTCGTTCAAAAAAAGTAGACGACCGTTTACAAACACGGGCGATGCTGAAAAATTTCCTCCGAGCCTCTCCATCCAATGGCTTTCGCCTGTCTTGGCGTCAACGCAGGAGGCTATGCCTTTGTCGGAAACAAAATAGAGTTCATCGCCGACCAAAAGCATGGATGGTGTGCTCGGTGCGCCACGCTTGAGTCGCCAAACAACATTCGTGTCGGTTACATCGCCCTTGCCACCCAGTTTCACCGCCATCAACTCGGGATTGTCATAGTCATGATTGTAAATGACGAGCCCATGTCCAACGGTTGGTTGTGGCACTACGGACCAACCTGGCGCTCGCACCTTCCACAACTCCTCACCTGTCTTCAAATCATAAGCGGCAAAGTGATCAGGACCGGGAGCAAACATTTGCGATTGGCCATCCACAGTCGCTACGGTCGCCGTCACAAAGGAGTGACTGATTTTCGCTTCTATCGAACGCAATGTCTTCCAAGCGACTTTGCCGGTTGCGGCATCCACTGCAGCCACAAAAGGCTTGGTGCTGCCATCGCAAGCAATAACCAACTTGCCCTCATTCAGAATAGGCGATCCACCACTACCATGCATCGGCGGGTAGTCGAGCTCGTTGCACATCCATTGAGTTACGCCATCCATTGCGGATAGTCGGGCCATTCCGAGTGCCCCGAAGTGCACGAAGACAGAACCATCGCGAACCACGGGCGTGGGGCTTGCATGGCTGTTCTTGGCATGAATCGAAGGCGCTTTATCGACGGCTTTGACCTCACGGTCCCAGATAACTTTACCGGTCTCTTTGTCGAGTGCGATAGCTCTCAGCGACAGTCCTTCGCCTTTGGCCACAGCAGTCGTCATGTAGACTTTGCCATCGGAAATCGACGGAGAGGACCAACCCAGCCCTGCGACCGGAACTTTCCAGACCACGTTTTTTGTATCGGACCATTCCAAAGGTGTGTTGGAACCGACTGCATGACCATCCGAATTGGGGCCCCGAAACTGCGTCCAATCGCCTGCAACGAAACCGCTTAGTATCAGAGTTAATAGAGAAAAAGTCGAAACATTCATCAGGCAGGCCTCGGGTGAGTCAATTGGAGGGGAATAGACGATTATTGTAGCACGGCTCTCCGAGCCGTGATTCGCAGTCGTCGCGAAAGCGAGTCGTAGTAAAGTGCTCCTTGCTCACGCAGCGTTACATGATAGCCACAAAAATTCACAAAGGTCACAAAGTGGCAGGCACATTCCATGTGCCGCATCAAAAAATGTGGAGGCCTTCGGGCTTTGTGTGCCTGCTACTTTGGTCCTGCTACTTTGGTCCTGCTACTTTTTTCTCACGATCGCTCGGTCGATTACATTCTTAGTAATCCGTTGCACCCTCGCGTCGGGGCCGTGCGGTCGACTCCAATGCGACCAAGGCAGGGTATGCCCAGGAGGCGAGGAAAGCCCTTGTACCCAGAAAATACTCGAAGCATTAAACACCGTGTTGCCCTTTGGGCCCTCGTAGATAGTCGCTGTCCATTGCTGTGGCTTTTCGCCACCAACCCAAGCTGTTCCGGCACCAACAATTTCTAATCCTGGAATGTCCGCTGGATCGCCGTGGTATTCCCAACCGATGAGGCCAGGAATCTTGTCTCCATCTTTCATGCCGGTTCCTTCGAAAATCCAGTGCTTTGAATTGGTACATATCCAATCGCCCCCGCCATTGACCGGTTCCACGTTTCTCGCTCCCATCAAGAATCCCTCGTCAGGCCCATGTTCTGGAAATGGACCATTCTGTTTGTTTCGCTCCTCGGCGACTTGACGATCACCGCCGTAGGGACCGCCGCGGAACATGATTCGGTTTGGACGATTGTCGAAGCTTGGACGCATGGGAGTCACCCAGCAAACACTGTTACCCGACAAGAACATCAAGTGAACGCCTTCGTCTCGCATTTTCTCAACGCTTCGAAATTGGCGAATGTCCCAGTATTCGTCATGACCAACACTGACGAACACTCGGCTCTTGAGGCCACGCTCAGGCGTAACCATGTCGCTGTTGCAAACATAAGAAACATCGTAGCCATTTTGTTCTAGCCAATAAGCCAAGGGAAACTCGAGAGGCAGGTACTCGCCCGCTCCCACGGTAAGCGGATCATTCACGACGCTATCGAATTGAGCCTCGCGTCCATAGGGCCTGTCGAAACTGACATCCGCCCAAGGTCCTTGATTGCCCTTGGGATGAGTGTAAACAGAGTAGTGACTCGGCCATTGGTTGTAGGCTTGCCAAGTGTTGTCGGAGCATTGAAACAAAACATCACACTTGCGATCATCGGTAACGACAAAGATGACGTAGCTCTGCCAATAGGGTTCTGAAGGGGATGCTGGAATGGTTGTAAGCCGGCCGAGATAGACACCGCTTAGCCAATCTTTGGGAATCTTCAAACTGTGCGTTGTTGACCAATGGCACTCGTGCAAGTCTTTTTCACCTGGAGTTGGAGTCGTTTGAGTCGTGGCTTCGAGCGGTCCAATCGACTTCATCAATCTGGCCCCGGCACCACCGTAGTATCCGGTCCGGAAAATTTCCAGGTTGAACGATCTGGCCGGATTGGCTGAGACCTTGATATCGATCGTCTCGCCAGCACGAACGCTTTGACGCGAACAGTATCCTTCGATCCAGGGCGATCGATACTTTTGGCCATCGACGCGGACACGCGTGAGTTGCCAATCCGTAGCGCCAGGCTTCGCATTCTCCTCGACAATCAAATTGCTCTCAGAGGCAAGATCGTGGATGGTCTTCGCTAAACCGTCAACGACTTGTGAGTACGGACCGAAAGCTAATTTGTCGACCGTGTCTTCTGGCTGATGGTAGTGCGTATATCGAAACAATGCAGTGTCGGTGACCATGATGCCTATATAGCCTTCCTGCCAGAATGACCAATGGTCTGACCAGCCTACGCCTGGCAGTTCGTCTCGAAGCGCACCTTTCTGCACGTCGACTTCGCAATGTGACTTGAGCTTTTCGGTAACTTGGTCGAGCAACTTTCGCGATGGGATGTTCGAAACCAGGCCGATGAAGTTTCCTGTGCTGGGATAGAAAGGTGCCAACAATGCGGGATATTTTTGGCTGTTGGGTACATCCGTAAAGTATCCCATCGTCTCGAGACTCAGCACCATTTTGATGTTTTCGTTGCGCTGGCGGCAGGATTTAGCGTAAATCCATGAGCCCATTTTACCATCGCGTTGGAAGTAAGGTGGCTCTTCATTTGCAAAGGCGACATAGCGAACCGTTCTAGGATAACGCTTGCCATGCATCTGTCTTGCAATTTCTAGCAACGCGGCGACACCTGAGCCGTTGTCGTTCGCTCCCGGTGTGCCTTGAGCACTATCGTAGTGAGCCCCTACGATCACGATCTCGTCAGGTTTATCGGTACCGATCACTTCTGCAATCAAGTTGTGACAATCGATGCCGTTGACCTGGAACGTTTGCTTGGTGATGTTGTAGCCGACCGACTCAAACTCCCGTTGCAAATACTCGACGGTTTCATCCAACTTCTTCGGCTTGGTTAAATTTCTTTCTCCGATGGTCTCGCTGAGGTGAGTAACTGTTTTACGGAGTCGGTCCTCAGTTGTGAGGTTAGCCGTTATCTGAGCATCGCTCGGTTCCTCGTGGCCATTTGTATTGGTTACGGTGGCGGTTAGGCATAGTAACATCGAGGTTAGTCCGACAGTAGAACGCACGATGGATCGGAAGCCGTGTGTAATAGGCGTTGGTAAAAGCTTGCGCGTCGTGTGATGTTGGGCATTTTGAGGCATGTCGGTTTTCTCCAATGGCTTAAGTTTGGGGCCTTCTAAGATTGGAGTCTTTGGTCGAACTTCGAACAAGCATCATTCAGTCGCTTCAATCCGGTTTTTTGGAACGAACCATTCTACTGATTCATTTCATGGGAAATACCGTTTTCCTTTGGATCAGGACGATTCTTTCATTCCTCGAATGTCGATAGACGTTTTACCCCCAGCACCAGGCCATTTTGGCCGCTTTAAACTCTCCACTAGCGATTTTCATATCGCTACCATTGCCTCAATGATAGTCGTCGCCCCAATCAAAGAGCTATGCTTGCATGCGTTCGAGATCTTGCAGTCGTTCGTTTCCCCCCGAACAGTGAGGCTGCAAGATGACCGTTGAATCTCAATGGGGGATACCCTCGGACAAACTCCGCAACGGGGCCTCCATCCATTTCGATCTAGTCAGTCCCGACGGCCAGTTGCTTCTTAAAGCGGGTGAGCCCATCACCAATCGACTGCTTGAGCAACTGCGTGAACGCGGTATCCAGTCACCCGTTTTGCATCATGCTCCTCGCTTCCGACCGGAACAAAAAACCGCTGCGCTCCTGTCGAATTTCCCACCGGAGATGGTCCGCCAGATTCAAGCTTCCATGGAGTCGGCAAGAACTTCTGTCAAATCACTCCTGACCTCGTTGACGAACAAGGAGGAAATCCGCCTCGATGTGATTCAGATGAGCGCCGGACAGTTTGTTGTTCAAGCAAAGCGAGATGTTGCAGCAACGCTAGCTGTGCTCGCTTTGAACGGGAAAGTCGCGGATTCTGAGGTCGCCAATAGCCTTGCAAATCACTCAGCGAATTTGTCCTTGCTCGCAACCGTTATGAGTACATTGCAAAAGGACGAGCCCATCCAATCATTTGAGATCGGACTGGCGGGCCTACTTCACGATTGTTCGCTCATATTGAATGACGAATGGTATACGGGCCAGGCGAATTCGCGGGACGAAACGGCTCGAAAGCGATACCGTAGACACTCGATTGAAAGTGCCGATCTGCTAAACGGTTTAAGCGGAATTTCGAAATCGGTACTAGCGATGATTCAGGAAGTTCACGAACAGGCTGATGGTTCGGGATACCCTCGTGGCTTGACGATCAGCCAAGTAAAGCCTGGCACCGAAATACTCAATTTGGCAGATGCATATCTGTCGTTGACAAGCCCTGTCCAAGGGCGTTCCATCGTACCCGCCGATGCGATCAGTTACCTTTGTTTGCATACGGCCCAAGGCAAATTTAGCCGAGATGCATTGCAGCTGCTGACCACGAGCTTGTCCATGTATCCTGTTGGCTCAGGAGTGGAATTGGACGACTTATCCGAAGCCGTCGTCGTCCGAGGAAACAGCGACGCTCCCATGACGCCCTTGGTGCGGCTACTTCATCCCAGCCACCAAGAGATCGATCTTCGCGTATCCGATCGATTCATCTCCCGACCTGGAGGTCCGATAGTTAAGGAAAATCAACTACACCATCACGAGCCCAAAAAATGTGCGGCAGATTTACACTCAAAACCCCCGTCGACCATTGGCTTGAGGACCTGTTTCCGACCTGGAAGGATGACCTCGCTCCGTCGCTTGCGTCGATCTCTGCTCCATTCATCGCACAGTCTCGCTACAACATCGCACCAAGTCAAAATATCTTAGTTGTTCGACTTGGTCCGGATGGTTGCCCTATTATAGAGCCGATGCGTTGGGGACTTGTACCGAGTTGGGCGGAAACTCTCTCCGCGGGCTACAACATGATCAACGCACGATCGGAGTCGATCGCAGACAAACCTAGTTTTCGATTTTCGCTGATCAGCAAACGCTGCGTAGTCCTGGCCGATGGATATTACGAGTGGAAAACACTGGCCCCAAAAGTCAAGGAGCCCTATTGGATTCACACGGCGGGTGAACACGTTTTCACGATGGCTGGCATTTGGGCGGAGAATCGCAAAATTCCGAATTCGCAATCGCCGGACGTTCCAATTCGATCTGTTTCGATCGCCACCATCGCGGCCAATGAGGATGTAGCGGAAATCCACGATCGGATGCCGGCGATTAAGACCAGTGAAACGCAAATTGCAAACTGGCTGAACCCTGCCCTCTCCAACGCAGACGGCATTCCTAATTTGCTTGAGCAACTTCAATCAAGCGTAGGTGTGCTGCAGTTTCGGCAAGTTTCAACATTGGTCAATCGGGCGACCAATGAGGGACCTGAGATTTTGGAGCCGTTGAGCTGAGCGATGAGGCTCTAGGCTATGAGGCACTAGGCGGTCTGGACATCACCCCATCGCTGGGAATTTTATCCGATTTCACAGATAAAAACTTGTAGCCAACGTTCTCGATCCGTGCCCATATACCGATTGAAGACAAAGCGGTTCTCACCAGCAAAGTGAATCGCACCAACAAGGGATGCCGCAGATCGGTCCGTCAACCAATGGACGCAGCCAGAACGCAAATCGACTAGGCAGATGCGTTGATCGCAAATGAAACTGCATAGGGTTCCACTTGGATCAAGCGAGATTTGGCCCTCGAGCGATTGTTCGAGGTTCGTGATTTGCTCAATCAGGCCCTGCAATACGTTGATTCGGCATAACTGAACAATGCCGCGATCATCTCGCATCGGTGCGAAAAGAAACTTTCCGTCCGCTGAGGAAACGAGCCAGCAGCGAGGGCCTTGAACTCCAGGAAATGCCCGATGCGTTGTGTGTGTAAGTCGCCTTTGGATACAGCCTATTACCGGTTCTAAAAGTTTACTTGCGTCCACCGCCGTTGCGGAACCAACCCTTTTCGCGATCTCATTCCACTGGTTTTCGCCAGGTAGGTCGCAAACGAATATTTCGTTTACCAAGTCACCCGAGTCGTCGCGAATGGCTCCCAAAAACGCCAGAGCATGTCGATTGGTTCCGACCCAACATTCCTCGACCGCAGCCTCAATGTCATCACTGCCATTGCGAGCCTCTACGCATAGCGAGGCAGCAAGAAACGCACAGTAGGCGCCGCTGAACGATTCCGGATCACTGACGTCTACCCCTCGGTCGTCGACGCAAACAGGCATGTTGGGCACCATGAAGCCAACACTGCGTTGATTTCGGAATGGACCGTTGGCTGGCGATTTGCGTTCCAGCCAAGCGTCGTTGTAAGTAAAACTCAGCCAACCGTCTTTGCTCCACGAATGAGCATGCGTCCCACCGCTCAACGCTCCAAACGGTCGAACTCCGACGCCGTCGGCATTTAGTACGGAGCGAGCTTCCGCATGAATAAACTTGCCATGCTCTTTGATGTCAACCATCGCGCCGAATCTGCGAGCAGCCGAATAAGGCTTTTCGCTAGTGCAATTTTCTAAACCGTGAATGAAAGCGACCAGAGGTTTGTTGGGATGAAACGATGCCGCCCCAACTCCAGGCCCAAACTCCGATTGATTGGCCGTTTGGTAGAGTCTTTTGATTTCACCGCTATCCAGGTGTACCATCTCGATCGCGTCGGTTCTCGCGATGTGCGAGTCGTCGTTGCGAGTGTCGTAAACGGCCCAGTTGCCATCAGGAGAAATAGCCTGACGGTGATTGAGGGTATGGCCATAACAGCCAAACGTTAGATGACGCTCACGAACCATAGCTGAGAGCACTGGTGCCAAAAGACTTACTTCCCTTCACTTTTTGAGCCGAAAGACAACGAAAGAAAGCGAAAGAAAATCGAGCGTTGATGTGCTTAATCCCATTCGGCGGTTATGCATGTTACGAATGAAGGAGCTGAGAACCATTGACTAACGTGAACTCATTCATTCGAGCGTCTTTTTCGGGTCTTTTCGTTTTTTTCGGCTGAATTGTTTAGCAAGAACGGAAGGAAGCTACCAATTCTTGGCACTAGCGCGCCAACTTCGGTCGGCCAGAGACGGTTGGGTCGGCAGACTTACTCGGTTGCGAAATCAGATTTTTCTTTCCATCGGATGCCGGTGTTTCCTTGCCTAACGCCTCAACTGCATTTGCATCGAGTTTGGTCGGCCAGTTGATGAGTTCGAACGAGTCAGCAAGCTGAGCGTCCTCGGCGGCAAACAAATCCATGTTGGCCTCGTTCAACGTAAAGGCCAACACGACGCGTCGGCCATCGTCATTGGAAATGTGGTAGTGAATCCACTGGATATCAACTCCTTGCGTCTCACCGCGACAAACGATTCTCAACAACCGGAGCTTATTGACCGAAAGCCGTTCTGAGGCCTCGACAACCTCTATCAAAGCCTTGCCAAGCGCGGTCTTGACATCCGCCTGAAAGCCTTCCAAGCTCAATTGTCGCCCTGGCTCGTAGTCGATCATGTTGGTGATATTGCACTGCGCGACAACTCGATTGTTGACTACATATCGCAGCGTCGCTTCCTCACCGCTGTCGCGATAAGTCGACCACTTTCGGTTGGCGACGAATCGATAGTAGCCCAAGTCCGATTGAAACTGAAAAAGACTAGCGGTTTCCATGGTCCCCATTTTGGCAGAAACGGTTTTCAAGGTTTCGCCCGTACTCATGGCATCAATGGGCGAGCGAAGGATGCGGAGTTGGGCGGTAATTTGAAAGCCGGGTTCCGCTTCACTGATCTCGCGGGTCTCCATAATGTTGACGGCAAACCAAGATATCGTGCCGGTCTTGCGATCGAGCTGTGCTTTTCCTTCGATCTTGAGCGTCGTTGGAACTTGGCGAACCGAAGCCGACAACGTTCCGTCAAGCTCAAGTTGGGCCTTGTCCTCGTCGGCGTCAACCAAACACATGACCAATTTGCCCGCTTGAATCGCGTCCATGTTCAGTAAGCGGCAGGCGATGGAGTTGTCGATCGTCCACTTGTCCGCGATGTGAACTTCTTTCTCCGTCAACAATTGGTCGATGAACATGGTATTGATCGGGCCTTCGATCAAGTCCCTTTCGGCGGCAAACAGCGGATTGTTGGGGCATGTTGCGATGAGACCTTGGTCTGAACCGACCCGAAGAATATCGTTGCATTGCTCACGAAGGCTGGTCTTGGTGATATGTCGGTCGATTTGAATCTCGGAGCCTGACTCATGATAATGTTGGTACGATTTGCAGCCGTTTAATTGAGTGGCGATTTCATATTGTTCGTCGAAGTCGACCGTCGAGCTCGCTTTGATCGGGGCGGTCTTGGCTGCGATCATTTTGCCACCCTTGGCCGTCGCGTCGTTGGTTTGACTCTTGAGCCGGATCTCGCCGGCTATCTCCAAAACCGCGCGAACTCGGAACATGCCTGTCAACGCATCGTGCGGCTTGCTCTTCGAGTCAGTGATAGCTTGCGAGGCCGAGGACCAGACCAAGGAGGATGCGATCGCAATGCTGCTTGCGATCCATTCACGACGCGTTTGTCGAACGGTTTCAATTCCGATGAGCTTAGAGTTCATGCTCGAATCCAATGGTTCTGTGAGGTGCTGGGCTATCGTCGCTTGAGGAACGACCACGTACCGTCGTGCATCGGATCGGAATCATCGGGATGCTTAGCAGAACCGAACTAATCGGCAAACTTTGCCTAGACTACCATTTTTAAGGCAGGCGAATTGCTGGCATTGAGATTTGGCGCTCGGATAAGACTTGTCCGGCGGATTTGCCCGTTAGAATTGCCCCGTTCGGACCAGTTTCCGAATTTGCACAGCCACCTTTGGGGGGTGCATAGGTGGGGCTGCATCGTCAGTGACCCATAATTCGAAGGTCCTTTTTTGGGCGAGTTCCAAAAGTACGGTTGCTTTATTGGGACACATCACGAACCTTTGTATTTATGTCGACTGTTTCAAACCACCACTATCTACTCCGCGAAGAAAAGAGCGAGCTCCTTTCGCAAAAGGACACTCATTGGGAGGCCTGCGCGTTTTCCCGGCGAAGTCCCGCCAAGGAGACGTGCAATGAGGACGCAGTGGGTATCATCCGGGTCGATGACGAAACGGCTGTCTTCGCTATTGCGGATGGTTGTGGTGGGATGCGAGGTGGCGAACAAGCGTCCGAAATTGCATTGCAGGTTTTGACCCATTCCATTGAGAGCAACGAAAGCGGGCCGGACCGACTACGCGTTGCAATTTTAGACGGTATCGAACAGGCCAACAGGGCGGTACAAGAGCTTAAGATTGGAGCCGCGTGCACTATCGCGGTGGTCGAGTATCATCGCGGCACGATTCGTCCGTATCACGTCGGCGATTCGATGATTTTGGTCACGGGAGTTCGAGGCCGCATTCGCTATCAGTCGGTGAGCCATTCGCCGGTAGGTTTTGCGGTCGAGTCCGGGATGCTTGCGGCAGATGAAGCGATGCATCATGAAGACCGCCATTTGGTGTCCAACGTCGTGGGTGACGCTCGCATGCGGATTGAGATTGGTCCCGCGCTCGTCTTGTCGCAGCGCGATACCGTCATCATTGCAAGCGACGGACTTTTTGACAATTTGAGCATTGACGAAGTGGTGGGAGGCTTGCGTAAGGGCAAACTAGCCCTAGCGCTCGCGTCGGTAACCGATGTGGCATATCAACGCATGCTAGGCATCAAAGATCAGCCATGCAAGCCCGACGATCTAAGCGTCGTCGCCGTCCGTCCGTTGAGTCTGCGATAACGCCTCACGAGGTCATCCTATTTCAATAGGCTCAGACTCAGTAGTCCCATGGCTGTTCCATAACATCGGCCCAGTTCGTGGGAGTCCACGAAACAGCCATCAATCTCCGGAAGATTCAAAATCAATTCTCGTTGTTTCGCGGCTAACTTTTTCCGAGCACCTTCGTCCGACACCAGTCCGATGGCTTCGCTGCGTGCCTGCATGTCGTACCAAAAGAAAAAACCGCCATATGCATAAGTCGACGTATGATTGTCATACTTGAGCGCCTTGGCCAAAAGATCGTGGAAGCCCAAGGATTTGGTCACCGCAGCTTCGTAGTCCGCATCGTTGACTTGCCCCCAGCGCCGACGTGCCAGTTCGCAAATCGAAATGCGTCCGCCGCCCCCTGCAAGCTCATTGGCAGTCCCCGCGTCTTTGCCGTTTTCAGGTCGAACCGCATAGGGATAAGCCCCGTTGGCAAACCGTTGCGTTGCTAATCGCTTTAGTCCCGAATTGACTTTGCTGCTGTCCACTGTGGCGCCGACCAAGCTGGCATCAAACAATGCAGTCAAGGCTGTAGCAGAGACAAAGGAGTTGGCGTATTCGTGATACCATCCGCCCGTGCTGAGTTGTAAGTTTTCCAATTGCTTAACCGAACGCTGTAAATTCGAAAGGATCGAATCGTTGCCAGCTTTCTTTTGCACCGCTGCTAAAAAACGGACGCGATAGGCTTGTGCCCAAAGGATTTCATCGCGATCGTTCAAGTTCACGTTGGCATCGTCGGAAACGTAAGCAGTGATTCGCTCGATGGCAGCCCGAATCTCCTTGTTCTTGTCCAAGTCCGTGGACTTGTGTTCGGCTTCGAGCAACGCCAATCCAACGAGCGAGGTGATGGCGGTGTATACGTTAGGGAGACTGTCCGCACCACCAAAGTCGTAGTCGCTATCAAAGAAGCCTCCATCTTCTCGCTGCATGCCTAACAAGTAGTCAACGCTTCGTTCCCATAGTTCCGCTTCTGTGAAGGCAGTCGGCAACGCAGCGCTGGTTATGTTCATCACGTCTGGAATCTTATAGGCTGAATCCGACAATTCGGAAAAGACTTCGAAGCCACGGCAGAACGGGCCATAGCCCTGTGCTTCGCAGGATGCTTTCCATGCAAGTGGATCGTTGGGGTGCGCCCGAGACGCTTCCAACCAAATGCGTTGCGCCTGAGCATGCCGACCAGTGCGAAACACCAGCATCCCTGCGACGAGTTTGGCCTCCATCGAATCGCTTGACGCCATGCTTGCGATGTCGGAGTCCGATGGTGGGTTCTTGAAACTCGCTGTTAAGTCTAGTTTGCTACCCGAATACTCCGCCCAAGTCGAACGGTTACCGAGTGCGCTAGCAATCGTTTGGAAAAGCCAAAGCGGATGCAACGTGGTCATCCGATTGGCAGACAGTTTGACTCGTTCGTCGGGTTGGATAATCAGAAAGCCGGGCTCGACGAAGTCGTATACCTTGAGCGTAAACTGCTCGGAAAGAGCTTTGTTTGGCAACGCCTTGAGTGGGATGCAATTCTCGTTGATCAGTTTGATGATGGCTGGCCAGCTAAATGGGCCGGCCAACATGTAGCGGTCGATTTCGACTTTGCGATCGGTGAAGGTACCAGGGATCGAAGGCACGTACCAAAAGATCGGTTTCCCGGTCTCTTTGGATTTCGCTAATGCATCGGCATACTTGCGTTCCCAAAGGATCGCGGAACCCGCTTTTTTACTGAGCTCATCTGGCTTGACTCTCGCTTTATCGGTCGAGTTTTCGCCGGTGGGCTTGTCTTGAACGGCTAGAGCGTTGGCGGTCAAGGCAAAGACACAAATCAGGATGGAGATTATCCGGGAGGGTGAGGCTCCTGCCGAACCATTGCGTCGCCAGCTCGGCAGGAGCCTCGCTCTCCCAATGGTTTCCGATCGAGTTGATATTGCATTGATGTTTTGATTCGAAATCATAATCAGGTTCATTCCCTACAGAGACAAATGTTCAAAGCATCTTGCTGGCCACAAAAAGACGCAGAGGTCACAAAAGCAGGACTTACCTAGGCTCACCAAAGGGATTGAGCATTTCCTTTTGTGTGTTTTGTGTCTTTTCGTGGCAAAAAACTCGATATCTGAAACCTAGTTGAGGTTTTTACTTCAGTACAAACAGGAGGTCTCCCGTTTCGACTTGGCTGCCTGATTGGACTAGCAATTGGGCGATTTCTCCATCGCGTTCCGCGTTGATCACAGTCTCCATTTTCATGGCTTCCAGCGCCAAGAGTTTTTGCCCCTTGGTTACCTTGGCTCCTTGTGTGACAGCCACACCGATCACCATGCCCGGCATACCGGCAGCGACGTGAGTCGGGTCTGCCGGATCCGCCTTGACGCGCGTGGCCGCTTTGGACTCGATCGATTTGTCTAACACTTCGACTTCTCGCGGCTGCCCGTTCAATTCAAAGAAGACCGTTCGAGTGCCATTCGGCCTCGCTTCGCCGATCGCCAAGAACTTGATGATCAAACGCTTTCCCGCTTCGATGTCGACTGAGAACTCTTCTCCGATCGATGGTCCGAAGAAGAAAGCTGAGGTCGGTATCAAGGAGACATCGCCATAGTTACGAACGTGGGTTACGTATTCGTCGAATACCTTTGGATAAAGTGCGCTCGTGACGATTTCTTTCATTGTCGCATCCCGTCCAAGCTTAGGCTTCAACGAGATACCAATGGCGTCGAAATCAACTGGAGGCAACGTTTCACCCGGGCGTTGTAGAACTTCTGGATTGTTCTTCAGAATCGATTTCTTAGCTTGCGCAGGGAAGCCGCCAGGGGGTTGCCCCATCATGCCACCCACCAAATCCAATACCGAACCTGGGTAGGCTATTTCTCGTTCTCCCGAAACCACGTCGTTGGCCGACAGTTGATTCGCAACCATGAACAGAGCCAAGTCCCCAACCGCTTTGCTGGTCGGGGTCACTTTCACGATGTCGCCGAGCAATTGGTTTGCGTCGGCATACCGTTTGCAAATCAGGGACCACTGATCCGCGAGCCCCAACGCTTTGGCCTGTTGATAAAGATTCGTGTATTGTCCGCCGGGCATTTCGTGTTGATACAAGTCACCGCCTGCAACCAACGATTCGCTTTCAAACGGTGCGTAGAATTGGCGAGCTGCTTTCCAGTATTCCGAAAGCTCAGTCATCGCATCGGTATCGAGTTGGCTTTCGCGGGGGGAATACCGAAGCGACTCAACCAAGGTATTCAAGTTCACTTGCGAGGTACCACCGGACATCGATGCAAAGGCACCATCCGCGATCTCAAGTCCCTCTTCGGCTGCGTTCAGGATCGAAGCTGCTTGGATTCCGGCCGTATCATGCGTGTGGAAATGGATCGGAATGCCAATCTCTTGTTTGAGCGTAGCAACTAGTTTTTTGGCCGCAGCAGGCTTGCAAAGCCCCGCCATGTCCTTGATCGCCAGAATGTGGGCTCCCATGCGTTCGAGTTCTTTGGCAAGATCGACGTAGTACTTGAGCGAATACTTTTGGCGATTGGGATTTAAGATATCTCCTGTGTAGCAAATGGCTGCTTCGCAAATCATGCCGGATTCCACGACGGCATCCATTGCAACTCGCATGTTTTCGGTCCAATTGAGCGCATCGAAAACTCGGAAGATATCGATGCCAGCCTCAGCCGCCTCTTTCACAAACGCGCGAACCACGTTGTCAGGATAATTCGTATAGCCGACCGCATTCGAAGCTCGCAGCAGCATTTGGAAAAGCATGTTCGGAATCTTGGAGCGGAGTTCCGAAAGGCGTTGCCAAGGGCTTTCCTTCAAAAATCGCATGGTCGTATCAAAGGTTGCACCACCCCACATCTCCAAGCTGAAGAACTGTGGAGTCAATCTCGCATACGCGTCTGCGATCTTCATCATGTCAAACGTTCGAACGCGAGTTGCGAGAAGAGACTGGTGAGCATCGCGCATCGTCGTGTCGGTTAGCAACAGTTCCTTGCTCCCGCGAATCGAGTCGCAGAACTTCTTGGCGCCAAGGGCCTTGAAGCGATTGCGATAGCTTTCTGGCATTGGCTTGGTGATATCGAGCTTGGGAAGCATGGCCGGTTCGCGTCGAATGGTCGCATTTGGATTACCGACCAACTTGCTACCATTAACCAGCGTTTCGGCGATAAAGCTCAACAGTCGGGTCGCCCTGTCGCGTCGACGTTGCATCGCGAACAGTTCTGGCGTTTTGTCGATCATGCGAGTCGTAGCATCACCGGCGAGGAACGTTTTGTGCGTGATCAGCGAAATCAAGAACGGGATATTGGTCTTCACGCCGCGAATACGAAACTCTTGAAGGCAGCGCTCCATACGCCCTGCGGCTTCCCCGAGATTGCGGCCGCGGGCGGTGACCTTTACGAGCAGCGAATCGTAAAAAGGATTCACCACTGCCCCGCTAAATGCGCTGCCAGCGTCCAGTCGAACCCCCATGCCCCCGGCACTGCGATAGTGAGTGATGCGTCCGTAATCAGGGCGGAACTGATTTGTCGGATCTTCGGTCGTGACCCGGCATTGAATCGCAGAGCCGACAACTTGCACATCCTTTTGTAGAGGCAATCCGAGTGCATCGTCACCAAGACGTTCACCGCACGAGACAAGAATCTGGGCGCGGACCAAATCGATTCCGGTCACTTCTTCGGTCACGGTGTGTTCGACTTGAATACGAGGGTTGACCTCGATGAAGTAGAATTTGTTGGTTTCCGTATCGAGCAAGAACTCGACCGTCCCTGCGCAATAGTATCCAACTTCTTTGGCGATCGCGATCGCGGCTTCGTGCAATTCCCTAGCCGTCTGCTTGCTGAGGTTCGGTGCAGGTGCTAGTTCGACTACTTTTTGATGTCGGCGTTGAACCGAGCAATCGCGCTCGTGGAGGTGGATGATGTTTCCATATTGGTCGCCCAAGATTTGGACTTCGAGGTGCCGCGCTTTTCCAACCAGCTTTTCGAGAAAGACTTCGTCGCTACCGAATGCGTTTTTGGATTCTCGTTGAGCTTGTTCTAAGTTTGGTGCAAGTTCACTTTCGGACTCAACAACTCGCATTCCGCGCCCACCGCCCCCCTTGGACGCTTTGAGCATAATTGGGTAGCCCATGCGATTGGCTGTTGCAATCGCTTCCTCTAGCGAAGCCACCGCGTGCGCAGAACCCTCGAGGACGGGCACCCCGACCTTCTTGGCAATCGAACGAGCGGCGACTTTGTCTCCAAGCAATTCGAGTGCCCGAACACTTGGCCCGACAAACGTTATCCCGGCTGCCGCAAGAGCTTTCGCAAATTCGGCGTTTTCCGAGAGAAAGCCGTAACCTGGATGGACTGCGTCAATACCGTTTTCAACGCAAAGTCGAACGATTCCGTCGATATCAAGATAGGAACGAATCGGCTCTCCGGCTTTGCCGATTTGGTAGGCTTCGTCCGCTTTAAAACGATGCAATGCAAATCGATCTTCGTGCGAATAGAGGGCGACAGTTCTGATCTTCAGTTCGTGGGCGCTTCGGAAAATTCGTGTTGCGATCTCGCTGCGGTTTGCGGCGAGCAATTTGCGAATGGCAGGCATATTTTTAAGATTGAATCGTGATTAAAGGGAAATCGACAATAAGGGATTGGACCGTCAAACGATCGTTCATTCAAGGATGAGGGGGAGCGTCTTTTGCAAAGTCGCCGGCGGTCACAACAACGAACCGATCAGGGTCGAAGTACTCGGTAATGGCTTCGTTTACATCCACGATGGTCAGATGTGCAATGTCAGCTTCCAGTTTTTCGTAATATTCCATACTGCGACCTGTGAACAGGTTGCTCGCAAGGATTCGTGCAAGTTCTCCATCGCGAGAACGATCGAGTCGCTGGTTCTCGAGGAACCCTTGGACATTATCCTTGAGTTCTTTTTCCGTCACTCCCTCCTTAACAAACTTACGAATTTCTTCATCAATGACCCTGACCAGCTTGTCTCGATTGGCTGGATTGGTTTTTGCGGAAACGGAAAGCGAGGCGCGTTCGTCGATGGGGCTGGCTGCAAAACGGCTGGAGATCTCATAGGACAACCCTTCCTCTTGTCGAACACGGCTTCCTAATCGCGACGAAAGACTGCTTGCGCCGAGTATCCGATTGGCCATGAGCAACGCGGGGTACTTCGGATGGTCGTCTCGAATGGCGTATTGTTGACTTGCCACATAACTGGAATCTGCCTTGTCCGGAGTTTCTATGGCACGCATCGGGACTTTGACATCGGTGGTGGCGGAAGCAGAGATGCGTTGATATGCAATTTTGGATCGCCAGTTTGCCAGCATCAACGAAAGCTTTTCCTCAACCGCTTTCGAGTCAAAGTCACCGATGACCGTCACCTCCCCTTCCGTGCCCGATAAAAATCTGGCATGAATATCCTTGACCTCCGACAGCTTGAGTTTTTTGTAATCTTCGAGCTCTTCCTCGATGGTCGGCATGTACCGTGCGTCGCCACGTTTGTAGGGATTCAAAGTTCGAGCAACCGCTTGGATCGCTAAGACTCGCGGCTCGTTCTTTTGGCTTTCCAAGTGCGTGATCGCTTGATCGCGAAGGATCGAAAACTCGTTTTCCTCCAAGGCCGGATTTCGAAGAATTTCTCCGACCAAGTCCAAAACGTCTGGGAGCTTGTCCCGTTTCGTTTCCAAATGAACCTCCAGGGTTTGCAATCCCGAGTCGACGCTTATGCCCGCTTTCAATTGGTCCTTGCGGTCGTTAAGTTGTTGAAAGGATAGCGTTTTGGTGCCCCGCTCCATTAAGCTACCCACCATACCGACAGCAGCCGCTTTACCGGTCAATGACTTTTCATCGCCGAAACGTAGGTTTAAAGTTAGGCTGACTGTTTCGCCTCGTGTTTTCTTTTGTAGGAAAGCATAGGGGATACCCGTTTTCAATTCGCCGCGAACGATTCGCCCTTCGATGTTCTTCGGTGTGGGGTCAAACTGCTCCCCCTCGCTGACGGCTTCGCGACCAACATATCCCGTAACCAGCTCGGCGACCGATCGTCTCTCGGGTATTTCAATTCGCTCGGGCTCGTCCACAGGAAGAAAAAGGCCAAGGGTTCGGTTGTTGCGAACAAGATATTTGGTGGCAACATTCTGGACTTGTTCGGCGGTCACCGTTTCGATTGCATCGCGATGCAAGAAGTAAAGCCGCCAATCTCCTTGAGCGGCCCAATCGCTAAGACTAATCGCGAGCCCATGCGTTTTCGATGAGAGCATTTCTCGTGAGTTTAGGGACTGCTGCTTGGCTCGATCTACCTCTTCGGCTGTGATCGGAGACTCGGCCAGTTTCTCTAGAGTTACGATCATGGCCGTTTGGGCATCGTCGATGCTCTTGTCTTTGGGCAACTGAGCCATAAAAAGCAAGGCACCTGGGTCGTGCAAAGCGAACGCATGGCCATACATACTCGTGGCTTTCTTGCTCTCGATCAGAGACTTGTAAAGTCGACCGCTTGGCTGATCGGTCAAGACATACGTGAGCAACTGCGCGGCTGCAAAGTCGGGGTCGCTTGCTGCAGGGATATGATACATGGCTCCCACCATTTGGACCTCGCCAACTCTGCGGACGGTCGTCACTCGATCTCCATCTTGTGCGGGCTCTACGGTGTGCGATGGAGCGAGATTGAACTTTGGTTTTTCGATCGGGCTAAAATATTTCTGAATGAAGCCCAGCGTTCGGGCTTCGTCGAAACTGCCCGCAACGATCAACATGGCGTTGTCCGTTCGGTAGTGCTTGCGATAGAAGACACGCAGACTATTCGCGGGAACCCGTTCGAAGTCGCTGCGATTTCCAATGATCGCGTTTCCGTAGTTATGCCAAAGAAAGGACGCGGAGAAAATACGTTGGGTAAGCACATTCGCGGAGTTGTTCTCTCCCATTTCGAATTCGCTACCGACTACAGTAAACTCCGTTTCCAAATGCTCGGGAAGGATCTTGCTATTGATCAGGCGGTCTGCTTCTAGACGAATCGCAAACTCCAAATTTTCATCGGATGCGGTTAGTGTTTCGTAGTAGTTGGTGCGGTCGCGTCCCGTGGAACCGTTGAACTCGGCCCCCCGGTCTCGCAAGGCATCCGAAATTTTGGGGTGAAGGTCCGTGCCCTTGAAAAGCATGTGCTCCAACAAGTGCGCCATACCCGTTTCGCCGTAACCCTCATGGCGCGAGCCGACAAAGACAGTGCAGTTGACTGTCACCTTCGGCTGACTCATGTCTTGAACAAGAAGAACTTTGAGACCGTTCTCAAGACGATACTCAGCGATCCCCTCAATGGCCCCGATCTTGGTAGGCATCTTATCGTCCGCAACTCCGTTAGCAGAAATAGAAAGCATGCCCATGACAGCCACAAACAAGCAAAAGCTGGTTGTTGTTTGGACTTTGGCTTGTTGCATCTTGAAACGATCCTGGGGCTCGCGAAAGTTCGCGTTCGATTTGTTGATGCGAAATATTGTAATACAATTCTCTGCGTTCGTAGATTGGAGATTCTTCGAAGTATCCGAATTAACAGGTTAGGCAAAAGAATGGTTTGGCAACGTATTTGTGCATCAAATGAGCTCGCCGAAGGCAAATCGATGGAGGTGGTTTCTAAGGGAGAGGTGATCGCAGTTTATCGTCACGCAAACGTTCTTTACGCCATCGATGGAGTTTGCATGCACCAGGGGGGCCCTTTGGCGCGAGGACGCTTAGCCGATGGAACGATTACTTGTCCGTGGCACGGATGGCAATATGAATTGGCGACCGGAAATCACGCGGCAACATGCAAGCCAATGCTGAAAACCTACAAAATCCAGGAATCTGATGGGGCAATTGAGATTGACTTACCCCTCTAACAGTTCCTAGCATCCGGCGTGGACTCGAAGGAGCTATTTGGTTTTCCCGTATTCAGCCCCCCGAAAAGGCCGAATTGCTCGAAAACCAATTCCCGAATCGTCTGCCAAACTGTTTTTAAGACTGGACATTCGGTCAGGGAGGACCGCAGTGCAAACTATCAAAACCGCCGTTGTTGTCGTATTGCTACTTTTCGTGCTTTACGGAGGCTGGATTGCTTTGAACGGGAACGATACGCCCCTCAAGGTCGAGGAAGAATTCGGCGACGCTTTCCAGCAAGTCATCACTCCTGGCCCGATCGGCCCAAGCGATTCTTCGACGGCAGGCAATACCGCTAACGCATTCGACATGTTCAACAGCGCGCCTTCCAAAGGTTTTGGGGCAAGCACACCGGCAAATCCGTCCCCGTTTGGTGCGCCAGCGAAACTAGACTTGACCAATCCCTCGATGGCCTTTCCAAGCCCGTCCAGTCCATCACTCCAAGCCGCACCGCTACTCATTCCCCCGACGGGAAATGCCCCCCCAGGAAATCCGCCCCAGAGCAACACAGCACAAGCCAATACCCTCCCACCCTTGGCAAGCGTTGCTCCTAACCTCATTCCCAGCTTCACCTCGAATGCGGAAGACAAGAAGGAAATGAACAGTTCCTCGCTGCCGATTTCAACCAATGCCTCGAACCTAAGCGTCAACGCTTTCGATACCAAGCCATCAAATGATTTTCCACCTAGCTCGAACGGGTTGTCCTCGGTCACTCCGCTCCCTGCACTTGACCCTACGCCAAATTTAGAATTGCCATCCGCAACCAATTCCGTTGGCACAAGCTCGTCCCCGATTACGTCCGCGGCCAGCAAGTCGTACGAAAACGCCAAGGACCTGGCCATGGAACAAATCGACCGTCGAAACCTAAAGGACGCTTTGGCAACGCTGTCCGTCTTTTACAATGCTGCCGAACTTACAACCGAACAACGTCAGGACCTGCTCGATCTGCTCGATGCGCTCTCGCGCGAAGTTGTCTTTTCTCGCCAACACCTACTCGAATTGGCTTATATTGTTGCTCCAGGTGAAACCCTCGAACAAGTTGCAAAGCAACACAATTTACCGGCCGAGATTTTAGCGAGAATCAATGCGTTGGATCCAAGTGCGCCTCTTCGTAGCGGCGAGAAGTTGAAAATTGTCCCCGGGCCATTTCGGGCTGAAGTCGATCTTGCAAAAAACGAACTCACCATTTTTGTGGGCGATCTTTACGCAGGCCGTTATCCAGTCACGTTTGGCGCAGAGCCTTCCCCAATTCCTGGCATTTTCCAAGTGGTCGGCAAAGAGAAGAATAAAAACTACTACGGCAACGGCGTTCCGATTCCAGCGACCGACCCACGTAATCCGTTCGGCGGTTACTGGATCGACCTTGGTCAAGATCTTTGCATCCACGGATCAACCAGCGCTGGGCCTGCTGACAGCAAGCTTGGTTGTATTAGCCTTTCGCCAATGGATGCGAACGATGTCTATGGAATGCTTGGCAGCGGATCACAGGTTACGATTCGCCGGTAAAACTTGTCGCCGGTAAAGCTTGAACCGAGATCACAGCCGTCGTGGAATGCGATTCCCCAGGTGAAAGCCGAATGCGGCTGTCGCCAACGTTAGCGGTCTCAATACAAACCATGCTAGGCCACTCGGAATCGCCAAAATCTGACATCCGTTTGCTCTTGTCGATCCAAGGGTTCCAAACAACCGTCGATGCTGAACCAAGTTTGGTGACACGAATCGCCCTCTCCCCTTGCGCATCCTCGATGACACAATCACTCAGTGTGTCCACGTACACTCGGTCCGTTTCTGATTCGATCAGAATAGGACAATGGGTAGCTGATTTCAATTGAGCATGATCCACTTTGTCCATGAAGCTCACCGGCTCCAACCCTCGAATTGAAATGGTACGCACATCACTAACCGAAAAGTAGGTGTGCAGCGCGTCCTCATACGACTGCGATGACTTTGCACTTTGCGGAAGCTGGGTTTTCAGAGTCATTTTCAGCTCAGCCCCAAACTCAACCTGAAAAATCAGACGAAATGGGTCGATGGTTGTTTCCAAAAGGAGCTCAATAGCGTCTCCGTCTTTGTGCTGTGCGTCGACGATTTGCCAATCTTGCAAGCGGGCGAAGCCGTGCGCGGGAAGTGTTGGGTCGTTGGCATTTGGTCCAAACCACGGAAAGCAGATGGGAACGCCGCCGCGAATGGGTTTGCCCTTTTCGTAGTTTGACTTCTGGCTCAACCACAAGACGGGCTCGTGGCCGACGGGACGCCACGAAGTGATGTGCGCGCCCTGAAGAAATAGTTCGCCTGTGCAGACCGCAGTTTGGATAACCACGCTAATGAGTCCGTTATGGTTCTGCTCAAACCTGAGACCTGGAACGGAAAAACGGCGATTGAGTTCGTTGAACATTAGAACAGCCTTCCTTCCGTAGATCGAATCGCTTCTCGCATTGCGGTAACTTCGCGCGAGGCGTCGGCCGCGGTCGATGATAGCTTGGTCAAATGCCCCATTTTGCGACCTGGCCGTGGACCACTTTTGCCGTAGAGATGCAGGTAGGTCGCAGGGCTCTGCAAAGCTCGTTCAAAGTGCGGTGAACCGCTACCCCAAACATCACCCAATAGATTCGCCATGGCTGCTGGCTGAATGAGCGACGTATCACCTAAAGGTAAATTGCAAATCGCCCGAACTTGCTGCTCAAACTGACTTGTTCGGCAGGCTTCCACCGTCAAGTGCCCGGAGTTGTGTGTGCGAGGTGCGATTTCGTTGATCATCAACTCGCCTCCCTCGCAAACGAAAAACTCGACACACAAAACTCCCTCTAACTGCAACGAGTCAGCGACCGACAAGGCGATCGATTCGGCTTTGGCTGCCACCGCTTGTAGACTGGGGGCAGCCGGGCAAGTTGTAACGTCCAGAATATGATTGGAATGCGAGTTGGTGAACATCGGAAAGACCGACGTGGCTCCCGTCGCGGTTCTCGCAACAATGACCGAGACCTCGGCAATGTACGATATCCATTTCTCTGCAATCAACGGCTCGGGACCTAGCAGTTCGATAGCGTCCTTGGCTTCATTGGAATTGGAAACCTTGCGTTGCCCTTTGCCGTCATACCCCCAATTCACCGTCTTGAGAACCATTGGCCAGCCTAGCTCTGCCGCCGCCAGCCCTATATCCTCGGTCGAACGAATTTCATGAAAAGGGGTGACTGGAAATCCAGCGTTCTTAAGCGTTCGCTTTTCGTTCAGACGATGCTGTGCGACCGATAGGACGCGCACACCGGGACGAACCAGCGTGATCTCGGCCGCCCTAGCGACCGCGTCCAGAGCGATGTTCTCAAACTCAAGCGTAATGACCTCCACTCGTTCTGCAAATTTGCGAACGGCATCTGGATCGAGGTAGTCTGCTTGAATCGTCTCCTGTGCTACCTGTCCTGCAGGACTATCGATCTCGTCTGTGAAAACGATGACGCGATACCCCAAACGCTGCGCTGCGTGCGTGAACATACGGCCAAGTTGGCCGCCGCCGAAGACCCCAAGTGTGGCACCAGGAGCGATTACTCGAAATCTGGAATTCATAGTCGCCTAGATTAAGTCTTGATTTTCTATAACAGTCTGAGTTTGATTGGCCATGTAGTCGTTCATTTTGGTTCGCAATTCGGCATTGTTAAGACCGAGGATTCTCGCGGCCAGCAATCCTGCGTTCTTAGCACCAGCGGCACCGATGGCCAACGTAGCGACAGGGATCCCACCTGGCATTTGAACGATACTGAGCAAAGAATCGAGCCCCTGCAACGAGCGACTTTGTACAGGAACCCCTAAAACCGGAAGCGGCGTGCAAGCCGCCACCATGCCAGGCAAATGAGCCGCACCACCGGCACCTGCGATAATGACTTGGAGCCCCATCGCTTGGGCTGCCGAAGCGTACTCAACCATAAAATGGGGGGTTCTGTGTGCAGAAACAACCTTGGCTTCGAATGGGATTTCAAACTCTTTCAGAATGTTGCAGGCCTCTTTCATGGTTTCCCAATCGGACTGTGAGCCCATGATGACGGCAACCAATGCCCTCGGTTTTTCAGCTGTTTTTTCAGTCATTCGCCATGCTTTTCCAAAATGGTTGGGTTCGAAAATCCCATTTTTTACGAGTTCCTACCGTTCGGCGAATTGTAGCTCTATTACGACAGATTGACAGCCGATTGACTTTCCATCTACAATCAACCCACTGTGGACATGGTTGATATTTCGTTTCTGGAGAAAAACACATGAAAAACTCTTGGGTTGCTGGTTTGTTTGCGTTCGTCGTTGCCTTTACGGCTGTCAGTTTCGCAGCAGACTCCAAAATTGATTTTACAAAAATGAAGTGCTTGTTCGCTGACAAGGCACCAGTCGAAGATAAATCAAGCGATTGGAAAGAAAGCAAAGTTTATTTCTGCTGTGGAAATTGCTTGAAGAAGTTCGAAGGAGATAAGAAGAGCTTCGCATCGAAGGCAAATCATCAGCTCATCGCTTCGAAGCAAGTTGAACAAAAGGCTTGCCCATTCACTGGCGGACCTTTGAAGAAAGACGCTAGCGTTGAGTTCAAGGGTGCGACCGTTGGATTCTGCTGCGACAATTGCAAAGGCAAGGCAGAAAAGATGTCCGATGAAGACAAGCTTGCCAAGCTCTTCGGCGAAGAGTCTTACGCAAAAGCCAAGTTTGCCAAAGCCGAAAAGAAGTAGTTCGGCAACTAGCTTTTTAGGCTAAAACGACTCCGCCCCTACTGTCTGCACCGTAGAAAACGATGCAAGCAGTAGGGGCGGTTTTTATTTCGTTCGGCAGCTCGTTTCGTGTTGCACGGCTCTCCGAGCCGTGATTGATGGGAGAGCGAGGCCACCGCAATGTTGCAAACCCTACCGAATCGGACGCAACAATCGTGCCGCATTTTATCGGGAATTCGGACCGATAAGCCAGAACCATTTCCAAAAAAAATCACGAACCGATCGGCGAGGCGATGGCTGGAATATTTTGATTAGCCCAGATTGCCGCTCCCATCGCGCCGGCATCATCTCCAAGCTTTGCCATTTTGATTTCGAACATGTCTTCGTAGCATTGCAGCACACTCCTCTTGACCGTCTTGGTGACTTCATCAAGGTAGATTTCGCTGATCGATTCAACCAATCCGCCCCCCAAAATAATCACTTCTGGACAAAGCATGTGGACCAAATTGGTGACCGCGTACCCGACCGTTTGGGCTGCTTGCCGAACAACCCGTTCGACCGATTTGTCTCCATCGCGAATCGCTGCGGCTAGGACTTTGCTGCGAATTTGAGAAATATCGGTCCCCGCTGCACGCAACAAGTTTGGCGCCTCGCCGCGATAGGCTAGCTTCGCACACTCTGCAGCAATAGCCAGCCGGCTCGCTTCGCTCTCCAGCGTCCCAGTCATTTCCGTTCCACTGTTGCGATTCGATGACGTGATCCGAGTGTGCCCGATTTCCATGGCGGACGAACGTCTACCTCGTAGGATCTTGCCTTCGTAAATAAATCCGCCACCGATTCCGGTCCCTGGGAAAACTCCCGCGACACTTCGAGCCCCTACCGCCGCGCCCATTGAAAACTCGCCGTATACACCCGCATCAACATCATTGAGTACTGAAACGTGGCAGTCGAGTTCGTCTTCGAGCATTGCGCCTAACGAAACGTTTTTCCAACCGAGATTCACTGCCACATTAACGACCCCGTTGTCCATATCGACAGGGCCAGGACAGCCAATTCCTAGTGACTTTAATCCTTCAAGAGGCAAATTGTTTTCGGTAAAAGTCTCGCGAATCATATCTGCGATCCGCATGACGCCTGCTTGAGCCCCCTCCGTACCCTTGGTTTTCTTCCTTTTTCGTGCAACGATTTTTTGTTTATCGTCCAGAAGAATGCAAAGCATCTTGGTGCCGCCCAAGTCAAAACCACATGAATACTGATTCTGCATACTGTTCTCTCTTGGCGAATTTCCGACTAGAACGATTCTGTTTTGGGGCTGTGCGGCCGCTATTGTAATCATAAGGCCTCATTCCCGGCAGGCACTTTGGCCAATGCTGTTGCGATTGATGGAATCCAGTGGCCATTTGGTCTACAATAATCGTTACATTGGTTTTGTTCCCACCCTGAGGTTTTCTACCTCATTCAGAAGATGACGCCGACGGTCGAAATTCCTCTCCCTACCGCTAGAACCTGATGAACAAGGTAATCCCCCAACGTTGCTCTCAATTATCGTGTGCCACTCCTGCCGAGAATGACTTCGCACATGCTTCTACCCTGTATCGAACTAGCCACATCGCGACGCTCATCCTAGTCACGATCCTTTCATCCCAACATGCCGTCTCGGAAGAACCGATCGACTTCAATCGCGATATCCGTCCAATCTTGGCTGAAAACTGCTTTTACTGCCACGGTCAGGACGGAAACAAACGTCAAGCGGACCTCAGGCTGGATCTTCGCGACCCGGCCATCAAAGCCAACGCAATTCAACCGGGCAAGTCTTCTGAAAGTTCCATCATCGCTCGCATTCATTCCGAAAATGCGGATGAACAAATGCCTCCTCCCAAGTCGAACCGTCATCTCACGGTCGACCAAAAGCGACTGCTCGGAAAATGGATCGACCAAGGTGCGAATTATTCTAGCCACTGGGCATTCGTTGCCCCCGTTCGTCCTGAGCTTCCCAAACTTGCCAACCCAAACTGGGCCCGAACTCCGGTGGATCATTTTGTTCAAGCCAAGTTTGAGACAGAAGGCTTAACTCCATCCCCGGAAGCCGATCGGGCAACTCTCATTCGCCGTTTGCACATCGACTTGATCGGTCTTCCGCCGACGCCCGAGCAAGTGGATGCCTTCGTCAACGACAGCGACCCAAAAGCGTACGAAAAACTGGTAGATCAACTTCTCGAAAACAAACACTACGGCGAACGCATGGCCTTGAGTTGGCTCGACGCAGCTCGCTATGCCGACAGCAATGGATTTCAACAAGACGGCGATACTTGGCAATGGATTTGGCGAGACTGGGTGGTTCGTGCATTCAACGAAAACCTACCCTTCGATCAATTCACGATATGGCAACTCGCAGGCGATCTGCTTCCCGATGCGACGGCCGATCAAAAAATCGCAAGTGGCTTCAATCGCAATCATTTGCTGAACGGAGAGGGAGGTGCCATCGCGGAGGAACAACGCTTCGTCGTTCTTTTTGATCGTATCGATACAACGGCAACCACATGGCTTGGCTTGACCATGGCGTGCGCGCAATGCCATGATCACAAATACGATCCGATCACCCAGGTAGACTACTACAGTTTACTGGACGCCTTCAATCGTGTGCCGGAAACGGGCACGCCGCAATTCTTTTCGTCTCGCATCCGAGTCGGTGCACCCTTCCTCGAACTCCCGAGCGAAGAATACAAACTCAAAGTTGCGGACTTCGATTCCCAAATCACAGAACTTGAAAAAGAAGCCGCACCGGTGATCGACGCGTCCTTCATGGGATGGCGTGCAGGTTTGTTTCTGGACGGAGAGCCAGCGGATGGAAAAGGCTTGCCCGACGACCTAACCAAGCTCTTGAAGAAGCCGGAAGCGGAACGCTCCAATGAAGAGAAGCTGTCCACGGAAACACTGCTCAGAAAATACTTCGACGAAAAAGTAAAGTCGTCCATCCAATACAAATTACCTACGATCAGCAAACTATCTGAGTTGCGAAAGCAATTGGCAGACTACAAAGCCAACTCATTGCCTCGCGTGATGATCATGAGCGACGACAAACCGCGCGAGTCGCATGTGCTCTCGCGAGGGGAATACCTTAAACCCACGGACAAAGTTACCTTCAATACACCCGGTTTCCTGCCACCATTGCCTGCAGATGCCCCACGCAATCGATTGGGGTTTGCGCAATGGCTGGTGTCGCCAGAGCAACCTCTCACGGCGCGAGTCCAAATCAATCGCATGTGGCAAAATCTTTTTGGAGTCGGTATCGTCAAGACCACAGAGGACTTCGGCGTCCAAGGTGAATACCCGATGCACATGGCCTTGCTCGATTGGCTGGCCGTTGAGTTTCGAGAGTCGGGCTGGAATATGAAAGCCATGCAAAGGCTCTTGCTCAACAGCGCGACTTACCGCCAATCGAGCCGTATGACCCCTGAGTTGCTTTCCCGCGATTCGGAGAACCGACTGCTAGCGCGAGCCAGTCGATTCCGCATGCCGTCGCTGATCCTTCGCGACTGGTCCCTGTCCGCTGCCCAAATGCTCGACCCTCGCATTTCGGGTGCGCCTGTTTATCCCTACCAGCCAGATGGCATTTGGGAATCATTGGCAATCACCAAGGAACGGGACTTTACCTATCCGGCCTCTAGCGGCAACGACTTGTATCGGCGCAGCCTCTATACCTTCTGGCGACGTACGGTTGGGCCTGCAAATATGTTTGATGCTTCGAACCGCCAAACCTGCCGTGTCCGTCCGTCAACAACGAGCACACCGCTGCACGCGCTTACCACGCTCAACGATCCCACTTGGGTCGAAGCTGCCCGCGTCCTGGCCGAAAACAGCATGAAACATTCCACGGTGGTCGCCGATCAAATTGCGTTCGCCTTTCGCAAAGTGCTCGGTCGTCCGCCGCGTGACAAGGAACTGGTCACACTTGAGAAGGCGATGCAAAAGCAACTCGCATTTTATTCCGAAGATTTTGTCTCGGCAAAAGCGTTGGTGGAAGTGGGCAATGCGCCGCGAGATACTGCATTAGAACTACCCAAGCACGCAGCATTGTCCGCGGTCTGCTTAGCGATATTGAACCTCGATGAAACGATGACACGAGAGTAAATTTACCCATGGAAAATCTGTTTCAACAAAACATGGCCCGAGTCAATCGGCGTCAACTCTTTGGTTCCGCAGCCAGCGGTGTCGGAGTCGCTGCTCTCGCGTCGTTGCTGGGTGGCAATGCCTTGGCTGACAAATCATCTACAGCAACAGGTTCAAAAGGACTGCCGGATCTGCCGCATCATTTGGCCAAGGCCAAGCGAGTTGTGCTGTTGTGGCAAGGTGGTGGACCTTCGCACGTCGATCTGTTTGATCACAAGCCGACACTACAGGAAATGGTCGGAAAGGATATTCCCGATTCGATTCGAGGTTCGACCCGACTCTCTACGATGTCGAGCGGATACGGCAAATGGCCCTGTGTACCTGCGATCAAACCCTTCCAAAACAACGGTCAATCGGGTATCCCATTAAGTTCAATGCTGCCCAAGATCGGTGGAATTGCCGATGAGATGACGCTCGTTAAATCGATGCACACCGAAGCGGTCAATCACGCGCCCGGGGTCACGTTCTTCTTGACGGGCTCGCAAGTCCCCGGACGTCCAAGCATGGGCTCATGGCTCTCGTATGGTCTTGGTTGCGAGTCTGAAAATTTACCGAGCTTTGTCGTTATGACGTCGAGTGACAAGTCGAAAACATGCGGACAACTTTTCTTTGACTACTACTGGGGTAGTGGATTCCTGCCGAGCCGATTTCAAGGAGTTCGGTTTCGCAACACAGGTGATCTCGTTCCCTATCTTGCCAATCCACCTGGTGTTAGCCCATCGGCTCGTCGAGCCTTGTTGGACGATATCGCAACCATGAACGCTGAGCATCTGGCTGACTACGGCGATCCCGAAATCGACACGAGAATTGCACAGTACGAAATGGCGTTTCAGATGCAAACCAGCGTACCTGACTTGATCGACTTTTCGAAGGAATCCGCATCGACTATCGAGCGTTATGGCCCCGATGCGCTTGTCAAAGGGACGTTCGGCAACAATTGCTTGATTGCTCGTCGACTGCTCGAGCGAGGTGTTCGATTTGTTCAACTCATGCATGCCGGGTGGGACCAACACAACAATCTGTACACGCAATTGGAACAGCAATGTGCGGACACCGA
The DNA here is from genome assembly GCA_026692905.1 of Planctomycetota bacterium. Taxonomy (GTDB): domain Bacteria; phylum Planctomycetota; class Planctomycetia; order Pirellulales; family Pirellulaceae; genus JBKCUI01. Next base: position 63,822 of record JAPLNL010000018.1, read on the forward strand.
CGCACCTGCCGCCGCTCTCGTTCAAGACTTAAAAGATCGAGGCATGTTGGAAGATACACTCGTGATTTGGGGAGCCGAGTTTGGCCGGACCCCATTTGGCCAAGGCGATCCAGCCAAGCCGAATGGCCGCGACCATTTCGGTAGGGCCTTTAGTTGGTGGATGGCGGGAGGTGGCGTCAAGAAAGGAAATGTCTACGGTGCAACCGACGACTATGGATGGAACGTCACCGAAAATCCAGTTCATGTTCACGACATGCAAGCCACCATTCTGCATCTCTGTGGCATCGACCACACTCGGTTAACGTACCGATTCCAAGGGCGCCAATTTCGGTTGTCTGACATTCACGGTGAAGTCGTCAAGGGCATAATCGCGTAAGGGATCGGGAAACGGGCAATAGCACGACGCGCAAGCTAGTGAATCTCTAACACGACGCGCAAGCTAGTGAAATGTCCCCTTGAATCACTTTGGTAACCCGACGCGTAAGCGAGGAATGAGAACCTATTTCCTCGCTCACGCGTCGGGCTACCAAATAAATCCCTCGCTCACGCTGCGCGTTTCCCAAACCCATCCCTTGCTCACGAATAGTTGGGGAAGCGAGAGATTCCAATCTTGGTTAGAATACTCGTTTTGTCAGCAGGTGATTCGGGCTTTCGATCGCTTGCATCCCATGCAATATGGATAACGCAGTGGCCGACCAAACGCATAGTACCAATACGCCCAACGAGCTCGACGATTACGATTTTGAGTTGCCTCGTGAATTGATCGCGCAAGAGCCGGCAGTTAAAAGGACCGATTCCCGTATGATGGTGATCCATCGAGCCACGGGGCATATCGATCACGTTTCCGTGCGAGACCTTCCGTCGTTCCTTCGGGCAGGCGATGCGATGGTTGTAAACGATTCCAAAGTCATTCCGGCAAGGCTGATCGGTTATCGCGCTCAAACACGCGGCCGTTGGGAAGGACTTTTTCTCCGCGAGGAAAACGGCGTCGCTGAACTTATTTGCAAAACCCGTGGCCGGATTTTAGCGGGCGAAGAGATCGTGATCCGCGATCCGGAAGGCCGCGAAACACAGAAGTTGATTGTGGTTGCAGAATCGGATCGTGGCCACATGCTTTTGAAGCCCGAGCCAAACGTTGCGTGGCTTGAATTGTTGGAGGCCAACGGTCGCGTACCGCTGCCGCCCTATATCCGAGATGGACAAATGACTTCATTTGACATTGAACGATATCAAACGGTTTACGCTCGCAATCCAGGATCGGTCGCCGCTCCAACCGCGGGGCTTCATATCACGCAAGATTTGATCCAACGCATTCGTACCGCTGGTGTTGCATTGGTTTCATTGACGCTACATGTTGGCCTGGGGACTTTCCGCCCAATCCAAACGACGCGATTGTCGGACCACAAAATGCATAGCGAGTATGCTCAAATCACGGAACCGGTAGTCAAACGATTGACCAGTTGTCGATCCGAAGGGGGGCGTATCGTTGCGATTGGAACAACGACCACCCGTACCCTCGAAACAGCAGCAGCCGCTGGCAATGATACGCTTGTACCATGGACAGGGCAGACAGATATCTTTATTCGACCTGGACACCAGTTCAAAGCGGTCGATGTCTTGCTAACGAATTTCCATTTGCCTCGAAGCAGTCTTCTCGTTCTCATTAGCGCTTTTGCTTCGCGTGAGCTAATTCTCGAAGCCTACCGAAAAGCCATCGAACAAGAGTATCGCTTCTACAGCTATGGCGATTGCATGTTGATCGTATAAGCCAACCGCATGACTTCTTCCATCGATCGCAAAAAACCGCAACCACCTGTCCAAGTGAAAGATCCTTGGGTTGGATTAGATATTGGCGGCGCTAATTTGAAAGCGGCTCACACCTCTGGTTGGTCGAATTCAGTGGGCTTTGCCATGTGGCGCGAGTGGCGAACGCTGGCCGTTTCGATTGCAAAACTTCTGGAGGAATGTCCGGCGTTTGTCGGAGTCGCTGTGACCATGACTGGCGAGTTGGCGGATTGTTTTGCGACCCGAGCAGAAGGCGTCGCGATCATTCTCGAGCAGCTTACGTCGATCCTGCCAGCTCAAATGGTTCGCATCTACTGCGTGGATGGAACGTGGAAGTCGGTTTCGCAATCAGCTCGTGATCCATGGAGTGTGGCTGCTTCGAACTGGTATGGGCTTGCCCAGTTTGCGGTGCGTCTAGTGGGGACCAAATCGTGCTTGTTGATCGACACTGGGTCGACTACCACTGACTTGATCCCGATTCGCAATGGCCAGATTCAACTTGAGGCGAAGACGGACTCGCAACGATTGCAGGCTGGGGCGTTGGTGTACACCGGGATCGAGCGATCCAACGTTGCTGCGATTTTGCCTGAAGTCACTCTTTTTGGTGTGCCGTGTCCAGTTATGAATGAACAATTCGCAACCATGCGAGACGTCTATCTATGGCGGGGTGAAATGCAGGATGAGCCCGAATGCTGCGACACAGCAGATAGCAAGCCTGCGACACGCGAAGCCGCACGCTATCGGCTTGCCCGTATCGTTGGCGAAGATGGCTCAACGCTTGCCGACTCCGATGTCGATCAATTGGCACAGCAGATAGCCAGAGCTCAAACGCAGCTTGTTGCCAGAGCTTTCTTGAAACTGACGGCGGCATCGACGACGAAAGCATCGGCACGTAGGAAGAAAAAAGCGGAAATGGATCCGGTACTCGTAGACCGTGGCGGGCATGCATTTGAGTGTGTTGCCATGAGTGGACACGGTGATTTCTTGATTGAAAGTGCGCTGGCGGCCTGCGGCTGGGATGGTGAGCGTATTCGACTGCAGGACACATTAGGAAGTGAGCTATCGCGATGCGCTCCCGCGTATGCGATTGCGGTCCTTGCCTCGGAGGGGTCGAGTGAATGCCCGACTTGATTGAACGCGTCGTGATCAAAATTGGCGGTGCAACTCTCTTTCAAACGAACGGCTTCGGTCGCGAATTGAACGCACTGCTTCGGGAGAACGAAGGAGCGCAAGTGTGGTTGATAGTAGGGGGCGGAGACCTGGTCGAAGCCATGCGAACCGCGCATCGCATTTATCCCAACTTGGACGATGAAGAACTCCATTGGCGATGTGTCGAACTGCTGGACCATACTTGGGCTATTGCCAAACAAATTTATGGATACGGAGTTGCCATTGAAACAACCGAAGAACTTGCCATGTATTCTCGGCAACAACCTACGCCTGGAGTCCTTTGGGTCCGCGTCCAATCGTTCTACAGTCGAGCGGCAAGTCATGCATTGCCGATCGCATGGCAACCGTGCCCAAATTGGAATACCACGACCGACGTGCTCGCCTGGCTCTTGGGTAAAGCGATCGACGCGGATCGCGTGCTTTTGCTCAAGCAATGCGAATGCGATCCGAACTGGACCTTTGCTCAAGCCGCCAAACTAGGAGTCATCGATTCCGAGTTAGCCAGATTGATAGAAGCAAACCCAAGCGTTCGGCCAACTGTGCAGCTAAGCAACCTCAATCTCTCAGCGCGGCACACTTAGCACGACGCGCAAGCTAGTGAACCACTACGCACTTTTATGAATTACGTAGGCGATATTGCGCTGCTGATAGACAATCGGTCTTGCCGCACGCTACCTTCGCGGAGCGAAGGGCGACATCGTCGCTCAGCGACGATTGCGTACACACGCCCAGGATTCTTGCGCGTCGTGCTAAGGGACTTGCAATTCAACTACATCGAGCTGGAGCCAAATGCCAACTTGAAAATACGGCTATCGCGTAGGCCGAGAGCGACCCAGTACAACACGCCAATGATGACTGGGAATTCGAAGTCGTCGTTAACTCGGACGTGCGTCGCGATCGCGCCCCCGAGGTAAGCCGTCACAAGAATAGCCGCCACACTTAGTCGATACTAAGGATACTAAATCGACATGCCTTACAATTTTTGCATCTAGTTTCTATTGCGAAGACGCTTGCGATTCCGAGCCGTTGAGCATTTCACCAAGCTCGAGCCCGGTTAAAGCTCTCGCCCGTCTCGCCAACCAAAAGAAGAGACCTAAAGTCATAAGCGTCGAGGGAACGGCGATGAATGGATAGCTCAGCAGGGTCAAGCGGCCCAGCTCCTGGTTGAAGGCTTCTGTGCCAGCAGGGCTCGAGACCACCCATCGCGATAAGAAGTAATTGACGACGGCGGAGAAGAAAAACGTACCTGCCAACATCGCTGTGGCAGTACGTAGCATTTGCTCAAACGGCGAGCGCGTTCCCTTGCTTGCAAGCCCTTCGTTCACGCGGTCGACATCAAACAACGTTTCGTTGAATACGAGCAGATGGATAAGCGGTGTTCGTGTCCAAGTTGACCCCAAGATGACAATTCCTATCAAAGATGGCACAGCCGCTTCCTTGATAGCAAGCCATTTTGCGTCTAGTTCAAGCAGCCCGATGCCACCCGTTAACAGCGTGCTGACCACTCCGAGCACTGCCAACCAATTCACTTTGCGTCGACGCCATCCATCGTAGATCCCCCACGCGAACGGGAATGCCAACGCGAGTAAAAGGGCATTAAGTGGCCCCAATTTCTCCACACCGCTATACTTCATCAAAACAATCGCTGGAGCGACGATCGTTACAGCGATCTCTAAAAGAGGATTGGGTTTAGAAGCTTGTTGCGTCATAAGAGCATTAATAATTTTGATTGATAGGGTAGTTTGATTTCTCTTCCATGTCACAACCGAAAGGTATTGCGACACACCGTGGATCGCTCTTGCCGAGAGTGACTCGCACTGACAATGCGGCATTCAAATCGATCGGAAATCCAAATCGGTCGCCGTATCGGACATAACTCGGCAAGATTCTACACCACGGCTCAGCGAGACAGAAACAGGCGTTCTGTAATGGTTTTGTCGATTGAAGCGATTTTGCTTCGTCTCGACCGAAAATTTCTGTCTGCCCCACGTGGATTGCAAACCAAGGATCTCGCTTGTGACCCATGTTTTCGGAGCTAGTTTTCTACTCGTGGTTTCCTTGGATTTATTGCACATGTCCGCTGAACGTTTCAATTTCGAACGCCCAAACACTGAACGTAAAGCCCTCGCCGTCAACCTCGACCCGCACCGCTATGGCACCTTTGCGGAAATCGGTGCGGGCCAAGAGGTGGTACGCTGGTTCTTTCGAGTCGGAGGGGCCGCTGGCACGATAGCCAAGAGTATGTCCGCGTATGACATGACCGTTAGCGACGCGATTTATGGCCAATGCGAACGCTATGTTTGTCGTAAACGACTTGAGGACATGCTGGACCACGAACACACTCTCAACCTCGAACGACTCAGCGAGAGCCGTGGAGACACAACCTCGTTTTTCGCTTTCGCTGACACCGTCTCGGCACGCAATTTCAAAGGCACAAATGATTGCCACGGATGGATGGGGGTCCGATTTCAATCTCACCCTGGCGACCAAGATAGTCAGATTATTATCCACGTCCGGATGCTCGATACCGAAAACGCGTTACAACAGGAAGCTATTGGTATCATCGGAGTCAACCTCCTCTACGGCGCGTTCTTTCTCAATCACGAACCGGATCAATTGATCGAGTCGTTATTGGACAACCTTAGCACCCGCCGGATCGAAATCGATATGATCGAATTTTCTGGCATCGCCTTCCGGCATGTCGATAATCGTGTCATGAGTTTGCGACTGGTTCAGCTTGGGCTAAGCAACGCCGCTATGTTTTCAGCTCGCGGTGAAGTGCTGCAGCCATCGGAAGTTCTATACAAGAAACCGATCTTGGTCGAACGAGGCAGCTTTCGCCCACTCACGAATGTCAACTTAGACATTCTTCGATCAGCACACGAAAAATTCAGCCTTGAACCAGACGTGGAAGCTGACCAAGTGGTCACACTTGCTGAAATCACGATGCGCAATCTTACGGCAAACGGAGATATCGACTTACAAGACTTCCTAGCCCGTGTCGACCTTTTGGCAGCTTGTGGAATGACCGTATTGATCTCGGACTACTTCGAATACTACCGACTCGCTGCTTACTTAGCTCGTTACACCAAGAACAAAATCGGTATCACGATGGGGGCGGGCAGCCTTTGTGACTTGTTCGACGACAAGTACTACTCAGAGCTAGACGGCGGGATCCTGGAATCTTTTGGTCGGTTGTTCAAGAACGATCTCAAGCTTTACATTTACCCACTGCTCAATCGCGAAACCGGCGAACGGACCACGGTCGACAATTTGGAAGTGGCTCCCGGGCTAAGAAAGCTCTATGAGTATCTTGTCGACAAAGGCTGCATTGAGCAACTAGATAACTTCAATCCACAGAACCTTGCCACGTTTTCGCGTGAGGTCCTTTGTCAGATTCAAGCGGGCGATCCAAGCTGGGTAGACCACGTGCCTGTCGAAGTTGCGGAAGTGATTCAACGCAGAGGGTTCTTTGGCTATCGAAGATCGCCTGCGGCAAAGGAAGTGGCCCCTGCATTCATTTCTGCCAGCGTCAACAATACCACGTTCACAACGACTTCGGCGGCTCGTTAGTTTCTTTCAACTCACCGCAGTCCTTGATCATAATGAACGCTTGAGTGGCCCCGGATTCGCTGCCCAAGCGTTCAATTTGTTTAACCACAGCCATCCCTTCGAGTACCTTTCCGAAAACAACGTGTTTCTTGTTCAAGAATGGAGTGGGGACAGTCGTGATAAAGAATTGGGAACCGTTGGTGCCTGGCCCTGAATTTGCCATACTGAGCAAACCGGGGACATCGTGTGGGAAGAGAAACCCTTCATCGGCAAACTTCTCACCATAGATGCTTTCGCCCCCGGTGCCGTTTCCCTTGGTGAAGTCGCCACCTTGTATCATAAACCTGGGAATGACTCGGTGAAAAAAACTTCCTTTGAAGTGCAGCGGCTTTCCCAACTTGCCCTCTCCTTTTTCGCCCGTGCATAGGCAACGGAAGTTTTCTGTGGTTTTCGGCAACTCATTGCCGTAGAGTCCCATCACAATCCGACCTGCATCTTGGTCTCCAATAGCAATATCAAAATAGACCTTAGAAGTAACTTTTCCAGCTGAGCCAGCATCCGAGCAACCAGAGAAAGCGATAGCCGTACCAAACAAGAAAAGGATACGGACCGCTGAGGCGAATCGACGCATGTTGAACTCCAGAATCATTGAACGTAGTGAATCAGTTCTTGTAAGTTTAATTCTTGCCACAACAAAATTTGTATTTGAGGCCACTGTTACAGTCACAAAGTGCATGGATCGAACCATCGGTTGCGTCGATCAGGGGTTGTGCGTATGCGACCATGGCCTCTGCTATTGCACCTACCAAAAAAATCCTCCTTGTCCCATTGCATTCAAAACCGTTAGTTGTGGCCGCTATTGCAAGATTCGGATTGTTTAAGATAACGATTCGACAGGAAAAAAGGAACTGGTAAGGCAAGCGTGGGGCTGCATTATCCCAACCCGAAGCGTAAGCGAGGGGCTCAGAATCCCTCGCTTACGCTCTTACGCTTCGGGTTAGGATTGGTTGCTTTTTCACTGCCGCCCGCTTAATCGCCATTATTGCCCAGGCGTTTTCCCTTTTACCATGGAAACAACACCTACCACCAAAAACTCCGCGATCAAATTTGCAATGCGAAAGGCGATGGCTGCAAAAAGCGCGATCGGCGGCTGAGGGACAATACTACTCAAAAGCCAAGTGATCACGAGCTCGCGAATGACGGCTCCTCCAGGCAACATCGACGCAAAACCAGCGACGGCTCCCAGCGAGACAGCAGACACACATACCGCCCACGCTTGAAAAGTCCATAATCCTGGCGTCGATTGGATTCCGGATAGCACTAACCAGCCTGCAGTTCCATGCAAAATCCATCCCAATATCATCCAAGCGCACGTTCGCATCATCAATCGCCAAGTAAACGCATCACCGACAGAACGCGGCATGCGGCCGATTTTGCTTTTCGCCAGAAAAGTTAGCACCATGCGAAAGGTATGCGGCAATAGGAAAACCAATGAACATGGAATGCAGATGACTGCGCAGCTCACCATCCAAGTAGGCGGAAATTGAGGTGCAAAGAACAACAGCACACATCCAAGAATCGCACCAACTGCAACGCTCGTAAACGTCTCAACGAAAATGCTGACCACGGTTGGCTTGATCCCAATTCCGTGCGGAGCTAACCTCCCAACTCGCAAGACAATCACCATGGCTTTTCCTGGAACGTACTTGCCAAGGTGTCCGAGAAAATACGCGTGTAAGCCTACCCACAAAGGCACTGTCTCTCCAAAGGCTCGCAACGTTTGCAGCCAAGCGATTGCGGCTGGCATCATTCCGATCACGTAAGCCAATAACCCCAAGAACAACCAACGCCAATTCATCGTTGAAAAATCGAGATGCTCGCGATGTTCCATCACATCGACATACGCCTTTCGGATAGTCAGCACCAGGAAAACAATCACAACCGCCACAATCAACAACTTGATGGCTGGCTTAAAACGGCCTAGTAAGCTCGGCTCCTCGGATTTCGGTTCTTTTTTCTTCGCAGTGGACTTTTGGGCGGAGCGAGGTGTTTCCGTAGGGACCTCTTTCTCTGGGCTTTCCATCAATGACTCAGTTGGGGTGATGGACTCGTGACGATTCTCGCAGTAGAGTCCTGGACAATTTTAAGATAAAATCACCCTGGAAATCCTGGCATAGATAGGATCTTTGTCTAGGTCTTTTCGAGGATTGTTGTCCTCCATTTGACACCTTTTGTAGAAAACATGCCCGATGGCGCGATATATCTCCTTTGCAGTGCTCCTCGCCATTATCGCCGTGATCGGTGTTCTGTTTTACAAAGTTATGATCGGTTTTTTTGTACCGGTCTTTTTAGCAGCGGTTCTGGTCGTCGTTTTTCGACCCTTGCATCGCTGGGTCTGCTCCAAAGTGGGCGAGCGAGAACACGTCGCCGCAGGCGTCACCACCACTTTGATCGTGCTTATTGTGTTGGTCCCTACCGCGCTGGTTCTGACCATGGCCGCCGTCCAAGGTGCAAGCTTATACCGAAGCCTTGACTCTTCGAGCATCAAATTTAGTCTCGCAAAACTCAGGTCCAACAGTTTGTTAAAGCTGGACTTTCCAATCGCAAAACAAGTGCAAGAAGTTCAGAAAAAGGTCAGCGACATTCAAGTCCACGTTGCCAAAGAACAGACTTTTCAGGATTTGATCAGTGACAAAGGCCTGTTGCGAAGCGATATCAAAGAAATCCGCAATCTACTGACTGAGCTTGTACCTCGCCTGATCGAGTCTAGTCGCGTCGAGCTCTCGGATTCGATTGTTCAAACTCGAGACAAAAGCAAGCCAAAAGTTCCTCATGCCGCTCAATTCGATGCGCAGATCATCGAGTTGTTTTCGCAAGCCCGCGACGATATCCAAAGTCTACTCACGGCTCATGAATCGATGTCAGAGAGTGAGTTTCGAACAGAAAAAGAGCGAGTCAAGAACCAGACAGATATGATGCTCAGTGAATTGACCCCATCGGAACGGACGATGTCGATCAATGCGAGGAGCGCATTGATCGAAAGTGGAGTCGCTTGGAATAATGAGATCGCTGCCATGGACAAGCTCTTGGTCGATTGTCTCCCGAACGACGAAACCACGATGTCTCAACTGCAACGGGCTGTTGCCGATTTGGTTTCTCAATGGATGAGGACTCGCGAGACGATCGCGGGTGGCCCATGGCGAGCAGCCTTGATGGATCTTGCGAATCCAACCGACGAAGACATCGAAGCCATGAACACGGGTTTCTTTGCGTATATACGTCCGAGACTATTGACTTTCACAGGTGATTCTGCGGCCTTTTTACTGAAGCTCCTTGTCAGTAGCAGCATCCTGCTCGTCTCGCTTTACTTCTTTCTTTATGACGGGCCAAGCATGGTGCGAACGTTGATGGAGCTAAGTCCGCTCGACGACCGCTACGAGCTTGAGTTACTGGCCCAGTTTGATCGCATTTCACGAGCCATTGTTTTGGCCACGGTTTTATCAGCTCTTTTGCAGGGACTGGTTGCAGGCATTGGCTACTACTTCGCAGGAATGCCGTCGTTGATCTTGCTAACCGCACTCACTGCAACTTGTGCGCTTGTGCCGTTTGTTGGACCTGCCATCGTTTGGGTACCCGTCTGCCTCTATTTGGCTATTTACGAGTAAAAAGATGGTGGCCGCCGGACTGCTCGCGGCTTGGGGCATGCTCGTGGTCGGCACGGTCGATAACTTGGTCAAGGTATTTATCCTTCACGGACAAAGTCAGCTTCATCCGTTGCTCGCCCTGCTCAGCGTCTTGGGCGGGATTCAATCACTAGGGCCAATTGGGATCTTGGTAGGTCCCATGGTTGTGGTTCTCTTGCAAACGCTACTCGGTATTTTGAGAACCGAGTTAACGCACTTCAAAAAAGCTGAGGAGGATAGGACCGGAGGGGATACTCAATCGAATGAGACTAAGACACTGAGTGGGCTAATACGCAAAGTCAAAGGTTCGGTCATCAGGGAGGAATCCGTCAGCACCGAAGAGTTGCCTAAATCGGAAACACCGGTGATCGGCACCGAGTGAAACAAGGAGCCGCCGCGGTTTGTTTTACAGGGATTTAAAAGTCACCCTCCCTCGGGGAGGGTCGGGCCTTCGGCCCGGGGAGGGTGAACTGACTTGTGCAATAGCTGTTGGCTCTTCACTCTCCCCTCGCTACGCTCGACCCTCCCAGCGGGAGGGTGTCTAGACTGGTCTCTCTCCCCTAGAAGGCTAATTGACCGGTACGACACATGGCGATGCGCTTAGTGCATTGGATCGTAGATTCACTAGCTTGCGCGTCGTGCTAAGATAGTTTTCATCCTGCCGATCGCCCTAGCGTTGATACGGATCCGCAAAAGCACCAAACGCTCCAAGTCCGCCGTCGACTTCCAGATCCGTCGCGGTCACAAAAGACGCATCTCTACTCGTCAACCACAGCACGGCATTTGCGATTTCTTCTGGACGACCTATTCGCCCGAGTGGATGACGATTCGCTAACGCTTCTTCGCCACCCTGAGCTGCTAGCGATGCACGGACCAGTGGCGTGTCGATGGCACCCGGAGAAACAGAAACGACGCGAATCCCATCTCGTGCGTACTCGACACCCCACTGCATCGCTTGCAAGAGATTCGCCGCCTTGATCGGGCCATACACAGGAACTTGACGAGCTGTTCGATGCCCTTGGCCACTCGATAGATTTACAACAACACCACTTTGCTGTCGTCGCATCTGACCTAGCGCGTACTTGGCCATAAAGGTATAGCCAAAGAAATTCACCCGCGTCATGCGTTCCAACTCGGCGACATCTAGCTGGTCAACAGAAGTATAAGAAGCCTTCGGCTGAATGGCCGCGTTATTCACCAATACATCCAAAGCCCCAAAAGTGTCCAGCGTCCATTCGACGACTGCCCGACACTGTTCCTCCACAGACGTATCCACATATCGAAAAACGACACCGGCAGTCAAGTCGTCCGCTAGCTCAGTAGCCACATCGGCACAGACCACCGTCGCACCGCTGGCTGCAAACCCGTCACAGATCGCTCGTCCTATTCCGTTGCAACCGCCGGTAACCAATATCACCCGACCTTGATTGTCATATCGGACTGTTCCTTTTGGTCGCTCTGGCTGGTCTGCATCTGTCATTACGAGAAAACCGTCTACTTCATTAATGTCATGATCAACGCTTGTTCCATTTCGCCTGGGCGAAATCCGAATGGACCGCGACCTCCTTGGTAGGTCATCATGCCATCGGCATCAATGACATACGCTCGAGCGGGCATTCCGCTATAGAGGTTTCCAACTCGATCATCCATGGTATCGACCAATAATGGCATCGAATATTTGAGTTGTGCCGCACACGTCTTTGCGACGGCGGTTCGTTCGTCAAAGTTCTTTGGCTGCATGAGCTTCACCCCTGACTTCACATTCGATTCCATATTCCAACCATCATCTGGGTGTGCTTCGCGAACGTAGATGCCAAAGAAGGTTGCGCGATCTTTGTACCTCTGTCCGATCTCGTCGAATTCAGGATAAGTCCGTCGAAATGGTCCGCACGTAAAATTGCCGAAAACAAGGACAACCGGTTTCTTGCCGAGATAGTCCTTGAGACGAATTTTTTGGCTGCCATCCTGAGTCGAAAGTTCAAAGTCGGGCGCTACTTCACCTATACCTGGCCCTTCTTGTAACGATCCAAGTTCGCTTAAGAAAAAACCGCGTATCAATCGTTCTGGCGTAGGCTCGTCACCTGGGAAATAACCACCGCTCGCGCTGGCAAGTCCAAACGAACGACGGAAGGCATCGATGCCTAGCTCCGCATTGTCACCGCGAGCCTTGTCAAAAAAGGCAATAAGCTCCTCCTTGGAAACTTTGGCATCTCGGCTTTTGTCGATGGTGCGAAAAATGGTATTGGCGATTCCTTGTTCCCGCATGAACTGACTAGTGGGCCCCCAGTTGAAATCATCGCTTCGAAGCACCCCATCCCCGTTCCGATCTAGACGATCAAAGAACATTGGCTCCCCGTGAAAGTCTTCTTTTTTGAGACTTCCATCCACCTCCGCTTTTTGTTCGGCTGCAAGCCAATTCCAATCTCGTTTCAACTTGGGTGGCCCAAACCAACCACTTCCCATCCCCATATCGGAACCGCGAAGGATCGCAGCCAGCATTCGGATTGCCTCTGGCTGTCGATCCTTGTCGTACTTGGACTCAATTCGTTCCAATACGGTCGGGATCTTATCAGGAGCCTCCAGCGCTGCTAGACATTCGGACTCAAGGCCTGGGAAATCCACCAGAGAAAAAGGGACCTTCACGACAGGCTCTTGGGCGCTCAATCGCTGCGAACTAACATCCAAAGAGTTTATCCCGACAACAAGCAATAATGTTCCAATAGAACGTATCGATGTCTTGTTCATGATTCCGTTTTTCGAAAAACACTTCACGAATCGTTTTCGACCAGAAAGAAAAAACGCCGGCGTGCGGCGAATTCTCGTTTCTTTTTTTCGACTTTTTCGTTCTTTTCGGCCAACACGATCCTACTAATGCGAGGATCGTGTCAAAACCTAATAAAACGCGAAAACTACTTGGTAGCGATTCCAGCTTCCTTGAGAAGCTTTTGTGCATCGTCTGTGCCAACCTTCGCCGCAATGGCTTGGGCCGCTTGAACCGCGTCTTCCTTGAGCTCAGAAATCTTAACCGAATTGATCGCAATCTTGAGCATTTCGATATCTGCATATCGCTTCAGAATCTCAAGCACCATTTTTTGTTCGGCTGGTTGCTTGGCTGCTTCAATAGCATTTTTGCACATCGCAGCTCGCTCTGGCGGGTTCATCGTAAACTGACGCGCGATTCGAATGTAACCTTTCATCGCACGCAATTGAAACTTGTCCGCAGGTCCGGTTTTGGACAAGTCCAACAGAACGGGGGCCGCATCGATGGTGAGCCAATCACCAAGCAAACGCGTGCTAACGTCCTTGAGCTGAGTTTCGTCGCTCTTGGCTGCAGCGTTCATGGCTTGCAAGGCATTGGTTCCACCAACCGCCGCGAGGATGTCCAGGATAGAACCTTTCGTCACGGCTGGTGCTTTTCCCATTCCCTTGACGATCTCAGCGGCACAAGCTTCACGATCTGGCATTCGGACGGCAGCCGTCTTGAGAGCCAATTGAGCAACTTCTGCGTCCTCTGCATATGTCGGAGCAACCACTTGTGAAATCAAAACCGCAAGTCCGTCGGCTGGAATGGTTTCCCCAAGTGCCTTAAGCGCTGCCGCCCTTACGGATTTGTCTGAATCACTAGTTGCCTTGACGAGCAGCGGTGTGGCTTCAATGCGACGCTTGCCAATGACGGCAAGAAGCACCGAAAGCACCTTTCCTTCGGATTTGGGGATTTGAGCCAAGATGTCATTGCTAATAGTTTGGTCAGGCAGATCCGCAAGCGCTGTCAAAGCGGCATCGATCAATTCCGGATCTTGCTCGCTCGCGACAGCGATAAGTGGCGCCACGCATGTCGAATCGCCAACCCGTCCCAATGCGTTGATAGCAGACAGTCGTACTTCCTTTGGACCTGCACCAGCTGCCTTGACGACGGCAGGCAACGATACGGTTCCCTTGCGATCCGCCATGGCTTGAATGACAAGTGCTGCTCGATCTGGCGATGCTTTGGTCAATTCGGTTGCCAGTGCACCATCAACTTCATTGCCCGCCATTTCACGAGCAGTCTGCAGAGCAACTTGGAAGAGTACCTTGTCGCTGCTGCGAAGGCTTTCCAGCAACAGCGGTAGCCCAGCTTGCTTGCGAGCCAAGATTGCACCGCGAGTCGCTTCCACCACGCGTTGCTTTGGCACATCGGCTTTACGAACGTCGTCGTAGATGGATGCCGCCAGCGTTGCATTGCCATCTGCTAAAGCTTTTTCAGCACAAAGAACACAGCCTTCTGCGACTGCCGACCGAACACCCTCTTGCGAACTAGCGATCGCTGTTCGCAATGCCTGCGTCGCAGGTGCGTTGCCAATGCGCCCAAGAGCTACGGCGGCGGCCGAAGCCACCTCGACGTCTTTGTCTTTCAATCGAGCCGTCATCACATCGACCGCCCCTGCATCGCGTCGAACACCGATCGAGTTGATGGTACCGACAAGCAATCTACCTTTAAGGGTTTCGGTCGCCTTGCGAAGCGTCTCATCCACCTTGGCGCCAGGAATCGCTTCCAACGCAATCCTCGCCCACGCCGCAAGTTGTTCGTCCGTCAATAATTTTGCCAATTCGGGCGCAGATTCCGCAGTGCCGTAGATAGCCAGACGCTTGCAAGCGAGAGCTTTGTCCCCTTTCGGCGTATCCGACTTCAGAACGCCGAGCAGGTCGCTTTCCTTTTCCATCGTAGTGACTTGGCAAAAAGCTGCTTGGCTCGTGACTACCGTCATGGCTATGCAAGCAGACAATAATAGAAAACCTCGTTTAAATCGTTTCATCATTATGCAAAGGTCCAGTATGTTTCTTAGTTTTGGTTCGTTGAGGCCGAGGGCAAGGCCGTCGACCATGAAAAGAATTCGTTTTCAATCGATCTAAACTCGCCATGGCTCGCGAATCGCTTCGGAGCGCAATCGATTGGCAGCTTCGTCGTTGATAAACTCGTTCTTGGCCAAGTCATACTTCACTTGGCGATTGAGAAACAACGCGATGTTGGCAGCATGGCAAGCGATATGCGCGTTGCAAGCTGCGTCGGCATTGCCCTTAGGCAGGCTTCGCGATCGAACACAATCCAGGAAGTCGCGGACGTGGAACGTCGCAGGATAGTTTGGAATCTCGATGACGGAGCGACCGGCCAGCAACGTCGGAGAGCTAAGCTCCAACTTGCCGCTGTCTCCCGCCTCAACCCAACCATCTTCGCCTTCGAAGCGAACGGGGCAGGAACCAAGTTTCTTCCAGCCATTTTCCCGGAAGATCAACTCGACACCGTTTTCATAACGAGCCATCAGCTCGCCGTTGGCTGGCGCATTGTATTCGATCGGTGGTGGGCAATCGTTAACTGCCCATTGGCATAGGTCGACGCAGTGCGAGCCCCATTCAAGAACACCACCGCCAACAAGTCCGCCACCCTTCTCGAAATTGAAACCATCGGCAAGCGTCTTGGAATTGAACGGACGCCACGCAGCAGGGCCGAGGTACATATCCCAATCAGCAACCTGTTTATCTGGAGCTGTTTCAGCTGGCAGCCAACCACTCATCATCGCCTGCATGCCGGCTGGGTGAGCGTATACTCGTTTAAGCTTTCCGAGCTTTCCTGTTCGAGCCAAATAGCAAGCGAATGCGAAGTGTGGAAGATTGCGGCGTTGCGTTCCGGCCTGAAAGACTCGGGCCGTGCGTCGCATGGTTTCTGCCAGAATCAAGCTTTGCGAAATGTTCTTCGTGCACGGCTTTTCGCAATAGATATCTTTGCCAGCCCGTGCCGCTTGCATTGCCATGGTCGCGTGCCAATTCGGGCCGGTCGCAATCAAGACAGCCTCGACATCTTTCCTCTCGAGCAATTGCCGAAAGTCTTCATACATATCGCAATCGACGTTTCCATACTTCTCGTCGACTTTTTTCTTTACAGCGATTCGACGCGATTGCTTGACGTCGCAGACACCGACAAACTGAACATCTTTCTGCTCTAAGAAACAGTCCAGGTCATAGTTTCCTCGGTTTCCGATGCCAATGCCACCTACCACGATTCGCTCGCTGGGAGCCACGAATCCGTCCCGTCCGAGTGCCGAACTTGGGATGATGGTAGGGGCCAAAATCGCCGTACCCGTCACCGCCAATGAGGATTTTAGAAAATTACGCCGTTGTATTTGCTTTGCCTTTTGTGTCATCGTTGCTCTCCGGACCCATGGCCGTAAGAATACCGTTAAACTGCCTGAATGCGTTTCAGGTTACCCTACGAGATCGTACCATACCAAGTTACCTTTTGCACCCATCCAGGTTTTTTTCCATGACAGACGCCTCAAATAATAATAATCGCCGATCAAAGCTCGTGATGCTCGTTGGATTCCTTTTCTTAGCCGCCGTTTCATCAGCCGCTTTAAAGGCTCAAGAGACACACACCACCCTACGCGTTTGGCCAGATTTAGCGCCGGACGAGACGAGTCGCGATACCGGCACCCCTCTACCGGCGAAGCCCGGCGAGGCTAAACCGATCACTCGCGTCGCTGGCGTCCGCTGCCCAACCATCGATGTGTATCCGGCAAAGAACCCTAACGGCACGGCCGTTTTGATTCTCCCTGGCGGAGGATTCACGTATGTTGTTCCCGACTTGGAAGGTTCCGAAGCCGCTCCGTGGCTAAATGAAATGGGTATCACTGTCTTCGTTTTGCGGTATCGCACGAAAGAAGCGGCAGTTGCCGGCGAGCCGCTGTGGCAACGGCCCCTTCAAGATACCCAGCGAGCAATGCGAATGATTCGTTCCGAGGAAAAGCGATGGCATCTCAAATCGGATCGAATTGGACTTCTTGCATTTTCCGCAGGTGGACAAGTCGGCGCAATCGCTCATTCTAAAGGTGATCAATCCACTTATGTCGCCATCGATACGATCGACCAATTAAGTTGCAAGCCAGATTTTTCCATGTTGATATACCCATGGCAAGTGCTTGATGCCAAAACAAACGAGCTGCTCGAATCGATCCAAATCACGGAGCAAGCGTCTCCCGCGTTCATCGTGCATACGCACGATGATGCCTCCAGTTCGGTCGGTGCAGCCAAACTCTACATCGCGTTGAAGCAGAACAAGATTCCTGCTGAGCTTCATGTCTATCAAAACGGCGGACATGGTTACGGGTTGAGAGATCGCCCTGACTCGGTCATTTCCACTTGGCCAGCAAGGGCCACAGAATGGCTCAAAATGAGGCATGTTCTCGATAAATTGTTGACTTCGAAGATCAACAGATCTCACTGGAGAAATGTCCGTTGAAAAGGTAACGCAATTTCTAAGTGGTAGGATAGGGCAAGACTGCCGTCTCAATGTCAGTAGACCAGACCGAGAGGATTCTCGAACGATCCGAATTCGCAGGGAATGAGTTCGGGAGCACTAACGGATAAAGCGGATTGGAATTCGACGAATCAAGTTCGATTGATTCATCGCACTTCACCGAAATCCCTTTTGCAGCCACTTGAGACAGATACTGAGTCTGTAATCATCAAAGAAAGCAAGCTGCGACCGAATTCTGGCCGGGGGCGAATTTACGATTGCGATTTTGAGCGGATTCTTTGAGGCTCTTGGGTGAGCCTGCAGCGCTGCCTCGGCCGAAGTACTTTTTGAAATTCCACACCAAGTCGCACCACATTTTGCCATCGATGCCTAGCTTTTTGAGGATCGGCTCAAGGTCATTTGGGACATTTGGTTTCTCAAGACTGCCAACGCGCTGTCGGCCTGTCCAGTTGAGTAGTTTCAGGTAGTCGGATAGGTTCATCCAGAGGAAACCTTTGTCGCTTGCACGGACACCACTGTGGCTTGTTTGTGCTCCTGGTTTGGTTCGTTCATTGACCGAGAGCGGCGATAGCCAAGCGTCTCGTAGGATTGTCGTGCCTCGTTTCTTTTTGGCTTCGGCTTTTCGCGTGCGAAGTTCTGTCGGCGATGTTGTGCGGCGGATTCGGCCCGCTTCTTCGGTTTCGATGGCTACCAGTTCGAAGGCTGCTGATTGGATTGTTTTTCCTTCAAGGGCTTTGATACGATCGTAAGCGGAGGTGTGGATCGAATCTTGGGGGGACGAAGCCATAGCGGCGCGGATTGGGTTTAAGTCGACGTACATGCTACATGCGAGCAAGCCCGCTTCATCGGTGATCGCTTGAGCTTTGAAGCGACCTTCCCAGAAGTGGCCTGTGGCTTTATCCTGGAAATTAGCAAGTCGCGCGATGGGTTCGCACAGAGCTTTCATGAACCAAGAGGGATCCGACAAACGCAATCGGATCAGCTGAATCCGTTCCGTATTACTAGCCAGGGTATCGACGGAATTGGTGGTGGGTTCGGCAAGATGCTCGTCGATTCGTTGGCCGGGGAAGATCCGTAGCCAACGGAGCGCGACTTCTTTGTCGGACCATTCCTGTACGACATCGGGGCGGGTGCGCGCGACGAGGTGAAGGTGATTCGAAAGGATCGCATAGTTTAGAACATCGATTCCGAAGACTGAAGCGAGTCGTTCCATACGGCATCGGATCCATTCACGACGGTGTGAGTAGTCTATTCCTGTCTTTTCGTCGAAACCGGTCAAGTACGAGCGGCGTACGCAACGCTGGATCAAATGTACGATGCATACCTGGTTCGGATCAAACTGTTCAGTACGCGGTGTGCGAGGCATGTCAGAACTCCTTTTTGCCAAATATACCAAACGGGCTCGCTTCGTCAAGTAGGTGCCAGGCACCTGCCTTTTTGCCTCAAGTAGTTTCCAGGCACCTGCCTTTCTGCCATCGATGCAGGTTCTTTGCAGAATCGGCTCAAGGTCCTTTCCCTGCTGTTCGGTTCAGTGCGGCGGTAAAGAATTGAGCGTCGATACTACTTTGGTAAATCGACCCGCATCCATGTTGGATGCTGCCGATCCGCTCGCCCACGAACATCCTCGAGCATGACTCGCGTTTCCGGCTTCAGGTCCAAAATCACGTTTTTTCCCTTGCCACGCAATTCGATTGACTTCTTGCCGAAGTCGATGATGTCCGGAGAAAGAAGGATCGTGCATGTTTTGGCCGGTATCGTTCCCAAAACCACTATGTTCTTGTCTCCAGCTTGAACTATTGACAACTCGATTTTGTAACCGCCTCCAGCTTTCGCGTCCTTTGTTAACAACAACGGGTGGGCTAGCTTCTCTTCAAAAAGTCGATCTGTCTGAAACCACCAAAAGAACTTGTCGCCAGCTCGTAGTGTTGTCACCTCGAATTTGAAGTCCTTCTTTGAATCCCTGGGCGTTTTTCTGACCCTGTCAGGGAAGCTCATCCACTGCAGGATTCGAGGCAATTCCTCTTGAAAATGGTCGGGTTTACGCCCCTGGTAAAGCGTGACGAGGCAACTATTCTTGTTGTCCTTTTGAAGCGTCGTCCACTCCGGGCCGTTTGACTCCTCTACAAAAAAATCATATTCGCCGGCTACAAAATAACTGGGAACATACAAGGAATTTTCTCGGTAAGGTGCCGCAAACTTTTTAGCTTCGCCACTGATCACGATGTTGCCTGCCCAAAGATCTGGGTGGGCCAGGCCTATGTCCCACGCAGCGTCGGCGCCCATAAAATGTCCGGACAAAAAGACTCGATCTGTGTCGATGCTAAATCGACGCATCGCATCACGCAAAGGAGCCAGTACCATCGCATGCTCGTTCTCGGTGCAATAGTACTGCGGTTGCTTTGGCTCGGCCCAATCTGGCGATACCACGATGTATCCTAACTTGGATGCTTCCCCGAAACAGCGTTTCATTTCGGGAACGTACCTGCCTGCCCACCAGTCGACTTGCCATTCCGGGTTTGTTGTGTCGCCTGGTATACTCAGGATGCATGGATAGCGACGGAACGGATTGTACTCGGGTGGTAGCTGAACCGTGTATTTTGCGACTGAACCAATCATATCTCCTTGCAAAGGAACTTCGATTTGATAACGACCTTGAACTTCGAATAAAGATTGTGGATTGTCTCCCGAGCCGCTTGAGCGAGTCACCATTGCGGATTCTGGCGTCGACAAAGGAGGAGCCATATTCGCGAGAATTTTAGCGACCAGCTCTGGTGTCCCTGATTCGAGTTTCAGTAAGTCTTCGATGAGCTGGTTGTCTTTGACTGGCTTGGAAAGAAACTCAGTAATGATTTTTCTAGCTCGCACACCCGAAGCAACAACCGAGGATTTGTCGATGCCCGCCGCCGGGCCATAGATCCAGCCGCTGACAGCTCGCGCTGCTAGCTGGTCCGCAATGTTGGATTTGTCGTCTCGCTTAAGTCGATAGTCCGTGAATCGCAACGATGTATCCGCGTTCAAGTTCGCTTTGATTTCCGGCAAAACGGACATGAAATCCGACTTGGCCTGCCCTTCTGCCATGCTATTTATGTCAGTAGCGATCCAACCGATAAGCTCTTCGTTCTCTTTGGCAGATGTCTTTAACGCTTCCAGTTTCGCTTTGACCTTTAGTTGCGTTTCCAGTGACAACCCAGCTTTGTCGATGCTTTCGAGAATCGACTTCGCGAAGTCAAACTGACCAGCTGTTTGCGCCTGGTCGGACGCGGAGAAAAGCTGGTCGGTTATGTCTTGGTCCAGCGACTTCAAATCCGCTTTGTTGCGTTCTAACTCTGGAAATCGCAGGATCGCCTCTTCGAGTACGATCCTAGCATCCACAAACCTTTTTGCTGAACGAAACAAATTTACAATTTCCAGGAAATCGTTCGACTTGGTTGGGTTCGCGTTCTGTACCAAGATATCTCGCAACAGTTGGCTATCAAAATTACTGAGGGCGATTCTCATGTCCCAATCGCAAAATCCCGCCTCTCCCTTCAGTCCCTCGACCTTGACGTAATGGGTGGTAATCTCCGTAATGCCTTGGACATACGGAATAACACCCGTTGGCGATCGCACGAAGCAGATTCTTCGGCCGTACAAGTCAAAGGTAGAGCAGTCCACGATTCGGCCTTTTGGCACCTTCGTGTCGCCATGATAGACTGTCTGATTAATCTTGATCTCAACTGGTGACTCATTAACAGGAATCGGGTCCCTGAGTTTACGACTTTCGTTGAAGTACGTATTCCGAAGCCCATCCATCAACACGGCAATAATAGGCGCTTTTATTTGGCTATTCTGCCCAACCATGGCCTTGGGGGTTCCGATGTCCGAGACTAGGTTAAACTTCCCTGGCCCAATGATCATCCCGTCCTTAAGTTCATAGACCACATCTTGAGAGGTCCCACGACCGCTAGCGAGCGCGCATAAAAAAAACGCGAGAGTCAGTCTCGCGTTTGAGGTTGTTATCGATTGTAAAATCAAGCGAAATTTCACCATGGCTGAGGTCTCTGGAGCGGGCAAGAGAAACAAAATCAAACTGCTTGACTATGGATCATCGACCGCCAAAGTACTTTTTCAGTGTCTCTGAAGCCGCCGCCTTGGTGTCCTTGGTTGCTGGTCCGGTTGCTGCTTGCTTCGGCAACTTGATCGGTTCTCGCTTGTCCGGTCGTTTGAGCTTTGCTAGCTCTGAAGCAGGAGCAGGTGCCGCTTCCGTTTCGGAAAGTTGTGTGCTATCGAGTCGAGTCGTGTCCTCCATCGCGATCTGTCGGGTATCGAATTCATCGGATGCCGCTGGCACACTCCGGTCGATTTGGTCCGCCTCGGACAACCAAGAACTGATGTCCACACTTTCTTTCGAATCCAGATTGCTTTGCTCCGTCATGCGGCCCGCTGCATCTTTGACCGATTGCACCTCGGGCTGCTTCGAATTGGCGATCCCAACCTCTAGCAATACTTCAAACTCAAGCTGACCGCAACGAAGGCGATCACCATTCTTCAAAATCTTCGCTTTTTCCGGCGACACTTGTTTTTCGTTGACAAATGTCCCATTACGGCTTTTCAAATCAACTAAAAGCAGTCGCCCATCCTTCTGAACGATGGCGCAATGCTTTCGGCTGATCGATTCGCTCTTGGGTCGCAACTGGCATGAGTCACCGCGACCAATAAGGAATTTTTCGTCCTTAATCTGGATCAATTTACCTTCGTGCGCTCCAGAAAGGACCTTCAGAGAAACCTGCATCGCATGCCCTTTTGCAATTGAAATCCAACCAATCAATCAATCCTGCTCCACCAGTCCGATTTGCTCACCAAAAATTAACCCTTTGGCGAGTACGTTTTGGGGGGATAACCTCTAATACTAGTCATTCGACAACAAATAACGTTCCATAGCGAAAAATTATCTTTGTTTTGCATGGCTTCCTGTCCATCCTACATCAACACTACACAAGTCGCCAAGTGTACCATTTCGCCAATCCACTTTCAAATTTTTTCCTAGTCCGGCCTGTAAGGCCTGGCGAAGAAAATCAATCCATCCATCCACGGTACTAGACGCGTCGAACTTGTTTTTTTTCCGCAAGTTTTCTTGGTCAATCGAAATGAAACCCGCTGTGGCATCTAGAAGACCGCACAATTCGGGCGTCGATTGAGAGCGACGGAGGAGAAAGCTGCCATGTTGAAGCAACCCGGTCTCGGATCTTCGTTGAGCACTGCCTACTATCTTATCTCCATTCACTAAGATGTCGACGGGTGATCGCCGCAAAAAACAAAGAAATGGCTCCGACTCCCGAGACGCACTGGTTTGGCATGTGCAGGATTCCGACAGTTTCGCATCCCAGCCCAGACTCCTTAGATTTTCCACCAACGACAAATGAATCGATCGATAAAGCGATTCACTGTGGCCCTTGGTCGGTTGATCAATTCGATTGGGGATCACGATGCTATACGTCAGTTCTAAATCGTGAACGATCGCGCCGCCGCCGGTCTTTCGTCGCACCCATGGCAATTTTGCCAATAGGGCATCCGAATCACGATCTTCTAGTCGCTGGAAATGCCCGAGAGATAGCGTTGGCTGATCCCACTGGTAAATTCGCATCACAACGGGCCCGTCCGATGTCGCGTTCTTTAGCAACGCCTCATCGACAGCCATGTTGATCTCACCCGACTCAGGCGGGTCCAAAATCACTAGCCCAGGCACGCTTGCTTGCATCTTTAGTGACTGCACTGCTTTTTGTAGGCTTCCCAATCCAACAAACCTGCAAGCTCCGAGGGATCGCTCATCTTAACCTTGATGATCCAGCCTTCGCTGTATGGGTCGACGCTCAGGCTTTCTAGTTTGTCGACCAATGCTGAGTGAATCTCCACAACGGTTCCACTGACTGGACTGTACATGGGGCTAACCGCCTTGACGCTTTCGACCTCGCCAAACTCACTGCCGGCTTTTAGAGTTTGTCCCACTTTTGGAAGCGCCATAAAAACCAAGTCTGTCAGCTCCTCCACCGCGAATGCCGAAATTCCGATCGTCGCAATTCCGGACGAATCGTCAGCGACGTATGCCCATTCATGCGAATTTAGGTAACGAAGCTTTTCAGGGGTAATGCTCATGACTGTGATGATTTCTTGTAAAAAGGTAACGGGACCACGGATGCCGATACTTTAGTCCCACGAATGTCGATGTCCAAGGCCATGCCCAAGACCGCAGCTTCAGGGGCCAAGTAAGCCATCGCGATTGGTTTATCTAATGTTGGAGAAAAGCTACCGCTCGTTACTTGCCCAACGATACGTGAATCTGCGTCCAAGACGTTCGCACCTTGACGTGCTGCCCGACGCCCCTCCAAAACCAATCCGACTCGTTTTGGAAGCGTCTGGTCCTTGGATTTTTGCTCAAGCGATTCTTTTCCGACAAAGATACGATCCTTCAGATTGCAGGCGAAGCCAAGTCCGGCTTGATACGGATCGATGCTTTCATCCAGCTCATGACCGTAAAGCGGCATTCCGGCCTCAAGTCTAAGAGTGTCACGAGCGCCAAGTCCAACCGCTCGAACGCCCATCTCCCGACCAGCCATCATGATGTTTTCCCAAACTCGCGGAGCATCCTCGGCTTTCATGATCAGCTCCAGACCATCTTCGCCCGTGTACCCCGTTCGTGAAACAATACACGGTTTGCTCATTTGTTCGGTTACCTTCGCGCGGTAATAACCTAGTGTTAACGCCGAAGCTGGCAGGAGCGGCTTGCACGCTTCGATCGCCTTGGGGCCTTGCACAGCGATCATTGCCGTCGCATCGGTGACGTCGTGAAACTCGACATCTGGGAAATCAGCCAAATGCGGTTTGAGCCATTGCACGATCTTCGCGCGGTTGCTGGCGTTCACAACGAGAAGAAAATAATTCTTGCCGCTCGGGCTTTCTAAACAACTAACCAAGACGTCATCGAGTATCCCACCTTCTTCGTTGCAAACCAGGGAATACCGAACCTGACCGGTTTGCATATCAACCACGCGGCGTGTCAGGAGATGATCTAGCAACTGATCCGCTCTCGGGCCATCGAATCGCAGTCGGCCCATGTGCGAAATGTCAAAAACGCCGATCGCATTTCTTGTCGCAAGATGCTCAGCCACAATGCCACTGTACTGAATCGGCATCTCGTAGTTAGCAAACTCAGCCATGCGTGCGCCGTGGGCCTGATGCCAAGCATGCAAAGGGGTAGCGGCGAGTTGTGAACTCATGGGTTGCTTTTTGCCTTGTCAACGAGCAGATGCCACGGCCCCAAGACATGTCCATTGACTATCCTGACCTGACCTGTCCAAAGTATACAGGCAGGAAAAGGATCTTCAACAAGCGCTGAATTATTAGGCGAGCGGCAGGAAGAAACATACCGCGACTCGTATCAGAATGCGTGAGAATTCAGCTACGGAAGTTTTCAATCTGCCGCTCGCCTTAGGACATGAAACTGCAAAGATGAGCCTGGGCAACGCTCTGCGGGCAACTCCAAACCAAGAAAAACAACGCTTCTCGGCACCAACGTCCGACATCATGCCCATCCGTAAATCCGACTCCTTTGGCAGCCACCAAGGCCGCTTGCGTGCAATTTAAAGCCAAATCATTGGCCTTTTTCCTGATCGAGACTGGATCGTGTGGCCCATGCT
Source organism: Planctomycetota bacterium (assembly GCA_026692905.1). GTDB lineage: Bacteria > Planctomycetota > Planctomycetia > Pirellulales > Pirellulaceae > JBKCUI01. The sequence continues at coordinate 88,973 of JAPLNL010000018.1, forward strand.
GGCGGTCCATCCAACAAAGCTCGCCAAATGTCGCTTCCCACTGTTTTCGGAGCCCTTGAGCGATAGGGAGCAACTCGATGCGCAACCGGCTTTCAGACAATAAATACTCAATCGCTTGCGCCGCGTGTCCAAGTGCCAGGGCCGAAGTATGAAGCCCCCCTGCGCCACCTTTTGGATTGCAGGACGCTCTTTGAACTTCCGTTTCTGGTTTGCGACTGCTTACCTCCATGACGTTTTCCACTGGACCATGCAGCACATCGGCCTTCGACGCCATCACCCTACAAAATCGTACCGGACCCGTCGCACTACCGTTCAAGGCCATTAACTCGCCGCAAGGCTCGATTTCCAATCCTAGTCTATTGCTTGGAATGGCAAACAATAACTCCCTCGATTTGCTTGATTCGGTTTCTTTCGAATGCGCTGTCTCCACAGCACCAACCACGAGAGTGTCCGCAAAACGAGCCCCCGTCACCCATGGGCTAAACCCCTCGAGCAACCAGCCTTGGCTGGTCTGGAGCGCGCAAAGCGGTGGCTGACTCAAATGCCGACGACTGGTCGTCAAATGACTGATCCCAACAGTCGCAAATGCGACGCCGCTGCGAAGCGAACTCAGTAAAGTTTCGCGAGTCGATTCGTTCGAACTCGTCTCGATGCGTCGCACTGCTGCGCTTCGCTGCGTCATCACAAAAGCTGTTGTTAAGCATCCACTAGCAAGCCAAACATAAAAGTTTAGAAGCAAACCTGGGTTATGGGAAATTGCATTCTCAATGCGAGCGCACTGACGCACATTCAAAGCAGGGAAGTCGTTGCTTGACCGAAGTCCGCCGGCACCTCGCCTCAACTCAGTCAGCCACTGTTTGCTTTCCAGTTTGCCACTCTCCTGAGAGATAGCAACCTCCAGCTCCGCATCCAGTTCTGCCAAAGGCTCAGTCACACAACCTCCCATTTTGCCTGTCTTAACAAGACGCTTGCGTATTGTTGTCAAATCCATGCTGGCTTTGAACTATTGCAGTTGATCCGGTATAACGATGATTCATTGCCTTTGCTTAATTCCTGGCATTGGCAAGCAGAATACCAGAATCGGCTCAAGGCAAGCAACGGTTGAAGCCGTTTAAAGCCTTGCTGTTCTATTCCCGAATACGCCGCTAACGCTACTTTACCTGTAAGTCTTGAATCTTTCAAAGAGATAATCCATGACCCAAATTGAATATTCGCTCGGACAAGAAGTTAGTATTGCTGGCATTGCGAATGAAATTGATGCGGATTCACTCTACGACAAGTGCATGGCATTAGCCCGCAATCTCTGGTGGAGCTGGCAACCTGAGGTCAACAGCCTCTTCCGCGATATCGACCCGATCCGTTGGCGCCAATTGGACCACAATCCAATCGCTCTGCTTCGCGAATTCAACCCCGAGCGACTCGCGATTCGGGCCGGTGAAATGGTTCTTCATAGCCGAGTGAACTACGCTTTCCGCCGCCTGCAAGAATATCTCGAAAACAAAAACACCTGGGCGCAAAACAACGCTGGAGTGCTCGGCGCTAAACCCGTGGCCTATTTTTCGGCTGAATTCGGTCTGCACGAATCCTTGCCTATCTACTCAGGCGGCCTCGGTGTCCTATCTGGCGATCACGTGAAGAGCGCCAGCGGACTAGGCGTCCCGTTGGTTGGCATCGGCCTCTATTACTCGCATGGTTATTTCAAGCAACATTTGAGCGCCGATGGCTATCAACGCGAAGAGTATTTCGAAACCAAAGTCGAGGACCTCCCGCTAGAACCGGCCGTCTTGCCTGATGGTACTCCTCTCATGGTGTCCATCGATACTCGCAATGGACGACTTCTCGCCAAGGTTTGGAAAGTGCAAGTCGGGCGTGTTCGCCTGTTCCTGCTCGACTGCAACGTCGAAGGAAATCGACCTGAAGATCGCGAGCTGACGAGTCGTCTTTACGGCGGAGACGAACGAACCCGAATTCGACAAGAGTTGGTCATTGGCGTCGGTGGCGTCAAAGCTCTACGGGCTCTCGGCATCAATCCAGGCGTCTACCACCTCAATGAAGGGCACAGCGCATTCGTGCCACTCGAAGTCATGCGAGAGAGAATGGCAGATGATGGCTTGACCTTCGAAGACGCAATGCGTGAAACTGCGGAAGCCACCATCTTCACAACCCACACACCCGTCCCGGCCGGCCACGATCGATTTGCCGCGGCATTGATTGAAGAGCACCTGGGACCACTACGAGATGCGCTTGGCATCAGCGCCGACCATTTGATGGGGCTAGGCCGCGTGAATGCGCATGATGCTGGCGAAACATTTTGCATGACCGTGATCGGTCTGAAAATGTCTCGAGCCGCTAACGCAGTAAGCCAACTCCACGGACATATTTCCCGACGCATGTGGAAAAGTCTATGGCCATCTCGCGAAGAGCGAAACATCCCAATCGGTCACATTACCAACGGCGTGCATATCGAAAGCTGGCTAGCAGCACAAATGCAACAGCTTTACGATCGCCATTTCCCAGCCAACTGGAAGAGCCAGATGGGAGAGCCCGACGTTTGGCAAAATATCCACTCCGTCGATCCAGGCGAACTTTGGGAAACCCACAACGCTCTCAAGAACCTTCTGCTGGCGTTCGTTCGTAGACGCATTTCGCGTCAATGTAGGCGCCGAGGTGAAAGCGATGAGATCGTCGAGGCCGCTCGAAACATCCTCAGTCCAAACATCTTGACCATTGGGTTCGGTCGCCGTTTTGCAACGTACAAACGCGCGAATCTCATGTTCAATGACTTGGATCGCATCTGCAAGATTCTAGACAGCACCGATCGTCCCATCCAAGTGATCTACGCTGGCAAAGCGCACCCAAAGGACGAACCCGGCAAACGTTTCATTCAGGAAATCTCGAACTTGCGACACGATTCTCGGTTCGCCGGACGAGTTGCTTTTCTTGAAGACTACGATATCAACGTCTGCCGCCACATGATCCAGGGCGTGGACGTTTGGCTCAATAATCCTCGTCGACCACTCGAAGCTTCCGGCACCAGCGGTCAAAAAACAGTGCTCAACGGCGGCCTCAATTGCAGCATCCTCGATGGATGGTGGGCGGAAGCCTACGACGGTTCGAATGGCTTTGCAATCGGCAAAGGAACGAGCCATGCGGACGATCGTTTGACCGACAAACGCGACGCAGAGTCTTTCTACGAGACGCTTGAGGAACGTGTGATTCCAACGTTCTACGATCGCGATCGCGATGGATTGCCACGCAAGTGGATCAAAATGATGATGAATAGCATCAGCACTCTCGCGTGGCGGTTTAGCAGCCACCGAATGGTGATGGACTACACTCGCTTGGCCTACGTGCCATCCGCTGGTGGGCTCAGCAGTGACATGCAAGGCCTTGATTGAGCCGAAGGGATTGGTGTCTGCTTTTGGTGACCCGACGCGTAAGCGAGGAAACGGGATACAAAGCATTAACTGCGGAGCAGTGACATTTTACAGCCACGGATGAAATCCGTGGTTGGCATTGGTCAGATTGCCTGTGAGTCGCGGAGCGACGGTATTCGCTCTGAATCTACGAGGCCTGATGACCGAAGTTGCATTGGGTTGCGCAACGATTCACAGCCAAAGCCGCTCCTTCAGAGCTCTTAACGGAATATGGCATTATGCCTGGGGTTTCGTTCGCAAAGCGAACTTCACCCCAGGCTCAAAAACCCCATCGCATTCGCGATTCAGTCGCAGGACGCTCCTTCGCCCCTGCCGCTACGAAGAATTCATTGGCCATCGCATGTAGCTTCACAAACCCCTAAGGTTTCTTGCGAAGATCCAACCACTCGCTGTGGAACGTGCCTGGCATATCAATGCGTTGGTAAGTGTGGGCCCCGAAGTAATCGCGCTGTGCTTGAAGCAAGTTCGCTGGCAGTCTCGCCAATCGATAGCTGTCGTAATACGCCAGAGCTGTGCTGAAGGCAGGAGCTGGCAATCCCAAGTGAGTTGCGGCCATCACGACTGCACGCCAAGACTCTTGAGCCTTTTCGATCGCCTGGGTGAAATAAGGGTAGAGAAGCAAGTTTTCGAGATCAGGCTGTGCGTCAAAAGCCTCTTTGATTCGGTCCAAGAATTGAGCTCGAATGATGCAACCGCCTCTCCATAACAAAGCGCAATCGCCATAGTTCAAGCCCCAATCATGCTCCTTGCTCGCTTCCTGCAATTGAACGAAACCTTGAGCGTACGAACAAATCTTAGAAGCGTAGAGCGCCTGTCGAACCGCTTCGATAAAGGCTTTCTTGTCCCCGACTAGGTTCTTTACCGCAGCGTCGAAGTGGCTGTTATGAGTTGGCGCTGGGCCTGGCAATACTTTGCTGGCACGAACGCGGGCCTCTTTGATGGATGACAAGGATCGCGCGTAAACCGCGGTCGTTACAAGGGTCGATGGGACTCCCAGATCGAGCGCCAATTGACTCATCCATTTTCCCGTTCCTTTGGCACCAGCCACGTCGACAATCTTGTCGACAAGGAATCCGCCTTTGCCTTGGTCGTCCTTGGCGCTGAAAATATCGCGAGTGATCTCGATCAGATAGCTTTGCAGTTCACCCAGATTCCACTCCGCGAACACATCGTAAAGCTCTTCGTTGGATAGTCCGGAAGCTTCCTTGAGCAAAAAATACGCTTCGCAGATCAGCTGCATATCGCCGTACTCAATACCGTTGTGAACCATTTTCACGTAGTGGCCTGCTCCCCGTGGACCAACCCATTCGCAACATGGTATGTCGTTGTTCGGTCCGACTTTGGCTGCGATCGATTGGAAGATCGGCTTGATCGTTTCCCATGCGGCTTTGGTTCCCCCTGGCATCAGGCTCGGCCCCTTGAGTGCGCCTTCTTCGCCACCCGAAACACCGGCCCCAACGTACAAAAGCCCCTTGCTTTCGACGTACTTGGTTCGTCGTTCGGTGTCTGCAAAGTGTGTGTTACCACCATCGATAACGATGTCACCAGGTTCGAGATGCGGGAGCAACTGCTCGATCAAATCGTCTACTGCTGGCCCCGCTTTGACCAACATCATGACGAAACGGGGACGCTTTAGGTTCTTCACCATTTCGACGATCGAGTGGCAGCCGAGGAAATTCTTTCCGTTCGCCCGCCCTTTCATTAGCTCATCTACTTTATCGACAGAGCGATTAAAAACCGCGACGCGGTATCCCCGGCTTTCGACGTTGAGAGCCAGATTCTCACCCATGACAGCCAAGCCGATGAGGCCAAAGTCGCACAATTCGCTCATTAGATTTCGGTTGTTGCAAACAACCGTCGCAAAAGTAGTTAAGAGGTAGTGTTCAGTGCTGGTATTCCCAACGCTTGGCGAGCCGGAGGATGAAATCCGCCGTAGCTGGATTCGCCAGAATTCAGTGATTTCTGAATTCTGGCGAATCCAGCTACGTATCTTCTTCCCTGCCGCTCGCCTAACCAACAAATCCAACCAGGATTCTAGCCGTTGTTTCGGATCGCATCAATTGCTAGTGATTGGGCTTCCCGTCCAACGCGGATTTTTGCTATGACCTGAAGTTGTTCGTTTTTTTAATTTTTAGCGCAACCCGGCAAGGATGTCAGGTCCATGAAGCGATTCGTCTATGCAGCCGCAGCAATAGTTCTGACAGGCATGCTTGTTTTGCTCGCAATGGCAGTAGCGCAACGCGATGCCCGAGTGGGCATCGACTCTTCAATCGAAAACCAACTCCCGTATGCCAATCAGCCTGCTCAGCCCATTTCGGGCTTGAGCGAAGATTTTGCTCAATCAGGGGAATGGCCACCTGCGCCTTACATTCGTGGCAACGATTCGGGACTGCCAGGCAGATTTCCTTCCGAATCCGCGGAATCAAGCGCTTCGTTCACTTCGTATACGCAGACAAACGACAATGGTACTCCCGACAATCCATTACCTCCCAGCCAAAATCGACGCATAGCGGAACCACCGCGATTGATGAACAAATTCCTGACGCCAAGCACAAGCTCAATCGCCAACGGCACTGGCCCGGCCAGTTCAAATCTACGATCCAATCCAAATACAACTCTGTCAGATACATTGCCGACTGGGTTGCCCACTTCTCTACCAAGCACGTTACCGAACACTACGTCACCGAACATATTGCCAAGCGGATCAACTGGAAACTTGCCAGCCATGCCATCTTCGCTATCTGACTATCCAGGCAACATGCCGACGAACCCTTCTGCCAATTTCCCGAGTAGTGCTCCCTTCAGCGATGCGGCATCAGGTCCGGTTGCCACACTCGGCTCACCTTCGAATATGTCAGCCCCAAAGTTGCCGTCAGGTAGTGAGCCTTTTGGCGTTCCTGTTTTGCCATCCAATACACCGTCTACACCGTCGTTAGACAATTCACCTGCCCCGTTCGCATCGGCCCCCTACCTGCCGACATCAAATTCGCTGTCAAATTCGACCGAACCAGCTCCGGTTGCGACGCTTGGCATGCCCTTGCCTGCCAACCCACCCGTCAATGGTTCGACAAGGGCTTCGAGGTCCATCGCGGACGGTGCACCCTCGCTTCCCTATACGCAGTCTCCCACTGCCAATAGCGTTTTTCCAAGCGAGGAAATTCGTGCGAACCCACCAGCAGCGTCGCCGCTTCCATCGTCGAGCTACAGCCCCACATCCAACACCTCCGCAATCAATGAACAGCCCTCCAGTTCTTTCGTAGGTACCAATGCCACAGCACCCAAAGGAACAGGATTCGCCAGTCCAGCACCAGGCGTTCGGCAACTCGATGGTGCTCAAAATCCAAGTATGGAAATTCAAAAGCGGGCTCCGAACGAAGTGCAAGTTGGAGTTCCGGCAACGTTCACCGTTTTAGTACGTAACGTTGGCAACGCATCGGCCTTTGATGTCAATGTTGTCGATGCGGTGCCAAAAGGCGCTCGACTTATTCGTACCAATCCTCAAGCACAACAGAACGGGGCTAACGGCCTGACTTGGAAGCTTGGCGAAATGGCCGCAGGTGCAGAGCAAACAATCACGATCGAACTGGTGCCGGAGACTGAAGGAGAGATCGGTTCTGTCGCAAGCGTTAACTTCGCCGCGCAAGCGTCCGTCCGAACCATTAGCACTCAGCCAAAGCTTATCGTCAAGCAATTGCTGGAGTCGACCGTGCTAGGTGGCGAAAGCATCAAGATCATGATCGAAGTTGCAAATCAAGGAACTGGTACGGCTCGAAATGTCCGATTAGAAGAAGACGTTCCGCAAAACATGCGTCATGCGTCGGGCGCTCAAGTGCTCGGGCTGCCCGTTGGCGATCTCGCGCCCGGTGAATCACAAAAATACAGCATCGACTTGACCGCTGTGTCTTCCGGCAAAGTATCCAATCTTCTCCGAGCTATTGCAGACAACGCGACATCCAATGAGTCAGCAGCGGCCATCGAAGTCGTTTCGCCCAAGCTTCAAATCGCGTTGGAAGGTCCGAAGCTTCGTTACTTGGAACGACAAGCGACCTACACCGCCAGCATCACCAATACTGGGACAGCAATGGCAACCAATGTCGACTTGATCCTGTACTTGCCCAGCGGACTACAATTTAACTCGGCAGAGAATCGAGGCGAGTATATTCCGAATCAACACGCAGTGATGTGGCAGCTTGCCGAACTAGCTTCCGGTCAAACCGCTTCGACGAAGGTGACTCTGCTGCCGGTAGAAGAGGGGGACTTCGTTCTGAGAACGCAGTCGACCGCGGACTCGGTACGAGCTGAGCCCATTGAGAAGCCCGTTCGTGTCGAAGGCCAAAGCGAACTTGCGTTTTCAATCGAGGATGACAATGACCCAATCGAAACCGATGGCAAAACGACCTATATTATCAAGATTGTCAACACCGGCACTCGCGTCGACAATGAGGTTCAACTGCAAATCGATCTTCCTGACGGAGCAGTGGTTGAACAAGTAGATGCGCCATCGAGCTATCAGGTCACCCAACGTGCTATCCAATTCGCACCAATCCCACAAATGAAGTCGAAGGAGCAACAGACCATTCGCGTGGCCATTAAGCACACGCGTGAGGGAACGCATGTTTTGCGAGCTCAACTGAAAAGCAAATTGCGTCCCGGTGCTGTGATCAAGGAAGAAAGCACACAGGTCTATCGCGACCAATAGCGGGATGTTTGGAAACGCCACTCATGAAATCGGGAAAACAATGCCCATCAAGTATTTCTTAGCGAAACCCGTTGGGCCAAATTTTCCTCATCTGCGTCGTTTTGACCCTTCGTTTTCATCCGATTTATGGGAAACTTTCTGCAGTTGCATTCTGCCAGCTGAAACCGGTTACCTCCCGTCCCTAACGCGGAGAGCCAAAGCGATTCCTGATGTTTTCAAAGCAAATCCCACCTCTCAATTCCTTTTTTCTGCTCCTGCTCGCTCTTTGGGCGTCGGCCTTTTTTTCTGGCTGCACCCCCCAAGAGGCTAGTTTCCGGCCGAACGAACTGCATGTCGCAAGCCTTTCACAGGATTCGACGGATCAGCAGGTTTCGGAATTGGCCAAAACGGCTTCGAACCACGTCGAGGAATTGTTCGGTACCCCGGATTCGCCGAAATGGCCCAGTGAGATTGCCGACATCGTCGACATGGTAAAAGTCAAGCGTTCCGCTGGCCCCGTCGGACGAGACAAATCCAAAGTGGAATATGGCCTCTTTCGAAAACATTGCGTTCAATGCCACGGAACAACGGGCGATGGCCAAGGTCCAGCGGCCGCGTTACTCGCCCCGTACCCAAGGGACTTTCGACGCGGCTCGTTCAAATTCAAATCCACACCCATCGGTAAGAAACCCACGCATTCCGATTTGGTTCGCACTTTGGAAAAAGGTCTTCCTGGCACGGGAATGCCGGCGTTTGGAACGCTCAATCACTCCGTTGAGTTCGCTGAGGATATCGACGCCCTTGCTCATTACGTTCGGTACCTATCCGTCCGCGGCGAGGTTGAGCGTCGCGTAATCAGCGCGATCGTCAATCAAGAGAATGCGGCCGAACAGGCCAAAATCATCGCATCCAAGGTTGCTGAGAGTTGGGCGATGGCAGATTCCTTCTCGGTGAAACCACCACGCCTCATCACCACTTGGGTTCCAGAGGACCAAACTGCGGCCATTGAGCGAGGCAAAGCCATCTTCCTCAGCGAACTTACAGCTTGCTCGAAGTGCCACGGCAAATTGGGGGATGGCAACGGAACATCTCAGGATTACGACGAATGGACCAAGGACTGGACAATACGAGCTGGGATCGATCCAAACAAGAAAGCAGAATGGAAGCCTATGAAAAGGTTTGGTGCTCTCAAGCCGGTGCTCGACAGTGCCCGTAACTTGACACTCGGAGCATTTCGAGGTGGTGAAACCCGCGAAGACGTCTATCTACGCATTGTTCTCGGGATCGAGGGAAGTCCCATGCCGGCGATCGCTCGCAAAGAAAATGATAATCCGGGCATTACCGAAGAAGGGATACGAGACTTGGTCGAATACGTTTATTCCCTCTCCAATCCTGTCACGAGCGGTGCTGCTCCATCAAACGAGAAGGGGGCTGAACATGAACAGTCCAACTAATCCGCGTCATGCCTTGGTGTATCTCGCTGCAGCGCTCGTCACCGTACTGACTTTTCCTTTGATCTGGCTCGGTGGTCTAGTCACAACACACGATGCGGGCATGGCGGTTCCTGATTGGCCTGGCACGTTTGGCTACAACTTGTTTCTCTATCCCATTTCAGCCTGGGTATATGGCCCCTTTGATTTGTTTGTCGAACACGGGCATCGATTGCTCGCTTCCGTGGTCGGGCTTTTTGCGATCGTTCTCTGCGTGATCGCTTATCGAAATGAATCGCGTGGTTGGCTCGTGAAAGTTTGTTTTTTATTCTTGGGAGCCATTATCGCGCAAGGGGTTCTGGGAGGCGTTCGCGTACTTTTAGACGCTCGTACTATCGCAATGATCCATGGATGCTCAGGTCCGCTGGTTTTCGCCCTGGGAAGCTTTATCGCAATGGCTTCGTCCAAACGTTGGCGGCTGGCGAGCCCAAAGACGGGCAGTAACGGCTTGGGCCGTGTCGCGGTTATGCTACTTGTGGTCTCCATCGGGCAATTGTTTGTCGGAGCTCATTTAAGACACTCGTTACCGACTTGGCGCCCACTGTTCTTCATGTCGCTGGTTCATACGCATCTTTTGATGGCGACTTTGATCTTGTTGGCTGTCCTATATATCGCTGTTTTGGTTCGAAATTCCGCGAACTCCGACAATCGTGAACTGCGAACACCCGCCAATGCCCTCCTGGTTATCGTAATACTACAAATACTGCTCGGTTTTGCAACCTGGGTTGCCAATTACGCCACCCCCTGGGTAGAGTTAACCCCGTGGCTTGCAAAATACACCGTTCAAGGAAAGGGTTTTTGGGAATCGATGATCGTTACAGGCCATCAAGCCACCGGCTCGCTCTTGATTGTGTGCTCACTTTGGCTAGCATGCAGAGCTTATCGCAGAGTCCCTGTTGAGCAATCCGCTGAGCATTCTCTTGCATCGTTAAGTAACGAATCTGAATCCACGGCCCGAAAATCCTTTCGGCCCGAATCCGTTAGTGTAGGCGTTGAATGAGCACATCGTATCCGACATCCAATGCCGCGACGGTCGAAGTACCGAGTATAGTTGCTGTCCATGATCAATCTAAGTCGATCGCTTGGTGGTCCGACTACATGGCTTTGACCAAGCCTCGCATCATGCTCATGATTTTGCTGACCGTTGGCGTCGCCATGTTGGCAGCTTGTCGTATCAACGGCACTGTTGTCCCCTGGCTTGTGTGGATCAACACCCTCATCGCGACCGGAATGATCGCTGGCAGCGCAAGCACCCTCAATCAATGGTTCGAACGGGATCGCGATGCAATGATGCCTCGCACCCAAAAAAGGCCTTTGCCGAGCGGCCGCTTAACCGCATTGGAAGCGGCCGGTTTCGGTTGGCTCTTGTTCGCGTTCGGAAGCCTCTATCTATGGCTCGGTGCCAACGCAGAAGCGATGTGGTGCGGTGTCGCAACGTGGGTCGTTTACTGTTGGGTTTACACCCCGATGAAAACGATGTCGTGGTGGAACACCGCCGTTGGGACGCTACCCGGCGCATTGCCCGTCATGATAGGCTGGACGGCTGCTGGAGGTTCACTCTGGGATGCGGACGGTTGGGCGCTCACAGCGATTGTTGTCTTGTGGCAGTTTCCGCATTTCATGGCGATCGCTTGGCTTTATCGCGATCAATACGCACAAGCTGGCTTTCGGATGCTGACCAAAGAAGAGCCAACCGGCCTCGCCGCTGGCTGGCATGCGATCATTCCCGCGTGCCTGTTGATTCCGCTTTCGATTGCGATTTTACATCCTGTCTCTACCATCACTTGGGTTGTCGCTCTCTTAGGCGCAGTGGCTTGTTTGGGCCAAGCGTCCGCTTCGTTGCGTTTCCTGAAAGAGAGAAACAACCTGACAGCCAAGAAACTGCTTCATAGCTCCCTGCTCTATCTACCTGCAATCATGTTGCTCGTGGTGGTTCGCTGGGGAATCGAATAACGGCGGTTCGCAAGCTAAGCACATCGCCGTGTATTTTACCGGTGCATTAGCCGGTGGGCGCTAGCCCGGGTTTCCAAGATCGCTCGATATTTGTCGAGAACCTTGGGTAACGCCGGTGAGTGCTCAATAAACGCAGCAAAACCGAAGGGCGTTTCAGCCGCACAGGCTCTTGCACATCCGGACCAATCGAATCGAGAACCAGCATGAGCATCATCCATTTGAGCACGAGCACCAAGGCCGACAATAAATGAGTTCTCCCTTGCGAAAAGACCTAGCAGAAGTGCTGTCGACCGCTTGGCCGCTGATGCTGTCGACCGGTTTGTTTTCGTTGACGTTGTTTGTCGACCGCATGTTGCTCTTTCGCTATTCGGCATCGAGTGCGGCGGCAGCCATGGGTGCAGGGACCATTCTCTGGACGATCAATTGCATGCCCATCGGCGTCTGTGGGTACACGAACACGTTCGTCGCTCAGTACCTTTCAGCCAAACGGCCCACACGGGCGCTGCAGGTAGTCTGGCAAGGGATATTGTTAGCCTTGTGCATTGGGCCGATCCTTGCCATTTTCGGCTACAACGCGGAGCTGTTGTTCTCCGCGATGGGGCACAGCGAAAACCTCGCTCGCCAAGAAGCGGAGTATTTTGTCTGGTTGATTCCAGGGACCTGGGCCTCCATCATCGCCTCTGCCCTGGTCGGACTTTTCTCCGGAAGTGGTCGATCTATGATCCTGTTGTACACAGACATGGTCGTGTCCGTGGTCAACGCAGTTTTGGACTACATCATGATCTTTGGACTTTTGGGTTGCCCTGAGCTTGGAGTACGAGGGGCAGCAATTGCCAGCAGTATTGCTCTGGTTTTGAAGCTCGTCATTCTGGCGTATGTCGCCCGTAAAGACTTTCAGCTCAAGAACAAACAAGCTGGAGTCTATGTCGACCCGGAAACGCTAGGCTCGAATCGTGCAGGCATGGCGGAGTTGTTGAAGTGGGACTTTCCTCTGATGAGACGCCTGATTCATTTCGGGTGGCCAGCGGGCGTATCGGTTGTCGCAGAAGCGATCTGCTTTACCACTATCATGATGATTGTCGGACAGATCGGCGAAGACGAAGCGGACGCGACGACGCTCGCTTTAGGCGTGAACCTCATTGCCTTTATCCCATTGGTTGGACTTGGAACAGCCACAGGCGTACTGGTAGCGAAGTACTTGGTGCGCGAACAAATCGAAACGGCCAGACGGATGGTTTTCAGTGGCTTGTTGATCGGGATCGCGTACAGCATGATTTTCGTGGTTTTGTACGGCGGCTTCCCGGATGCGATCATGACGGTCTATGCGTTGGATACGGACCCGCAAAGATTCGAGGCGATGCGACCGATGTTGCGTCCTCTGTTGTACTTCATCGCAGGCTATTGCGTATTCGACGCGTTTCAAACGGTGTTCGTCGGTGCATTGAAGGGGGCGGGCGACACACGCTTTGTCCTTGGCGGCCACATCTTCGCTGGAGCAACGACCGTTATCGGTGGTATCTGGATTAATCGCTGGACAGGCTTAGGCGGGCTCTACTATTGGTGGTGGGTAATCGCGGTATGGGTAGTCATGTTAGCTGTCATCTTTACAGCCCGTTACCTACACGGCGGTTGGCAAACCAAACGCGTCATCGAACCAACCGTTGCCGATTAGTTTTGCCCACATTGGTGTACCGGCTTCAGCCGGCTTGGGAAACGTTCCGAATGGGAGCCAAGCCGAATGGAATCGGTCCTTTTGAGGTTGAATCGCGAATGCGATGGCGATCGAAAGCCAGGGCAACAGTCGCTTTGCGAACGAACAACCAGTTTTAGCTGCATTGATAATGAGATTTCTTTAGGTGCAGAATTGCCAGGAACTTAAATCCGTCTACGCCAGACGCGATCGAATCGCCCCCAGCCGGATCACCAATGGTTGCGACAACAGGCGATGCTGCAGACAGAGTCCAGCTTTTTTACGAACGATCTTCGCACGTATGCTATGGAAACCGAATTTGGTCGTCTAGAATAAGAATTTTTGGCGAAGAAAGATTTTTATTTTGCTGCTGCTCCCAACACGCTTCCTTGGTATCAGCTTCTAAAGCTGAAATGGAGATTGCAGTGGAAACACAAAACGAAACCTCTGAAGAAACTGTAGGCTCCGAAGTTGGAATCCCTCAAGACCTGCTAGGGGATGAGCCTGCAAATGTTGGACTGCAGTTTTCACTTGTCTACAACGAACTAAGGCGTCTCGCGACCATTCGTCTGAGAAACTTGTCTCCAGGGAGTTCGATGCAGGCAACCACATTGGTGCATGAAGCGTTCTTGAAACTCTACGCGTCTGCGCGGAATTCGAATCGGCAACTTCTGCTTGATCCTGCCACTTTCTTTGCCGCGGTCTCGGAAGCCATGCGCAGCATCATCATTGATTGCTATCGGCGCAATCAAAGCTTAAAACGCGGAGGCGATCGCTTAAGATTGGATCTTGACCTAAATGAATATGGAATCATGCCTAAATCTGAGTCTATCGATATACTCGCTTTGGACGATGCATTAGAAGAATTTGAAAAGGTTCATCCGGAGAAGTCCCAATTGGTGAAGATGAAATTTTTTGGCGGTATGTCGATGGAGGAATGCGCGTCTGCTTTGAGTATCTCGACAGCAACCGCGAGTCGACACTGGCGCTACTCCAAAGCTTGGTTGGTCGCACGACTCGAGCAATCCGATTTCAACGATGCGTGAGTTCCCAAGCGAAGAGTCGGTATTTGAGGAACTGCTCGCGTGTTCAAACGAAGAGCAACGAAACACGATTCTTGACGATCGTTGTGGACATGAGTCCGCATTTCGAGACCGCATGAATGCTTTGTTAGCCGCCTACCTTCAGAGTGACTGTCTCGAGAAGCCAAGTACATTCGCGACTTATTTGTTGAATCTGCCTAGCCAGCTCAAAGGAAAACGCGTCGGTAACTTTGAGGTTTTGGAAGGGATCGGCGAAGGCGGAATGGGGGATGTCTATCTCGGCCGCGCAGTTGAGCCTCCATTTGATTTGGTTGCGATCAAAGTGATCAAACCCGGAATGGATACCAGGCAAGTTCTTTCGCGATTCGAACTCGAACGGAGGACATTGCAGCAGCTAAGTCACCCAAATATCGCAAGGTATGTTGCGTCTGGAATGACGGAATCCGGTTCCGCCTTCTTTGCAATGGAACTAGTAAGGGGATCGCCAATCACGGAGTTCTGTGATCGACATCGTCTCTCGTTGGTGGACCGGCTTGAGATTTTCGTGACCTTGTGTCGCGCCGTAGCCCACGCAAACGAACAGAATTTCATTCACCGAGATCTGAAACCAAGCAACGTGTTGGTTGGTCGCGTGAACGGCGCGCCCACTGTCAAAGTTATCGATTTCGGTGTCGCCAAGGCACTTACCACCGATTATGACATCAGCTCAAGATTTACCGGTTCGGCGCAATGGATCGGTACAGCCCAGTACATGAGTCTTGAACAATCGCAATGTAGTTCCGATGTTGACTGCCGAACGGATGTTTACTCACTAGGATGTATCCTCTATGAATTGATTTGCAACTCGACGCCTCTTGACGCTACGACGGCAAAGGCCTTGGATCTGGTCTCGTTGAGGACTTTCATTTCGACGAATGTCCCAAAGCTCCCGAGCCGGAAACTGATGTCGATTGCCAAACCGGATTTAGAAACGATCGCGACCGAAAGGTCCACAACGCCGTCCAAACTTAGCCGTGACGTGTCAGGGAAACTGGATTGGATCGTGTCCAAGGCAATCGTTGCAGATCGATCGCAACGATACACCACTGCAGAATTATTGGCTTGCGATGTTGAAGCGTTTCTAAATGGGGCACCTATCTCTGCAAAGTCACCAACGAAGTCATCTTCGCAATCCGGCAATGAACGGTTCAAAAAGAGTATTGTCGCTATTGGGCTAGTTGGTTGCCTCTTGGCGTCTGCCTTGGTTGCGTACTTGATGATGAACAGCAGCCCGATGTCCTGGATTGTCAGTGCTCCTAGTGTAGGGCCGAGCAAAACCACGAACCGAGAAGTCGATGCCAATGCGATACACGAGACTTATCGCTTTTTGTCCGAAGCGGCGATGGCAATAGAAGCGGGGGTTCCCGAACAGGCAAAAGTTTTGTTTGACGAAAACGGCGGACTCTCTCAAAGCTCCCCCAAAAACACCTTCATCGCAAACTATCTGCGTGGTCGAATCCCAGAAGTTCTTCGAGAATTCACCACGAGTGCCGGTCAGCTAATCTTCGCAGATCGCTCCGCCGATAGTCGATTGCTTGCGATGGGAAGCTACGACGGTGAAGTCATTGTATGGGACTACGAAACGACTGCCGTGAAATATCAGTTTCGACCGTCCAATATTGAGATTACGAGAGTTGCCTTTTCTCCGGATTCGAAAACACTCGCGGCAGCTGGCCAAGGATCGACCATTTGGTTGTGGAATATGCGAGATGGTCAGTTGCTTGGTTCGATGAGCAATCATATTGGTACGATTAGCAATATTGGTTGGTCTCCTGATGGCAAGATATTGGTGTCGGGTGATCGCCATGGCCAGGTGAGTCTTTGGGACGCTTCGACCCGAGAGTGCATTCGAGTTTTGCAGGAGCAACAAGAGGTCGATACCGCGATTCGCTACATTCATTGGCTGCCGGATGGAGCAACGCTTGCCATTCTTCAAGGCAATCTAGGGTTATTGCTATGGGATACCGCGACTTGGACTAGCAAGCTTTATCCTCAGGGATATGACTCCCTGAACATAGCCGTTTCTCCGAATAATCGCTACCTGGCTTTTGGTGGCTATGGCGATGGATTGAATGTCATCGATCTACAAGATCCCAATGATCAAACTCGGGTAACAACATCTGTTTTGTCGAAATTCGGAATTACCACCTCGTTGGTGTTCACGTCCGACCGTCGCGTCGTTCGCGGAACATCTTCCGGAATTGTCGAGGCGTTCGACCATTCGAAAGAAACAAATAATTGGGACTCGATAGGAAGAATCAACTTAGAAGGTGCAACATCTGGCATCTTTCGAATGGAGTATTCGAAAGACGATGCCACCATGCTTTTGGCGATCGGCCAACCAAGTGTATGTCGCTTGTATTCTGCCAAGGAATTTTCCGCATATGTGGCCCATGACAACGGCATGCGACTATTGGGAACCATTCCCCAATTGAGCCGTTCTTTCTGGTGGGATGATTCGTCCCAGCAAATCCGCATCGAAGATTCCGTCGATCGGACGTTTATCGCGACGCTCCCGTTGCAGCCAGTATTAAATTGTCCCATAACTTACGCGGAGAAGAATGGAGTGGTGGCCATTGCCATACGTGGAAATCAAGACGCCACGGGTACGAACAATCGTGCTGTGCTTTTGAGGTCAGACAACTGGGAGGAGATCGCGAGTTTAGAGTGTACTGAGCCAATTTCAAACCTCAGTTTTTCGCGAGACACAGATTTGTTGGCTGCTGGTTGCGAGTGGGGGTTAACGAGGGTTTGGAATATCGCGTCAGGCAGTTTCCAAGACTGGTATTTCAGTAAAGAAAAAAGAACATACCGGGCTGTATTCTCCCCTGTCCAGGACTTGCTTGCAGTCGGAGGAATAGGGTCGGACACCATGCGAACTCTTGACTGCAAATCTCTCGAGGAAATAGACACAATCAATCTGCAAAGTCCCTGGGCGTCCTTTGAATTCAATCGGGCCGGAGGATTATTGGTTTTGGGGGATAAACGCATTTCCTGTTTTGACCCGCTGTTGAAGCGAGTAGAATGGATTGCACCTTATCGATCCCAAAATACGACAATGTCCAATTTGGCATTGTCGTTCACTCCAGACGAACGCTCTTTTGTGAAGTTCGACGACGAATCCGTTGATATTTGGGACCTGGATACTCACAAGACAATCATGAGCATTTCCGTACAGAACCAATTTCCGACTAAGTCAAACCAGACTTTGGAAGGTCGGTTTCAGATCCACTTCTCGAATCCAAAGACAATGCTTATCAGCGACCGCGCTTCGAATACTTGCCTTGAGCTCTCGGGGAAATAATTGACGCCCACTTTGGCAACGCTATGTCGGCTCTGGTTTATTGCTTTTTTCTGCGTTTTGGCCAATGGAATGTACTTGGCGCCTGGAATTTCGGGGATCGCTACTTGGATACACCCAAACTACTAGAACATGGTGCTTTTCCGGTAACGATTGGGATATACTGTTTGGCGACCATCGGCTTTGACTACTTGGGCTTTCGGCAGCAATGCGTCCGATTGCTCTCCCACCTCCAAATCCACCTGCCTCGAATTCTCCCTCCCCTTAGCAGTAGAAAATCATGAAATCCATTCTGACTACACGTAGAACGATGCTTCGCGGAATCGGCGTAACCATGGCGTTGCCTTGGATGGAGTCGATGCGAGTTTGGGGCGCTGAGGCAGGCGCGACCGCTGTTAACGGTGAAGCTCCGGTTCGAATGGCGGTCTTGTTTTCTGGGAATGGGTTTCACAAGGATCATTGGTGGGCCAAAGGGAGTGGCAAAGAAATGGAGCTTGGCAAGGTCCTCGAACCGCTCCTCCCTCACCGCGAGAAACTGCTGTTCGTCAAAGGGCTGTACAACGAAGAAGCTCTGAAAGGCAACATCCATAGCTCTCAAACAGGGAACTTGCTGAGCGGTGCCCCGCTTGAGGCTGGTGGCGGTATTCGAAGCGGTACCAGCATCGATCAATTACTGGCTCAAAACTACGGGCAGACGACCAAGGTGCCGAGCTTGGTCTTGGGTTGCGAAAAGGGTAACCCTTCGGTTCACAAGAATTACTCCATGATCTATAGCAGCCATATCTCATGGAGTTCGCCAACGACCCCAACGCCACTTGAAGTCTATCCTGCACTCGCATTCGATCGTCTGTTTCGCGATGCGAGCAGCAAGGGGGACAAAAGTGTGCTCGATGCCGTTCTCGAGGACGCGACCTCGTTTCGCAAATCGATCAGTACCAGCGACCAACAGAAACTGGACGAGTACCTTAGCTCCGTTCGCGAAGTAGAACAACGCATCGCGGGAGCGGGCAAGCGAGGAGAGTTGCAGGGCTGGCGACCCACTCTAGACAAACCCAACATGCCAAGACCTGCCGACGGAATCCCGCAAGATATAGCAGAGCACATGCGGTTGATGTGCGACATTCTGGTATTGGCATTTCAGACCGACACCACCCGTTTGTGTACGCTCAAGCTCAACAACGATCACTCGTCGCTCCGCTTTCCGAACCTCAATGTGGACTACATGATCCACCATTTGCTTTCTCACCAAGAGTCAGACGACTGGCTGAAAGTGAATCGATTCTTCCTCGAGCAGTTTGGCTACATCGCAACCAAGTTGGATGGAATCCAAGAAGGGGAGCGATCCGCCTTAGACAACTCCGTTTTGATGTATTGCAGCAGCATGATGACGGGCAGCCATGATGCGACACGTCTCCCGGTTGCGATTCTCGGCAAGGGAGGCGGAAAGTTACAGACTGGACGGGTTCTGGATTACGAGGGAAAGCCAAACCGCAAGATGTGCAGCTTGTACTTGTCCTTGCTGGACAAGTTTGGATTGCCCATGAACAAGTTTGGGGATTCGACCGAACGCCTTTCGGAGATATGATTGGCACTTTGTTTTGCAGCAAAAGGCAAATTGAGTAATCGAAACATTGTGAATAATCCGACCCCTTGGAATGGTGGACTTCAACGCAAAGCCTCTCAGGTTGTAGCGAGCATACGGACCGCGACTATACTCGGTCTGCGAGTCGCGTTTCACTCAAAGTGAATTTCGCTTTCTTCTTTCAACAACAACGATCCGTTCATGAAACTTTTAGTCACCGGCGCATCTGGACTCATCGGTTCCGAAGTCTGCTGTCATTTTGCTATGAAGGGCTGGAAAATCCATGGTGTGGACAACAACCAGCGCGCGGTCTTTTTCGGCCCGCAGGGAGATACGCGTTGGAATCAATCGCGGCTGCAAAAAGAGATCGTGGGATTCGAGCACCATGAGATCGACATTCGGAACCGAGAAGGCATCCTGGAATTGGTTCGAACGATCCGTCCTGACGCGGTGGTTCACACGGCGGCTCAACCGAGTCACGATCGAGCCGCAGCCATTCCATTTGATGATTTTGACACGAATGCAGTCGGCACGTTCAACTTGCTCGAAGCCGTTCGCCAAGCTTGCCCCGAGTCCCCATTCGTCCACATGTCGACCAACAAAGTTTATGGCGACAGGCCCAATACGATTGCTCTCAAGGAACTCGAAACACGTTGGGACTATGCCGACCCGGCTTATGAGCATGGCATTGCCGAAAGCTTTTCCATCGATCAATCCAAACACTCTCTTTTTGGTGCCTCAAAGGTCGCAGCCGACATCGTTGTTCAAGAATACGGTCGCTATTTCAACATGCCCACTTGCTGCCTTCGTGGCGGCTGCTTGACAGGTCCCAACCATTCCGGGGTAGAACTGCATGGCTTCCTGAGTTACTTAGTGAAGTGCAATTTGGAGCAACGTGAGTATCGCGTCTTTGGCTACAAAGGAAAGCAAGTGCGAGATAATATCCACTCTGAGGACGTTGCCAAGTTCATGGCGGCATTCATAGCAACACCTCGTTGCGCCGAAGTTTACAATCTCGGAGGGGGCAAGGAAAACAGTTGCTCCATACTGGAAGCCTTCCGAATCGCGGAGTCGTTCACCGGTAAAGCTCAAAAGTTCACTTATGTCGATGAGAATCGCATTGGTGACCATATTTGCTATTACAGCGATCTTCGGAAAATGCGAGAACACTACCCAGGTTGGGATATCACGCATTCGCTTTCCAGCACGATTGGCCAAATCGTCGCCGCTTGGAAGACTCGCTGAAACAAACCAATAGCCTTCGGCCGATGGCCAAATAGCACAGTTCCACTGGGCTATAACCCCGGTTTGTTTTACAGGGATTGAAAGTCACCCATCCTCGGGGAGGTCGGGCCTTCGGCCCGGGGAGGGCGAACTGACTTTTGCAATCGTTGTTGGCACTTCACCCTCCCCTCGCTACGCTCGACCCGCCCAGCGGGAGGGTGTCTAGACCGGTCTCTCTCCCCTGAAGGCTACAAGGGGCGAGGGAAGCCTCACCCCACCGCTGTAAACATGTTTCCAACAAGTTTACCTAAGCAATTCATTGCTCGGGAGGGTGAGGCTCCTGCCGAACCTTTGGACCGTTGGCTCGGCAGGAGCCTCGCCCTCCCCAAGGTTTTCAATGAAATTTACTTTGCAAAGATGTTTACACATCTTTACCCAGATTCAAGGATCTGGGTAAAGATGAGCCCGTAATGCCCTGGCTATCGCTCTTTTTGGATGATTTGAATTTGCGTTTTGGTTTCGGAGAGCAAGTACTCCCAATCCAATGCTGGTCCTGGATCGGTTTTGTTTTCTTGCACGTGATAGTGGCCGAGGATACCGCTAAACGATGCCCATTGTTCGTTGGTCAATGTCCTATCGATAACCTTGCCGTCGGGGCCTCTTGGGGCGTCCGGCTTGAGGGCAGGGAACACGTCGCACAGCGCGGCCGATAGTTTAATTAGCGAATCGTATTGCTGAGGTGTGTAGTCGTATTGTTGGTACTGCTTGCCGCGAATGGAGCCAACGATGGGCTCGTTTCTTCTTGGCCGAAGCATTTTGTCGGCCAAGGCTTCTTGACCTCGAACCGTCTTGGGGAAGATCAAGTATGTTTGGTCATGTGCGTCTTTCTTGTACCATTGCGAGAGAGTTTGAGACCGATCATCGATTGGGTAAGCGCCGATGTTTGCAATTTCGATTCCGATGCTGCGGTCGTTGCTCTTGGTCGCATGCCAAGCTCGTTCCTTGACGTCGAGGGTTTGGTAAATGGTTCCGTCCACATCCAGCATGAAGTGGACGCTTAGGCCTCGTCGGTCATGCAAAACAGCAAAGCACTGAGCGCTCGTGCCGCAAACGTCAAAGTGCAAGACAAACTGATCGATTTTGTCCTTCACTAAGTCCAAGCTCCAGCCGCCACCTCGGATTTGTTCTGTTTGCTCCGGTGTAAAATGTTGTTCCACGGAACTCTCGAATCGGAGCCCATAACGATCCGGGCTCGTTTCTTGCGGCTTGGTCACAAAATCGATTTTTCCCGCTTGCATTCCCTCTACGGTAGATTTCCATTTTCGTTCGGCGAAAGGGGCAAATCGCCGGTCGGTTCGATACGCATCGAAACCACCAACATCGAGCCACAGTTTGACGGGAGCTCCAATTCGGTACAGTTGGCCACAAACCATGATCTCGTCGCCAAAGCGTTTCTGCATCCCAAGAGTAGACTGTGCGAAAACCGTTCCGTGGCTGAGGCATAGGAGTTGGCCAAGGACGCCAAGTACGAGCACATACGTTGATTTGATCATGGTTAGGTCTGTTTCCAAAAATGTATCTAGCGACAGTCGCGAAGAGACCGTTTAGTGGTCAAAAACTTAAACTTCCACAGGGTAAACCCGAGGGATTATTTGGGCAAGCCGATAGCACCGGAGGTGACACTAAGCGACCGAAACCCTTGACGAGTTTCGCTGCAAAATACTTCACAGCGTAGCTAAGGTGTGCAGCGAGGAATATCGATGAAACACACCTATATCTTCATGGGTGCTTGACACGTGCCGTCGCTGCATTGATACAAAACGACTGAGGCACCCTGGAGGTTCTCGCGTCCCTCGGCAAGTCCAAAAAGACGTGTGCTTGAAAGCGAATTGTCGCCGCTATCGAGAAGGATGCTTAGCACGATGAGTGTTCTCGGCCTCAGTTCTGCGAACGCATGTTCGAGAGCCCGACGTCTACCGTCAGCGGTACGCGTTACGTATACCATTTCAGTGCTCGGCCCTAATAAATGATCCAGCGCGATCAGCATTTGGCAGACCGAGCCCGGGGAATGATGCATCAGATAGGACGCTTGTTCGATCGTTTCTTCTGCGAGT
This sequence comes from Planctomycetota bacterium, assembly GCA_026692905.1. GTDB lineage: Bacteria > Planctomycetota > Planctomycetia > Pirellulales > Pirellulaceae > JBKCUI01. Next base: position 111,524 of record JAPLNL010000018.1, read on the forward strand.
TGTTTCATTCTGGCATCGCCGGTCAAGCGAGCCAGTTTGACCAGGGCTGTCGCGGCCATCGCATTTCCGCTTGGTACGCTTCCATCGTGCTGATCTTTGTAGCGAGTGATCAAAGCCTCGCTGTCCGAAGCAGTAAAGAAAAAACCTCCTTGAACATCGTGGAAATGATCGTCCATTATTTTGACGAGTGAACAGGCTCGATCGATGTGCTTTGCATCACCAGAGCACTCAAACAGAGTGACAAGAGCGTCCGCGAGGTAGCTGTAATCCTCTAAAAAGCCGTCAATTTCCGAAGTGCCATTCCGCCAAGCGTGATACAGACGGCAATCTGGTTTGGTCATCGATGCATGGATGAAATTGGCAGCAGACTCCGCTGCCTCGAGATACCGAGGAACGGCAAAAGCAGCCCCTGCTTTGGCCATGGCGCTGATCATCAGCGCATTCCAGGAACAGAGAACTTTGTCGTCCAGGCCGGGCCAGATGCGATTTCCGCGAACTGCGAGTAGTCTCTTCTTGTCGAGCTCTAGCTCCTGTTGAAGGCCATCGAGGGACACCCCAATTCGTTTTGCGATCGATGCCAGCGGCTCAGGATGGTGAAGAATATTCTTACCTTCAAAATTGCCACCAAAGGTTACTCCGAATGCTTCGCAGAAGCGATCGCCGCGTTCCATTCCGAGAATGTCGAGAATCTCTTCTCTCGACCAGACGTAGAACTTCCCTTCGACTCCTTCGCTGTCTGCATCGCGAGTGCAATAGAAACCACCTTGCTCATCCGTCAAATCAGCCAACACGTAGTCAAGCGTTTCACAGACGACCTGTCGGTAGCGGGGATTGCCCGTGAGTAGAAACCCGTCTAGGTAAGCCATCGCAAGCAGCGCGTTGTCGTACAACATCTTCTCAAAGTGCGGAACCAGCCATTTTTCGTCAACACTGTAGCGTGCGAATCCGCCACCCAAGTGATCGTAAATTCCTCCATCGGCCATACTGTCGAGTGTTTTCGAGATGACATGAAGACGCTGCTCGGTGGGACGCCGCGTCTGGAGTTGGATAAGCAGACGGATGTCCATCGCGTGTGGAAACTTGGGGGCACCACCGAAGCCCCCATAGTTCGCATCAAAGACTTCGATCAGCCACTTGTCCGCATTCCAAAGTATTGATTCGTCAATCGCGATTTCATGGTCAGACTGGGTGCTGGATTCGGAAGGTTTTTGCTTGAACTTGCTCGCTGCTCGCAAATTTTCGGTGATGTCGTCGCTTTGTTTGAGGAGGCTTTCCCGTTTGTTCTTCCAAGCGTCGACGATCGCTTGGAGTACATCCAAGAAGCCAGGTCGTCCCCAACGCCGTTCCGGTGGCCAATATGTCCCACCATAAAAGGGCTTCATGTCTGGCGTCAGGAAAACACTCATCGGCCAACCACCTGAACCGGTCAGCATCTGCACGGTCTGCATGTAAATGTGATCCAAATCCGGCCGCTGCTCTCGATCGACTTTGATGGAGACAAAATGCTCATTCAGGTAAGCTGCAATCGTCTGGTTTTCGAAACTCTCGTGCTCCATCACGTGACACCAATGACAAGCCGCATAACCGATCGAAAGAAAAATCGGTCTGCTTTCGAGTCGAGCCTTTTCAAGAGCCTCGTTTCCCCAAGGGTGCCATTGAACAGGGTTGTTTTGGTGTTGAAGCAAATAGGGGCTCGTGGAGCCAGCAAGCTTGTTCGGCATTGTTAACCCAACTCGGGAAACGACTCGCGGCCAGCGATTCGGCTGATGAGCGTTTTGGAACGAAGGAGGAAATCGGACTTGTAGTTTGCGACTTGTTGTTCTGTGATGCCAAGCAACTCGGAGGTCTCTTTGTTGCTCATTCCGGCGACAAAGAGCAGTTCGATGCACATCAATTTGAGCCAGTCCGATTTGGCTTGCCATTTGCCGATTTGGTCTTTCAATGCTTCCACCAAAGCCAGTTCCTCGGTGTCACGACGTTCGACCGATTGAGCGAGACTGCTGACTGCCCGATGGGCACCAGGAACCTGTTGTGCACCATCACTGGAATCGTCACCAGTGTAAAACGCCATGGTATGGCGACGTCCCTCGCGACGCAGATGGTCTGTGAGTTTGTACGCTGCGATCGAGAACAAATAGCTTTCCAGAGGCCGCTGGCAATCGAAATTCGGCAAACTGTTCAAGAACCCAACAAAGGTTTCTTGAACGATGTCCTCCGCGTGAGAACGATCGATGAGTCGTGAGCCCACGTAGGCCAAAAGACGACCTTCGAAACGGTCGATCAGTTGCTGCCAAGCGTCCGTGTTGCCCGCCCGAATATTATCGACAAGAAGTTTTTCGGGTGAATTTTGGTTGGAGGAATCTTCTCTCATCCCTTGAGTTTAGCTTTTTCGCGGCGAGCTAACAGCCCAACTGCCCCAGACAGGAGCGTTATCGCACACACCCCCAAACCACCGAAAATCCCAACTTTTCTAGTGCGTTGTTCCCTCACGGTCTGTTTTTCCCACTCGCGAATTTTGGTGAGTTGCTCCGACGAAATGTGAAGCCCGATCCATAACTGATGGTAGTTGCCAGCGGGGCGATCTTGGATGTTGTCGAAAACTTGGCCCTTCTTGACCCAATATTTTTCAACGTATTCCTGGGTTAACTCAGGCAGCCTGAGAGCTTCGGCGAATTGCAAAACGTGTTTATCCAAATAGTCTCGAACTTCGGACATCATTCTGGTTTTCAAATCCTCTCGGCACTGTTCCAGGTCGGACATGAGTGTGCTACTAATCGCAAAGCTATGATCTTCTCCAGGGACCAGGGCGCTATGTTCCTCCCCAAGAACCAGGCCGTTTTTGACCCACTCAGGAGTGCTCCCATTCAAAACAGGGATCGGCATCGTATCAATGTATTTCCCCGCGGCTTCTACTGAAGAAATGCCACCCGCAACGGAATCGAAGGACTCACTGCCATCGACCTCCGCTTTCGCTGGAGCGGGTATGTTTGGGATTGCTGGTGGAGAAGGTATTGATGAGCTTGGCTGTTCCTGCGTCGATTTCGGCATGGCACGCACCAAAGGCGACGCCTTGGCCGCTGCTTGGACAGCTTCGTTGTGCCTTGCATCGATCTTTTCGATTTCGACCTTTATCTTTTCGATTGCCAAATACGCATCGTCGAGTCTCTTGAAAAGCGATGAGATGGTATTACCTTTTTGTGCGGATTCGACCTCTTGCTTTGCATCGCCATCGACTTTTGCATCTTCAACATGCTTCGCGCCGTTATCCTGTTCCACCAGGGGATTCGGCGGAGCGAATGTCTCTTCGGATTGAGCAACTGCGATTGCGGCAAGAACAATCATTGCGGTCAGTTGCAAAATGACGATCGAAAGGGTAGTACGCATGATGTTCTCAATTCCGGTTCGTTTTTGAATTACCATTCGACTGCGGCCAAACGCTCTGTAAGTGTGGTTCGCTTCGTACGCATTACCCGCCAGCTTATGCAATCTGTTGGTTCTGTTTGAAATCCATCCAAGGCGATGACATTTGCAAAGAGAAAGATGTGACACCAGCCAGGATAAAGCACCATGGGGCAGGGAAGTAGAAAAAGCCTTGCACTAAAGCCGCCATCGCAACGCTCCAGGCAATGGACCAAGCGCTGAAGCGACTCTTGCGAAGGATATCCGACTGTCGCCACCATCGAACCATCCACATCAGCGAACCGAAGTAAGCGATATGACCGGCCAGAAGAGGCATTGAGTTTTGGTCGTAAAATCCTTTCCAGCTCTTATTCCAAAGGACATTGCCATCATTGATCACTACGAAGTTCTGGCTGGTTGCAATGTCGGACCATGGAACCATGAGAAATTCGCTCAGTGAGTAGCTTCCTACTCCAAGGAGCACACCGGCTGTCAATTGAACAAACCGAAAGACAATTGAGTCCTCGTCTCTTGATTCCCAACGCCGAGCCAAAAACAACATGGTCCACGTCATCGCAAGTGACATGATACCAACCCAAGTGATGCCGCTGACCAGTGGGCTCGCATTTCCTTCGTATCGTGCCAACGTCAACATACCACCGCATACCGCGAGCACTGCAGTCACGATTCCAGAGACAGCCCAGCTTCGTGTGTATTCATGACTGCGCGTCCAAAAGCCTTGCTTCTTAAGATCGTTTCGCTTTTCGGCTTGCCAATTTCTCAGTGCAACTCGATAGGAAAGGGGGGGCGACTTTGGGGGAGCTGGCCGTGCATTCTCATAGTGCACCGTCGGCTGAACGACCGCAGATGAGGTTCGCACAGGCTGGTCGTATCGTGCGTATTGTGGTCTCGCCCCAGTTGCATTTGCAGGGATCGGCTTGTTCGCTCCGCCAAGCATGTACCAGACAAAGTAGTAACACGCGTACACACCCAAAAACAAAAACATTATCGGGGCGATCCAAGCCGAATTCATCAGTAGGAAAAGGATCGACACGGCGATCGCAACTCCACGCCCACCCGGCGGTAGGTTCCGGAAGAAGGTTTGCGCTTCGCCAACGGCTTGATGTATCGCTCGAGCGACGGGTTCCCTGTAGAGACTGTCGGTCATATTGTCACGGTTTCGGACGTTGCGGTACTTCCAAGGATCTGATTTCCCCTGCACAGGGGGCGAGCCCGCTTCGGTTGCGTCGAAGCTTCCGATCGGCCTAGCGATTGGAATCTCGTTGGCCTTGCTAGCAGTTTTCCCGGGTTGCATTATCGGCGGTACATTCACGTCGACAGCATTGGTCACTTTGATCGCCAAGCCACTCGCATCGAGTCCCCATCCAAGGGCCGTCAGCATTTCTCGGCAATCGCGGAAACGCGAGGTCGGATTTTTGGCCATCGACTTCTGTATCACATATGCAAACGGTTGCTGCACCTGGGACAGATCGGGATCGGCAGTCAAGTGTTTTAGAATGATCTCCTGGCTGCTCTCGCCGTCAAAAGGCACGGTTCCGGTCAACAGCTCATAGAGGATGATCCCCAATGAGTAGATGTCGATCTCTTTGCCGTACTCCCCTTTGCCGATCTCGGGAGCCATATAGTGAAAGGTTCCGACGCTCTCCGTTTGGCCACCACGACGCGACGCGCTTATGTACTTGGAAAGTCCGTAGTCACCGATTTTGATCAAACCGCCGTCGGTAAAAACATTGGCAGGCTTTAAGTCCCGGTGCACGATTCCTTGATCGTGAAGGTAGGCGACCCCAGCAGCCAGCTGTGCAAACCACTGCATTGTTTCAGCCGCGGGCATTCCCTGGGGAGCTTTGTCCATCAAGTCGCGCAGCGAATCGCCATCGATGTATTCCATCACAATCCATCCCTGTTCGATTTTGTCGAACTTGATGTCGTAAATGGCAACTAAGTTTGGATGTCGGAGATTTAGGCAATGTCGAACGCCGCGAACTTCGACTTCCAAGTTCTTTTGAATTCGCTTGAGAGCGACTTCCTTGCCCGAGTCACTCTCGGCGAAATAGACTTCGCCGAAGCCGCCTGAGCCAACGCCGCGTTTGATCTTGTAGCCATCGAGTGGAGTGTCGCCGCTGCCGTATTGGAATTTCATCGAAACACCGATGGGTTCTGATCTGCTGAGTTCGTTGGAATGGTTACCAAGGGGCGAGCCCTCGATAGAATTTATGGCCAAAATTTCTCGTGGTCGGCGTCGAAGCATTGTAAACATTATGTTCTCTCGGTCACCCTTTCCGCAAATGCGGACGCGTCTAAATGGCGTGAAACCTTGGAATTGTCTCGTTACTCTGGTATGAGTTTCGTTTAGGCCGGAATAAACTTGGTAGCATTATTCGAGTGTCATCGAAATTTCATCGCCTCGGATCCTCTGGCCTGGAACCAACGGAAACGGGGCGCGAACCAACTTGCCATCGATCTGAATGTTAGCTTGTTCGCTGACTCGACACATCCATTCTTTGCCATTGCGAAACAATACGACCTTGGTTGTCCAGTCGGGACAAACTACGTGCGAATTTAATTCGGGGCCCAATACGCAGGATTCTCCCATCAGCAAAGCCGCCGAGAGGAGCGGCTGCCATCGCGTATGCCCAATCAATTCCAATCGGGCAGAACCGCTCAATTGCGTGGGCTTCACATAGCGAAGCTCAATACGGGCTCCAAGCGAGATGATCGATCCGTCACAGAGAATGACCGCGCGATCGATTTCGGCTCCGTTCACTTGGACGCTTTGCAACGGCTGAACCAAATGGTCTTCGCCATGTCTGCGGATCACCGCTGCCCGTCGACTTAGGTCACCGCGTATCGCCAAATCAACTTGATTGCCTGGAAACGCCTGTCCGATCGTGACTTCGTTTTGATCGCAAATCGCATAGCTTCCCACTCCATCGATCCACAGGATTTTCGGTTGAGGCATGACGATTATCGGGGCAGAGGAGGAAACAGGTCTTGAGAGATGGCTCATCATACTATCATCCTCTCGTTTTGACCCTAACAAATAACATTGCTGAATGGGGACCGGCTCCCAAAGGGAGGACCGACTCCCGAAGGACAGTCCGCTTCGTAACCCTCCCGCTGGGAGGGTGAAGTGCCAAAAGCTTATGCGCAAGTCAGTTCGTTCCCAGGTAGAGCCTGGGAACGCTTGAGCCAAGGGATGGGCTCCATTTGCGATCAGCTACTAGCGATTGTCCACGATGGCCTTTACGTCACCCTGAGCTTGGTTGAAGTAGACCGAAATCTGGTCAACCAAGTCGGACGGTGTGTCATCGTCGGAAACGGGAATCCCGACCGTCGTATCAAACGTATCCGCCATTCGTTCCTCAACATCAATTCGAGTTCCGATTTCCGCCACGGTCTGACGAACTGCACTGACTCGGCTATCGTTTACCGAAAACTTGCTGCTGGTCTTGGCGACTTCGACCATGGTCAATCGAGCCTGAAGATTCTCCACTTCAACTTCGAGTTGTCGCTTTGCTGCGAGCATTTCATCCAATTTGCGTCGAGCGCCTTCCAAGTTCTTTTCGCGAGCAGCCAAAATCTTTTCAACTTTCTCGGCGGTCGCTTCTTGCGTTTGATAGCTCTTGAATCGGCCGGACAAGTCCTTCTTGACTTGATCCATGTCCCAAGCTTTACCACCATACGTGACAAACTTGGCACCGCTCTGAACATCGTCCTTGAGTTTCAAAATAGCTAGCTTTGATTTTTCGAGCGAAGTGTTTTTGGCTTGCACTTCGCGTTGCAGGCGGGCAACTTCGACTTCTTCGCGAGCGATGACCTTGAGATTGCCCGCAATTTCAGGCTTTAAGTCGTTGATTAAGTCACGTGCTCGGCTGATTTCGACATCCAATGGAATCTGTTCCTTGATCGTATCTTGCAGGTTGTGATAACCCGTTCGAATGTAGCTGACGCCCGATGTGCCGAACAAGAGAGCGCCAGAGCCAACAACAATTGCAGATCCCAACAAAACTTTCTTTAACATGGTATTTCCCCCAAAAGCTGATGAAACAGAGTCAGGAAACCCCCGCTCTGCCGCTCCCATTCATCACGCCGTTTTCAAGTCTGGAGTAGCCTTTGTAAACCAGCAAACCTTGGAAAACCAACCGAATATGAGGGGCACGGACAAAGAATGATTCGCGGCCTGTGACTGAATCTTGGAAGATATTTGGTTTTTTAGGTAACGCTGGGATTTACGAAAAACCCGATCGCGCCCGCGAAGCAATCTTGACTCAAAGTTCCAATTTTCTTAATTCCCATCGGTTTGGAGAAAGTTCTGAACTTCCCTGAACGCGAATATGCCGTCCCCAACTCACCAACACCCTCAAAAAAACGATGTCGGGAGATCGACGTTCCTGAGGAGCCTCTGCGCTGAGGCTCGGCGGGAGCCTCGCCCTCCCGAATGGAAGCCTCGCCTTTCCGAATGGAAGCCTCGCCTTTCCGAATGGGAGCCTCGCCTTTCCGGCAAGGAAAGCAAACGCCCTATTTGGCTGAGCATGTTCATTTATTGCTGTGTGCTTCTTTCCGTGTGCGGAACAGGCTGCCGGCAACGAGCGTTTACTGAGCTCTATGTTGAGAATATGGCCAGCGAAATCCGAATGCTGGAAGACCGAATCTATGAGTACGATGCGGCATACATGGAAAAAGACTCCGAGTACGAGTCCATGCGTCACGAAGTAGAACTCAAAAAGAGGGAAATCGCCGAGCTTCAACGGCAGCTCGATTCCACGCAACCTCGCTCAAATTCAACGCCGAAGAGTCCGTCATTAAGACTCAAAGACAAGCAACCCCGCGCGCCTACTGAGGCGGACCCGAAAAACGTCTACGAGCTTCCGCCTCTAACGGATCCAAACTCGAACAAGCCCGAAACGATCACGGATCCGCCAGTGGTTTCGCGAACGCCTGTTGTACCACCAGCTAACACGAACAAGAGCCAAGGCCCCGATGCCATCGAGTTTTTGCCACCTGGTACTGCGCTTGATTTGACTCCACCTGCCATTCCCGACAAGGCCAAGGGGGCAGCAGACGAACCTCAAGCATTCAATCAAGGTCGTCCCCCGAAACGCAAAACGAATTTTCCTTCACCGGAGAGTTTGGTCGAACAAGTTGACATGCCAGAATCGATGGTCCGATCTGCTCAGCAACCCAAATTCATGATTGTCCCATCACCGTCATCCAATCAAGATCCGTCAAGCTTGCCATCGAATGTTCCAATTTTGCCGAGTGGCCTACCGTCCTTGTTGCCGAAAGCATTTCCAAAGATCCAGGAGGGAAATCCGCAAGGAGCAATTCAACGGGGTATGATCCGTTTGCCCGAAGGTTCCAAGGTACAGTTGGCATCTGCCGCTGAACCCCTAACTCCACTGACTCCTAAGCCAATAACGGACAAAAAAGTTGTCGATATCGGCTTTCACCCGACCATGTGTCACGGCCATAATTTCGATGAGGTTCCGGGTGACGATGGTTTGTACCTGGTCGTGACGCCAATGAACACTTCGGGACAGATCTTGAATCAATCGGGCGGGCTAACTGTGATCGTCGAGGACCCAGCCGAGCCAACGGACAATGGCCGAATCGGAGCCTGGGAATTTACCTCGGAGCAACTTGCTGAGACCCTAGAACCGATTGGGGCCGCACAAGGTTTCCATTTAAGCCTACCCTGGCAAGAAAAAAAACCGACAAGCAAAACAGTCACCGTCTATTTACGCTACACGAGCGGCACTGACCGCGTTCATGTCAATCAACGCGAAGTTCAAATTCGAGTGAACAGCGCCGAAAAGGCCGTCTGGACACCACGGAAAACTACGACGAAGTAGTCGATTCTGGCTAGTACGACGCGCAAACCAATGAATTGGATTGAACCTCCACTTTCTTGCGCATGGTGGAGTTGCACTCTCTGTATTGAGGGCCGAAGGCCCGACACATCCTTGGCCGGTGGTGGGCAAAACTCTCGTTCGACGTGAAAAGTCCGCTCGGAATAGGAGCTGCGATGGCTTGCGCGTCGACATGGCAGCGTTCCGGTTGTTATACTGCCTGGGCCGTGTGAAACCCAGAACGAAGCATTAGGATTGACGCAAAAATGCCCCTCTACGAATACGAATGCAAAGGACATTAAGGTGATCAAGTGCGCGGTTCAGTGAAATGGGCTTGTCTCTGTTTGTTAATGTGCCAGTTGGTTGGCTGTCGCGGTTGCACACAACCGAATAAACCGAAAGAAACAGCCGAAGAGATCGAAGCAAAAAAGAAGAAACAGCGTCTTGTCGGGAGTGAGCTCAAAGCCATTCCGGCTGCGGCGGACTTGCCAGGCAGTATCGTCAAGCCGGGGCACTGGTACCAAGCCAACCAAAAACTCAAGGCGAACTTTTCTGACGAGTCCTTGACCGCAACTCTATCGGTCGTCAATCGCGAAAAACAGAGAGTCCCCCTCGCTCCAGGACTGGCCTCGGTCGACTTTATCCGAAACGTATCTTTAGCGGAAAAGCAAGAGAAGAATATCCAGCTGAAGTTCTTTCAGCCCGAAGTTCAGGTTACAGGTGATGAACTAAGCAAAACACCTTCCGCGATGAAGCTCCTCTATTCTCAGAGAGGAATCGGTGCTCCCGTCCTCGAGGAAGATTTTTTGTGCCGCGTTTTTGCTGGCTACCAGTACAACATTGTTACGTTGAATCGTGATGAGTCGCGGTATCTATTTTGGAGAGCTTTGGACTGCATCATTTGGCCCTCGAAACAACGGATGACGGACGAGCGTATTTCTCCACACCGAATCATTGACATCAAAGAAGACGACTTTGCGACTCAGTTTCCGAACAGGCTCTATGCCATGACTTCTATCTCGCATCTTGTCATCAATGACTCCTCCGTTTCGATCCTGTCCACCGACCAGCAGGAAGCTCTCCAAGACTGGCTGTACTTCGGGGGCACCATTATTTTGAATGGCCCAGAAGCGATCGGTGGCATTGAAACCAGCATCATGAAGGACTATTCGCCTATTTCTAAAGCGACCAATACCACCGTCACCGATGCCCAAATTGCTGCATTGAATGAGACTTGGACGCTAAAGCAGATTGGCGGCGATAGATTGCAAATTGCCCCGGCGAAACCCATTCCTTTGCTGAGTGGTGAACTGGCGTCTGGGGCTCAATGGGTAAAGTATCGAGGGCTCAATGATGAGCTTAAATCGCTCGATGGTTTGGTGGCCGAAAAGTTGGTTGGCCAGGGACGCGTTGTCATGACGATGTTCCCCATGAGCGACAACGCTTTCCTTCGCTGGCCCTCCTACAGCTCCTTTGTGCACAATGCGATCCTGGCAAAACCGCATCGCGACCCTACGTCCGGAACCGAGGCTGACACGCGATTTGCTGGCGAGTTTGAGGGGACGGAGCTGAGTCCTGTGCATTCAACCCGGCTTCGCATTTGGGCGCGGGACCTGGATGAATCGACGTCGCGCAAGTTCCCTACTGCTACGAACAAAGAGGACGAGGAGCCGACCTATGTGAGCGCAGAAACACAAGTCTCCAAGCTGAAACGCTCGAGTTTCGGGGCTTGGAATCCCGAATCTTCCGTCCTGTTCAATGCGAGAAAATGTTTGCAGGAATCCTCCGGAATCACGGTCCCGAAAATCAATACGATCATCAAGCTCCTGCTTGGGTACTTAATCGTTTTGGTGCCGGTGAACTGGCTGTTCTTTCGGCTCTTCGGCCGCGTCGAATTGGCCTGGGCGGCAGCACCGTTCATCGCCTTGGCGGGTGCCTTTTTTGTGGCCCGAAGCGTTCAACTCGACGTCGGTTTTTCGCGGAGTCAGACTAGCTACGGTTTTCTTGAAGTGCACTCGGACTATCCTCGTGGAATGCTGTCCACCTATACCGCATTATACACCTCGCTCTCCACCAATTACAGAGCGGTATTCGATGGCGACACTGGCGTCGTCTTGCCATTCGCTTCCACCTCGAGCAGCAAGCGTTCCAAGAGCTCGCTTACCAAAATTGACTATTCATTTGCCGATGACGCAGGGGCTGGAATGCAAAGTGTCCCCGTTCTCTCCAATACAACTGGCCTTTTTCAAGCAGAAGAAATGGTTGCGTTTCCCGGCAAGTTAACCGCCAAATTTGATATCGACATGAAGGCTGTCGAGATCAAAAATGGGCTTGGATTTTCAATCAATGAGGCTGGGATCGTAGGAGTGGATTCAAACGGCAAGCTGGTTAGTGGTTGGATTGGAAACGCTGAAGATGGCGGTTTCAAACGTTGTGAACTTGAAACTCGGGATCGCGATAATCGATGGCGAAAGGAATGGGATAACAACCCGATCCTAAGCCGCCCTAACTACATACGCGCAGAAGATGGAAGCCTTTGGACAGATCAAGACCTTGAAGACGAACTGTATCTCGGGCCGATGCTTGAGGAGCTGTCTAAGAAATACCCGCTCGCCAAAGGGGAGTTCATCGCGATTGGCTGGACCAATCAGTCGATTGGGGAGTTGGTGATAACTCCGGTGGCCAAGCAAAAGAAACTGCGAACGGTGGTCTTGGTCCACCTGAGTGCTGGGGAACTGGTGACCGTTAGGCCCGATACCCGGATATTTCAAAAAGTGGTTGATGAAGAGCAGTAACTATTGGCGGTGCTCCACTTCATTAACCATTTCACCACCCGTAGGTGGTGCCTGAGCTGGTTGTGCTTGCGATCAAGGATGGTGGTGAGAGCTATCTCAATTGGCTCACTTCGGAGTTAGATGGTGTCGACGCATCCTAGACTTTTTGGGGATGAAGGGTTTGATCATCTTGCCGCCGAACAACCAGCCTTCGCCAACGAATTACCAAGAAAGGAATCAAGAGCCAGAGAATTCCTTTGATGGTAAAGAAAGCGATGGTACCTGCGGCTAGAACCCACGGGTTGCTTGTAATGGTATTCAGGATTTGGTCTAACATCACTAATCCATTCCGAAATCTAGTTATCACTGTCCGTGGTGTGGGATTCGTCCTTAAGAGTCTTCGGCAGGTTCGAGTGCCGCTATTCGCGCAGTGTCAGTATTTGCACAGATTTGCACAGCTCCATGATTTGCTGATGAACAGTGCAATGCATGTTAATCGCGATGAAAACTTGATTGCAGCGACGGGCTTTTGCCTCCCGAGATCATAAACGAAGAATGCATTTTGGCGAGGCGGCGCCTGGATTGCATTGAGTTACTCGTTGGTAGAGCCCGAAAAAACCAAGTCCCATGCATCTATTTTTGCCACACCAATCACACGTGGGGGAGGGACTACGTTCTTTAGGCTATTCACCGCAACCAGAACGTCATCTTCAATTGACATCTCGGATGAAATCGACAGTGACTTTGGATCGTCCTCAACGGCAACATCCTCAACCGAATCGAAATAGGATAGCGATTTATTTTCTAGAACAGTCACATTCTTAAGCAACATCGTTGAAGATTCGTTTTCTTGTAACTTTGCATTCATGGCTTGAGACAGGGATGCGAGTTCTTCCCTTTGAAGAATGAGAGTATTGATCGCATCCATTGTATTCTTTCGATCGATTTCAAGTTCGTCACATTTTTCCTTGAGCGCCTTAACCTCCGGAACAAGCTTGACCTTTTCCGTTTGCAGATCCTGCAATGTAGTTTTAACAGTCGCTAATAGGGCCTCTATCGCTTGAATCTCATGCTTTTTCTGCTCCTGTTCGCGAACAAGGAGCTGGCTCGCTTTTCTTGAAGCGTTCAGTTCGTTCTCGGACTCGAGTTTCGAGGCATTGGTGTCATCAAGTTTCTTCAGTGAATCACAAACAGCCGATTGGGTTTCATCCCACACTTGCTTTGCGTCTTGAATCGCTCGCTTGGTGTTTTGCATTTCATTCTCTAGATCACGAATCGCCAGTTCCTTTGACTGCAGATCGCTTTCCGCAGCATTCCGGCTCACATTCAACGACTGGAGTGTTTCCGTGAGTTGATCGATTCGCTGTTGAGCCGCCAATGCACTTTCCGCTTGCTGTTGCGACACAACACGATTTTTCTCCTGCAACTTGTTTTCGCTTTCCATAAGAAGGGCAATCGAGTCTTCGAGCGTTTTTCTGCGAGCGCTAAGTTTTCTTGTTTCTCGCTGTAACACGTCGAGATGGTACTCGAGTTCGTCCGCATGAGTGGTCTTGTTCACGATACTCCGGTCGATCGTTGCGAGTCGATCAGAATCCAAGAGAATTTGCGATTGGAGTTGGGCCGAGTGGTCGCGGTTGCTTTGCAAATCCATTTCAAGAGTTCGAAGGGTAGCCTGTTTCTCCGCTGCGAGGTCGTTCAATTGTTCTAAAGCGAACTTTTTCTCCGTATACGCCGAGTCGAGTTGAGAGAATTCGGTTTCGAGGAGACTCATACGCGATCGTAACTGACCGTATTCGCTGGTACTCTTCGATAGATTGGCCTGGCTTTCTTCGTACGCGAATTCGATCTTTGCGAGCTGATTCTTTTTCGCCTCCATCGTACTCACTTCTTGCTGGATCAGGCCTAACTCAGCTTGGTGATCGCTGAGTTCCTGCTGCAATTGTTGCAAATCGAATTGGCGTGTTTTGCACTCGATCGCGACAGTCTCAAGATTCGCAATCTGCACCTTAAGTTCGGCATGCTCGGATCGTGCTTCGGCCAGTGCGTCACTAGCTTCCCGGTTTGTAGCCGCGAGTGCTTCACTTGACTCTTGGATCATCGCGAGTTGGCTTTCCAGGGAACTGCGTTTTGCGTGAAGCTCCTCGATCGATTGTTCAAGTGCATGGCGTTGTTGCACTCGTTGTGTCGACTCCTCAATTGTTTTTTCTAGTTGGTGCATCGCCGTATTTAATTGTTGCTCCATCGTCAACGATTGTCTTTCCAAATCCGCGATCGCAAACTGGATTTGAGCCTTGTGGTCGTTCTCCAATTCCCGTTGCTGAATGGTCGTTTCCAGCTCAAGTTGCGAAGTCTTCCATTCGAGCTCTAGGCGTTGTTTTACAGCCTGAATATCTTGCAATTCCAATTGCGTCGCTGCTAGGTTTTCTTTGGAAGATTCGAAAGCATCGGATGTTGCCAATTCCTGACTTTTCAATTGGCTTATGCGTGCCTCAAGAGTCTGAATTGTTGCCTCTTTCTTTTGTCGGTCCGACTGGAGTGTCGCCATGTAATCTGTCCATTGCTGGACAATTCCCTGAGCCTCAGCCACTTCGTCGCTCAACTGTTGTAACTTGGCGACCGAACTAGTGCACTCATGCTCAATTTCTGAAGCTCGATGGTTCAGCTTGTCGATCCGAGTCTTGGCCGTTCGCTCTTCCGACTCGATTTCGGTTTTTTCCAAGCGAGCTCCGTCTAAGGAGTTCATCATTTCGCACAACTCTTGCTCCAAATCACTTTGCCTGACCTGCGCGGTCGCCAGCTTCAATTCCCATTCTGGCAATTCCGATTGGATCTGTTGTGTCCGCAGCGAGTACAATTCAAGCGTGGCAGACTGCTCTTTGATTGCATTTGCGAGAGAATCATGTTCGTCAGCCAATTGATCGATCTGTCGATTGGAACTCGCTATCTGAACTTCCAGTTCCTCACTGTAGCTCTTTAACTGCGATAGTCTTTCTGTTACTAATTCAGCTTCTTCATTTTGCTCTCGCAACTGTTGAGTCGATTCAACAAGTCGTTCGTACTCTTGGCTCAGTGAACGATGTTCAGCCATGAGGGACGCATAATTCGTTTGTTGCTCGTGCATGCGATTTTGAATTTCCACCAGATCATTCTGTGTTACTTCCATTTGAGCGTTCAAAGCAATCTTAGACGCATCCATGAGCTGGCACTCGTTCGCAAGCTGAGCGTAATGCGTTTGAAGCTGATCGAAATTTAGGCTGCGATCTAAAAGTTCGAAGTTTAGCGTCTCTAGTGCCGCTTGATGAGTCCTGCACTGCGCGTCAAGCAGTCCAATGTCTTCTTGCTTGTTCGCCAAAGTTCGTCGCGATTCTCCGATTTGCTCTTCCAATTCGGCAAGTTCAGCGCGCTGACTCTGGAGCTGCAACTCCACCTCCGCAAGTTCCTCAACGCCCCTCGTTACCGAGACTTTAGCTGCTTCCAGTTCTCGGATCTCAGCCCGAATCGAAATCAATTCTTGCTTATGGCCAAAAAGTTCCGTCGATTTCGCTTCAACCTGTTCTGCCAAACTATCTGCTTTGTCGGAAAGCATTTCAACGCGGCGCGTCGCATCAGAAAGCGATTTTTCAGCTTCTCGAGAAATCTTGTGCGAATTCTGAAACGACTCCTCGATCAGGATTTGGCGTGTATCCAATTCTGAACGGATGGCGTCAAGCTCTCCACGCATGGATTCCAGTTCGACCCGTTGTTCCTTTTCGGCTTCGATCATTTCTTGTCGGTTCGCTGCCAAGGAGAGCGTTTCGGAAGCGTCCGTTGCTAGTTTGAAGGCGGACAAGTACTCTAGTTCGGCCAATTGCGTTAACAGCTGCGCAATACGTTGCTCGACGCCGACCGATTCGCTCACAATGGTTTCGAGCTGAGTCTTTTTGTCAAGGAGAGAAACGTCAAGACTGCGAAGATTCGCGTCCGCAAGGATGATGGATTCTTGTCTTTGTGAGAGCCCAGCCTCCAACTCAACTGTTTGATTGATCAATTCGACGTTCGTTTGTTGCGATGTTGCAACGTTTTCTTTCAACGCTTCGTACTCTGCTGTAGCCTGGCTAACTTCTGCCATGATTCGTTCGCGGGATAGATTGGCCTCCGCGATCGCAAACTCTATTGCTCTATGATCTTCGCTTAACTTGGCTGTGAGTGCATCGCCAGCGAGAGTCTTTTCGTTCATATCCAAATTGAGGAGGCTCAACGACTCCTGCATTTCGGCTAGCTTGGCTTCGTTTTCGCTGACTTTGGCCAATAAAGTCAAGTTGTCTTCATGGATGCGTGCGTTCAGTTCCTCGATGGTAGCAGTGCTTTTGGCTATCTGCTCTTCTAGATCGCGAGTTTGGACTATCATCGCTGCCTTTGTTGCGTCACGGCTGATCAGAGTCTCTTCCAATTCGGCCTCAGCCTTTTCTTTTTGCTCTACGCTCTCGACCAAGATTTGAAGTTCTGCGAACGAAGCTTCGAGTTTCTCTTGAATCGATTCAACCTGTTGCTTGGCTAACTGCAGTTTCAGTTTCTCATTGTCGGTCGCCCATTTGGATTGAGCGGCCTCGGTTGTCCAATGTTGACGCTCGCGCACAAGTTCGCGGACCTGTTCCGCCACTCGCTTCAGCCGTTCCATTAAACGTTCTCGCTCATCCTGAAAGTGAGTTTTCCCCCTCGCAAGATCAGACATCACGCACATTCCAACAAGAACATAGAGGACTGCAATACCGATATTGCAAATTGCCATCTGCGAGTTGGTGGCGCCAGCCATAACAATGCCGACATTGAGCAGCAAAGTCACCGCAACAACCACTCCGAAGAGCATAACGGTCAACCACCGCAACGCAGACCGGGTTTCTGACGGCGAATCGTTGTTCACTCCAAGGTAGGATTCGGTCTCCTTGCAGTAGCTATCGAGCTTTTTGTTGAATTTACCTAGATCGACCTGCAAGCTCTCAATGGGGGAGCAGACAACTTGGTCAATCGTATCTTCGAATGCGTCTATCTGATTCATGATTTTGCTATCGTGTCTTGGCGCCTACGCGTTCCATGTCTTTCATTTTGCGTTCCATGGCTTCCAGCCGGATCGCGAGCTCGCTTGCGTCGTTTGCAGCGATTCCCTCTTTTCCATTTGCCTTGTCGAGTGCAACGTTCCACCAATCCATTCCGATTTCACGTGCTTTTTCGATCGAGCAGACAACCAAACGGATTTGGATGGTTAGTAGTTCGATGTCGACTAGCTTGATCCGAATATCACCCGCAATGACGACTCCCATATCGAGCACGCGCTCGAGTATATCCGCGATAGAAGAGGAGGAAGTGGCGGTCGGGATTCTTGTAGTACTCATATTCTGACAGTCCTTTGTATGTGTGATCGCAAGGAAAAAATCCGATTACCAAAGAAGCCATTACATTAGCTTCCCTAGTGGCCCGAGGTCTAGGTTTAGGTCCTCGCGACCAATACCAAAAGCAACGCAAAGCGTATCGATGGCCTCCGACTGCTTCATCAAGCATTCGCCGAGTCGGTCTATCTCAACGTCCGTGAGCGTACCATTTTCCATTCTCCGAATCGCTTGACGCTCCAAGAGTTCGTGAAGCAAATTGACAATGGTTACGGCAAGTCGTCCTAGTCCATTTGCAGCGTTTTCTGCATTGAGTTCAACTCGACGGCCTGCGGCAGCCGTCGCCATCATGGCTTCTGCCAGGAGGGAGTCCGGCGAGCCGAGCGCGCTGTGTGCCGTGGTGTTCATTGCATCCCCTCGCCGGCCATACCAGGCCGAGGATGACGTGCTAAGCTCGGTGGCAACTCTCCCATCGCATCGATGGCGCATACCAATCCACGAAGTCCAACGTAAAGCAAGTCAACGCCTGCCACCGATATGGTGATGTCACCGGTGATGACAACCCCCTTGTTAAGAAGGCGATCGAGCGCATCGCAAAGCGAAATGTTTTTTGCGAGATGTTCACTTTCATCAGCCATGATTGAAAACCTTATCGTCCTTGAGAAATCGCTATTCCTGACTGTCTAACAAGTCGAGAAGCTCTGCTTCTCTTTCGTCAAATTCATCTTCCGTGATCTCGCCCGCCTCCAGCCTGGCGTGAAGAGCCGATAGCTCTGTCATGTTGTTTGCTCGGACATTTTCTTTTTCTTGTTCTACCGCTTTGGCTACTTCTTTCGCAATAAAAAGAAAGCCTTTGAAGGGAGACATTACTAGATCATCTAGGTAAAACATGTCGAATCACTCCATGGATAGTGCTAGTTTTACAAAGCTGTACGGGGGCCATGGACCGTTGAAGCTGATAGCGAATTCATCGCTGAACAACTCTGCCGCAGCGTAAACCGCTTGACTGAAGACCTCTTCGGAATCGCGATGGATCAAGCAAGCGAGTCGCATCACATCGGACTCCTGTCGAATCGGCTGTACCTCGATTTCTTTGGTAAGCGGTTGGAGCACTTGCAGGAATTTGTCGGTGTGCATGGTTCGCTCTTGGTTTAAGAGCTTTTCGAACATTCTTCCCATTTCGATTTGATCGTCGCGAGTCGCGTTACCCGTTACGATGATAGCGCGCGCTTCAGCCAACTCCGGGTATCGATCCACAAAGTACTGAGGGATGTTTTCAGCGGTCCATTTGAGCGAAAGGGTCATCTCGACATGGCTGTCCACACGGTCTATCTGTTCGTTTAGGATGATTTTGTTTGAGTCGAGAATATGGTCAACTTGCTCGGTATTGTCTGCGATCAGCCCAAACGACACCGGTAACATACTCCAGCGTTTCGAGATATAAGTAACGACCTCTTGATGCGCCGCAAGAAACTTGCGCTGGGGGCGGATTTTTTTTGCAACAATGGGTGAAATCGCAATCGCGAGATCACCGCGAGCAATCACAGTAACCTCGGCGTCCTCGATACCATGCAACTTTGTGCTGGCGACCGCTTGCTGATCGCAGGCTCGCATGAAGGCGTAAACGTAGAATCCTGTTGCAGTTTCAATTTCAGTAGACATAACTCAACTCCTTTGTTTTTTCTAGTACGTTAAGCCGACGTTGTTGTTTTGCCGTGGTGATGGCGACGGCGAGTGGGCAAGTTCCGGTTGCCACGCTTCAAGCTGTCCACGCAATGAGACTTGTTCGTCCGAGATCGATTGGATGCGTTGACAAAGAGTTTGCATCCTGACCTTGAGATTCTCGAGTTCGGTCAACCGTCGCGTTTTCTCAATTTCGAGCGACGTCAGTTTAAGATAAAGCTCGGGACTTGTTTGCGAGGCAGTCGCCCTACGAGTCGTCCGTGATCTCATACTGTGAACACCACGACGAGGCGAAGCGTTTCTCATGGAAGGAACCCAATAGCAAAAAGTGATTTCGTGGCTTTTGAAGAACTATCTCTTCGCGACCACTCCACCGCTTGAAATGCCAGAGGACTCAAACATGGGTGGTCTCGGAAGACGCCGACTGACACTTTCGAGTGTTGCGTCGTTGTCTGTTGTTTCATCGGAAAAATTTACCGAGTCAGCTCTCTTTTCCAAAACTTGGACGTTTAAAGCGTGTGTGGCGCCGAGTGCAATTTCTGCAGCGGACTCGTTGAGGTTCGCTACTGTGCTTGCAACTTCGTCGATGTTCGCTTTGACACGCTTGGAAACATCCGATTCCGTGGGCTGCTCATTTCGAAGGCTGCCCGTCGTTTGTGCAGAAGGCCTACGAATACCGCCGGAGCTTTTTTGCGATGACGAATTCAAGACAGCTCGAATCAGTGCTTCCAATTCCATCCGCGTAAACGGCTTTGAGGATTGTCTCGACACGTTGTAAAACAAAACATCTTGACAGGTTGCAATAAAAATTGGATCGGCATTCGAAACGGATGCTTTGCGGTGATCCAGGATGCGTGCAATTGCCAAGGCAGCGCGTATCGTCGGGCCGTTCTTGCCCCCAAATTTTTCGCGAATGGAGCGGATGATATCTACGATCGCAGTGACTTCTTCTAAACTACGTCCACTTTTTGCCTGGACAATCGCGATCTCTGTCTCTCTGTCTTGATGTGCAACCTCTAGGGTGATCATTCGATCCAGTAATGCATCTTGCGACTTGTGCACTCCAACGTACTCTTCCGGGTTGGAAGTGAAAATCGCTCGGAAGTCCGGATGAACACGAACGTAATTTTTGTCTTGACCAGAGGAAGGAATGCTCAGGATGCCTTCTTCCAGAATGCTCAAGAAAGCGTTGTTGGCTGCGGCTGGCGAACGTGTAAACTCATCGTAGATCACCGTGTGTCCTTGTTCGCAGGCAGTGGTCAGTCGATTGTTGCTCCACATCAAGGATACCGTTTCTTCGGTTTTGAGAATGGAACTCACGTAATTGTCTCGAACCGACTGTCGTCGATAGCCCGCGTCTTTGCCAAGTAGATCGGAGCCTCGCAATTCGTCGTCGCCATGAAGCAGAGTGCAGCGTCGTCCAATTTGGGACGCGATATGCAATGCCAAAGTCGTCTTGCCCGTACCTGCTGGACCCGAGAGGTGAACTGCGTAGCCAATCTCAATGTACGCGAGGGCACGACTAGTCAGCTCATTGATAGAAGCCGTTGCGACAAAATCCGAACCGGGCTGAGGTATAAAGTCGGCTGATGTGCCAGTTGCTGATAATCCGCCAAGCGACTTTGGTGTACTGCTACCTCGATGATGGGATGCCTCGTGCATGTTGATCTGTATTCTTTACAAAGTGGGATGGAATGGTCATCGGACGGGACAGACGGGACAACGGTCCCATCCTACGGTATATATCACACAACCGGCCGCTTAGAACGGTGACGGTGGAATAGCTAATCCGGAGATGCTGAGCGGGGTGGTGGGTGCAAGGTACACGGGATTCCTACTTGTATTGGATCGCGGAGGTTCCGCATGCAAATCTGCGATTCGGCTTGCGGGCCTTGAAGCCGACGTTCCAAGCTGCAAACGATTCCATATTTGTCTAGCTTCATACCGGTCATTGGAAAGCGATCGCGTCATTCGATTCGTTGCCATTCGAATTCTTTGAACTTGTTTTTTCACGCGCTGCATTGTGAGTGCGCCTTCACGAATCCTCAGTCTTTGATTGCGTTTGCGATCGCTATTGCTCTGGCGTAGCAGTCGAGCAACATTGCGAGAATTCTTTGAAATTTCCTCGCGAAGCAAGTGCTTCATGGATCTTGTCATTGCAAGGCGACCTTGACGTGTGTCCTTGAGGGAGCGAGAGACAGACTTTTTATTGTTTCGATTGAAATCGCTAAGCGACTTGGCCAAGGTTCGGGATTGCATGGCCAACTCTCGCTTGGTAGTCTCTCGCTGCTGCGATACCTCGATGGCCATCTTCTGACGACGTTTGCGGTTCTTTACTACGAACGTTTTCCGTTCATTTCGAGTACGAGAGATGCTGTCTGCTAGTTGTTGCATTTGTTCGCGAAACGATGCCATATACCGAACCTCTAAATTGAACTTTGGAATTGTTATTCTGGAGACAAGCAAGGCCGGTCCCATTCATCGAGAGTCGAGTCGAATCACGGGACCGGCCTAGGCCTGCTCAGTTTGTACTAAAACTAGGCTGGAGCTGCAGCGGTCGCGGTCAATCCGATCGCTTCTGCATACTTCAGGTAGGTTTCAACCGAAGCGATAACGATACGTGCTTCGATCGAAAGCAATTCGATGCCGACCAGCGATACCTTTGCCCAAACGTCGATAACGACACCCTTATCCAGGATGCGGTCAACGACTTCTGCTAAGCTCGACGAATCAGTTGTTTTTTGTACTGATGCCATTTCTAAACTCCTCAATCTTTATTGTGATGAAACACTAAACTCTCCATCCACGCCCCTAACGCAACACGCGCGAACCTGTTCTAGAACGAAGCGCACTTTGATCTTTGACCAGGATAGGGACATTTGTCTGCGCTTGGCTTCCAAACAAAAACTTTGCGCAAACGATTCACAACCTATAATGCATCTGTTTTAGCGAACGGACTTACTGCAAACGCTTGATTGCACGACTTTGCAGTACAATCCTGCCTGCTATGCGTTGGCCTCCAACCTGATTTGAGACCTTTGTTCCTGCTTGGAAAATGCGTTTTTGTTTTCGATCGTGCCATGACTATCGACAAAAGAGAACGGCGGCCACGGGCCACTCATTAGCGTTGGGCTAACATTGCAAAACGGTATCGTGGCAACCGTTTGCATTACGTGAGGATAGGCATTTCGACGAATCAACAGATCTAGTTTTGCGATCGAATAGACCTTCTCGAGGTCTCTTTCGGTGCAGACCATTCGCATCTTGCAAATGCTTGTTCTGATTGCAAAACACCCATCGCCAACTAACTCTTGAATGCGAGCCCCTGTGTTAGCCAGCAGCGATTCAACATGCAATTCTCGTTGTTTGGATCTCCATTTACTCTTTAAGTAGCTGTAGCCCGTTTCTGTTTTGTTTGCAATCTCGACCTGCGAGTTGGAACTCGGAAGGAGCTTATCCTCGGGAACAGCCCACCTAAGGTTGATTTCAGTGCATCCAGCTACTCGCTCAAGAGAATGCATTAAGGCCTCCTTTCGCGGTCCAAAGAACTTAGGCAACTCATCGGGCTCAACGATGGTGCCAAATCGAAAAGGCAAGATATCCCCAAGGCGATGCAACTCGCACAAAACTTCGCTGAATGCTTGCATCCTGCTGGCGTTTTCGTAGTCGGCTGATTGGCCCTGAGGAATGGCCCGTACCGCGATGCGGAGTTCGTCAAATACGATAATCTTTAGATCGAGGTGTTTCGAACTAAGTGTTTCCCTAATGTTGTTGGGTTGAGCACCAAGGATGGCATACACTAGATAGCGATGCTGTTTGGACGGCTCTTGGCTGGTGCCGAAGTGATTCATGGATGTGTTCATGCTGCCTCGTTAATCTGCACAGGAGATAACGATGGGCAAAAACTGTAAGCAGGCCATGGGCCCGTGATTTCAACGCGCGTCGCGGATTCGGATATTTGAGTTTGGTTCCAATCGTTGGCCCAATGGATAAGCTTTTTCGATTCGTGTGGGCTTACCAAGATCGCCAAGTTTCCGACAATCTCTTCTCGAGTCGATTCGTTCTTGGCAGCGACAATAGGACGCGAAACAACGTTTTGATATTGCGATTGAAGTGAGCGAAGAGCCCTTTCGTAGGATTGGATAAGTACGCTTTGTTTCGAAATGTTTTGCTCTCGTTGCAATCGACGCAGCTTGAGGTAGTTTGCTCCCCCCTGCGGCTTTCCCTCAAGGAGGATACCATCGCGTTGAGCCAAAATCTCAGCAGCCCTGAATGGATCACCATAAAACTTGAGGCCCCATTCCAGTTTCTCTCCGATGTTGGTGAAGAAGGCCAACAGGGTTTTTTGTGCACTAAGAGCGAAAGCCCCGAGGCTTATCTTCGATGAGAAGAGCGTTCCAAATCTCGATGGATAAAATGGAAACTGCTGGCTCAGTCCTGAAACAACTCGTTCATGAGCAATGACGCGCGGGGTCAGCCACTGGATATCTGAAAGGTTCTTTTCGCCTTGATCACCCTCGAAGTCGCACCGGTCGATTTTTTTGTACCATGCGATGACTCCAGAAACCTTCACGTACTCGACTCCGAGGTATTTTATCATCACGGACGTCGCGTAGTCTATGTTGGGCTCGGAAGTTGTTTCTAAATTGGGTGAAAAGCCCAGTAGATAGAGGGCTTGGTCGTGTGCGACTTCGTAAGTGTTCATGGTTGTTGCGGGATCACTCATTTTCTTTTGACCTCACGATCTGTACTTGCTCCTCAAGGCATTGCAGGACATCTTCTTTTTGGATTTGAACATCTTCCAAAACATTCGCACTTATCTGTAGCAGTGCTACAGCGCGACGAATACTCGCCCTCGCGGCCATGCTACAGAATGAAGCGATGTCCGCACCTGAGAAACCTTCGGTACGAAGTGCAAGGTCGTCCATGTCGAGCGCCTCGGCCAACGGTCTGGTATGAAGATGTACTTTCAGAATAGCTTTGCGGCTCTCTAGGTCCGGCAAGCCGACTTCGATCGTTTGTTCAAATCGGCCAAAGCGGCGGAGGGCAGGATCGACCATATCTGGCCGATTCGTGGCTGCTAAGACGAACACGCCATTCAAATCCTCGATTCCGTCCATCTCTGCCAAAAATTGACTTAGGACACGCCCTGCGACACCCGAGTCTTGAACGCCCGACTGACGAGTCGAGCACAAGCCATCTATTTCATCGAAGAACATCAAACAAGGGGCTGCTTGCCTGGCTTTGCTAAATATCTCGCGAATCGCTTTCTCTGAATCACCAACGAATTTGGACAACAATTCAGGGCCTTTGATCGAGATGAAGTTGACTTGGCTCTCGGTGGCTGCAGCCTTGGCAATCAGAGTTTTTCCGACACCCGGTGGTCCTGCTAGCAGAATACCCCGCGGCGGTCGGACTTTGGCTTGCGTGAACAGGGACTCATACATCAAAGGCCAAGTGATCGCTTCGCGAATCTTTTGTTTAATGGGTTCCAAGCCGCCCACGTCATCCCAGTGAACATTCGGCACCTCGACAAACACTTCGCGAATCGCGGATGGTTCCACCGACTGAAAGGCCTGCACGAACTCAGACATTTTTACCCGAAGCGAAGCAAGCTGGCCGTAGGGAATTCTTTTTTGAGAGAAGTCGATTCGGTCCAACAATTTGCGCAAGCATACCATCGCCGCTTCACGGCAAAGCGCTTCGAGATCGGCTCCAACAAATCCATGTGTGATACTGGCTAAGTGCCGAAGGTCAACGTCCTCCTCCAATGGCATGCCACGCGTATGAATTTCCAAAATGTGCAAGCGCTCTGAGCGATCGGGAATGGTGATTTCGATTTCGCGATCAAATCGCCCTGGTCGGCGAAGGGCAGGATCAATGGAGTTGGGAAGATTTGTCGCAGCGATAACGATTACGTTTTCACGTTGTTTTAGCCCATCCATGAGTGTGAGCAGCTGTGCGACGACACGCCGTTCGACATCGCCAACGGCATTCTCCCTCTTGGGAGCGATGGAATCGATTTCATCGAGGAAGATAATACTTGGCGCTTGCTTGCTCGCCTGCTCGAATATTTTCCGCAAATGCGCTTCGCTTTCCCCGTAGTGCTTGTGAATGATCTCGGGGCCGCTGATAACGAAGAACTTGGCGTCGGATTCATGAGCGATTGCCCTCGCGATGAGGGTCTTACCGCAACCAGGTGGTCCGTAGAGGAGTACACCGCGTGGAGCATTGACGCCAAGTCGCTCGAAGACCTCTGGAAATTTGAGGGGCAGTTCGATCATTTCGCGAATGCGTTGCAGTTGAGCCTTGGCACCCCCCACGTCTTCGTACGATGGACTTCGGTGGCTCATCTCCGCGGCGCATTGTTCTATAACAAGTTTGGTGTTTGGAGCGATAATGACTGCCCCAGGCGGAACGACGGATTGGACATCAAAGTCGATGGACTCATTACCGAAGAGAATGGCTCGTACGATGCTTCCCTTTTGAACTGCCAATCCGTCTATGAGCGAGGCGATGTAATCCAAGTCTCGTTCGATGGGCCGAATCTTGCGAGGCCGCAGCGTAATTTGCTGTGCTTCGACGGCGTCAATTTTCTGAACCTCGACTAAGTCGTCGATACTGCAACCAATGGTTTCACGCAGGACACCGTCTATGGAAATACGCGACTCGCCTCGAGCATCTTTATGCGCTGGCATCGCTTTACCGACCGCGGTTCGCGTGCCGGTCATGGTGACGATATCGCCTGATCGGATGCAGAGTGACTGCATGTCGAGAGGGTCAAGACGCAAAAGTCCTCGTCCAACGTCACGACTAGAAGCTTCGACGACGCGAAGCTTTATTTTGGGAGTAGTGTCTATCGTAGACATAGTTTGATAACGAATCCATTCGTGTGTGAAAACCTATCACCCCCAGCCCGTCTCCTAAAAAAGTGCGGTCTAGGGAGGGCGAGGCTCCTGCCGAGCCGTTTACGCATTAAGCTCGGCAGGAGCCTCGCTCTCCCATTGAAATTGCAAGCAATTCCAAAAAGAAAGCGAGACGGCCTCCTCTGGGCGAGGGGGCCAAGGTGGTAAACTGAGATGTGTATCTCAGTTAAAAGTCTTTGTTAATCGAATCTCGATCACGCCGTTGTTGGCAGTGATCGCAACTTGGTCGGGACCAAACTCGCGAGGTAGATCGAGTTCTTTTTTGAATTCCGCCACCTTGCTGGTGCCATGAATGTGGAGAATTTTTTCGATAAACGAAAGATGGACGTCTTCGCTAGATACTCCGGGCATCTCGGCAATAACAAGTAGATGATCCCCTTCATCGAACAGCTCCACATGAGGCTCGCGTACACGGGGAACTTGAGCGACTGGGCTTAGCGCCGATTGAGTTCGCGGCGTTTGGCCGGGCTTTTGCATTGGCTTGATTTCGGCAACGCCGTCACCACCAGGCCCGAACTTGACATTAAATCCGTAGGATGTAGTCATCTTCTTTCCAGAGGGTGATTCGCTTTGATGTGTCGCGTTCCGGAGTGCTTCACCTTTTTCCGCGAGCTCACCAAATTTGGTAATGAGATTGGAGACGCCGTCGAATAGCCCTCCAATACCAAGCATGGCAGATAAGTCCGCCGCTGCGTCTTTTTTCTTGGTTTCTTCTGGGTCACTCATTCTCAAACTCCTTCGTATGCAGACTCAAAGACTCACTGCATAGCTGATTCGGAATTTGAACTCTCAGCGCTCGGACGATTCGTTCGGGGCTGGAGCGTTTGCACCGTTTGCAGTCTCGGGAGGTTGCAACAATCGCGTTAGCGGGAAAATAAGGAATGCGGGATTCCCTTAGGGAGTAGTTAAGATACTTTGAGTTCTGTAATGTTTTGGTGCGAGACCACCAGCTTCGTTGTCCCGGTGCTATCAAAACGAGAAACGGTTAGTAGAAACCATCGCTTTTCAGTTGGGCTATCGCAGGGATATTCATATTCGAATCTGGTGCATGCTCCCTGGATGACGCTGCGAATGCCGGTTGCTACGTCCGAAGCGATGGTTGCTCCATCCCCCTTATCTTCATCCGCTATCGTGAGATAGTTGCTGCCAATGCCAAAGTCGTCTCCTTGGAATCCATTCTGCACCGCAAAGCGTTTCCATTGCTCATTGACGAACAAAATCGTTCCCTGACCATCCAAGATCGCTATGTGAGCCGGAATAGAATCGATTGTTCCCTCCAAAAAATCGAACATCCGTTCATATTCAGAATGAGTGCCTCGTTGCCCAAGCACATCGGTCGGGAGTCCAGTACAGATAGTATCAATCATTTAATCCTCAATTACTCCTTAGGTAGTTTTGGCAATGCGAACGTCTCGCCTCACTTCAACTTTTCTTTTCTCTTTCACAATATAGGACGCATCAGAGATCGAGCTTGGCCTCGATAGGAAAGATAGCAGCGAAATTTTCGGCTGCAGGGAAACTGAGGTAAGGAATATGCTTACCCGTCTAGAGCCAGCCGTTGGGCAAGTGCGTTGCTAAGTTTTAGACATTGTCCTGGGCTTGCCAAAGGGATGTTCTACAGCAATGCTTCCATCTAAGAAATCTTCAACGCGGTGAAGCATTCCTATGAACAAAATTCCAACTTGAGTTGCTTGAAGAGTACTGGAAATACGATTTGCGATAAACTGATCTCTCTGACTAAGCAGGCTTGTATACCCTGGCTCTCTATTCGATTCATCATCAAAGCCCAGAAAGCCGTCTTCAAGCGATTTTCGGACTACATCGTATTCTTTTAATAAAAGCTCTGCGGACTCTGTGCCCATAAGCGTTGCTCCTCGTTCCATGAGCCATGCGAGCAGCTGATGATTAGGACTTCCTTTGGCTGCCAGATCGCAAACAATTTTTTGTTCGATGATTTGCTTTGGGTGACCGGTATACGGAAGTGCATCTTGGAAGATCACGATTCGATTGAACTCGATTTGCCAGCTCTCAATGCCAGATCGCAGCTCCTTCCAAAAGTTCTCCACCGCACTTTGTGTTGAGAGAATGGAAGAGTCGGAAAGCAATTTCTTCTTGAACTCTTGGATGGGGACGTAGAGCGATCCCAGGTCTTGGCGCGAGTGGATGATTGGGATGATATTGAGTTTACGCATTATGTCCCAAGGATAATCTACTTCCCCTTCTCCTCACGAGGCTTGTTGATTTAGTCGTTTAACAGTCAGCCGAGGGCGTACTTGTTACGTTAACAGTACGCCTACGGCTGACTGTTAAACGACGTGAATGCGGACAATTATTGCATCAAAAAGCCCCCCCGAGGAGAAAGGGAGAAAAAAATGATTGACGCATGTCCCTAGTTTAACGCCCCCACGTCGGAAAAGGACACTGCGGGTGCATTGACGGAAATAGCGATCTTGGGCATCACACGTTTCGGTCCAAGGTCGTTTCGCTCAGGGCCTGTCGACCGGGTCACGAAAAGTTGCTTGAGGTAGCTCTCAATCGCATCTGCTTCATCCCGGTCCAAGTGGCTTCGAAGGGTGCTTGTGATTTCATTGAAGTTGGCTTTTTCCCAAGATCCATTGGGCTCAAAAGTTTCCGGCTTCGACCGAATGTTGGTGCCGATTCGCTTTCGCCACCAGTCCTTGAAACTAGAAACATCGCCGGGTGAAGTCATTAAGAAGTGGGAAAGACCACGAAGCGTAACCGCATTGTCCCGAATGCAAGCCTCGAGTCCCGTTTCGCCGATTTGCGCTTTGTACGCCGGCGAAGCATTGATGACCGCCGTGGAAACTTTTTCCGCCATCCTGTTGCTCATCTCGTTGATCTTCATTGCACCCGTGTAAGCTGGTGCTGCAGACGCGAGACCGAGCAGGAGTTCACCGATTTCGGGGTACTCTCGAAGTTGTTCAAGCAATCCGCGCAAGAACTCAACGATGACGCTGCCCGGCAGTTTGCTGAATCGTACTTGCTCGTTGCGGAAGTAGTCGTGCAACGCTACCTCTGCGGCTGGACCACCGATGATTGCTGCCTCGATGGTTTTCTCCACCAGGAACTTCCCGTCGCGGCGACCTGCCTTGACTCCATGGCGTTCCAAGGATTCGTGACGTGGCGAGGCTTGATAGCCTCGTTCAACAGCACTGACAGCGAACTTATCGGAATGCGCCATCACCGAGTGCAGCCTTGCGTGACGATCAAAACAACCCATGGCATCATCCAAATAGCTGCGTGCCAGTTTGGCATCCTCCGGGTTAGTATGTGATTCCAAAACACGGACTACCCGTTCATAAACTTGTCGTAAAATCCCTACATTGAAAGGGAGATTCGGGAGTAAGAACTTAGAAACATAAGACCGGAAGTGAAATCCATTAACGCCTGCTGGTCCGCTTGGAATCAGAATCACTATCTGGGAAAGTACGAGTCGTATGTCGCGATAGGCAGCGCGTTTGTCTGCCCCGAATTGGCTGAAGTTATCGATCGCCCAGTTGGCGGCTTCCAGTGAAACCTTGTCGACCACTTCAGCAAGTCGCATGGCCGTTTCGCTTCGCCTTGCAACTTCAACCAGTTGCAAAATCGCATTGCGAAAAGCCTTGGCGGTTCCGTCTTTCCAACGTTCCTCGACAACCTCTAGCAGTACTTTTAGGTTGGAGGCCAACAGACTGGAGTGGCACGATGGCATTGCAGGCAGAACCGTATTGCACCACAGGTCCGCTAGTTGAGAACTTTGCAGTTCCATCGGTCCGCAAGCATGCAAAATCGCAAGCTCGGTAACCAATTGACGATTGCCCATCGCCACGGCAGTCTGAAATTCGTCGGAACGCAATAGTCCTAAAGCCTCGCCTCGCTCGAGAAGTCGAGCAGCTGCCGTATCTGCAATTTCACCTGCATGGCTTGCAAGCTGAACCGACAGTAGTAGGTGCTCTGAGTTGTCCGCAAGCGATTCGAAGAGCTCATTGACGGCAGAGGCTGCTTCTGGACCGCAGCATTCTACGATTCCTTCTCGCAGCGCAAGAAACGCCCAATACCAGACCTCGGCTTTGTACTCGACTTGATTGACCAACCGCTCAATCAACCAACCCACGAACTGCTTCTTCATTTCGGATGGCGTCGGTGTGCGCATCACACGAGCGACTTCTTTGATAAACAGTTCGAAGTCCCGCTTGCACTTGGAAACGCTTGCGACTCCGTATTTGTTTTTGACTTCGGGCATAATCGCCATCAACCGTTCGGCAGCAAACTCCGCTACGCGGCGGTGTGCCCGTTGGATGGTTCCGCTGTGCGACGCTTGCCGAACAAAGGCAATCATCTCGTCGAATGCGGTATCGACAAACGGGTGTGCATGCGAGGGAAGTTCGCGATGAACGCCTTGCTGAATAAAATGAAAGAACACCTCAAAGTGCTGACCGGTGACATTCGCTGCATCCAAATGCCCGATCAGCCACGAGAGTACCTTTTCAAAGAGAATTTCGCACGACCCCTCACGGACCGCTTGGGCGATGTAGCGGAGAATGATGCGGCCGTCTTGATGCCCTTTTTTGCGACGCATCGAACCGCTTGGGCCATCAAATCCGGGGACAGTATCGCAGTAAGCATGTGTAGCATAGTCGACGATTTCGAATTCAAATTGCTGCAACATTCGAGAGACGAGCATGCGATGCGGCAACTCCAGCGACGAGCCCAAGGCCTGCTCTTGTTCGATCGAGGTGAAGTAGCGACCTTCCGAGGCCGACATCACTTTGGAAAATGCTCTAGTCATTGTAATTATCTCCTGAAATTGCTTCGCTAAAGTTGAGGCATGATATGCCGTGCTTTGTTATGGTGTTTCGTCGGTTCTCGACAAAACCCAAAGCATACGCAGGCTTCCGTGCCAATTAGGATTGAATGGATAAAAGGTGTTCGAGTAATTCTTGATGTAATTTTCGTGGAGTGTTCCAGCTTCGTAGATCTTGCATTCGTTTTGTGTCGGACAATAAAAAACGACTCTCGCCGTGGCCTTGTTTGTTGCATTGGGACTGAAGGCTATCAATTTCTTTCCCGATAAAATGCGTAAACATTCCGGCAAAGATTCCACCGGTCAGTATATCTGCAGGGTAATCGAGATCTTGTTGCGTGATCTCAGCCATGATGGCTCCCTCAAGCCCAAGTACGATTACGCCTTTTTCAAAGTGGGAGTAGTCGATGGTGAGGTTTCCCCACCCGTTATGGCAAAATTCTTGGGTCAGTAAACTTTGGAAAAAGGAGAGCGGAAAATCCTGCATTGGGCACTGATAAAACTCAGACCAAGCGTTGTCCAAGCATGTTCCGAAGTTCCTCCCCCATTTGCGACCGCAGTGGTGCAGTACGTGCCCTACTCGGTCACCACATTCCTTTTCAAGTGCGCGATGGAGTCCCAACAGGAAATCATTCGTGAGAGCGATCATACGTCGTCCTGACCGATTGACCATGATACCGGTCTCTACATTGGCCGTCACGTAGAGCTTTTCGATGTAGTAGTTTTTGAATTCGAGTTCTGTTGAAACGCTCATGGATCACTTTCAAACGGCAGGTGTTGCAGGAGCGGGGAAATCCGACATGATTTCGATGGTTCGATTCATGAATGGCTCAAAGACGGTAAAGGCGTCGGGCGGGAGACTTTGGCGAAACCCTTGTTTCAAATAAGTGTAGGTGTCGCGATTGAATTCCGGGGTGAAGTTGAGGCCTGCCAGAATGGTTCGCAACCAAAACAGGAGCTTGTCCTCGAGGATGCTTATTTCGTCCAGCATCATCGCTTGGGCCATGTACCGCGTCGTTAGCTGCACATCTCGAAACGCTTTGGCCCAGGCGCTGCCGTGGTACTTGTCAAAATTGGGGTATCGTTTCCTGGTGCTTTCAATACAAAAACGAACCGCTGCATCTTCGTTCGCCTCAATGAGAGCCATCACTCGAAAACGTTCGTCAAATCCTTTGACGTAGTCGAGTACTTCCTTTCGCTCCTCTTCTGTTAGGTAGCGGCTATCACTACCAACTAAGATTTCCGAGATCCGATTGTTCATGAACGCTTCCTGTTTTTGCCGACGGCAATGGCGGTTGTTGTTAGGTAAGGTTACTTGAACGCTGAAGTTGCTCTTTCAGCGCCAAGTTTTCCAAATTCAATTCGATGATGCGTTGCGATAGCTGTTGTATTGGATCGGCGGCTTGCTGATCATCTCGCCTGCGGCCAAGTTCCATATTCAGCTCGAGAACCAATCGCTCCAGTTGAGCAAGATAATCATCGTTTGACGATTCCTGTCGAGTGACGCGATGAGTACCAACTGAGGGAGTCGTGACTGCTTGATACGAGGTCGCTGTAGGCAGATTCATGGCCGGCGCAGTTGTTACTGGCGCAGTTGACTGGCTTCGCTTGGCTGGAAGACTTGTCCGTTGCCTCGCCGACTCCAAATGGGAATTTTGGTTGGCCATGGCTTCGCGTTGCAACGATTCCTGGCGTAAGCGTTCGCTTTGCAATTGCTCCAATTGCAATTGTTCACGCTGAGTTGCTTCGATCTGCAGTTTTTCTTGCTTGGCCTTTTCTGTCGCTGCGGTAGTCTCGGCGGCGTTCTGCGATTCGGTCTTCTGTGTTTGATCAATAGCTTGAATGTTTACGACAGTTTGATTTTCTGCTGCTGCGACGGCCTTGGCTGCCGTGGCTACTCTGACTTCCTCAGCACTTTCCGAAGCTTCCTTGTTGGCTCGTTGCGCGGCTGCCTTTTCTTCCGCTTGTGCCTGCTCCTGAGCAACTGCGAGCTCCCCTGCTTTTCTTTCTTTTTCTATTCGTTCCTGTTCGGCAGCTCGCTTCTCAGCCACTTCTTTCGCGGCGAGTTCTTGGGCCATCGCTGTCTCAGCGGCAGCTATAGCCTTTTGAGCCGCAGCTTCTTCTGCGTCCGACTTTGCTTTGGCTTCTTCCGCTGCAACGCGAGCTGCTTCGGCATGAGCTGCTTCGACCAGAGCCGCCGCGTCGTCGGCCGCCTTGACTGCGTCGACTGCTTCGATCTCGGCGTTGGTCGTTTCGATTCCCACCGTTGGCGATGATACGACTTCTGAGACAGATTCAGGCGTACCAACCGAGACCGCGCTTTCTAAGTCTCCGGTGGATAGGCAAGCCCATGGATTTCGGCCTTGGGGTTGGTACGAGGTGGAATTGCTCCAGTTGACGGTTTCTCCGAATTCACGCAAGGACAATGCTCCAAGATTCATCGCCGCCAACGAACTGGCAGCTAAGTGCCTCGCTCTACCAGATGAATTGTGGATTTTTGTTACCATTTTGTTGAAACCGGACGAGGTACTACGACTGCATTCCCAAAGAGTATTTGAACTGACAGATTCATCGATTGATTAAACAGTGCGTACCTTTTTCATAATGTCTTTCCCTGTCGCCCCCTGGCTTCTCCAGAATGCAGCCGCATCAACTCGCTCGGCATGGGAGATCAGAAACTTGCAATGGTCCGCCCCCATAGCGTAGCACTGAATTTCGACACATCCAAAATCTTTCCGGGCTAACACGCTGAAAACAGCCGCGAATAGTCCTGCGTAGAAATAACAAACAACTGCACCGATGTCCCCCAAGGTCTTGGCGACAGCGGACTCATAGAGTTCGACAAAGAGCATGTCGCGTTTGGCTTCACGAAAATCAAATTGCCAAGTTCCCCACCCCTCAATTGTGAGTGGCCACCACCAAGTCTCGAGCATCATCCCCATCCCCATTTTGTTGAAATCGACCTCGAATTCACCTTGCGATCTTTTGACGAAATTGCGCATGTCTTCCATGCCCCATGCGTAGCCCGTTTCGTACATTACCATACCTGCTTTTTCACCGACTTCATCCTCTAGCCCGCTAAGGACCCCCGTGATGAAATCTTCGGTCACGCGAAGAACACGTTGTCCATAGATGTTGGTGATGACGCCACGCTCCCGGTCACGTTGGTAAAACTGTTCGGCAGTATAGTAATTGTGCTTGAAAGGCTGTACGCCCGGGGTCATACGAATCGCATCTCGGATTTTATCATCGGCTTTCTCGTTTCGAATGCGAACAAGCGACTTCGCGTCGGCAGAGCCCGAGATGATCTCAACGAACTGTTTCCCTTTTTCTTCAGAAGTCGTTGCTTGTGCCATGAGTTGTATCGCTTTCTTTTTGACTTTGCTCCCCTCGCCCCTGATAGGTAACGCTGTGAAGCTTTTTCCATTGCTAAAAACAGGCTTTTGCGTAGCGAAAATCGTCAAGACTTTCGGCTGCATCGTCTAACGACCGAAACTCTTGACGAGTTTCGCTCCAACATGCTTCACAGCGTTGCCCTGCTAAGGGAGAGGAGAACACTGTGGGTCATTTGTATCTAAGCGGACTTAAGCGGATTTGTTATTGGTTCGTTCAACGTTGCTTTCAGTGTGCTGCTTGCATTGACTGGCAAAGCATCGTAGAGACTGTTCAGCAACTCCATAAAGTTGACTGCACCTTCAATGAGCTCCGATTCGATTCTGGCGTCAAAGCCCGAGTTGTCGACACTTTCCTTGAAACTGCGCAGTCTCAGAGGGGTCGCGAGTGCACCTTCGGTATGGTATTCCAGGCCACTCGTCGTACCCGCGGGTAGACCAAGCGATCGGCCAAGCGGTTTGGCAATGACAAGCGATCCCATACGGGAACCTTCGAGGATATAGATGCAGCCAAGGAGAGCGTACGGAGCGTTCCGTTCCCAAGCCTGAATCTGCTCCACGATGATGTTGGTCTCTTCCAGCGGCGCGAAGTGATTTTTGTCGAAACCAAAGGTGTGCAAGTCACGCTGAATCGTGGTGGTACGAATCATCTCGGGTGTAAAGTACGACGCGATCTCGGGGCGTTTTGGAACCGAGCGTTCCAATGCAAAATGGATATGCCAGAGTTGCACCAATCCTCTCGAGTAGTCCAGAGGATTCATGCCACCGTCTATCATCGCTTTGGAGAAGGCGGATTGCTCGATTTGAAAGTGCGATGCGGAAATCGCGGAACGGACCAGACTCATGACGCCCATGCTTTACCCTCTTGGTTTCGCAAAGAGAAAATTCTTCATAAAGGACTCAGTCCATTCTGAGCCAAATAATTTGTCGAGGAACTTGTTTCCAGGACTGTGTTCCATATGGTGGACTTGGTATTCCTGGAGAGCATCGATTGCCTCCTCGTTTCTTGCGGACTTAGCAACCTCAGCGGCAGCCTCATCGGATACGAAAGCTCGCAGGTAAGTATCGAGATAGCTTAGATAGCAATCTTCGACCGTCGATAGTTGCTCATTGGGTACATCGCGTGCGTAAGTGAAATTGCCTTGAGATGCGTTGGTCGCCCAATCGGGTGCCGTTTCATTACACGGCAGGCTCGTGAATCGAATGGATAAAGCGGCAGTGAGCGAGGCAACATCGTCTGCAACGAACTGGGAGAGAACGGGAACCTGGATATCGACAAAGGCCACTTTGGTTGCATTGCCAACCGCTATCAATTCCGCTGCAAATACCGGCATTTTGGTGGGGTGGTTTGGGAAAACCCAAGTGTTGATGATCGCATTTTTCGCACCTTGGATATGAACCATGCGCAGTTGACCCAGCGGTTGGTTTTCAGACTGCAGTGTCCACTCCTTTGCATTCAAGGTCATCTTGGAGTTGAGCGACATTCGTTTTGAAAACTCGCCTGAGATCGTTTCAGAGATCGCATGCTGGCGGTTCATGAACTTCGTTGTCTGTTCGACCAAGCGTAGGTAGTTGGTAGGCCCAGATTGGAATGAGGATGTTGTCGACGATGGGTCAACGCGTTTTTGAATGTTCAGCCCACTCGTACAAGTCGGGTAGTACTGGGCAGGGAAGAAATCAAAAGTAAGGCTGTAGTTCATCGCTTTGATTTGCTTTCTCTGCGGAATTCTTGATCGTCGGACTCTGTGTGGAAACGAATGATTGTGTTGATCGGCGAAACCGACATTCAAGTTGCGTTTATCCAAACGGAAGCATTCAACCAAAGTTAGCAAAACTCAGTAAATGCTGTGTTTCTTTGCAAGAGTAGGGGTAAGCCTTAGGTTTTGAAGTTCTGTACCCTGGCAGAGTCTTTGACGCTCTTTCTGCAATTTCGTGCAACCCGGAAAGATTTCGAACCTTTGAGGCGACCAGACTTCGAAATAGAGGGAACGCTCATAAGTGACTAAAACGCGCTCCACGCCTTTGAGGAGTGTCCGTAGTAACTTGGTTCGCGAACCGAGAAGACAAAACAAGACATGGATCACAGTCAAGATACCGAGTTACTTACTGAGTTCGTGGCGGAGAGTCTCAACGGACTTGAGAGCATCGAAAAAGATCTGCTTTCGCTTGAGTCTGAAGGTGGCAGCGACACTGCCTTGGTCAATCGAATCTTTCGCGCCGTCCATTCGATCAAGGGAACTGGCTCCTACATGGGGCTAGATCCATTGGTTCGTCTGAGCCATTTGGCGGAAACGCTGCTCGATCAAGTTCGCAGCAATGAACGCGAGGCCACCTCGGACGTCACCGATGCAATCCTTGCGGCGGTAGATGGTCTAACAGGCATGCTTCAGTCAGCCGATTTAGGTCAGTCTTATGATTGCGGCGAAGCGGTCGGCAAATTGAATCAAGTGTTGGGGCTTGCAAAAATCGCTCCAGCACCTCCCTCGGTCGAAGAGAAGCCAGCTTTGCCCTCCAAAAGCCCGACGAAAGAAAAGGCCCAAGGGCCATCCGAAGAGGATCATGACTCAGGATTGGTCGAAGAATTTGTTGCGGAAAGCTTGCAGAACTTAACGGATATTGAGTTGGACTTGTTGTCGTTGGAGTCCGATGGCGGCACCGACAAGGAACTTGTCAATCGAATCTTTCGTGCGGTGCATACGATCAAAGGAAACGGATCGTATCTCAAGCTTGAGAATCTAGTCGGCGTCGCACATCGGGCAGAGACTTTACTCGACCGCGTGCGGAGCGGTACGGAATCGGCCAGCGCGGTCGTTACCGATGCTGTCTTAGCTGCGGTCGATGCGTTGGTATCCATGCTGCGCACGCCTGATTTAGGGGCAACCTTCGAGTGCCTAGTTCCACTTGCGAAGTTGGACCGAGCTCTCAATGGTTCTCCTCAACACGTTTCCTCGGCAACTCTATCGGCGAGTGATATCGCCCAAATTAAGCAGGCTGAAACGGGCAAGGGGACGACATTCCGAATTGATCTGGACTTGGAACGCATTCAGCAAGCGGTCGATATCAAAGAGGGTGTCATTGTTGGATTGTCTAGTATTGGGAAAATCCTATTCACCTCGATTCCAAAGGAACAAATTGACAAAACCCCCAAAGGCACCTGCATCGTGTTTTTGGAAACGGTCCTTTCGACCGAGATGCTCTGCGATCACTTCAATCTAAAACCAGAGACGGTAACCCAGATCGATACGAAGGGGTTAAGTCCAGGGAACGGCGGTTCGTCCAATCCGCTTGCAACGAGCCCGGAATCTTCTGCCGAAAAGAAGCCGCAACCGATTGACTCGCCGAAAACAATCCCCGCAGAGCTAGCGTCGATTCCCTCGCGTCCAGGAACGGACAAGCCGAATCAAGATAAGGCGTTAGCGTCCAAGGAAGCAGCCAAAGCCGCGGCCGAGCAGTCCATGCGGGTCCCCGTCCATATCCTGCACAAATTGCTGGAGTGGACCGGCACGATGGTGATGGCACGCAATCAGTTGATGAACGAATTCGACTTTCGCGGCAGCACTGCGTTTCGTACCTTGTCGCAATCGATTACTGGAGTTCACGAAACGGTCATCGAAACTCGGATGCAAACCACGGGCTCGCTTTTCGAACGGTATCGCCGTATCGTTCGCGATCTTTCGCGTCAGCTGAACAAAGAAGTGGCTCTTCACATCGAGGGCGGCGAGCTTGAACTGGACCGCACTATCCTCGAAAGCTTTGCCGATCCGCTTACGCACCTAATCCGAAACTCGCTCGATCACGCATTGGAGACTCCGGCCGAACGGGAAGCGGCTGGGAAAAACAGGCAAGGCAACATCTTCTTGCGGTCTTACATTCACAGCGGTGAGATCATATTGGCCGTCGAAGATGATGGACGAGGCATTTGCGCAGAAAGAGTTTGCTCGAAGGCTGTCAGCAAAGGAGTCATCACCCAAGCCTACGCCAATCAGTTGACCGATCATCAAAAGGTGATGTTGATTTTTCAGGCGGGTTTCTCGACCAAGGATGAGGCAACCGACGTTTCTGGTCGGGGGGTCGGGATGGATGTTGTACGAAACAACATAGAAGCAGTTGGCGGATCGATCGATGTGGTAACCAAAGTGGGCACCGGCACGACATTTTCCGCAATCCTACCGCTGGCCAAGGCGCTCGTCTCTTCCTCGCTTACCAAAGCATTGGTGGTGGACATTCAAGACGAGCGGTTTGCCATTCCTGAGACAGCGGTTAGCGAAATCATTCGTTACGACGCCAAAGCGATGACGAATATCGTCCAGGTAGACGGCGAAAACGTATATCAGCTTCGCGATCAACTCGTGGCTCTCGTCGACTTGCGACAAGCTCTTGGGATGGAACAACAGTCGAACCGAAAAGAGCATGCGTGCTTGGTCATCCTGCAGTACCGCAAACACCAGTTTGGTGCCATCGTGGACAACGTGCTCGGAATCCAAGAGATCATCGTTCGCGGAACGCCAAAGCTGCTTCAAAATTGCGGGATCTTTTCGGGGCATACGGTTCTGGGCACAGGTCGCGTTTCTTTGATTCTCGATATCAATGGTTTGGTCAGCAAACTCTCATTGCGCTTCTTGGATCAAAAGCATGGGAACAGCAAGCGCGCGATGGCTGAAAGTCCTGACGGTTCACAGACGAAGAACCGACAAAAACAAAAGATGGTTGTATTCAGTTTTTCGAACAATGAGTTCTTCGCTATCCCGCTTGAGTTGGTAGCCATTATCGAACGCATTTCCTTGGACTCCATCCGGACGGTCGGCACGAAAGAGTATTGCCAGATCAAGAACGAGACGATTTCCGTCATGCGATTGGATACGTTCTTGCCCATCAGCAAATTTGATGTGGCTCGCAAGGACTGCTGCTTGATTCGCCCAGCGGCCGTCACATTCCCGCTGGGGATATTAACCGGACCGGACGTCACCATTATCGACGTGGACGATAGCTTTGAATCGAGGCTCGATGACCAGAACGGTATCGTGGGCACATTCATGCATAACGATCGCTTGGTTATGTTGCTGGATGTCTTTAGCGTGTTTGAACAGCACGCGCCGGACAAGTTGAAAATGCAAGAAGTGCAAACTGGATTAGCGAAGATTCTGGTTGCAGAAGATAGCTTATTCTTCCGAAAGCTGATCAAGCAGTACATGCAAAGGGACGAGTGGACCATCGAGATTGTGAACGATGGCGTCGAAGCGTGGGAAAAGCTTCAAGCAGAACCGAAACGATACAACTTGGTCATTTCCGATATCAACATGCCAAGACTCGATGGCTTTCAGCTTGCGTCCAAGATTCGAGAAGATCGACGGTTTGATGCGATACCCTTGGTCGCGTTGACTACGCTTTCGGACGATCACTTCCGTGAGAAGGGCCTAAGTTTGGGCTTTGATCGCTATGTGGTGAAGATTGACAAGAACCAGGTTCGAGCCACGGTGGCTGAATGTTTGCAAATTCGACGCACACCGGGAAAGCGATAGAAAGCGACCATGCAGATTTCCACGTTCCTGATCCAAAACGAAGCGTTCGCTGTACCGTCGCTAGTGGTCGAGGAGTATTTTCGACCCTTGCCGATAACCAAGGTGCCGGGTTCAAATCGCTGCCTCGATGGTCTAGTCAACATTCGAGGACGCACGGCGGTCGTCATCAACATGCGAACCTGTTTTGAGGTTCCGCCTCGCGATCCAAGCGATCTCGGGGAAATGATTCTGCTCGAAACGAGTCAGGGGTTGGTTGACGAGGCGCGCGAGCTGGGGCTTTACGCATTTGACGAGCCTGTCGTCTTGAGCGTCGATTCCGTTTCTCAAATCTTCCAGCTAGCTGCCGACGAGATCCATCCCGCCCCACCTCATGTAAATCAACCCTTTGTGGATGGGGTTATTCAATTAGACGAAGCGTATTTCACGATGGTATCGATCCAGAAATTGATCGAGACCATTCTCCACGGAAAGACCGAGGAACTGCGATGATAGCCGAACCAAGCACCCAAACCAAAGCCGACCACAAATTCAGCATTTTCAATGCGTTGATCACCAACGATCACAGAGAGTTTTATGAGAAAATCATCAATGAACTCATCGGCGTCTCCCCGATTTGCAACCAAGGAAAATGCACCGCGGCAGCCATTAGCGAGACGGCTACGGAACAGGAGCAAATCACCGAGTTGATGGAACGCGTCGAGACGTTCGCTGCGGAACTGCATGACGGGACCAAAAACCTCTTTGACCAGTTCTATGCTGCCAAGGAAGATTTCTGCCGTTCTATTTATTGCACAACGGCCTACATCAAGATCAATTTGATCGATCGAACGCTATTGGAGCGAACGTGCGACGTCAGGTCCTGGGCGGTGGAAACAGCATTCGTAGAAGCGCTCGAACGCATCCACAAGATCAGCCGTCAATTGGACAAATATCTATATGAGATGGGCGAGTACCTCGACGCAGCGAAAGCGGCATTTGAGGTTCCCACGTTGGAGACGAATTGGACGATGCGCGACATCAGCCAGTTCGTGGATGATGTGCGAAGCTTCGGCCCGCGAAAACTCGAACTGATGTTCAATCCCGAGGTCTATCAACAGTTCAAAACCAAGGTCGATACGCTGGCTGAGCAACTGGGCAAAGGAAAAAGTCAAGAAGCAACGCTTGCGATGCTTCAAAAAGTAATGAAGAGCTTGGAGGAGGTTCATACCCACGTAAGTGCATCCTGTAGTCGTCTGGAGGATATTGGAAATTCCTATACGCTCTATCGCGATCTGGTTATTACTACGGCGGACGGGATTATCGTCGCCAATGCAAACCCACAGCGTCGCACTAAAGTGTTGGGGAAATCGGTTGCTAACGAACTGTGGTTTCAGCGATCACACGATTCCGGCGATGCAAACGATTATGCCATCGAAAAGACCAGCCACTCCATTGTGGATTCCGGTAACAGTTTGGTGTTCAGCACCTCGATCGCAGGAGCTGCCAAAAGCGATCAAAAGATTGGCTCGATGGGTGCCTTTTTTGATCTAGCTGAGGAAGCAAAGATCATTCTTCAAGATTACATGCCTCGATTGGATGACGGCGACACGCGAGATGGCTGGTACTCCTTTTTCACCGATATGCATGGCAAGATTGTCGGCTCCAGCGACCCAGACATTATCGATGTTGGTGAACAGGCGCACTTGCCTCGTGGTCACCGCAAGCTCAAGGGGGGCGGAACGATCAGCAGTTATGCGAGTGTCGAGGGAAACGACTCCGCTATTTTCTCGGCTATGTCGGACGGCTATCTCGACTTCGCAGGCTTGGGCTGGAGCTCTCATTTGGTCGTACCCAGCAATGAAATTTTCGCCAGCGAAGCAAATTGTCAAATCAACGGTATCAGCCCAGATGAATTGATGCGATCGCGTCTAATACCTGACATCAACAAAGACACGTACGTCAAAGTTCAAGACGACAAGCAATCGATCAAGCTCATATCGCTCAATGGTATCGTCTTTGCGTCCAAGCTCGGGAAGCGAGGAGTTGCGCTCGGGCCGGTGTTCGAACAAATTACCGAAACCGGTGATTTTGCGACCAGTAAAATGGAAGAGCTTCTTCGCGAAATGGCCTTCGGTGAATTGCGATTGAATCTACAGACCTTGGAGACTTTCTCCAAGCAAGCGATCGACTTGATCGACCGTAATTTGTTCGAGCGATCGGCAGCCATTCGATGGTGGGCAACGGACAAATTTCTATGGAACGCATTGGCTGATCCAACCGAGGAAAACGTTCAAGCAGCGAGCCGTCGACTGCGGGACATAAACGGCAGCTATGCCATGTATCGCAATTTGGTATTGGCCAACCGAATGGGGCGAATCATTGCCGCATCCAATCCAGAGTTGATTCCAGACATGAAAGAGGCGAGGGTCGCTGACCATGTGTGGTTCAACAAAGCCATGCGAAGCAAAAACTTTGGGGAATATGCAGTTCAAGATGTAGGAGCGACAGAGCTCGAACGGACAACTCGCAGTTCTTTGATCTACTCCTCTGCTGTTCGCATGAATGGTTCGCGAAACGGTGATATGGTAGGAGTCTTAGGAAGTTTGTTCGACTGGGTGACCGAGTCGGGGAAAATCCTGAAGACCTGTTTGCCGAAGGACCGCAATGGCAAACGCATTCAAGGATGCATAGCGTTTTATGCGAGCAAAGATTTCGAGGTTATCGAAACGTCGGATGCTCAGATTGTGCCATTGGGAAGCACGCCAGAACTACCGTCTGAGCATCGCGAGTTGGCGGCAGGACAATCGGCATCTGGAGTTTTACGATTGGGAGACCATGTTTACATCATGGGGTCATCGAGGAGCAAAGGCTACCGAGAATACCAAGGACTTGGTTGGTCGTCACATATCCTTAGGCCTCTCTTTTAGGTGATCGGCAGAATGATAGTTAGCGTGGGATAGGACCTTTATCCCGTCCGCTTATTCGTTCGGGACAAGGGTCCCACACTACAAGACAACGGTTACGGACTTTTCAATTTTACTCAGTGAGTAATCCTAACGAGAGAAATGGATTGGAGAACTTGAATCATGGCGAATCCCTGCGAAACCTGCCCAACCAAAATATGCTGCAACCCGAAGGGGCCGATCATCATCGAGGGCGATGTGAATATCGTGGACAAATATGGTCGCCCGCTTTGCCCAGACAAGAAGAAGAAGG
Organism: Planctomycetota bacterium; assembly: GCA_026692905.1. GTDB lineage: Bacteria > Planctomycetota > Planctomycetia > Pirellulales > Pirellulaceae > JBKCUI01. Next base: position 154,449 of record JAPLNL010000018.1, read on the forward strand.
CTCACGTTTTATGCGGCTGCGGTCAATCACTGAATAAACCTTTTTGCGATGGCAAACACAACAAGGCAGGGGGAGACGAGGACGAGGACGAAATCAGCAATTAAGACGGTATCAGCAATGAAGACGGTTGCGCCAACACAAGCAAAATTGGACAATACTCGCTGATTGCCACCACGCGAATACTCGTGCCCAAGCTCCCATCAACAATACATGCGATCCAATCAAAGGAATGACAATGACTACAACGAGACAGAGTACGATTCAAGTGGAAACAGCGACTTTACAACGCCATCATTCTTCGAAACTGGAAACGGCAACTCAAGGCTGGCTCGCAGGCATCGATTGGCCCAACACAAATAACCTCGAAGCCGTAAGATCAAGCTGGTCGGCGCACATCAAAAAGATCGCGGCAGAGGGAGCCTTCCTCGGGTTCACTAAGGTTTTACGATTGTGTCGTGGAGTGCATGCCGCGGTCAATCATGTTGATCCTTCGTCCAGCAAACTTTCCGTCAGTCAAAAAGCTGCCTTGATGCGAGCTGTTTTTTCTCTTGGGAAAATGATGGCGAATCCTCGCATTGAGACAGCATCCAGCTTGCAAACTCTCATGCAAGACCTGCAAGTCGAATTCCGGTTGAGCGACGAAGATTTGAATGCGGAGCTGCTCGGCGAAATGGAATCATCGGCAGCCGAGTTGACAACATCTGCGACTGGAGAAGTCGAGGAGGTTGAGCACCGGGACCTTGAAGTTTATCGCAGTTCGAGACTCGATTCGCTCGACCAGTGTATCGAAGAAGAAACCTGGATTGTATCGCAGTTGGCCTCCTTGGCCGAAGACCTCGCGAGCGGAACACACAGCCATCATCCCGCAAGCCGACTCATGCATGTTTTGAGGGGCCATAAATTCTTCAATCAAGTAGACCGAGTTTGTTTGGCTGGTAGAGTTGCACATGCCAATCAATTGGTCGTGGTCGACGCCAGCTTGAGCGATCGTTGCCCAGCCAACTCTCTCAAGAAGGGGTATTCGTGCTTTGTGAATCCAGAGGGGTCGCTGTTCAAGATGAAACCGGGCACGGTCCGAGTCTTTTCGGATTGCGAAAGAGTCCTTGCCTCATTCGCGTTGAACGGAAAGCCGGCACAACGTTCGATTGCTTTGATTTCCGATCAAGGGCTACGTAGTGGACTTTGCTTGGCAATTGGTCGCGGCGAAGAAATTCAGGGTTTCCTCTTTTTGAATTCGACTCAAGAAGACCTCTTTCGGCACATAACCGTAAGTTCTGCTCCGTTGCTTTCGCTTTTTGGGCTCGTGGCAACGATTGGGCTCGATACCAACGGCTTTCACTTGGCATCGTATTCAGGCATCCATTTTTCTAGATTCCTTCCAAACGTCTCCACTGTTTTTGATTCTGCACATTTTCACTCACTGGTTTCCGAGTCGCTCGCTGAATGGATGGGTGGTGGAAAAACCATGAGTGTCGAAATAAAAAGCGATGATGGTCAAAAGCCATTTTTGTATTTGCCCACCACGGTTATTGGAACGTTGGCTGAGTTGGTTTTTCGTACTGGACAAGCAGTTTCAGGTGGAAAGTTGTCCTTGGAGCTAGCGACGATGAACAATGAGGTGCAAATCAAGTTTGAGCATGGCAATGCGTTGGGAGACGAATCGCGGTTGAAGCGCATTATCCAAAGTGTCAGTGTTCCGTTAGCGAATAAGCCCATCAAGGTTCTAACTTCGGACACGAAGCTCGTTGTGGCCTTTCCGTTTGAGCCGTTGCTCGTCGGCTTCCATGGATTGCTTTACAGCACCGTTTACTAACTCGCGTTCAAATGGGTCTCAAGCTCGTTTTGCCCAGCATCTAAACATCTCACTGGAGTCTATTCGTGAATCACCGTAACGCTTCGATCAGAACGCTCATCGTCGATGACGACAATGCTATGTGTCAGCTAGTTTGCAAGATTCTGGGACGCCAATTTGGTGACGACTTGGCAATAACAGGTACAAATGATGCGGATATGGCAATGGGATTGTCCCATTCGGGCCAGTTTGAGCTTTGCGTCACCGACTTAAACATGCCGAGTGCAAACGGCTTCAAAATACTCAAGTTGCTCAAGAAAGCGGACCCGCTGACGCAAGTGATTATGCTGACGGCTCATCCCGAGGAGAATGCGATTAAGTCGGCGTTTTCGATGGGGGCTGCGGATTACATGATAAAGCCGGTACATGCAATTGAGTTGTGCAGCTGCATTGAGTTCATGATCGCACGAATCCGGCGTTTCAGGTCGGAGATCCTCCGTTACGAAACGCCTGCAATCAGGGAGGTGCACACAGCGGCGCCAAGGCTCGAAGCGACCTGAAAACACGGTCGACTCGTCGACTCTCTTTCTTGGCGGCATTTTGGCCGCTTCTTTCTGCGTGGCGTTGAGGTTCGTTGAAATGGCCGACTCCGTTTCGAAAACCAATCTTTTTCCCAAAAACGCGAGAAAGCATGAGGTTTTTGTGTCTAAATAGACGATCATCACACCCTTGAGTTGGCTGATTATCCCGAAAAGAGGGGTGAACATCCAAGCAGCCTGAGCGGTCTAGTCACAAAGGAATCAAAAGTCGTCTTGCAGTCAATTAGACCGTCTGTACACTATTGCTTCTCTTGAAAGGCCCAAATAACGGGCTTGGATGGGGGGTTCCTATTAATTGCCGGTGTAGCTCAGTGGTAGAGCAGCTGATTTGTAATCAGCTGGTCGGGGGTTCAAGTCCCTTCGCCGGCTCTTTTTTTCGAACAGAAGTTGTGTGTTAGATTTGGAAGGTTGCCCGACTGGCTAAAGGGGTCGGACTGTAAATCCGATGGCTCACGCCTACGTAGGTTCGAATCCTACACCTTCCATTTTCAACTCGCACAATTTCGAATTAGTCCGGTTTTTGACGGATTTGCGGGTGTAGCTCAATGGTAGAGCAGCAGCCTTCCAAGCTGAATACGAGGGTTCGATTCCCTTCACCCGCTCTCCCTCGCAAGCTGCTGTAGCTCAGTGGTAGAGCACTTCCTTGGTAAGGAAGAGGTCATGGGTTCAAGTCCCATCAGCAGCTCTGTCGTGAGCAAGGCTCCTTTGGGGCGTGCTCCGAAGGCGACAACAGAACAGTCGACATGGATGGTTGGCGGTGATGTGGCGAAGAGGGATCGTGGTTTAACCTTTGTTTGCTCGTGGGCAAAAACCTCACGGCGTAATTTCCAGTTTTCTATTTGTTTAGGTGTTGTGAGCAAAAATGGCCAAAGAGGTATTTGAACGCAAAAAACCCCACTGCAACGTAGGCACAATCGGTCACATTGACCACGGCAAGACCACCACAACGGGTGCTCTGCTGGCAGTACAGGCTGCAAAGGGATTGGCAAAGCCAAAGTCCTATGCTGATATCGCTAAGGGTGGTACAGTTCGTGACGCTACGAAGACGGTGACCATCGCCGCGTCTCACGTTGAGTACGAGTCGGAAACACGACACTACGCTCACATTGACTGCCCTGGTCACGCTGACTTTATTAAGAACATGATCACCGGTGCTGCTCAGATGGACGGTGCGATTTTGGTGGTAAGCGCTGCGGACGGTCCGATGCCGCAAACCAAAGAGCACGTTCTTCTTGCTCGCCAGGTTGGGGTTCCGGCGGTACTCGTATTCCTCAACAAGTGCGACTTGGTTGATGACGAAGAGTTGCTCGAGTTGGTTGAGTTGGAAATCCGCGAACTTCTCTCGAAGTACGGCTTCCCAGGCGAAGAGACTCCAATTGTTCGAGGAAATGCAAAGGCTGCGTACGATAAGCCTGCTGACCCAGAAGCTAGCAAGTGTATCAGCGCGTTGATCGACGCGATCGATGCGTTTATCCCACAGCCAGCACGCGAAGAAGACAAGCCGTTCCTGATGGCAGTCGAAGACGTGTTCTCGATCGAAGGTCGTGGAACGGTTGCGACTGGGCGTATTGAGCGAGGAATGATCAAGGTTGGTGAAGAAGTCGAAATCATCGGCTTGATGGATGAAAAGAAAAAGACGACCGTAACAGGTGTTGAGCAGTTCCGCCGCGAAATGAAAGAAGGCCGAGCTGGAGACAACGTTGGATGCCTGCTCCGCGGTGTTCGCCGTGAAGACATCGAGCGTGGCCAAGTTTTGGCTAAGCCAAATTCGATCACCCCGCACAAGAAGTTCGAAGCGGAAGTTTACTGCTTGAGCAAGGACGAAGGCGGGCGTCACACGCCTTTCTTCTCAGGCTATCGCCCTCAGTTCTACTTCCGAACAACCGACGTTACTGGAACAGCCAACTTGGTCGACGCTGAAATGTGCATGCCTGGCGACAACGTCAAGCTGACCGTTGAGCTTCAGAAGTCGGTGGCGATCGATGCCGGTGTTCGCTTCGCTATCCGTGAAGGTGGCAAGACGGTCGGTTCGGGCGTTGTGACCAAAATTGTCGAATAGTTGCAGCCGTAGCTGGATTCTTGAGAATTCAGAACCGTAGTTCGGGACCGCTGTCCCGAACTTGCGGAGGACGGGACAATGGTCTCATCCGACGTTAACGGTCGTGTTGTTACCAAAGCCAACAATGCCGCTGTCAAATGATAGCGGCATGGTTTGTTAGGAGCGTAGCTCAATTGGCAGAGCACCGGTTTCCAAAACCGGGGGTTGCGGGTTCGATTCCCTCCGCTCCTGTTGAGTCAGTTCCGTTTTCCCCATCCGTAGATTAAGCATGGCAACTGTGTCCGAAGATTCTGAATCCGGTAGCTCGCTGTTGAGTGAGCTATTTGCTGGTTCGCTATACAAGGCTCGGCAGGGACGAATTGTCCGCCAGGTGACTTGCCTAGCTTTGTGGCTTTCGATTTGGCTTGGAGCTTGGCAGTTGTATGAGACTTTGGGGTCTTACAGCTACAGCGATTGGTCGGAATCGACACGTGGCATCCTTACCAAGGGGACTTACGTTGTTCCGCTTTTGCTGGTTGCGATTGGCATGTGGTTTTCTTTTCGGCTGGTAAATTGGCCAAAATTCGCTGATTTTTTGATCGCAGTTGAGTCAGAAATGACAAAGGTTTCATGGCCGCCTAAAACTGAGCTTTACAGGGCGTCCATGGTCGTTATATTCACAATGGCTTTTCTGGCGTTGTTATTGTTTGCTTACGACATGTTGTGGCAAGCGATTTTCGATGGCATTGGAGTTAGTTAATTTTTTAGGCTGGGTTGTCAGCGAAGGCTGACCTCCCCAACAAGCCAGGAGAATGGTCGGCAGACGACTTGGCAGGGTTCTAGTGACTCTGCAATTTAGTTTGGTTTGGCTGTTCGTTAAGACTGGCGCTAGGTTTTCGAGTGAACACTTCCACACAATCCGAAATTGAATCCGCTGACGCTGGTGATATGCGTTGGTACATTTTAAAGGTTCAGTTCAATCGCGAAGATACAATTCGCGCAGCTTTGGAAAAGCGTATTCGCTTGTCCACGCTGGCTTCTTCGTTTGGCGAGATTCTCGTTCCAACGGAAGATGTTGTGGAATTTACGCGAGCCGGTAAGCGCCGTGTCGTAAAGCGTAAGCTCTATCCAGGTTACTTGGTGATCCGAATGATCATCAACGATGATACTTGGTTTCTGGTTCGAGAGACCAGCGGAGTAGGCGACTTTACCGGTTCAGGTGGCAAGCCCACGCCGATGACAGACTCAGATGTTGAGCGGATCATCAAAATGGCTTATCCCGACGCTGATGACGAGCAAGTCCCCAAGACCACGATTCCGTTCAAATCTGGTGACCAAGTGCGAGTTAAGGAAGGCAACTTCCAGAGTCTCGAGGGCGAGGTCGACAGGATTGATGAGGCCAATGGGCGTGTGACCGTGATCATCAGTATCTTCGGCCGCAGTACTCCAGTTGAGCTGGACCACTGGCAAATCGAGTCTCTTTAAGACGTTTGTTTGACCCTCAATCTTTGTTGAGTGTTGGGTAGGCAGATCGCAGGAAAGAGCAACGTTTAATATAATCGGGTCTCAATAGAGTATTGGGACACAACATTCAGTATCGGTGACAGAAGCGGACACAAGGTTCACTATCAATGGCCAAGCAAGTCGTAGGACAAGCAAAATTTCAGGTACCTGGTGGTAAGGCGACGCCTGCTCCACCAGTCGGTACCTCGTTAGGTAAATTCGGTATCAATTTGGGGCAGTTTGTTTCCCAATTCAATGAACGGACGCGAGAGTTTAACGGCACTCCGATCCCTGTAGTTGTGACCGTCTATTCCGACCGCAGTTTCGAGTTCGTTACAAAGAGCCCGCCTGCATCGGCATTGCTCAAGATTGCTGCTGGCATTGCTAGCGGTTCGAGTGAGCCACACAAAACAAAAGTTGGCAAAGTGACCGCCGCTCAAGTCGAAGACATCTGCAAAAAGAAGATGGCTGACTTGAACGCACGCGATCTCGAACATGCTCGGCGCATGATCGAGGGCACTGCCCGCAGTATGGGTATCGAGGTCATAGGTTAATAGAGGGGAGCAAGCGTAACGATGGTTAAGCCAACGAAGGCAATGAAAGCCATGCTCGCCAAAGCACCGGGAAGTACCCCGATGCCATTGCAGCAAGCCATGGAATTACTGAAGCAGTTTTCGGGTCGCAAGTTCGATCAAACTGTAGAGATCCACATGAAACTCGGTATCGATCCGTCTCAAGCAGATCAGCTTGTTCGAGGATCGGTTGTTCTGCCACACGGTATCGGCAAGATTCAACGTGTCATCGTGTTCGCCAAGGGAGACCTTGCGAAAGTGGCTGAAGAGGCCGGTGCAGATTTTGTTGGTTCGGATGACTTGTCGAAGAAGATTAAAGACGGTTTTTTGGACTTCGACGTTTGTATCGCGACGCCGGACATGATGGGTATGGTCGGACCATTGGGTAAGGTTCTTGGACCACGCGGTCTGATGCCTTCACCTCGTGCTGGTACGGTTACAACCGACGTGGCTCGAGTTGTCAAAGAGTACAAAGCTGGTAAGGTTGAGTTTAGAAACGACAAGGGTGCGAACATTCATGCTGTTGTAGGCAAGATTAGTTTCGACGCGACCAAGTTGATCGAAAACACAACTTCGTTTATTTCGTATGTGCAGTCTCTCAAGCCAAACACGGTCAAGGGTTTGTACATCAGGTCGATCGCAATTTGTGCGACGATGTCCCCTAGCATCCGCGTTACTGCGTAAGGAAAGGTTTCCATGAGCAAGCTAGTCAAGAAGCTCGTTTCGCGCGATATTGCCAGTCGACTGGACGGGGTCAATGACGCCATCGTGGCCAACATAGTTGGTATGACAGGCGAGCAAAATTACAACATCCGAAAAGCGCTCCGGGATACCGGTGTGAAGATCATGGTTGTGAAGCGTACTTTGGCAGCGAGGGCTACCGAGGGGACACTTTTGCGACCAGCTTTCGGTGAACAAGCCGGTAGCATGGCTGTTATTTGGGGCTGCGAGGATTTCGTCTCCTTGGTTCGTTTGGTGACCAAGATGGTGGATTCTGGCAAATTTCCAAAGCTAGAAATCAAGGGTGGGGTGATGGACGGTGACGCGATCACTGCTGACCAAGTCAAGAAGGTTAGCAAGTGGCCAAGTCGAACCGAACAAATCTCCATGTTGGTTGGTCAAATTCTCTCGCCGGGTGCAAACCTGTCGGGGCAATTGGTCGGTCCAGCTCGCAAGATCGCTGGTCAGGTCAAGAAGATGATTGAAAACCTAGAGGAGGGGGCGCCTGTTGCCGCTGAATCTACTGAAACAGGTACTGCCGAATAGTCGGTACCAAATTTACGTGTCGAACAGCCGGTCTAAAAAACTTTCTCGCCGGTCGTTTTTAGTTGTTTGTTTTTTCCCAACAAGAGGATAGGTAAGATTATGTCCGAGTCAGCAACCGCTTTCGCGGAAGAAATCAAGACCTTGGGCGAGAAGATCGTCGGCCTGACGCTCAAGCAAGCCAAGGAATTGAGTGATTATTTGAAGGAAGTTCACGGCATCGAAGCCGCTTCCGGTGGAGCTGTCATGATGGCTGCGCCAACCGATGCTGCACCTGCAGCTGCTGCTGTTCAAACCGAGTTTGATGTTGTTATGACATCGTTCGGCGAGAAGAAGCTAGACGTAGTTAAGGTCGTAAAGAACTTGACTGGTCTATCGCTGATGGACGCAAAGAAGCTGGTTGAAGCAGTTCCTGCCAAGATCAAAGAAGCAGTTTCGAAAGAAGACGCGGACAAGGTCAAAGCAGAGCTCACCGAAGCCGGTGCAACTGTTGAACTCAAGTAGTCGTTGTTTGAGGTCATCTACTTCTTTGAAGTCGATGTGCTAAGAACCGACTTATGAAGCATTTGAAGGCACGTTCATTGAACGTGCCTTTTTTCGTTGAGTGCGGTTCGATTCTCCCGTAGCTGGATTCGTAAGAATTCAGCTGGTTCTGAATTCTCACGAATTCAGCAACCTGGCATGGTGATTCGCTAAGTTGACGGAGCAGGGACATTTGTTACGATCGTCCTGAGCTCCAACTTGCAAGTCGCCCTCAATCAGGATGAGAAGATGGATATGGCAGCGCCCGAAAGCGAGTTTTCGGTCAGTTCCAATACGTTAGTGGATCAAGGACTTGTGCATCAGCAGTGCGGCCGACTGGTCGAGGCTGAGCTGCACTACGATCAAGCTCTCGCCCAAGAACCGGGGCACGTGGAGGCTTTGCATCTGCTTGGTTTGGTAAGGCATCAGACTGGGCGCTATCCCGAGGCAGTCGAGTTGATTCAAAAGGCGATCGCTCTCAAAGCGGCACCATGTCCTGTATTGCTAACCAATGTTGGCGCCGCGCTGCAGGAGAGCAGGCGATGGGACGAGGCAGAGGAAAGCTATCGGCAAGCGATCCAAGCCAAGCGGGATTATTTGCCTGCACATGAAAACCTTTGCCGGCTTTTGCCGATTCGAGGGAAAGCCCTAGCTGCCGCCGAGGCCTGGATGAGTTTAGGAAATCAACTTCTCGACTTGGGAAAGCCGCAAGAAGCGCACATTCGATATCGGCTAGCTTTTCACTTCAAACCGGAAGACGCAACGCTGTTGCATGGTTTGGCGACGACGTTAGCAAGTCAAGGGCGGCTCGAAGAGTCCCTCGCCATGTATCGAGCTGCGTTGTCCAAAGATCCAAAATCAGCGTTGTGTTGGACGAACTTGGGTTGGGTATTGTCTCAACTCGGTCGGCTGGACGAAGCGGTTGGAAACTTTCGCAAAGCAATTTTGTTGGCTCCGGAATACGCAGAGGCCCACATGTGTTTGGCAGCTACTCTGTTGCGGATGGGACATTTCTCTGAGGGCTGGGCTGAGTATGAATGGAGATGGAAAAGTTCGGCGAAGCAATTTGTTCGACCCGCGCGTAGTCAACCGGAGTGGCGAGGTGAGCCGCTCAGCGGTCGGACGCTATTGGTGGAAAGCGAGCAAGGGCTTGGGGACATCCTTCAATTTGTAAGGTATGTCGAATTGCTACGACGCAACGGAGAACATGTCCTTTTTCGATGCCCAAAACCGCTGCAGCCTCTTTTGAATATCTGCTCCAATTTGGGTGACTGCATGATTCATTCGGAGGATGCGTTACCGTACTTCGATTGTTTTGTTCCGCTCCTTTCGCTTCCACGTATTTTCGCCACCACTGTTGAGACAGTTCCTGCAAACGTTCCCTATTTACGAGTTCCGACGAATCGGGTTGAGGCGTGGTGTGGCCGTATAGGAGTGCACAAAGCATTTCGAATTGGTATCGTTTGGCAGGGGAGCACGTCGTATAGCGACGATAGCCAGCGATCGTTTCACTTGAACAAGTTCGGACCTTTGGCCTATTTTCCTGGGGTTGAGCTGATCTGCCTGCAGAAAGGTAATGGCTCGGAGCAGCTAAGACAGATATCGTTCCCGGTTCGAACGCTTGGAGAGGCGTTTGATGTAGAGGGCCCCTTTTTGGATACGGCGGCCGTCATGAAGAATCTGGATTTGGTAATTGCCCCCAACACATCCATTGCTCATTTGGCTGGAGCGCTAAACGTGCCCGTCTGGGTGATCCTGTCGGGTGTCGCATCCGATTGGCGTTGGATCGCACTTCGAGACGATTCACCATGGTACCCAAGCATGCGTTTGTTTCGTCCAAAAGTAGGCGGAGATTGGGACGAGGTCTTTAACCGGGTTTACAGTGAGGTTGCCAGGATTTCCCGATCCTAAATCGCTTCACGTTGGCGTCGGATATTGAGGAGGAAGGGCACCTAGATCCTGTCAACAGCTGTGGAACCATGTTTGCAAAATAATGGGAGGGCGAGGCTCCTGCCGAGCTGACTACTTCAAGGTCTGCATGTGCTGGAAGTAGTTTGGGACCATTGTCCCGAACTAGTTTAATGGACGGGACAATGGTCCCATCCTACATCGGCAGGAGCCTCACCCCACCGCTGTAAACATCTTTGCAAAGTCAATTCCATTGAAAACCTTAGGGAGGGCGAGGCTCCTGCCGAGCCAACGGTGCAAAGGTTCGGCAGGAGCCTCACCCTCCCGAGCAA
>JAPLNL010000019.1:0-5364 GCA_026692905.1 Planctomycetota bacterium
CATGCTGGTTCTCTCTTGGCAGTAAAAAGAAAACCAAAACAGCGGCGCAAATATCGTGCCAAAGGGCCTGGGGTCCCTGCGAAAAATGACTAGAATCTCAAAGAGAGTGCCATTTGGCTAGCGCCCAACGGCTAAAGGTTTTTTTCACTTGAAGACTCATTGCGATAGTCTTTACAGTTCCGGATTCCACTGCGGGAATTTTTCGAGTTGAAGCTTTAACGCCAGCCTCGCTCGATTCAATCGTGAGCGTACGGTGCCGATGGAAATTTGGAGCACTTCGGCTATGTCTTCGTAGGCCAAATCCTCCATTTCACGGAGGACGAGAATGGAGCGGTGATCCTCGGATAACTCGGAGAGTGCTTGATGCACCAAGTCGACATCTTCCGAGCGGGACATCCTGGTTTCGGGAGCTTCGATTTTCGACTTCGGCTCAGAACCTGAGACTTCGCGTCCCTCTTCCAGCGACAAATGGCCGCGATGGCGTCGGCGTTTGGCTAAGGCAAAGTTAAAGGCGATACGATACAACCATGTATAGAAACGGCTGTTTTGCTGAAACGTACTAAGCTTGAGATACGCTTGGATGAACGCTTCCTGCACGACGTCCTCTGCTTCGTCAGTACTTCCAACAACGCTGATCATGGCCGTGTACAAACGGTCTTGATAACGCGTCACCAAAAGTTCGAAGGAGGAGCTTTTTCCGGCAAGAGCGGACTGAATCAATTCTTCTTCGTCGTTCACACTCGCCTACAAAATGGAAAAGAGAAGCACGAACTCGTGGTATCCAATCGTGAACTGGAAAGGGTGATTTGTCAAACCTCACTCGTATCTAAGGGCGTCGATTGGGTCGAGTCTGCTGGCTCGCCAAGCTGGGTAAAATCCAAAGCCTATTCCAACAGCTGCAGAAAAAACAAGACTTCCGATCGCGGCCGTTTGACTCACGACGATGGGCCAGTCCTTGCCAGACGAGACCGCATTGATCGTTAGGGTCAACGATACAGAACCAAGCACTCCCAGGGTGACACCGATCGCGCCGCCGATAAGTGAAAGCACCATCGACTCGACCAGAAATTGCATCAGAATGTCGCGAGGCCGAGCACCAACGGCCATTCGGATCCCAATTTCTCGAGTCCGTTCTGTAACGGAAACGAGCATAATGTTCATGATTCCGACGCCGCCGACGATGAGCGATATGCCAGCGATGGATGCCAGCATTGCGGTCAATGTACCTGTAATGAGGCTGAATACGCCCGCGATTTCGGTTGTGTTTGCGACCTGAAAATCCGGTTGCTGCCCCAGCCCAATTCGGTGTCGATCCATCATCAATGCCTCGATTTCCTGTTGCGCTTGCCCCATGACTTCGGTGCTCCGAGCCGAGATCAAGGCAACGTCGACATTGTTGAAATTGCTTCCCTGCAATCGTTTTCGAACGGTTGTGTAGGGCATCAAAACGACATCGTCTTGGTCGTCGCCAACGATGTTTGCTCCCTTGGATGCCATGACGCCTACGATTTCGAAAGGGATGTTTTTGATGCGAACGGTTTGGCCAATTGGGTTTCCTGTTTGGAAGAGTTTTTTGACGACCGTATGTCCGATAACGCACACTTTGTTGGAATTGCTGATATCACTGTCAGAGAAAAAGGCTCCCAAACGCATTTGCCAATTTCGGACAAGCAGATAGTCTGCGCCGACGCCGAGAAGATCGCGGGGACGGCAATTGTTGTTTCCTGAAACAACTTGGCCGGTCGCCCCCACTATTGGGGTGGCAGCGAGTACGCTGGCGCACTCTTTCCCGACTGCTTGCACATCCGCTGCTGTGATGGAAGGGATTTGGGCGGCCCGGCCACCGCGGCGGTTTCCTTGCTGTAGCACGATGACGTTGGTTCCGAGGTTTTTAAATTCACCTTGGACCAGTTCGCTGGCCGAACTACCTATGGAAACCATGGCGGTGACAGCGGCGATGCCAATCACTACCCCCAGAATGGTTAGGCCAGCTCGTAGCTTGTTTTTTGCAAGGGCACGCATGGCGATTCTGAAAGTGTTTAGAAATGACATGCAGGCACCAAAAACAGGTTGGAATGAGCTGTAGCCTTGGATGGGAAGCAACTATTCTAACCCGGGGTTGGGGGGAATTGCCGTTGCAATACTTGAAAAAGGCGGTAACATTCGTCATCCATTAGTAAAAGTCTAGACCTTTAGGGATTCCAGAGGTCGTTGTTGCAAGCAGATGTGAGTTTCTCTTTACATGACCGTTACAAAAGAACGAAAACAAGAAATTATCGGCCAATTCCGTACGCACGAGGGTGACAATGGTTCGCCTGACGTGCAAATTGCGATGTTGACGGAACGAATCAATGGAATGACCGAGCACATGCGTGGTGCTGTGCGTGATTATTCGAGCCGACGCGGATTGCTTCGGATGGTTAGCAAGCGACGATCGCTTCTCGATTATGTGCGCAAGCACGATCCAAAACGGTATTTGGACTTGATTGGCAAGTTGAATATCCGCAAGTAGCTTTAGGATTTTGGGGCTGGTTCGCATGAACCAGCCCTTGGCGTTTGTTGGTTGGATGTGAGAACTCTTGCTGGCGTGTGTATCGCGCAAGAGCATTGTTGAATGTGGTTTTGCCCACATAAATCCCGTCGCGATGTTCGCCATGGGTAATTCGTTTTGGTAGTCGGTGAGGCCAATGTGTGGTCTCTATTGTCATCTCTTTTTTGTCGTTCTCTTACTTGTTCTCGGCGAACGGATCGCCGGTCGTCTCGGTTGGAATGTTTGCCATTCTGTTCCCATGCGACCAAAGGCGGGATCTGCGAATCGCCCTGGAACCCATTGTTTTGAAGTAGATTTTTGAAGGAAATATTGTAGTGAAAATTCGAGTAGAAAAGAAAATCGGCGATTCCGTCCTGGCCTTTGAAACCGGACAACTCGCCAAGCAAGCTACGTCTTGCGTCCTTTGCCAATATGGCGATACAGTCGTCCTCAACGCAGTCTCCACAGGTCCTTCACGACCAGGCACCGACTTCTTCCCTCTGACCTGCGATTACCGTGAGCGTTTCGCAGCTGCCGGAAAATTCCCAGGTGGTTTTCTCAAGCGAGAAACACGACCAACCACCAAGGAAACACTGACAAGCCGATTGATCGATCGCCCGATTCGACCATTGTTTCCAGAAGGCTTCCGCGATGAAGTTCAAGTCCAGTCGATCGTTTTGAGCAGCGATGTTCAGAATGATGCGGACGTCCTCGGCATGAACGGTGGCGCTTGCGCTCTTTTCATTAGCTCGCTGCCGTTTACAGGCCCAATCGCCGCAACGCGAGTTGGACGAGTTGATGGAGTCTTTGTTGCATTCCCAACCCATGCACAACTCGAAGATAGCGATCTGGATATGATCGTTTCGGCCAACGAGCGTGAAGTTGTCATGGTGGAGGGATTCGCTCAAGAGATCCCTGAAAACGAAATGTTGGATGCGATCAAGTTTGCTCACGGAATTTGCCGCGAAATCATCGGCTTGCAACGCGAACTGTTTGACAAGATCCAGCCGAGCAAAGTCAACTTCCCTGTTCCAGACGATACCGAAATCGTCTCTCGCTTGACCGCAACCTATTACGATCGCTTCAAGGCTGCTAAGCAGACCGAAGGCAAGCAAGCTCGCAACGACGCTTGCAACGCTCTGCGTGAGATCGTCTTGGCTGAAATGATTCCAGATCCAGCAGCGCAAGGTGCGTTGACCAAGGATACGTTGTATCGCGCTTGGCACACACTGGAAAACCGAGTTGTACGCGACTCGATTTTGGCTGGAACTCGCGCAGACGGACGCGATAGCATGAGCCTGCGACCGATCCACTGCGAATCGGATTTGCTGCCACGCACACACGGAACAGCATTGTTCCAACGCGGCGAAACACAAGCTTTCGTAACTGTCACTCTCGGAACACCTCGCGACGAACAACGCGTCGATGGCTTGGTCGAAGAGTACAGCAAGAAGTTCATGTTGGATTACAACTTCCCTTCGTTTTCCGTCGGTGAATGCCGTCCAATTCGCGCTCCTGGCCGCCGAGAAATCGGACACGGTATGCTTGCTGAGCGATCGCTCGAGCCAGTTCTTCCAGATCCGGATGATTTCCCATACACCATTCGCTTGATTAGCGACATTCTCGAGAGCAACGGTTCGTCGTCGATGGCCAGCGTTTGCGGTGGATGCCTCGCATTGATGGCAGCCGGTGTTCCGATCACCAATCCCGTTGCTGGTATCAGCATAGGCTTGGTGCGAGAAAAAGATTCCTATGTTCTTTTGACCGACATCCTCGGCGACGAAGATCATCACGGCGACATGGACTTCAAGATTTCCGGAACACAAAACGGAATCACTGGAATTCAGCTCGACCTCAAAATCGATGGAATCAGCGAAGAAATCATTCGAGCCTCGCTCAAGCAAGCGAAAGAAGCACGAATGGAAATCCTTCGCAAGATGCTAACTTGCATTCCTCGCCCACGCAGCGAAATCAGTCGCTACGCGCCAAGACTGCTCAGAACCAAGATCGATCCAGAAAAGATTGGCGCGCTCATCGGTCCTGGTGGAAAGAACATCCGCTCGATCCAAGAAGATACAGGTGCGAATATCGACGTCGATGACGAAGGCAATGTCACCGTCTCCAGCGGAGACGCTGATTCCGCACGAACCGCTTTGGCTCGCGTGGAAGCATGCACGGCAACGGTCCAAATCGGCAAGATTTACGACGGTACCGTTTCGAGCGTCCGCGACTTCGGTGCATTCGTCGAAATCCTCCCAGGAAAAGACGGCCTTTGCCACATCAGCGAACTGTCGAGCGGTTACGTTGCTAGCGTAGACTCCGTTTGCAAAGTTGGCGATACGATGAAGGTGATCGTGATCGATATCGACGACCACGATCGTGTCAAGCTTTCGCGACGTCGCGCTCTGGAAGAACTCGGCATCGAAGACGAATTCGCCAGTGCTGAAGGAGCCGAAGGGGACGAGCCAGGCGAAGATGGCGAAGTCGATCCAGACCGACCATTCGAAGAACGCGGTGATCGTCCAGAACGAGCTTCCTCAGGCGGCGGCGGAGGAGGAGGACGTGGTCGCTCCGGTGGCGGCGGAGGCGGTGGCTTCCGTGGTCGCAGCGGTGGTGGCGGCGGCGGTGGTCGCAGTGGCGGCGGCGGTGGTGGTCGCGGTCGAAGTGGTGGCGGCGGCGGTGGCGGCGGTCGCAGATAATTTCCAAGACTGTTCCAATCTAAAAACAAAAAAGGGGAGAATTGCAATGCAATCCTCCCCTTTTTTTTTGACTGTGCCTTGTTTCTGACGTGAACCTACCTAGCACGACGCGCAAGCTAGTGAACCTACCTAGCA
>JAPLNL010000019.1:5379-71872 GCA_026692905.1 Planctomycetota bacterium
AGCACGACGCGCAAGCTAGTGAACCTACCTAGCACGACGCGCAAGCTAGTGAACATACCTAGCACGACGCGCAAGCTAGTGAACCTACCTAGCACGACGCGCAAGCTAGTGAACCTACCTAGCACGACGCGCGAGCTAGTGAACATACCTAGCACGACAGTAAATTCACTAGCTTGCGCGTCGTGCTAAGCTAGGATTGTAAATTCACTAGCTTGCTCGTCGTGCTAAGCTTGGCCCACGACTCTTTGCTAAGCCAAAATCGCCGTATCCAGCGAATGGGCCGGTGACTAATCCACATAGAAAGCCTAGTCGCCAACGGAACCTTAACCGGTGTGAAGGACAGCTTGGCCAAGAGTCTTTGGCATTGATGATTGCTCGAGAAGCATTCAATCATTGCTCCCTCATTATCTTCCTCTTGAAAAAACTCGGCGAAGATGGTTCTCAAGGCTCTCTCCATGAAACCCTTACCCCAGTAGTCAGGATGCAGATTGAATGAGAAGTAACCGTACTTGCGCTTTTGGTACATGATCGTTTGGACTGTTACGAAACCTACGACAGCCCCTGCAACCTCCAAGACGTAGTACTGGATCGTGCCTGACGCCTGCGCCATGATCACGCTTTCAGAATAGACCAGCCAAAACGCTTCGTTTAACCAGTATTGATTCTTCTGAACTTCCGGACATCGCCGGATCTCAGCCATCGGCTCCAAATCGGAAACGACTGCAGGTCGGACGATTAACTCTTGCGAGTCGTTCATGAGTCATTGCTCTTTATTGCTGGAGCCACGAACAACAGTACCCCAGTCTGATTGTCTTCAACATTACTTTCTCGCAATTCAAAGAACCGAAATTCTTCGAGCACGAGGTGCTTAGCGGCGGAATCACGGTTCGGAGAACCGTGCCACACTGCTACTCTTTCGGCATGAGGCCACTGTCGACCATCCACTCTCGCAAACGAAGCGGCCAGTCACCGGCTGCGCCTTTGCTACCAGGGCGATATCCGAAACCATGACCTGCGTTGGAGTAAACATGCAATTCCGCAGGCACCTCTGCTTCTTTGTACTTCAAGTACAGTTGGGCCATCCCCTTGGCAATGTCGTCGCGATCTTTTGCGCCCAATGCGATAAAAACCGGTGGCATACCTTTTTTGACCGTAAAGCGATTTGAGCTTCCTGGATAAATGAGAACTTGAAAGTCAGGACGGCAGCCCATTCTTTCGACCGCGTCATTCGACTTGCTGTTGCCTTCGTCGGAGTCCATTGCGGCCAACGCTGCTAGTTCGCCACCTGCTGAAAAACCCAACACACCGAGTTTCGTCGGATCGATGTTCCACTCCGAGGCTTTGCTTCGAATCATTCGGAGTGCTCGACGGGTGTCGGCTATTGCATGTTCATCCACCGTATAAGCCGAACCGGCATCTCTTGCCAATCGATTCTTGAGCACAAAGGCGGCGATGCCATGGTCCGCAAACCATTTGCCTAGATCGTACCCTTCATGCCCCAGGCAAAGCATCCGATGCCCACCACCAGGACAAATCAGAATCGCTGCTCTTGGCGGTTTCTCGGATACCAAATAGGGCGTAATGGAGGGGTTGTGAATATTGGTGACGTTGCATTTTCCAGGTCCAACGTCTTCTTTTTCCGCCTCGTCCTTTCGATCCACTGAGCCAGGAGCTCCTTCTGACCAGAGCGGGATTTGGTTTGGCCGTTGGGAATAGGCCGTACTGCAGAAGAAGGTAGAGAGTACTGCGATGGAGAGGAATTGAATCGTTCGCATGGGGAACTGTTCCTAGAAGTATGTGGAGTTTAGATTTATGTGAGTGGAAAAGTTGCCAGAAAAACTCAACGGGAGGCCGAGGCCACCGCTGTAAACATCTTTGCAAAGTCAATTCCATTGAAAACCTTAGGGAGGGCGAGGCTCCTGCCGAGCCAACGGTCCAAAGGTTCGGCAGGAGCCTCACTCTCCCGAGCAATGAATGACTTAGGTAAATTCGTTGGAAACATGTTTACAGCGGTGGCCTCACCCTCCCGATCAATGAATTGGTTGGGTGAAATTGATGTTGGCTCTGTGCTCACTTAGCCCGAACAAAGACTCGCAAGCGTTTCGAGGAATACGTGGCCGCGTTGCCAGTAAAGGTCCAGTCTTTTGCTTGGCCAGGCGCGTTGCCGATTCCGATATCAGCCCCTTGGGCAGCAACCCAATGATTGATTGCGAACAATGTTTGGCCGGCCGCAAAATTGTGGACTTGCATCGAACCATAGCCATCCTTGGGTAATACGGACTCGTCCCCGAAATCGTAAACGCTCTCGGAAGCACCGGGCACTTTGGCGGCGTTGATCATCCCGTAGTTGTCTGGCCAAAACTCAATGTTCCCCGTTTCCATTTTTGTTCCGGTCGTGATCCCTTCGACGCTGCTAAATACGTCCATTGACTTCACCGTTTGCTGGAACGAAGCCTGTGAGGCAATGGAGGGTACACCGATCTTTTTTGCATCCGCTGTAAACGCATCCATCGAAACGAAGAGTTTCTTTTCTTCACCACCCGAAGTCGTTAGCTCGACAAGATAGCCGATGCGATCAAACGGTCCGGTCTTGCCGCTGTTGTCGACATCGTATTTGATATCGTGGCCCAGTTTGGTCAGATCAAGGTCATAGACCAAGCTGTATTCTTTGGCTACGGTTAGCGAGCTCAGAAAATCAGGAACCTTGCCACCACGCACGGCGCCTACCGGCAGTCCGGTTCCGCCCGCCAAATTGGGTTCGGCCAACATGTTCCAAGCGAACCGAAACGCTACTGGCTCCTTTACTTTGCCCGAGGTAAGCACGACGGAATCACCTTCAATGGTAGCCGTTGCACTGTGGAAACCATTGGACCCTACACCAATCACTTCGAAATGCGTAGGTGCTTTGCCATCGCGTGTCTTGAATCCGCCACCCGTGTTCTTAAATCGGACCTTCAACCGATCGCCCATCGGTTCCAACGAGTCGAACTCAGGGCTGCTTGCAACCAAATCTTTCTTTCCGTAGTCATTCTTGAGCGCCAATAGCGCGAGGCGATAACCGACGTCTTGCTTATTGGGTGGATGGATATCATTCACGGTTGCAATGTCATTTGTAACCACCATGCCGGTATGTGGAATCGATTGAACGGCAGATTGGGCTTCCCAGAACTTGGCAAGAATCGTTGGGTCCTCAGTGCCGTACTTGTACGGTGCAATCTGCACGTAGTAAAACGGAAAATCTCCTTGTCCCCAAATCTCGCGCCAGCCATTGATGAGGGCTTTCTTTTTCTCGAGGTACAACATTCCTTCTGCGTGATTCGATTCTCCTTGGTACCAGATCGCTCCCTTGATTGGATAGCCCACCAAGGAATGGATCATGCCGTTATAAAGCATCGTCGGATCTTGATTGCTCGTGAACGGACTTAGTTCTGCTGGGTATGTTGGGTTGGGAGCGATGGGTCCTTTGGTTTGAAAGGCAGTCTTGGCCTTTGCGGTCCAAACCTCAATCGCTTTGATGTGGGCTGTCAGTCGGTCTTGGTAGCTTGGCGAACCTGGAGTCCGACCGATCACCGATTGGTAGATATCCTTGAGCGCATCCACACGCTGAAAGCCAACGGGTGGTGTCCAAGGTTCGACTCGGGTACCGCCCCAGGACGAGTTGATGAGCCCGACCGGTACATCGAGATCCTTGTGAAGTTGCCGTGCCATGAAGTAACCGCAGGCGGTAAAGCCACCGGCGGTCTCAGGCGAACACACTTGCCAAGTCGACTTAAAATCATCCAAGGGAGTCGTTGACTGAACAAGCGGCACTTTGATATGTCGAATGAGCGGGTACTTGGCCGATGCGATCTCTTCTTGAGCTCGAGTGCAAGCGGCAACAGGCCATTCCATATTGGATTGTCCAGAACATAGCCAGACTTCCCCAACCAGAATATCTTTGACTTCAATGGAGTTCTTGCCTTGAACCAGCAGTGACGTTGGCTCTTTGCTCGCCTTCCTAGGTGGCAATTCCACTTGCCATCGCCCGCTCTCCGCTGCCTTGGTCGTTTGAGTGTTGCCGCCCAGAGTGACCGAAACAGACTCGCCGGACTCGGCCCAGCCCCAAACGCGGATCTTTTGCTGCTGCTGAAGCACCATGTGTTCGCTGAACACAGCCGGCAAGCGAACGTCGGCTTGCACCGCATTGCATTGAACCAACGCGGTAAACACCAGTCCAATCCCAAGAATCAAATGCTTCATTTTCAATTACCAAACGAATTCGAGTTGTATGTCTGTTAGGTCGAGCACATCATCTTAGCATCAAGACAGTCCGAACGGGGCATAGTTGTGAATGGCGTTCAACGAGAGTTAGCGGAAGTGCCCAAGCACTCCGATGAGTTGTCAAATTGCCTGCGATTTCCCAATGGATCATCACCGGACGGCTCGCGCCGTTCCGCTAACTCAACGCCAATCGGGCTAGGTCTCGAGTTTCCAGGGTGCTCGATACTCTTTTGACAGCCACTTGGACGCTTCTGAATCCCCCACAATGGTTTCGGTTTTGGGGTCCCATTGGATCTTCTTTTTGGTCCTGACCGCAATATTGCCGAGATGGCATACCGTAGCGGATCGATGACCAATGCGGATGTCGGCGGCTGGAGCTTTGCGTGACTTCACACAGTCGAGAAAGTTGTTCACATGGCTCGTATTGGCTTGCGAACTAACGATCTTCGGAATCTCTACCCCTTTGAGCAGCTCAGGTGGGTTGGCAACAATGCCACCACGGTAGACGAACAGGCTGCCTTTATCGCCGATGAACTCCGTTCCTTGATCCGTGTTCTTCGTGCCAAGCTTTTGTCGGCAGGTCATGGCGACGCCGTTGGCATACGTGTATCGAATCTCCGTCGTATCGGGAGTTTCATACCAACCATCGGGGTTAAAAACAGCGGAACCCTCCACGCTGGTCGGACCGCTTTCGTCCATACCGAGCCCCCACTGTGCGATGTCGAGGTGATGTGCGCCGAAGTTGGTTTGCTGTCCACCGCTATAGTCCCAGTAGAATCGGAAGAGGTAGTGAACGTGATTCTTGTTGTAGGGACGTTGTGGAGCAGGGCCAAGCCAACGGTTGTAGTCGAAACCTTCTGGCGGAGCGGAATCAGGAACAGGGCTCTTGGCTCGGTCGATCCAATTTGGACTTGGTAGCGTAACATTCACGCTGTGTACTTTGCCTACGATCCCTTTTTGGACTAGGTCAACGGCTAAGATGAACTCGGCGCCGCTGCGCTGCATGGTTCCTGTTTGGACAACGCGACCGTATTTGCGAGCCGCAGCGATCATGGGCTTCCCCTCGCCGATCACGAGGGTAAGCGGCTTTTCGCAATATACGTCTTTGCCAGCCTTGCAGGCTTCGATGGTCATCGTCGCGTGCCACTGGTCAGGTACGGTAACGACAACGGCATCGATATCCTTGGAATCGAGCAAGCGTCGATAGTCGTCGGTCATGACTGCTTTCAGCCCGGCTTGCTTCTGTAGGAAATCGCTGGCTTCGGTCAAGTATGTCTTATCCAAGTCGCAGAGGGCGACGATGTTGTTCAAGAAGTACTTCATGTTATTCTTGGGCCCGCCTTGATTTCCGACCCCAATCATCCCGATCCGGACTCGCTCGTTAGGCGACTCGGCAGAGAATAGGGATCGATGCGTGCGCGCGGATAGTCCAAGTAGTGCACCACCGAATGCGGTTTCTTTCAGAAAGGTGCGGCGAAATTTGGAGGACATAGTCTTAGTAACTCCTGGGGGATATCGGATGAGAAGCTTCCTATTTATAGTTCGTATTCATGCAATTATGCAAGTCAGTGCGAGTCTTTAGGTGAATCTCCCCGATGGGCTTGTCTCATCGGACGTAACGGTTCGCGGCTAGAAACAACCCAATCAGGCGTTTTCCGCAACCCCTCCCTACCAACCCAACGCTTTTGGCGTTGGGCTGGTTAGTAGGCTGTCGTTGTGGCAATATGATTACAATGATGATGCTGGCCTCCCTTGTTCACGACACTTTTAAAATAAACGCATGATGTTCCTTCGATCCGTGTTGTCCATTGCGTTCCTTTTGAGTTGCCCACTGGCAATTTGCAAATCTCAAGTCGCGTTGGCTCAATTGGCCACCAACGCAAAAGCGACCTCTTCGGCAGTCGTTGACTTTGTTGACACAAGCTTCGAAAACGCCTCGCCGTTGTGGTACGAATTCGACAGCGAGGGAACGCTGCAGTTGAATTTGGTCTACGATCACGAGCGATCGTCACCGAACCGAGCAGCCGGCCATTTCCACTTCAAAATCACTGGAAAACCCAATGCAAAGGTGCAGCTCGAACTAAACAATTTGAACAATGTTTGGAATGGCACTGCTGCCTCAGTCGCGCAGGAAATGAAGTCCGCGGTTATCTCGCATGATGGCCGAGCCTGGACGTCTGTGGCCACAGACGTATCCAAGGACAATCGCGTGACGATGCAAATAATGCTGCCGCAGAGTGGCGAACTGTTCGTGGCGCGTGTGGAACCCTATCGCATTTCCGACCTCAACCGACTCCTCGTATCGATTAAGAATCATGCTTTGGTGAAGGTAGATGTTATCGGAAAGACATACGAAGGTCGACCGTTGGAAATTGTCCAAATTGGAAAAGAGAACGCACCTTATCGCCTGTTCTTGCGGGCTCGAGCCCATCCATGGGAAGCAGGTGGGAATTGGATTCTGGAAGGCTTGATCGCGAGGCTATTGCAGGACGATCCTGTCGCTCGTCGCTGTTTGGAGAAGTACAGCGTAACCATTTTGCCCATGGCCAACAAAGACGGAGTCGCTCGCGGTAGAACTCGCTTCAACATGCTCGGTAAGGACTTGAATCGAAACTGGGACAAGCCGGCCGACCCATTGCTGGCACCTGAAAACGGTGCGTTGGAAAAGTGGCTCGAATCGATGATCGAACAAGGCAGGACGCCGCACTTAGCGATTGAACTCCACAATGACGGGAATGGAAAGCTCCATATCAGCAGACCGCCTGTACCGAACTTGGAGCAGCATGTCGAACGCATGCGTGTTTTGGAATCGTTGCTGCGTCGCTACACGTGGTTCACGGAGGGGAGCACGGACGGGGCATTTCGAAACTCCGGAACGCTCGGCGACGGTTGGCTTGAAAGGTACGGCATCGACAGCGCTGTGCACGAGTTCAATTGCCATTGGATCGCCGGAATAAGCGAGCGGCCGCTCGGAAAGCATTGGAAGAACTATGGTGAGCAGCTCGTGTTCGTTTTCGAAGACTACTTTGACAACGTAAAACCGTGACGCGGATAGGAAACCAAGATTCGATTGCAAGTGTCGAATACAAGCCAATCCAATAAGGTACCATTGGATTTTGGTTTGGTTGTGAACCTTCGGAGACATAATGGGTAAAGTTTTTTGGATTCGCCGATACGTTACGGCGTTTGTTGTCGCGGTTGGCTTGATTGGTGGCTCTCAGCTACTACGCGGCCATACCCTTGGTTTCTCAACGATGCACGGCCTCATTTGGGGTGCTATTTCCTCATCCATCTTTATCGCTACTCGCTTTTTCTATGCCCGCCGCGGTTATGCATGTGCGATGTGCAAAGATACCCCTGAGTTTCTGGTCGAAAAGAAGAACGTCCTATAGAGCATCTTGGAATCGCGCGTACGCAATCGTCGCGGAACGACGAGCGACAATGGCGCCCTTCGCTGCGCGAACGTAGTGTGCGGCAAGACCGACTACCTATCAGAAACACAATACTGCCCAGCTAATTCATAAAAGTGCTCTAGTCGGGGGAACGAATGTCAAAACTCATGCGGTCTCACTCAATGACTAGTGCCGACGTGCTTCAATTTCGCATCGTCATTTGATCGTTTATTAAACGTGTTGGCCGAGCCGCTCTGCGAGTCGCTTGAGTGTTTGGCTAGCGTCACCTTCTGCGAGTTTGGCGTGGATCAAATGCAATTGCGACTTATCTGCCCAGGCCTCTTTGAGCGCCGCGTCGAACTCCAATTCGTCTCGAACGAGGTACCCGCGTCCGCCGCCGTAGACGTCAGGTAGTTTTGAGTAGTTCCAAACAGCGATCTCGTTGTACTTCCAAGTGCCCTCCTGTAGAAACCTTTCTGTACCATAGCCATGGTTGTCTAGCACAATGATGATCGGCGAGAAGCCGAGCCGGATTAGAGACGACATTTCTTGACCTGTCATCTGAAACGCTCCGTCGCCGACAATGACCAAGACGCGATCATCTGGCTTGGCTACGCATGCGCCGAGAGCTGCTGGCACTGAGAACCCCATCGACGTGTAGTAAGCTGGCGACAAGAAGTCGGTTCGCTCGTGGATGACCAGTTCAGAGGAGGCGAACAGCGAATCGCCGATATCCGCGATGACGATTGTTTGCGCGTCGATTTGGTCGTTAATACGGGAGATCATCCGACTAATTTCGAGAGTTCGGCCGGCCTCGGGCTGAAAGTTACCTGGATGCTTCTGACGAAGAATATCGGGAATCTCACGGTGCGCGGGTTTGGCTTTTGCTTGGATCAGGCGGTCCAGGAAATCGGCGAGTGGTACGTTCGGATAATGGTGATACGAAATCTGCAATTGCTCGCTAGTCGCATAGATGCAGTTCTTGACTTCGAGCTGGGCGGTGTAGATCCCCAAATTGATATCGGTCATGAAGGCACCGAGGAGCAACACGCAATCGCTATCTTCGACATATTGAGTGACTTCTTCGCGTCCCATGGCCCCTTCGTAGAGTCCGACATAGAGCGGGTGCGTTTCGTCGACGACGCTCTTACCGAGGATTGTGGCCGCGATCGGAATTTTGCCTTGCTCGGCCAAAGTCATGAGTTGATCTTGCAATCCAAAGCGATGGATTTCGACTCCAGCAATGATGACGGGTTTTTTAGCTTGGTTGATGCGATCGACGGCTTCTCGTACCGCTTCATCGAGTGCGAGCGAATCGAATTGCGTATTCGGCCTACGAAAAGCGTGGGCGATTGGTGGGATGACATCGACCATATCGCGAGGCAGCTCGATATAGACCGGACGCTTAAAGCGATAGCAGGCATCCAGTACGCGATCGATCTCGCTGAAGGCGGTGACTGGATCAACAAGTTCGGTGGAAGCGATGCAAAGCTTTTCGAAAACTTCGAGTTGGGTACTGAAGTCTCGTACTTTATGGTGAAGCAATGGATTGTTAACCCGTTCATTCAATCCAGGAGAGCCGCTCAACAAGACGACGGGAGACTTTTCGGCAAACGCGCCAGCGACGCTGTTGCAAACAGACAGTCCACCTACGCAGTATGTAACGCATAACGCGCCCATGCCGCGGATTCTGGCATAAGCGTCTGCGGCAAACCCGGCGCAATCCTCGCGGGTGCAGCCGACTACATTGATCGGGCTCTTTTCGAGCATGCTGTAGAAGTTCAGGATGTAATCGCCGGGGATGCCAAAGCAGTCTCGGATACCATAATCCTGAAGCCGATTGATGAGATACTGCCCGATGGAAACATCGAGTTGACTTGGCCGCTGGCTGATGGTGCTGCGATGATCCGTTTTTTTGCCGATGGAGCTAAGCGCGTTGCTCATTTGAATTCCGTTTTGGTGAAAAAGCGCCGAGGGACTTTGAACGGGCGATCATGTCATTGTATGCCACATCTCAAGCTTGGGGCATGCCACCGCCCCGACAACCGATACAAACCCTCAATTTTCCGACGTTCGATCGAGTTTGGAAGTAACGCAAATCCACCAGCAGCGAATACGTAAACTACGCTTCTGCAGCTTTTTGCTTCCGATTCCGTTTTCCAACACGAATGGTCCGACACTGGGCCAGTCCGCTTCCATGTCGAACCAAGTCCAACCACAGCTGTCCGAAAGCCTTGTCCAATCGAATCCCGTCGTTCGCAATCCTTCGTATAAGCAATCCGAGCTGGCCGAAATCCGAGCTCAATTCGCCTTGGAATCCGAGTTGAATGTTGCGGCATTGCAACCTGTCACCGTAGACAATCTTTATTCTTACGAAAATAGTCATTCCAAGGTCTCCGACTATCTCGAGGAAGTCCTCTCAAGCTCAGTGATCGTTCAACCGCCCGAAACGACACGTATTTGGGGGCTGGACTACCACGCCATTGATATGGAGCAAACCCTCGATCATTTAGAGAAGGTCATGGCCGCTCGCCACCCAAGCTACGTGGTAACCGCCAACCTGAACTACGCAATGCTTTGCGCCCACAATCCGCGTCTGGCGGCTTTCACCCAAAAATCAGCATTGACCCTTTGCGATGGTATGCCGATCCTTTGGCGCAGCAAACTCAATGCAACAAAACTTCCAGAGCGCGTTGCAGGAGCGGATTTGATTTATCGATTGACGGAGCGTTGCTCCCACAAGAAACTAAGGGTCTATTTCTATGGCGCCGCAGAGGGGATCGCCGAGGAGACTGCTGCGGCGCTTAAAAAACGTTATCCCAAGCTCATCGTCGCAGGAGTCCAATGCCCACCCTTTCGAGCATGCAGCTCCGAAGAGATTCGGGGGCAAATTGCTCGCATCAAACAAACGAAGCCCGATCTGCTCTTGGTAGCCCTTGGACAACCCAAGGGTGAATATTGGATAGAGGACCATTTGGAAGAGTTGGCCGTGCCGTTGACCATCCAGCTCGGAGCCTCATTTGATTTCGTCGCCGGAAATTCGATTCGAGCGCCGCGATATTTACAGGTTCTCGGTTTGGAGTGGCTACACCGCACGCTCAAAGATCCAGTTCGATTGGCTCCTCGCTATTTTTCAAATCTCCTATTCTTGGCTAAAGCCATTCGGCGAGAATTGATCGAAAAACTTTCTTAAACGCATCGAGTGTTTTCTGCGTTTTCCACGGACATCGATAATAGGAATTCGGAGCAAACTAGGTTATCTTGAGAACGAGTCGGTTCCTAAACTCTCCCTCCGAATCAAGCAAATCCTTGGGCATCGCACTAAGAACAACTTGATTGTCGTTGCTCTTTGGATCTCGAATGCCCACCATTCTTCATCGTCCTGTCTTCCTTGGACTCCTTTGTTTTTTCGCTGTCACTACACACGGCTCTCGTGAGGCACGAGCAGACTTCGTTCGCTATCGATTGCCAGGGACCAATTTGGTCGTGATCCTCGAGGGGAAAACGAAGGTGATAGCCAACCGTCTTGTAGAGTACACACATCCAGCATTCGGTTCTATCGCGTTGAGTTTGGACGACGCGACCATTGTCAAAGCGCCGACTCGTCAAGAAGAATACAAAAGGTTACTAAACAAAGCGAATAAATCGAAAGCGATCGAGGACTATCTTGAGGCAGCAAGCCAAGCTATCAAACGGGGTTTGCTCAAAGAATTTTACGATTGCTGTAGTCTGGCCTACAAGATCGATCCTGAGAATGCAACGGTCAAGCGATTGATCGAAGCGAGAAAACGAATCAAACACCCATTAGGTGATTCCTCTGAAGTTGAAAAAAACCTTCGCGACGCAACCAACTTGCCGAAATTAAAAGTGGAGGTAAGTTCCCATTACGTGCTGTTGCATGACACAGACGAAGTCAAAACAAATCGAAAAACCCGAGCGCAGTCGCGGCTTGAATTGCTTGAGTTGGTCTTCGAATCCTACTTCATGAAGTTTGCGCTGGACGGTATTGTGCTGGAACCGCCCAAGGAACACATGATGGTTTTGCTCTTTGCGGAGGAGGCCACATTTCACCGTTATGCTTCGCTGCTTTCGCCTGAGCTCCAAATGGCAGCTGGGTTTTGGTCACCCAAAGACAATATTAGCGTGTTCTATGACCAAGGAACCACCAAATCGATGAAGCTATTGGCCGCATTGGCACAGGACCTTCAGAAATCGAAACTGAAACTTCGGGGATCAGCCGTCTCCCAAGAGATCGCACATCTTGCTAACACCTTTGAGCTCTTGACCAAAGTTGCTAGAGAGGAATCCGACATTGAAGTTGTTTCGCATGAAGCGACTCACCAGCTTGCAGGAAACTCCGGTCTCATGTCGCGAGGCAAAATCGGCGCTCGATGGGCTCATGAGGGCTTGGCCAGTTACTTTGAAACACCAGCCGGAGCAGGATGGGGTGGCATTGGCGCCGTCAATGACAGCAGGCTTACGGACTACCGAATTGTTTCCAGGGACCCTAAGCGAAACCGAATCGAACTTGTGATTTCAGATCAGTTGTTTTATCGAGCCAGGGATCAGGGAGAAGCTGTCGAAGCCTACGGTCAAGCTTGGGGGCTAACCTATTTTCTCATGGAGACCCGTTTCAAAAAACTTATTGCATATTACGAGCGATGCTCCCAATTTGAGAATGAACTGTCACCTGACAAACGTGTGCGCGTATTCATCGAAATCTTCGGCGACTTGCGAAGTCTTGAACGGGAATACAACCTGTTCATGTCGACGCTAAAGACAGACGTCGACCGAATTCGCGAGTCGCGATAGCGAGTCTAAAACGATTGTCCCAATCGTTTCCTGAAACATTGATACGTCCAACGCGAAAAAATCGCAGAAAAATCGAACAATCTTTCTGCCTATTTTCGTTTCGTTATCGCTGAAAACAGATCGAGCCTTAAACGTTCGGCAGGGCTTTAACACCCATTCTACGCTTGCGTAAGTCAACTGCAGATGCGAAATCATCAAAAGGCGTCGCTTCGCCCTCACCCTGACCGGGGTTCGCGTTGATGTAGTTGATCACAATCAGAACATCCAGCGCTTCAATGCTCCGATTTCCATCCACATCATAGTACGGAATGGGTGACAATCCCGAACCATCCAACGGTCTCGCTTCGTTTCGATTGATTTCATTGATTATCACCAAAACGTCCAACGCTGAAATCAGGTTGTCATTGTTGACGTCGTAGCGATTGGTTTGGTTTTGCCAGGGCGAGATGGAAGCAGCTAGAGTGAAGTCGACGTGTGCGTAGGGAGTCCCAACAACAACCGAAGAGGAACGCAGGCCAGTACTAGGAGTAACCAGCTCATAGCTAGATGACGGAGGCGTCACTTCAACCTGATAGTTTCCAGATAGCAGTCCTGGCAACGTATAGCTACCGTTGGCCGCTGTGGTTGTCTGCGTTGCCGGGCCAATCACCAAATTGTCGAGTTTGATCTTCGAATTGTTGATCCCGCGAGCGATGACATAGGCAATGTTGGCGACATCCGAAGTCACTTGCATGGTGACTTTACCGCCGTTGTTCAATGGCGCAGACTGAAATCGCCGAATGACTTTTCCGTTGGAGTCATAGGCATCCAGTCTGGCAATGGTATTGTCGTTCCCTGCAACAGCGTCGATCGACACACTCGTTGTCGGCTGGGGCAAGGTCGCTTTCAACTGGAGCGAATCGCCTCGGAAACTATCTACATAGGCAAGTTGTGCACCAGAAAAAGGTCGAAAGACCTTTGAGCCAGTGGTAGCCCCAGAGTCAGGAAAGACTCCAATCGTTCCGTCCGCGTCGACTCCGATCGCTGAAATCAAGATTCCATTTTGATTCGTAGCAATCGTTCCGTTTTGAAAAGTATCCGGTTCAATCTTGGTTTGCAGCACGATAGGCTGACGTGCGTTGTCGACCAGCCGAACACGGGCGCCTGCGATTGCCAACTCGGTAGACTGCCATTGGCCATCTCGATTTTGGTCATTCCAAGCGAAACCTTGGATACCGGGCACAGCGGCCGTGTCGCGTGTTGGCCCCAGCGTCGCTGAAAAGATATTGCTCGTGACTCCAAGTGTGGCTTCAATGGCACGAATCTCGAGTGTTCCGGTCGTACCCGTTGGAATGGGGATGCTCAAATTCAGGTCGACTTGGTATTCATTTGGCGTGGTAAGCGTCTGCCAATTCCCGTTGTTCAGCCGGTACTCAATTCGGCCAACTCGATTGATGGTAATATCATTTTGCAGCCCGGAGCTATTGATGTTAGGGAGCGTTTGAACCGTCGCTCGACCGGTGAAGTTGTAATGGGTGCCAGCCGCGTTTAGTTGGCCGAATCCGTCGAGTTTAAGCGGCACGTCGAGAACATCGAAGATGCCATCGCCGTCGGAATCGACCCAACCGATTTGCGAGAGTGTGGAGTCGGGGGAGGTGATGTTTTGGAACGCTCGATCAAGGGCTCCGCTGCTAGACATGATACTGTCCGCTTGAACGAAGCCCGGGGTCGGATTCAAGTCGATCGCGTTTTTATTCTGTGCATTGTAGTAGCCTCGGTTCTTGTAATAGTCTGAGCCGCCTATGTATTCATCTCGCGCCCAAAACATGTGCCCGGTTTCGTGAGCAAAAATGGAAGCTGGGCGCGTCGATGGAACAACCTCAAATAAGCCACCGGCAAACGAGAAGGCACGATCAAAAGACCCGCCGGAGGCAAAGTTGCCATCCGCATCGTTTTGCGAATTGACGACAAAAATAGTAAAAGACCAATCCGTATTCAGTTTCAATCGCTGCGAGTTATTAAAGGCTCGTATATTGGATTCTAAACTTGTGCCTTGCGAGACGCCGACGCCGACCAAAAACTGAGACACCCAATCAGCATACGCGTTGGAGGTGCGCGAGATGGGTTCGTAGGGTGTTTGGGCCGGAGTGTCAATGTAGGTCGTATCGATTACAAAATCGAGAGCGTGCACTGTGCTCTTCGTAGCTAGCAATTGCTTCCACCAATTCAGTCCCGTTTGGATATTGCCCAAAACGGTCGCTTTTTGCTGCGAGGTCCAATCCTCCGTACTAGCATCGATTTGCCCATTGCTTTCCAAAAAAACAGGAGTCACGGCAATGCGGCCGAGCATGAATTCAGCGGTATCGTCTGCCGCGGCCCCAAACGGCAGTCCAGCAAATAGATTTCGAGATTCAAGCGATTCCAGCGCCAGTCGTCGCTTGCTTCGAGGTCGCTTCTTCGAGGAAAAGACAGCGTTTTTCAAGCGATCAACGAGCCTATGGAACATTTCTGAAGCCTATTCAGCAACACGGAAAGACAGATCCTGCCAAGTCGTACACAACTCAATTCTACTTGGCTAAGGCACGAAAACTAAATACGGGCAGCGTTTTCGATACGACAACGAGCTGCGAAGTTCCAATTTTGACGACTTTTTCGATTCCTCCCTGATCAAAACGGAACTCCAGGAAGTTTTACAACTTCCGCGAGTGCGGGACTGCCTCTCACGCGTCAGCCTTCTGGATCGTCCAGAAGTTGCTTGAGCCGCTCCCGAAGTTCCGGGGAATACAGCTCCAACCAAGTTTCGTCAATCATTCCGATCGAAATCATGTCTCGAACATGCACTCGATCTTTGTCTCGATTGGACGTCAGTTTCATCCGAACCAACGCTTCTAGTTTTAAGGTGCGAGCGTCTTCCATCAAAGCATATTCATCGATTTGTGGTACCGCTTCGGGATATTCCTCTCGAACTTTTTCGCCCGCGAAAACAACATGAACCGCATCGCGAGCCTTGGCATTGGGGCCGTCGAGAAAAATAGAAACACCTGCTGCCTGGCGGAAAATGAATCCGACCGATTCCAACGCAGCAATGGCAAGCGGAAGCTCCATGCGATTGAGAATAATGTCGACATCGCGTGTGTTGCGAACAACGGATTCGTCCACTTGGGAAACCCAGTGCTGCACGGCATTTCCACCGATGACTGCGTACGGAACTTTCGCAGCATTCAATGCGCCCGTAACCCGCTTGAGTCGGTCCTTTACGTTTTCCACAGCTCGTTCAATCCTGTCCCACAATTCATCGCCGACGTACTTGATCTCAACCATTTTATCTTGGCCTCCGGTTTCATTGTAGCAACTCCAATATTACTCGGAGAGCGAGTTACCGCTTTTTAGTGGAAGGCACATTCCATGTGCCGTAATCTCTAAAACCGAATGGTTTTGAATTGCGGACGGCACATAGAATGTGCCTGCTACTTTGCACCTAAATAAACCTGTCGATGAACCGGGGGTCTAATGGTATATCGTTGACCTCGATATCCGCGATCAAATCGGAGAATAGCGCTGACTTCGAATTCATTAATTCCGTGCCGACTTGCGCCCACGCATGTTGCAGCCGAGGCGTCTCCGTTCGGCCCTTCATACGCCAGTCTGCCTCCAAGTCCAAAGCGTTTGCGATACGCAGATACTCAGGATGCGGTTTGTCCATGGAGATAGCATAAACGAGCGAGGCCATCGAGAAGCATAGCTGGTCGAAGATCCCTCCCTCGTCTCCCAAAAGGAAACTTTGATCGATGAAGCTCTTTTGATAGCGAGCAATGATCAACAGAATGCGACGGCCAAGGATTCGGTTCCGATGCAAGGCTTTACGGATCAGCCGTTCTTTCTCTGGAAAGAGATCCTTGACTCCTGCCAACGAGCCGGTCCATGGATTGAGTGACCCAAGAACCGTTCTCGCGATGAACCAACCGAATTGGGCTTTGGCTGCGAGACCGAACTTTCCGTTCACCTCGGCCATCCCAATAGGCTCGAGAAACTTCGCACGGATCCCGCGGGTCATGGCGTTCGGTGCACCTATATCGGCAAGCACCGGGTTGGGGCCTTCGTAAACGGTTGCGATGGTAAACTCATGCATGTTCTCACCGATGTAGTTCTCGATGAGAGGACCTGCATTTGCAACTGCGGCTTCGCCCCCCTCGCGGACGGCATGCCTCCGCTCGTCCAAGTGCACGGATCGACCACCTTGGATTTGATAAACGTGGATCGCTGTTTGCAGCAGTGCCTTGGTCGCGTAGACCTTAGCGATCATTCCCATCGTTTCATCGCGAACACCGTTTGCGCCCAATCGAAAGCAGACATCTCCAAGCACGCGGCTCGCGAGAGCATGGCATGTCGCACGGCCTATCCAAGTTTGGATGCGTGGCGAATCGCCGATCGGTTTGCCAAAGGTGCTGCGAAAGGCCGTCCAGCCACCTGGTTTGTTTTTCCGAGTCAGCTCGCTTGCGGTTTCGGATTGACTCGGGTCCAAAATGATTTGGGCGAGTAGTTTAAAGATTTTGGCGGCGCTATTCACGCAGATACCGCCGCGCCCTTTGGCAAGAGAACTAAAGGCTTGGGCAAGACCCTTGCCGGGCGGTCCAAGCAGCCTGTCGGCCGAGACTTCGTAGTTCGTCATTCGAAAGCGAGCGTTCCATAGATAGTCGAACGCGGTCAGTCGATTCCGGATCATTCGGAAGTTTGGCGTGTCGGATTTGGGGACTTCAAAAATGACCATGCCTGAGTCGCGACCTTTGGCGAGTCCCTCCCCCTCGATTTTCAAAACGAGGATGCAGATGCCTCCGTAAATGACATTGGTGATCGGCCATTTAACGCCGGTGATCAGGTATTTGTCCCCTTCCCGTTTTGCCGTTAACGCCAGTTTGCTTGGGTCTGCACCGACTCCAGGCTCGGTCAAGGCGAAAGAGCCGAGCAATTCACCGCGCGCCATGCGGGGCAAATAGTAGGTCTTTTGAGCTTCGGTACCGAAGTCGAGGATTGGCGTGACTGGCCCTAAGAAATTGTGCACTTCGAACAGGACCGCCAAGTCGGGATGGACAAAGGTTAACGCCCGAAGCAATGGCCCAAGATCGCCGAGCTTTGCACCGCTCCCTTCGTACTGCTTCGGAATGGCCAACCCAAAAAAACCCAAGTCAGCCAATCCTGAAATGGTTTCGTCGTGAAACAACATCTTCGCATGATCGAGCAGCGTCCCGGCCTTTTTGCGTTTGAGCAAAAACTCGATGCACTTGGCCATCGTGCTCGAGACTTCAGGCGATGGGCTGAAGCGTCCCGGGTCGAACTCAACTGCTTTGGCAGTTCCGAAAAGGGACGTGATGGTAGGCGGTTCGCCGGAAAACTGCTTCTCGGCAGATCGGTCGGCGTCATCCAATGTTGCCAGCGAAGCCACCTCGTCCGCCGTTCGGCCCGCTTGCTTAAGGATCAACGAGATTGCGTCTACGTTCCCGCTTGTGCGGCGTTCACCATCATTCTGCGTGCCTTGGTTTTCGCTGAGCATGGCTGCTACCTATGGATTGAGTTTTGACTTGAGAGGCTCGAATCGCGGAGCTATTTCAATTGTAGCTCATCAAGTGGATGCGTGACGCTCGTTTAACAGTCTCCGCAGGCGTACTGTTAGGGCCGAGCGGCAAGTACGCCTTTGGCTGACTTTTAAACGAGGTGGCCAAAGTGCAAAACTAGCGATTCTTCGGGCGTTTTATCGACATGCGATGGAAAGACCATCGAATCCCATGTACTTTATTGAGAATCCTCTGAACACTTCGCCGTTCTTTTTGAAATCAATCACATGCATCGATATACGTGGTCCGTTGCCGCTTGTTCATTTTTCGTCGCATCTCCTATCTTTTCCCAGGAAAAATCCTTTCCCGTTTTTGCGGATGGGGAAGCGCAAATCGTCGCAGGGTTTAAGGACGCAAAAGATTGGATTCGCCATGACCTTTGGGTCGAAACGGAATTCGATTCGGATGGGGACGGAAAACTGGATCGAGTGCATGTCGACGTTACCCGACCCAAGCAGACCGAAACCGAGGGATTGAAGCTGCCGGTCGTCTACGAATCCAGTCCGTATTTTGCTGGAACAGGTTCGAACGACAAGAAACATTTCTGGAACCCTAAGCATGAATTGGGCACCATACCTCCGAAACATGAGACGCCACCTCCGGTCAAGGCAAAGGGAAAGCGACCGATCATTTCAGATTCACAGATCAAAAAGTGGGTGCCGCGCGGATATGTTGTCGTGCACTCCTCGTCGCCAGGCACTGGGCTCTCTCAAGGCTGCCCAACAGTCGGCGGCGATAACGAATCGCTTGCACCAAAAGCAGTGATCGATTGGCTTTGTGGTCGCGCCAAGGGCTACCAAGAAGTCGATAGTGACGAAATAGTCAGCGCCTATTGGTCTACCGGAAAAGTTGGTATGACTGGGACTTCTTACAATGGAACGATTCCTCTGGCGGCCGCAACCACTGGCGTAAAGGGGCTCGAGGCCATCATCCCGATTGCCCCCAACACATCCTACTATCATTACTATCGATCCAACGGATTGGTTCGCCACCCCGGTGGATATATGGGAGAGGATATCGATGTCCTTTACGATTTTATTCATAGCGGCAACGAACCGCGTCGCGAGCACTGCGATTGTGAAGTCCGCGACAAGGAGATGGCAAATGGTCAAGATCGGTTAACGGGTGACTACAACGATTTTTGGGCAGGACGCGATTACATCAACGACATGGGGCCAATGCATGCAGCTCTTCTGATGTCACATGGTTTCAACGATTGGAATGTTGTGCCAGAGCACAGCGTTCGCATTTACGAAGCGGCCAAGGCTAAAGGGATTCCGGTTCAATTCTATTGCCACCAAGGGGGCCACGGCGGTGAACCGCCTATGAACTTGATGAACCGATGGTTTACAAAGTATTTGCACGGTATTGACAACGGAGTCGAGAAAGATCCGCGTTCATGGATCGTTCGCGAGTCCGCCAAGCAGAGTCAACCGACGGCCTATCCAGACTACCCTAACCCCGAGGCAAAGCCTGTGACGCTGCACTTAACCAAAGGAGGCAACACTCGCGGCGGATTGACCACTTCAGAGCCGACGGAGCCTCAACGCGAGACGCTTGTCGACAATTCTGCAATGTTTGGAAAAGACTTGGCCCAAGCCGATTCCTCGAATCACCGACTGCTATTTGAAACGCCCAAGCTCAAGGAAGCATTGCACATCTCCGGCTTTGCAAAAATCAAAATCCGCTTGGCCTCGAGCAAGCCGGCGGCAAACTTGAGCGTATGGCTGGTATCCCTGCCATGGACCGAGACCCCAAATGATTTCGCCAACGCTAAGATCAATGACAATTTGATCACACGGGGGTGGGCCGACCCACAGAACCATCGCTCTGAGTCGTCAAGCGAACCACTTATTCCGAACCAATTCTATGACCTGAACTTTTCGCTCCAACCGGATGATCAAATTATCCCCGCCGGCGAAAGCATCGGTTTAATGATCTTCTCGAGCGACCCGGAGTTTACATTGCTCCCTGCTCCAGGAACAGAATTGACGGTCGAGCTTCAAGGGACGGAATTGGAGCTGCCAATCGTCGGTGGTCAAGCTGCTTATGACAAAGCGACTGCGAAGTAAGTTCGCCTTCGCGTCCATCATGCGCGATTCCGAAACACGACAATCGTTCCAGCAAGCAAATCACCAAAGCGTTGTTTGTCTCTTGAAAAGATGATCCTCGCAGCAGCTGGAATCGCACCTAAGAGCAGTGGATTGGTTTCTAGCAGACGAAAGAGTGTGCGAATAGCGATCTGCTTCGTGCT
Source organism: Planctomycetota bacterium (assembly GCA_026692905.1). GTDB lineage: Bacteria > Planctomycetota > Planctomycetia > Pirellulales > Pirellulaceae > JBKCUI01. Next base: position 25,686 of record JAPLNL010000019.1, read on the forward strand.
ACACGGGCTCCCATTGTAAGAAACGATTTTTAAGCCCGTGTAAGCTGGGAGGCGAATACGGATTTTCGGGCATGAAAGACTCGATTGAATTGATTCGATTTGATTCTGAGAGGAACGATTTGCAATAGGAACTGCGTTGACAGTCCGTAGCCACAGACGATAGGATAGAGCAGTCCGAAAGTCGCTATCATGGCGATTCCTGCCCCATAAGCTGGATGATTTTAGCAGATTCCAACTTCCATTTATGCTGTCATTGCCATTTCGATGCAGGCACACACTGATGATTCTATGCAAAAAAGCGATTTCTAGCCTGCTGGTACTGCTTGTCGCGTTTGGACTTTGTGCGAATTCTTCTGATGCCTACACCTACGATGACTTGAAGGATGAGCAGGATGCACAAGCTCGATTCTTTGAGACCAAAGTCCGGCCACTCTTAATCGATAGTTGCGTGCGATGTCACGGAGATGAAAAGCAAGAGGGTGGCCTGAGGTTAGATAGCCAAGAGGCATTCAACAAAGGCGGAGAGAGCGGTTCCGTGATTGACACAGCGTCCATGGAAAACAGCCTTTTTCTGTCCGCCATTCGGTACAAAGATTTGGAAATGCCGCCATCGGGCCAGCTCTCGGAGGAGAAGATCCAAATCCTCGAACAGTGGGTTGCCGGGGGCAGTTACTGGCCAGCCAAAACCGAGTCTCTAACGGCCAAACGAAAAGGTGAAAAAGGCTTCACGGATGAGGACCGATCGTACTGGTTCTTTCAGCCTATGTCCAAGCACGAAACCGTTCGTACTCGGAATGACTCTGTTAGCGATCGACTTGATGCCTTTGTTGAGGCAGGGCTGTCGACCCACCAACTCACCTTTGCCGAACCAGCAACTCCGCTTGCGCTCGTCCGACGAACTTATCTCGATCTTATTGGGGTGACTCCCACCTCCGCGGAAGTCGCCACGTTCCTCGCTGATCCAACTGATACCGCATATGCCAGTTTGGTGGATCGATTGCTGGACGATCCTCGGTATGGTGAGCGATGGGGTCGCTTCTGGTTGGACCTTGTTCGCTTTGCAGAATCCGATGGTTACAAGCAAGACGACTTCCGGCCAACTGCGTATCGTTATCGCGATTATGTGGTTCGATCGTTTAACGAAGACAAACCGTATCGGGACTTCGTTCGTGAGCAACTTGCAGGGGACGAGATCGATTCCGATTCTTTGGAGTGCCGCGACGCAAGCGGATATTTGCGACTTTGGATCTACGAATACAATCAGCGCGATGTGACAGGCCAATGGAATGCGATCCTTAATGACTTAACCGATGTGACCGGTGAAGCGTTCATGGGATTGGGCTATGGATGTGCTCGTTGCCATGACCACAAGTTCGATCCGCTTTTGCAAAAAGACTACTTTCGACTGCAGGCCTATTTTTCAGGTCTGATCCCGCGAGAGGATTTGCCTGCCGCAACACAGGAACAAGTCGAACGAAACGAAGCGGACGTCGCGTCCTGGGAAGAAGCAGCGAAGCCATTCTTGGACACGATTGAGGCGATTGAGGCTCCGATTCGCGAGAAAACGATTCGGTCGGCAGTTAGCAAATTCCCTCCGGATGTACGGCCGGCCCTCCTTAAATCAGCGGAGCAGCGCAGCACACGTGAAAAGCAACTCGCCCATTTGGCCTATCTCCAACAACTTCGCGATGTCAAGGAAATCAAATGGGAAAAGGTTCTCAAGGGAGAGCAGCAAAAGGAATGGCTTCTTGCAAAAGAGTATCTTAAACAACTGCCTGCACCGAAGCCTAAGACGCTCCCCGTTTCTTTAACGGCCACCGACGCTGGACCTGAGCCAGCCGAGGTATATATTCCGGGCAAACCTGGGCTTGGCCCTATCTCCCCGGGGATTCCATCGATTATCAATCCAGAAGCGATGCCTGTGCAGCCGATGGCGGATCACAACTCGAGTGGCCGACGATTGGCACTGGCAAATTGGATGGTGGATCGCGAAAACCCATTCACTTGGCGAGTGATTGTCAATCGCGTTTGGCAGCAGCATTTTGGGCAAGGGATCGTGCCAAACGCGAGCGACTTTGGCCGACTGACCGAAACTCCGACTCATCCAGAGCTGCTTGATTTTTTGGCGAGCCATTTCGCTGAAAACAGCGGCCGCATGAAATCCTTGCATCGCTGGATTTTGAATAGCCGCACCTATCGACAGTCGGCATACCCTGCGTCAACCACCGCTGCCATTCAAATCGATCCGAGCAACAAATGGCTGTGGCGTTTTGCGCCCCGCCGATTGGATGCTGAGCAGCTTCGGGATTCTATGTTGACGGTGGCTGGTGAGTTGCGGCCAATCCATAGTGGAGTATCCGAGGACCCCAACAAGCCCGTTCGATCGATCTTTGTTCGATCGATGCGGAATTCGCAAGATCGATTCTTGGCTCTGTTTGATGCACCAGATGGGAGTTCGTCGACTGCAAAACGCAACGCAACGACGACCCCGCTCCAATCCTTGATGATGATGAATTCGGATTGGGTGAACACGCGAGCGGAAAACATGGCTAAACAAATCATCAGCAAGAAATCGACTCCTGAGGCATGCATTCAAGAGGCCTTCGAGCGAGTATTTTTGAAGTCGCCGTCCCCTTCGGATAGGGAGTCTGCGAAAGCGTTTCTTGGGGTTTCAGAAACTGCGAATCCACCAGGTTGGGATAAACTGTTTGCGGATTATTGTCACGTACTGATCAATTCCAATTCGTTCCTGCACATGGAATAATAGGCAAACAACATGAAGGCTTTTCATTCCAATCCTCGCGGTTCCGGCTATCTAAACCGTCGCGATATGTTGCAACAAGCGGGTGCGGGATTCGGTTCGCTCGCATTGGCTTCACTCATGCAGCAAATGGGTGGGGCAGCAGCAACATCAGATGGCTTTCAAATAGGACCACACCATACTCCGACTGCCAAGAGCGTGATCTTCTTGTTCATGGAAGGTGGTCCAAGCCATATCGATTTGTTTGACCCGAAACCTGAACTTGAAAAGCTTGCGGGGAAGCCGTTGCCAGAGAGTTTTGGTCCGATCATAACACCGATGGGTGAGTACGATGCGCCGCTGATGCCGAGCAAACGCAAATGGGCACAGCATGGCGAAAGCGGGCTTTGGGTTTCGGACTGGCTTCCTCACACAGCCGAACATGCCGATGACCTGGCCGTCATTCGTTCATGCTGGGCCAATGGCCTGAACCATTCCAACGGCGTATGCCAAATGAATTCTGGCTCGATTCTAGGTGGTCGTCCATCGCTAGGCAGTTGGGTTACTTATGGGCTAGGAACCGCCAATGAAAACTTGCCTGCGTTCGTGGTGATTGAGGATGGCGACGGCCATGTGATCAACGGCCCTCGCAATTGGTCTGCTGGCTTCATGCCCGCGAGCCATCAAGGGATCGCTCTCAACGGCAGTATGTCACCGATCGACTTCTTGAAAACGCCCGAGAGGATCGGCGCAGATCGTCAAGCGGCCAAACTGAGACTGCTCCACGAACTCAATCGCCAGCATCAAGCCGAAAGGTCGAGCGACAGCGAGTTGGAGGCTCGCATCAATTCCTATGAACTTGCGTTTCGGATGCAGGCCCAGGCGCCGGAGGCCGTTGATTTGTCTCAAGAAACCGAGCGAACCCAGGCCATGTATGGTATCGACGACAAGGAGACCGCTTCGTTTGGCAAGAATTGTTTGCTGGCTCGTCGATTGGTAGAGCGTGGAGTTCGGTTTGTGCAACTCTACCATGGAGCAGGTAGCAAATGGGATTCACACTCTGCCATCGAAAAGAACCACGGCAAGATGTGTTTGACGAGCGACAAGCCAGTGGCTGGTCTACTGAAGGATCTCAAAGAACGGGGTTTGCTCGATAGTACGCTGGTGGTCTGGGGCGGTGAGTTCGGCCGGACTCCGATGAGCGAAAAGGGAGACGGGCGAGATCACAACGCGTACGGCTTTACGATGTGGATGGCAGGGGGAGGAGTCCGCGGAGGCCAGACGATCGGCAAAACGGACGAGATCGGTCTGCACGCCATTGAGGATCGATTGCATGTGCATGATCTGCACGCAACCATTCTTCATATGCTAGGAGTCGATCACTGGAAGCTGGTTTATGCACATCAAGGAAGACCTGAACGAGCGACGCAGAACGAAGGAAACGTCTGCAAGAAGCTGCTCAAGAATGCGTAAGCCAGGCATCCCATCGGCCAAATGCTCAAGCACGGTATGCGAGCCACCGATAACTCAGATGACCCAGCCTACTTCGGTGGCTATATGAATGAAAACGATAGAGCGATTGCCAACGCCGGTGTCATCGATCGCAATGGCTTGATCGAGTTGGCTCGCAATCGTTTCCTGGGCTCATTTCTTCCGCTGGACGAGGTGCAAATGCATTTAGACGCCATCGATGCGTACGTGGCTACGTGCGCAACTTAATTAAGAGAATAGCGGTCTCCGATCCGTTTGTTTCACTGCTCATGGCGGTAGTCGTGGCAGCCTCGTTTTTGCCCTGTCGTGGTAGCTTTGCCCTTTTTCTGGACTACGCAACGGACGCAGGAATCGTGTTATTGTTCTTCCTGCACGGAGCGAAATTATCTCGCGAGTCCATTGTCAGTGGCATGCTCAACTACCGACTGCACATTGCGACGCTGGCGGTCACTTTTTTCCTCTTTCCTGTGTTGGGACTATTGTTGATCCGAGCTCCAGGAATTGACCCAAGTTTGAAGACAGGAATCTTGTATTTGACGCTACTGCCATCGACGGTGCAGTCTTCAATTGCCTTTACTTCGATAGCGAAGGGTGATGTCCCTGCCGCAGTTTGCGCAGCGACTTTGTCCAATCTGCTTGGAATGTTCGTAACCCCTGTGCTAGTCGGGATCTTCATGCAGATCCCAGGTGGTCAAACTCAAGTGACTCTGGATTCCGTGAGGACTATTGCGTTGCAATTGTTGCTGCCGTTTCTCGTTGGGCATTTAGCAAGGCCTATGTTTGCCGTTTGGTTGGCTAAGCACAAGTCGTTGATTGGACGCGTCGATCGGGGAACAATCCTGCTCGTCGTTTACACCGCCTTTAGTGCATCGGTTGTAGCTGGCCTTTGGACCCGCATTTCGGCACTCAATATTTTAGTGATGATACTTATTAGTTGTGGTCTGCTTGCGTTCGTTTTAGGTGTTTGTTGGCGAATGGGCCTTTGGCTTGGACTTAAACGGGAGGACGTGATCGTGCTGCTATTTTGCGGCTCAAAGAAAAGTTTGGCCTCCGGCGTACCCATAGCAGGAACTCTATTTCCGCCCACGGAAATCGGCCTGATCATTTTGCCTCTTATGATCTTCCATCAAATTCAGTTGATAGTGTGCGCAGTAATCGCAAAACGCATGTCAAAGTGTCGCGATTGATGTGATCACAATTTGTTTCGCCTATCCATAAGCAAGGGTCGGTCACGCGGCATTTCTGGAAATGGCCAAAACGACTTTGGACGCTTGACGTTTTCTTTTAGTCGGAACAACTCTTTTTCCGCGAGCTCCTTGGTCTCTTTGGCTTTTTCCGATTTACCGAGATGCTCTTGTATCTCGGATAATCGAAGCAACGAAAGTCGCAAAACGTTTCCGTAAACAGCCACGTCCGTGAAGCGGTTTGCTAGTTCGCGTTGAATGGCGATTGCCTCTCGCATCAGCTCTTCAGCTCGTTCGCTTTTCCCCTCGGTTATGCTCAGCTTAAAGAGGGTAGAGGCTTTAAGTGCTTGATACTCTGGGATCTGCGGATGCTCCTTGACGATTTGATCACAAATCGTACGAGCTCGTTCGCAACGTTGTCGGTCGATGGGACGATTTGAAACATTGCGACTTAGCGTGTCAGCCAACTCATACTTAAAGGCGGCTGAGTCTGAATGTGATTTGCATAAGACCTCGAACAGTTCAATCGATTTACGAATTGCGTCGTCAGATCGCGGGAAATCCCTTAATTCGCGAGCGATGCGCGATTCATCTCGAAGAGCGCGTCCCAAGGAAACTTGATACGAGACGTTGTCTGGCGACTCGGTGGTAAGCCCTTTGAGTAATGTTAATGCTTCGGCATTGAACTCGGCGTCGCGTTTGATTCGCATCGCGACATCCGGTGGAAGATCGGGCCCGGTAAGCGGTTTTTCTAACGGGCGGTTTCCTCTCGATCGAGCGTTCGCACCAAATCGCGTCTGCAATGTCCCCATGCAATTCAGGAGTTTCGCCAAGGCAAAACGACCATCGGCTTTTTCTTTCACCTGCGGCGATCGGTTGAGGAGAGATAACGCTTCCTTGTATTCACCCTCGGCCTTCAGAAGTTGCCCACGCTTTGCGAAGATGGTTAGTCGTTCGATGTGAATCGCCAGCATGGGCAACACCGATTCTGCGAGATCAGGTTTCTGCTCTAGGATAGCCCGAAACGCGATGAGTGCCTTTTGGTAAGATTCCTCAGCTTTGTCTAATTGGCCAAGTTTATGTTGGATATCCGCAACGCGTTGCTGCCCCACGGCAGCTTCGACACGCAAGTCTTTTGCATTTTCCTCCGAGAACGCGTCGAAGAACTCAAGCAAAGATTCCAGCAGGGCCACATCGGCTTGACTGAGAGTTGCGTTCGCGAATTCGACAGACTCCTCGTCTTCGAAGTCTCCGCTCATCGCGATCATGCTGCCCCGCGACGCGATATTACTAGTGATTTGGTCGAAAGCTTTCAATGCGAGACTCAGGTTCTTTTCGGCCCGCATTTGTTCTTGTTCCACCTGCGCGAGCGCCTCCGTTTTCGCTGCCAGGTTCGTCTCAGCGCGTTCAAACTGCTTTCCAATCTCTCGAATCGAGCGCTGCTGCTGGCGGTTCCATATACCCAATAAGCCAGCGATCAAAATCAATAAGCAGAGCGTAGCGGCCGCCAAGGTCGCTATGGCTGGATTGCGTCTGGCCCAACGCATGAGCAACTCGGTTCGAGTCGAGCGTTTTGCCAAGATCGGGCGATCCTCGAGGAACCGTCGCAAATCTTCCTCCAATTCGCGAGCATGTTGATATCGATCTTTCGCGTTGTACGCACAAGCCTTGAGCGTGATCGTTTGTAAGTCCGCAGGAATGTTGGGCTGGATCGAACGCGGGCTTCGCAAAATCGAGTTGCGTTCAGGGTCGAGCAGTCGCGACTTGGGGGACTCGATCGCCGGCTTGAGCGTCAACAGCTCAAACAGAGTCAAACCCAAACTATAAATATCGACGCGGGAGTCACCAGAGCCCGCGATTTGTTCGGGTGCCATATACCGTAGCGTCCCCAAGATTTCGCCAGTTTGCGTTTCGGCATCCAGATCGGTGCGGCGAGCCAGGCCAAAATCGGTGACCCAAATGGTTCCTTCCCGATCGAGTAACAAATTGGCTGGCTTGATGTCGCGATGAAGCACGCGTTGATGGTGTGCGTACTGCAACGCATTGGCCACATTCGCAATGGTTCTTGCAACGTTGCGAAAATACTCTCGCGTAAGTCTTTGTGATGTCGGTCCCTGTTCCGAGTCAGTTGCAGGAGCCTGGATAGTATCGATGGGTGCAACCATCGTCGGTTCATCCGGCGACGCGGCTATGAGTTCGATGGTCTCCGCTTCCCGCGGTACGGTCTTTAATTGAGAGGCCGCTCGCGCGGATGCATTGGTTGTGGAGGTTGCACTCGTGACAGAAGCGATGGTTTCTGTCGTTGACTTGCTAAGCATTCGACGGGCTGCTTCACCGCTATGCGTTGTTCCAATTGTGTCGTTTTTCAAGCACTCGATCACATCGTACAAGGTTACTCCATCGATCAGCTGCATCGCATAGTACTGTAAACCTTGGTCCTCACCGATGCCATAGATCGGAACGATGTTGGTGTGGTGCAGGCTAGCGGCTGCTTCGGCTTCGCGACGAAAACGAGCGTTGTGTTTGGCATTGCCTGAGATCAAGCCGCTGATGACCTTCAAAGCAACGTGGCGATTTAAGGATCGTTGGATCGCCTCGTAAACCACTCCCATACCACCTCGCCCAATTTCACGAACGATCTCGTAGTCGCCCAGTAAACTTGGCCGGCCGTTTGCAATAGGTGACAAGGAATGGGACCCGCCAGATTTCGGTTGAGCGGAGTCGTCGTTCGAGACACGCTCGACCAACGCAATCGATGGCAGTATCGTGCGAAGAAGTTCTGCGTGTTCTGGATACCGAAGTGCATACTCTTCGATCGTGGGCTTGTCACCAGCTCGCAATCGCATGGAATACTCCTCCGCGACGACTTCGACGGGATGCCGATCCTCTTCAGAATGGGAGTGGTTCATGGCATTGGTCGTCTAGAGTGGTGTTGGTTTAGTATCTCGGCAAGTTTGGCGGCGGCTCTCACATAGCGATTGCTGGCTGCGGTTGGGGAAATGTCGAGCACTTCCGCTACCTGTTGATTGCTTAGATGTTCGAAGTGCCGCATCGCAATGACTTCACGGTCTGTCTCATTCATTGATTCCAACGCGGATTGGAGTTGCTGCATTTCTTCGTCTCGGACGGCGGCTTGGCTGGGAGACGTGATATCGTCCAACAAAATTCTCGCGATAGATATGCTAGTAGTTTGACCATAGGGTGAGGAGGCCAAAGGCAATTCGCGATGGGCATCTCGTTTTTCTCGCGTATGGTTGCGATGGATATCGATAAGCGATTGAATTGTTTTTTGTCGTACCCACACAAAAAACGAAACCGGAGAACCTTCGATAAACTCGTTGATCCTGCGAGCTATTTCGAAGTAGGCTTCCTGGAGCACATCCGACGGATCGACGCGACTTCGCAAGACGGGTGCAAGTCGAAAGGAAACGATGCGTTCGAGTTTCTCACGATGGATTGCCAGCAAATCCGCCAAGGCCTTTTCGCCCCCCTGAGCTAGCAGAGCGCGATCTCGCGAGATCGAAGAGTCTTGAGAGTTGTCCATCCACCGAACCTGGAAAGAGGGAGCCCGACGCGTAAGCGAGGAAAGCAAATTTTCGTAGAAATCAAAATCAATGCATTATACAGAACCAGCGACGGATTACTCACCGTCCGCAGCTTTGGAGTTCTAGATTCACGTCGCCCGATCGCGAGCCTCCGGATTCGTCGCACAGTGTAGAGCGATTGTCTCAATCGCTCGGCGGGCACTTTAGGTCCCCCCCGCAGAACAAATAAGCCGCGGCTTGAAGGCGCAATTCGAATGCGATTGTGGTCTGCACTTCCGAAACGATTGAGGACAATCGTTTTACACGCCAATCCCAAAAAAATTTCCAAACAGAATGTGGATTGTCTTTTGTTCGTGTCGGTACAACCTTATCTGCATCACTTCAGCTTAGTCATCCTAGCTTAGTCAACCTCCCTCCGGGAAGGTCGGCCAGAGGCCGGGGAGGGTGAACTGACTTGTGCAATTGCCACTGGCACTTCACCCTCCCCTCGCTTTGCTCGACCCTCCCAGGGGGAGGGTGACTAAACCGCCAATTAACCACTAAATCGCCAATCAACCGGAAAAACTCCAAATCAACAGAGGATTTAACATGAAACTCAAAATGCAAATGCTTGCAGTCCTAGTTGCCATATCGTTCCCAGTCATGACTTTGGGACAGGAGGACGGCAAGGAGAAAGGGCCTGCTCGCCGCCTCAATATGCAGCGGCCTGGTGCCGGACCGGAAGCCGGTAGATTTCCGGGGGGATTTCCGGGGGGATTTCCCGGCGGGCCAATGGGAATGATGCAAATGCTACCACTCATGAAGGTCCTCGATACCGATCAAGATGGTTCACTTTCAGCGACGGAAATCGCCAACGCCTCGAAGACTCTGCTTCAGCTTGATAAGAACGGCGACGGTATCATCAGTTCCGAGGAAATGCGACCTGACCCGAGCGCCATGACAGGCGGTATGGCTGGTGCTGGACCTGGCGGTCCAATGAACGGGCAAATGATGACGAAACTATTTGAATCGCGAGATAAGAATGGCGACGGTAAACTTATCGGTGACGAAATTCCAGAACGATTTCAAGACAAGCTGAAAATGATCGACAAAGATGGCGATGGGGCCATTACCAAGGCGGAATTCGCATCGGTAGCTGGACGCATGGAAGAAGCAATGGGGAAAAGACCGGGCAAGGATGGTAATTCCAGCGGTGGAGTCAAACCCAAGCGACCGATTGAGTAATGACAAAGTAGCAGGCACGCTCCGTCGTGCCGTCCGCTGGAGTTCATTTACTCTGATCACTTGTGAACGGCAAGTGGAATGTGCCTGCTACTTCACGCTCGTCCCCAGGCTTTGCTTGGGGATGCACAGCGTTTGAGGCTACGCCTCTATCATGGCATGGATTTGTTTACTAAGGAGGCGGAAGCCTCCGATGCATAAAATTCCCCGGCAGAGCCGGGGAACGAGTTTGACCTCGCTTACGCGTCGGGTTTCCCCTTTCCCCGAAATTCCTATTTTACAAACCAGAGCAATGTAATGATGTCCCGACCTGATCTCAAAACAATTGCGTTTCTTGGCCTTGCTTCGTTCCTTGGACCGACTTCAGTTGGTCAAGATGAACAGCCGCTCTCCACAGAGAGCGTTCAATTCTTCGAAGCCAAGATTCGTCCAGTCTTGATCGAGCATTGTTACCGATGCCACTCGACCGAAGGTCAAGGGGTTCGAGGTGGACTCTCCGTCGAAAACAAAGACGCACTCTTAGCCGGTGGCGAATCAGGATCGGCGATTGTTCCCGGCAATCTCGAGGAGAGTCTTCTCTGGAACGCGATCAATTATCAAGACTTCAAGATGCCGCCCAAGAACCCACTCCCCAAAGCGGTCATCGAAGACTTTCGCAAATGGATCGAAATGGGAGCTCCTGACCCCCGCGTTAACTCAGGCGTCGTCATCCATACCAAGGTGACACCCGAGGACATCGCCAAGGGAAAAGAGTTTTGGTCTTTTAAGTCGCCAAAGAAAACAGAACCCAAGCCAGTCAACCATGCCAAGTGGGCAGCGACCGAAATCGATCGCTACGTCGCGCAATCTTGGGACGAGCATAGACTAGAGCCTGCCAACGACGCTGAACCAGCAACGCTCGCTCGACGACTCTACTTTGATTTGATTGGGCTGCCACCTAGCCCAAAAGAATTGGATGCTTTTGTTGCAAGCTGGAAGAGCAATCCAGATTCGGCGATCACTCAAGCCGTCGATGACCTGCTCAATCGCCCACAATTCGGTGAACGCTGGGGCCGATATTGGCTCGACGTCGCTCGCTATGCAGAGTCAGCTGGTAAAGAGGTGGACATGACTTTTCCCAACGCCTGGCGATATCGAAACTACGTCATCGATGCGTTCAACAAAGACAAACCTTACGATCAGTTCGTTCGCGAACAAATCGCTGGCGACTTGATCCCAACCAAAGACGATGCCCAATTTGCAGAACAGTTGATTGCGACCAGTTTTCTAGCGATCGGTCCGAAGACACTGATCGAACGCAACCCTCGTCAGTTTCAAGCGGACTTGATCGACGAACAGATCGACACGACCACTCGCGTTTTTCTTGGTGTTTCGGTGGCTTGTGCTCGCTGCCATGACCACAAATTCGACCCTATTCCGCAGACCGACTACTACGCTCTAGCCGGTATCTTTCAAAGTACCGAAACCATGTTCGGGGGCCTGCGCAGCCAACGCAGTCGACAAGAGAGCAATCTGATCATCCTGCCACTGAACGACCCCAATCCCAATGACAAACCGATATCCAAAACCGAACTTGCCTCTTTGAAGACCCAGTTATCGGAACGCGAGAAAGAGTATGCAGAAGCGCGACGGGCGCAACGACAACCGGACAAAGCCAAAGAAGGCTCCACACCGCGAAACGGTTTCTTGAGTATCGCCGTCCTAGACCAGTTGGTCGCGCAGATCAACAGCCGTATCAATACCGTCGATAGCGATGGCAAGCCGCTGACGCTCTGCATGGGGGTTCAAGCCGCCGACAAGCCTCGCGATGCGAAGTTGCTGGTCCGAGGCGAAATCGATCAGCCTGCACAAGAGGTCAAACGCGGTCTGGTTCAAGTTCTTTGTAAAGACCAGGTCCAACTTCCACCGAACACCAGCGGGCGTCGCGAACTCGCCAACTGGTTGGCTTCCCGTGAAAATCCTCTCACCGCGCGTGTGATGGTGAATCGCATTTGGCAACATCTGATCGGTAACGCAATCGTAAGTGAGCCCGAGAACTTCGGAGCTTCTGGCCCGGCTCCTTCGAACCCTGCTTTGCTCGACTATTTGGCTGTCGATTTCATGGACAACAAATGGTCCGTAAAACACATCGTTCGCTCCATCGCAACATCGCGAGTCTATCGACTGTCTTCCGCATTTGATAAAGCTCGATTCGACGCTGATCCAGAGAATAAATACGCCGCTCGAGCCAATGCTCGTCGACTGGATGCCGAAGCGATGCGCGATGCGATTCTGGCGATCAGCGGCCAGATCGATTTGAATCGACCCAAGGCATCGTTGATTGCCTCTTATGGAACAACCTTGCTCGGCCCAAATGGACCGGCTTTGCCCCCTGGACTTAACATGGCCGCAATGAGCGCCAAAGGTACCACACCGGGCGAGCGGCCAGACACAATGAACGCCATACGAGCAGCCGGTCGAAATCAAAACGTGAATCCTTTCGAAGCTCCCAACTACACTCGATCGGTCTATTTGCCTATTGCTCGCAACTCCCTGCCTCGAGCCCTCGATGTATTTGACTTCGCGGAGCCAAGTCTCGTGATCGGTAGTCGAGAAGCGTCCAATACAGCGGATCAGGCGCTCTTCATGCTAAACAATCCCTTTGTCATCGAACAGAGCGATGCGATTGCGCGACAACTGATCCGTTCGTCCAGCAACCAAAACGAACGCATCGCCAAAGCGTTCGCATTGGTCTACGGTCGCCCTGCGACGAAAAAGGAGCTTCGAACCGCAACCGAGTTTTTCCGTAAGGCGGACGATGGAAAAAAACCAAGTCCGGCCGAACAACGTCTCTTCCAATCCTTGAGTCAATTCTGCCAAGCACTCCTCTGCTCAGCAGAGTTTCGTCTAATCAATTAAGGACCTATCATGCAATTTGAACTCCCAGCTATTTCAAGAAGAGAACTCTTGCAGACGGCTTCCGCTGGCTTCGGCTACTTGGCATTTGCCGGGCTCAGCACCGCTGCCGCCGACCAAGAGTCGGGGGCGAATCCGCTCGCGCCCAAAGCACCGCATTTCAAGGCGTCCGCCAAACGAGTGATTTTTCTGTGCATGCAAGGTGGTCCGTCCCACGTCGACACCTTTGACTACAAACCTCAACTGGCAACTGACGCTGGTAAAGGTGGCAAGTACGGCGGCAGCAAATTGATGCCATCCCCTTGGAAATTCAAGCAGCAGGGCAAAAGTGGGTTGTGGATTTCGGAACTCTTTCCGGAGCTAGGCAAACATGCCGATGAGCTGTCTTTGATCCGGTCGATGCATTGTGATCAGCCGACCCATCCGCGGGCCATGACTCAGATGCATACCGGGAATGCCCAGTTCATTCGACCTTCGTTGGGCGCTTGGACGTTGTATGGCTTAGGGACCGAGAACGACAGTATGCCGGGCTTCATCGCACTCAATCCGCCTGCAGCTTCGGCGCAGAACTTCGGTAGCTCGTTCCTGCCCGCAATCTACCAAGGGACAAAAGTTGGCAAGCCACAGGGGCGTGGTCCTGGTGGCATGCGAGGCGGAGCGTCTGGCCCTCAACTTGCCGACATCTCCAATCCTCGTCAGTCCAAGCAATCGCAACGCAATCAAATCAATCTCATCCAAAGCCTCAATCGACAGAAGCTGGAGCGTGATGTCGAGCAGCCCGACGTCGAAGGTGTTATCGAGTCGTATGAACTGGCATTCCGAATGCAGGACACATTACCCGAATTGATGGACCTCTCGAAGGAGTCCGCTAAGACGTTAGCAATGTATGGGATCAACGAAGAGGACACGAATGATTTTGGCCGCCAGTGCTTGATGGCTCGTCGCTTTGTCGAGTCAGGCGTTCGCTTTGTGGAGGTGACGCACGGCAACTGGGACCATCACCAGCGATTGAAGACGGAGTTGCCTGAAAACTGTCGCGAGATCGATAAGCCGATTGCGGGTTTGTTGGCCGACCTCAAGCAACGTGGATTGCTCAAAGACACGCTTGTGATTTGGGGTGGCGAGTTTGGCCGGACACCCGATGCGCCGAACGGAGATGGCCGAGATCACAACCACAAAGGCTATACGACCTGGATGGCGGGTGGCGGTGTGAAAGGTGGCTTTAGCTACGGCTCGACAGACGAGCATGGCTATCAAGCGGTCGAGGACAAGTGCCATGTTCACGACTGGCATGCCACCATTTTGCATTTGTTGGGTTTGAACCACGAGCAGCTGACGTATCGCTACGCAGGTAGAAACTTCCGACTGACGGACGTCTCAGGTAACGTAATAGACAAAATCATCGCGTAGACGGAGTCATTTGATTTTGCTCCCCTCGCCCGTCCCGAAACGGCAACGCTGTGAAGCATTTCAGGACGGTCGGGGCTTGCCCCACCGTCCGCAGCTTTGGAGTTCTAGATTTAAGTCGCTCGATCGCATGCCTCCGGATTCGTCGCCCCGCCAAGGGCGAGTGTAAAACGATTGTCCTCAATCGTTTCTGAAGTGCAGACCGCAATCGCATTCGAGTTACACCTTCAAGTCGTGACTTCTTTGTTCTGCGGGATGGGACTAAAGTGCCCGCCGAGCGATTGAGACAATCGCTCTACACTGTGCGACGAATCCGGAGGTGTCATTTTTATCACGCGGCCCATTAGAACACCAAAGCGGTGTCCGGTCGGGGCGAGCCCGATCCGGACACTTACACACCGTTCTCACCTCACCCTTGTTTTCGCCGATTCAAATAATAATGCCACAGCATCCTTGTTCCGACACTTCGCCAAGGACGCCAGTGTTTCGTCATCTGCTCCAATTCTTCATGCGTGGGTCTTTGCTGAAGACCCTTCAATACGCGAAACGCTTCTTGAACACCAATATCTCCCCTCGGCAAGATATCACATCGTAACAGACATTCGGAAAGATAAATGTCGGCCGTCCAGTTTCCGATCCCCTTATGCTTTGTCAGTGCTTCGCGAACCGATTCGTCCGACAAATGCGACAGCGGTTCAAATGAGAAATCTCCGGAAACAATTTGTTCGGCGAGAAGTCTTGAATAGAGGATCTTTTGACGCGTGAATCCTAGCGATTTGAGTTCTTCCTCGGTGAGATTCAAGAGCCCGGCAGCGGTGACAGAGCCTTCGAGCTTGCACTCAAGTCGATGAAACGTTGCGTTCGCTGAAGCGAGCGAAACCTGCTGCTCCAAAATGATATGAACCGTTGTAGAAAAGCCTGGAACGCGGTTCCATAAATCCG
The DNA here is from genome assembly GCA_026692905.1 of Planctomycetota bacterium. Lineage (GTDB taxonomy): Bacteria > Planctomycetota > Planctomycetia > Pirellulales > Pirellulaceae > JBKCUI01. The sequence goes on from JAPLNL010000019.1 coordinate 41,111, forward strand.
GGTAACCGTACTCATCGAGAACCCGCTTTAACTCCGCGTCCTGATCCGCCAGCCAACGACTTGCGAACCGCAATCGAGCTGGTGTTAGCATTGGGATTGTTGCTTCCTTAGCCATGAAGTTTCTCCAAGAAGCGTTCAGAAACCTCCCGGTGATGATCCAGTTTCTTTCCCATGCGGTCTAGCTGGCCGACCATGACTCGCATGCGAGGATTGGAACTAAAGAACTCACGCTCTCGGTCGATGAATCGCCAATACAGTGCGTCCCAAATTTCGCACCAATCCCCCTTAGGGTAGTCGCTCATCTTGAGAATATAACTCGAGCCGCTGATGTACGGCTTGGTCGTCATCAAGCCTCCATCGGCATGCTGGCTCATGCCATAGACATTTGGGACCATAACCCAGTCATACGAATCGATAAACAACTCCATGAACCACTGATAGACTGAATCCGGCGAGATATCACAGAGTAACATAAAATTCCCGAGCACCATGAGTCGCTCGATATGATGGCAGTACGCATACTTCAATGTTCGCTTGACGCTCTGATCGAACGGAACGATACCTGTCGTTCCCGAATAAAAAGAACTCGGCAAAGATCTTGTCAGATTCCAGGCATTCTGCGTTCGTTGCTTGGAACCGGCATGGATGTACACGACCCGAATGAACTCTCGCCAGCCAATGACTTGTCTGATGAAACCTTCGAGCGAGTTGAGCGAAACCTGTTCGCTCTTCGCCAACACCCGTTCAATGATTTGCTCGGGAGTAAGCAGCCCGATATTGAGCATAGGAGTCAAGACGCCATGAAACAGGAATGCCTCCTGCTTGGATATGGCATCCTCGAAATCACCAAAGTCACAGAGTCTCTGGTCGATGAAGACCTCGAGCCACGATGCAGCATCGACATGCGTTACGGGGTAGAAGAACTCGGACAGTTCCCCCGGCGCGTTGGGGAACTCTTTGGCGACATAGCGAATGGCCTCAGCGACGCTTGGACGCTGGGTTGGCTTAGGTAACTCAGGTACCGAAGTTCCCTTCGGAAGTCGTTTTCGATTTTCCGTGTCAAACGTCCACTTACCACCGAGAGGCTTCCCTTTGTCATCGAGCAACAGTTGCAATCGTTTCCGCTGTTGCATATAGAAGTCGGTGAAGTGATAGTGCTTGCGGTTCTCCGCCCATCGTTGCATCACATCGGTTGGCGTTAGAAAGGAGGTGTCTTCCAGCCAGGTCAAATCGATGTTGGCATCCCGACAACCTTTTGCGACACGTTGTGTGAGCCATTGGTCGGTTGGATCGACCACGCAAGCCGTTTTGATTTTCATGGCCTTGAGAATGGGACCAATCTCTCCCGAATGCGCAATCGATTTTGATTCGATTCGATGTACCTTTTTGCCGAGTTGCTTGCATTGTTCCGCAAACTCGCTCATGGAAGCGCGGTGCAGAACCAGTTTTTGCGCATGGAACTGGAACTGTTTGAAAAACAAGGGATCCTCGACGAGCACAACCGTGTCGGCGGCGGAAACGGCTGGATGTTTCGCAAATAGTTGATGTGGATAAACTAAGGCTGTTGTTTTGATTGACATTGAATTAGAGGATAGGTTCTGTTCGGCAAACGATTGGTCCAAGGCCAAAAGGGCCGACACACTCCGATCATGTGTGGCCCTTTCGGGGCTCGTCTCTCGATTGGTTTTCCCACCGTGGCTTATCAGCCACGGCTAGGGATTTATCGGCATTTCAGGCCTAACTTGTGCAACTTCAAAATGCGCAAGCTGGTGACTCCAACGTCGAAATCACTAGCTTGCGCGTCGTGCTTGGTCACTAGCTTGCGCGCTTGCGCTAGATCACTAGCTTGCGCGTCGTGCTAGATCACTAGCTTGCGCGCTTGCGCTACATCACTAGCTTGCGCGCTTGCGCGTCGTGCTAGATCACTAGCTTGCGCGTCGTGCTACGTAAACAAATCTAACTGGATTGCAGCGGACGTATTAACTTCGGATGCCATAATCAATCGCGTCCGTTCGTGAAGCGAGCCGAGCACTCGCCCTGCCAACGCCATGCCGCTTCGAAGCGATCCTTCCACGCGTGGGCCTCCGCACCAATCTCCACAAGCTCCCAACCGATTCGATTCATCCCACAGCGATCTGTCTGCTAGAGACTCAGTAGGCCGAGAGTAAAGCCAGCGATGCGATTTGGCAATGCGTATCGGTGGCATGGCGACGCCAGTGACACGTTCCGCTTCCTCCGTTAGGACTTGGTTGGCATCTTCCTGCGAGAGTTCGAGATGGTTCTTTGCCCATGCAACGTTGGAGTGTAACACCCAGGCGTCCATCGAATTCGGCCGACCTGGCTTGCTGGAGTTGCGAGCCATCCAACCCAGCTTGCCGTCATTGATAAAGGCACCGTCAAAGTGCACTTCCCACCGATTTTCAATGGCAACCATGACTGCCCAGCAGGGAACCATTTCTACTTTGGCAAGTTCCGGTCGCCAATCGCAATTCGATGGCACAAGTTTCTCGACTTGTGCAGGCGGGCAATTCCAAAGGACGATATCAAATTCACCAAGCGGCATTCCCGTTCGTGAAGTCAATCGGTAGCCGTCTGGCTGGCGGACTACCGTTGCGACTTCGGTATCCAATAGAACGGACAAGTCGCTCGCTAAATGTTTTCCAAGCGATTCCATGTTGGGTGTACCAACATAGCGGTCCATCGGCGCAACATCGCGAAAGGAGCCCGGTCTATCGATAGAAACAATACGACCAGGCCAAAGAGCTATGTGGCTGTCCTGACACCAGGACTCAAGCCAAGGCTTCAGGATCGGGTCGCGAATGGTGAAGTACTGAGCGCCATGATCAAACGGCAGGCTACCCTCGACGATTCGGGTCGTGGACCTGCCGCCAACGCGGTGCGATTTATCAAAACACTTGATCGAAATCCCATGATCCAGCAGAACACGACTGCACATCAGACCAGCAAGCCCGGACCCGATCATCGCAATTCGAGGTAACGGCTTGGCTACGTCGCGATCGACTCGCTTCTCGTAGGCAGCAAGATTAGTCCTTGATTCATGGATCGTGACAGGTCGTGTCCTTACGCTACCAAAGACGGGCTCTTCGGGAAAGAAAGGTCGATCGAATTGCCCGAGACACCACAAAATACCGCCGTAGGAAGCAGGGTCGCGGCCGTCCAGTGCGTAGCGATGATTGAGGTCGATGAGCCTCGCGAGCGATTCCTTGTAGTCGTTTGACCATTCAAGAATCGCTTTCCCCCAAGTCATGCGGACGTTGTTATGCAGTTCGCCATGCTTGATCAAACTTCGCTGGGCGGCATCCCAAAGACGCGAGCCCGATTTCGCCCGCGCCAGAGTCTCCCAAGAAAGGCAGTGCCGCGTGTCCTGGCTATGCTTCTTCAAAGTATCAATGGCCCACGATGGGATGCTGGCGTCGGTCTCCAAGTCCTTTCGATAGTAACAAAAGGAGTATGCCAACTCTCTCCAAATCAACAATTCATCCAGATACTTTTCAGCACCGTCGGCGGACGCTTCTCTCGCAATTCGGAATGGCGAGACCATTCCATAGTGTAGGTAAGCAGACATTCGGCTGACACCATCGACTTCAATTTGGTTTCGCAACTTGGGATAACTGCGAAGTCCCTTCTTCCGAAATGCTTGCCAGCGAGCATACCCTGCGTGTGAGCCGCCTCGCGTATCTGCAACGGGACCGATGGTATGATCGATTTCGCATTGCGAGACCAAATTTGCGATGTTCTCGTCGCTTAGCTTGAGCGACTCAAAAGGAAGCTTAGCTGGAATGGGTCTTGCCATACAAGCTGGCCATTCACGATCGACTCGCTCTCGATAGAGTTTCGCAGTGGCATCGCGAAATGCGAATGCGCGATCATAGGCTCGCCCGACGAGTCGCGACGGAACAACGCATGCCGTATCGACCAAAACCATCGGAGCGATGTTGGCCTGGGCAAGCCGCTCGGTCCATTCTCGTGTCGCCTCAAGAGGAAAATCCTCGGTCACAACCAGTGCTGACGCTTTGACGAAGTTTACTAAGCGAGGACGTCGGTCGGCCGCCCGTTCCAAGTGAAATGCGTAAGAGATTCCAAGTTTCGCGTAGTTGGATTCCAACTCCCTCACCCCTTCCAATATGAAGGTATGGTGTCGATCGGACGCGAAACGATATTGCTCGGATAGCCCTTGGTAGACCAGCAAGGGCAAGCCGAGTTGTTCCGCCAAAAGCATGGCGACATCGAGGGCCGGGTTCTCGTCCACTCGGAGAGCGTGGTGAGTCCAGTAGAGAACAAACTGGCCATCATGCCCGGGGCGACCATTGGCTTTCAGCCAAGACCGCTCGGCCAAATGGAGTGGGAGCGTTTCCAGCAGCGAAGTAAATTTGTTTGGCAGGTGATTCATCGAACAAGCATAGTGTTTGGTCAAGTTCATTTGCCGTACGCCCCAATGGGCTCGCCCCATTGGTCGTAAAGGTTCGGGGCTAGATGCAACTGTGCCAACGAAATCCTGGTCCTCAGCCACTCCGACGTCGTTGGCGTCGGAGTGGCTGAGGACCAGGGTATGATGAGGAGGGTTGAGCTTCTAAGCATATCCGCATTTGTTTTTCGTATTAATTAGCCGATGGGCGCTAGCGGGCGCTAGCCCCGGTTCTCGACGAATGTCGAGTGGAAAACCGGGGCTATCGCCCAACGGCTAAAGGTTTGTTTCACTTGAAGACTCATGCCGAAGTGCTTAGCTGCGAACCGATAGCTCAGACGAGACAAGCCCGTCTGGGGCCGCTTTGCCTAGTTCCTTGCCCTAGGATAGGACCCCAGGAAATCGAGTCGCAACGCGGTCTTGGCTAACGCATTCAGAGCCGCTCGAACGTTCGCTTGCGATTCGTGTCCCTCGAGCTCGACGAAAAAAAAGTACTCGTTGGCTTTGCCTGGCACAGGAAACGACTCGATCCAGGTCAGATTGAGTCCGTTGTCGCGAAACAGGACCATGACATCCGCCAGTGCACCGGGTTGGTGAGGCACTTGGAACATGAGTGAGGTCTTGTCGTCCCCTGTCGCGGTGACCTTTTCGTCCCCGATGATCGCGAACCGAGTGATGTTTTCTTGGTTGTCTTCGATGCATTCCGCGATGATGTCCAAGCCGTGATGCATGCCTGCTTCTCGCGATGCGACAGCCGCGGCATTCGGAGTGTTCGATGCAATCTTGGCCGCAACAGCTGTGCTTGCCACCTCGACCCAACGCGCTTCCGGTAGATGACCAGTTAGCCATGCGCGACATTGCGAAAGCGCTTGTGGCTTGCTGTAGATTTCACGAATGTCCTTGCGATCGCATTTGGCCAATAGATTGTGGTGAATGGGCAGCAATACTTCACCGCAGATGCGGATCGGTTTCCGAATGAACATTGTCAACGTATCGACAATACGTCCATCGGTGGAGTTTTCGATTGGCACCACACCGTAGGTTGAGTGCGAACTCGCGATTTCTTCGAACACGGCTCCGATCGTATTGACAGGAATCAAGCTGTCGATGGCTCCGAAAAATTTGGCCGCGGCTGAGTACGAGTAGGAAAACTCAGGTCCTAAATAGGCGATAGACGTTCGACGGACTGCGGTTTGAAAAGTAATGCCGGACACGAAGCGTTGTAGGCGCTGAGCAAAATCCTCTTGGCCGGGAACTGAATTGGCTGCTTGAACTCCCCGCAAAGTCCCGAAATTCTCAGCTTCGGCACCGGATCGTCCCTGCATTTCAGCCAACACTTCGCACCGCGATTTTGCGAGAGCCAGAATTTGGTCGTCAATTTCCGAGAGTCTATCCTTCAATTCGTTTCGTCCTGATTTTTGGATCTTGTGGGCGGGGATTCTTCTGTCAATTTGGCGTTCTGTCGCGCTGAAATCGGGCAACCAAGGATTTGCACAAAACACACGAGCGTTCGCAAGCCCTTTCACCAAAAGGGCTTACGGAACAAATTGCGGCTTTTCTGAAACTGTTGGCACACCAGTTGCATTCCTAGGGCGTCCGGTCGGCAAAGACCCACAAAACCCTTGAAAATGCAATCGTAGAACACCCTTCACATCCTAACCCAGAGGAATCATTCATGGCATCCGGCGAAAAAATTATTGGCATCGACTTAGGAACGACCAACTCGGTCGTAGCTGTGATGGAAGGAACCGAAGTCAAAGTCATTCCAAATGCAGAAGGGAATCGTTTAACTCCTAGCGTTGTTGCATTTACCGACAAAAGCGAAGCCATTGTAGGCGAGCCAGCTCGTCGGCAAGCGGTCACCAATCCGAGAAAAACCATTTTCTCGGTCAAGCGATTCATGGGACGGCGCCACAATGAAGTCGAATCCGAAGAAAAGATGGTCCCGTATCAAGTCGTAGGCGGTGCCAACGAATACGTCAAAGTCCAAATCGGCGACCAGCAATTCACACCTCAAGAAATCTCCGCCAAGGTGCTTCGCAAGCTCAAAGAAGCTGCAGAGTCTTATCTCGGTCACCGAGTTAGCAAGGCTGTGATCACCGTTCCTGCTTACTTCAACGATGCTCAGCGTCAAGCGACCAAGGATGCTGGCCAGATCGCTGGACTCGAAGTTGCTCGTATCATCAATGAGCCCACCGCCGCTGCTCTGGCTTACGGTTTGGATAAGACAAAAGACCAAAAGATCATCGTGTTTGACTTGGGTGGTGGTACGTTTGACGTATCAGTCCTCGAAGTTGCGATGAGTAACGACGACGACAACAACAGCAAAGTGTTCGAAGTCATCAGCACCTGCGGCGATACTCACTTGGGCGGTGACGATTTTGATCAGGCCTTGGTCAACTACGTTGCCACTCAATTCGTAAAAGAGTCGGGCATTGATCTTCGCAAAGAGCCGATGTCGCTGCAACGCTTGCAGGAAGCTTGCGAAAAGGCAAAGAAGGAACTTAGCAGCCTGCCGCAAACCGACCTCAACTTGCCGTTCATCACGGCCGACGCAACAGGCCCAAAGCACTTGCAGATGACAATCACACGCAGCGTGTTCGAAGGGCTCGTGGATGATTTGATCGAACGATGCCGAAAGCCTGTTCTTCAAGCGTTGCAAGATGCCAAGATGAAGCCTTCGGATATCGACGAAGTCGTTCTCGTCGGTGGGTCGACTCGCGTTCCTAAGGTTCGCGAAATCGTTAAGGAAATTTTTGGTAAGGAACCTCACCAAGGGGTTAACCCCGACGAAGTCGTTGCAGTCGGTGCAGCCATTCAAGGTGCCGTTCTTTCGGGAGATCGACGTGACGTCCTGTTGCTTGACGTAACACCGCTAACACTCGGCATCGAAACCGAAGGTGGTGTTTTAACAGCACTCATCGAGCGCAACACCACCATTCCCGTGGAAAAGAAACAAACGTTCTCCACTGCAGCCGATGGGCAGACAGCGGTTACCGTTAGTGTCTTCCAAGGCGAACGAAAAATGGCTCAGCAAAACCGTCTGCTCGACCAGTTCAACCTCGAAGGTATCGATGCGCAACCACGCGGTATGCCACAAATCGAAGTCAAGTTTGATATCGACCAAAACGGCATTCTCAACGTGTCGGCCAAGGACCTGAAGTCGGGCAAGCAGTCGAGCGTTAAGATCGAGCAATCCAGCGGTCTGAGCAAAGACGAAATCGAACGAATGCGACGCGAAGCTGAGACGCACGCGGACGAAGACAGAAAGTTTGTCGAAACAGCGGAAGCCAAGAACCGCGCCGAGAACACCATCTACGGTCTCGAAAAAGCGATCAAGGAACAGGGCGATAAGCTCAGTGATTCGGATCGTGAACCACTTGAGCAAGCGATTAAGAAAGCTCGCGATGCGATTGCGACCAACGATGCTGCAGCAATCAAGGCAGCGACGACGGAACTCGATCAATCCGCTCAAGCATTTCGGTCGACTCTAGGCTCTCAATCTGGCCCAGCGCCAGCTGGCGAGCCAGATAAGAGCCCGAACGACGATGACGCGATCGATGCTGAGTTCGAAGTCAAGAAGTAGTTTCTAGGTCTGAAGAAGTGTGACATAAGGAGCACATATGCAAATTGCGTATGTGCTCTTTCGATTTCCTGGCTCTGCATTTTTAGCGGAATGGCACAAGCCGGCCGATGACTTCGTTTAACGGTCAGCTGTAGGCGTACCACGTTCGATGGGCAGTACGCCTACGGCTGACTGTTAATCGACAAAACCATGTCCGCTAGAAGTCTCACGACTTCTGCTACAAGGTACTTAGCCTGGCAATGGACCGTAGATTGGGCGATGCTTGGTGTAGCCGCCATCCGTTGTTAATACTTCCCCTGCACACCAACATTCTTTAGCCCAAAAGTACATTGTGGCGGCTGAGATGTGCTTGGGTTCGGTCAGCGCACCCATCGGCATCGCATCCGCGACCGCTTGAAGTCGGCCGGCGCTCGTTGGATTCTGAGCAGCCATTGGGCCACGCAGTGGAGACGGAGCCAATCCGTTCAAGATCACTCCGTACTTTTCTACGAAGTGCCTAGACTGCAATCGCAAAAAGTTCAGCAAACCACCCTTGGACTCTTCGTATGCCGAGCTGGCTCGTCCCTCAGCACCGACGGTGGCTGATGTCGACAAGACAATGACCCCTCGTGAGCCGCAAACCAGTGCGCCTGTTTTGACTCCATGTTTGAGTACATTGTGTGCTCCCCATAAATTGACTTCGCAAGCTCCCATCACGTCTTCCTTGGTCAAATCCTCAGGAGGTGTCAGCGGCTTTGGAGAAATACCTGCAGTGTGCATGAAGTACTGAATGCCCTGATGCCTCAAAAAAAATTCTCGCACGGCCTCTTCGCTCGTGATGTCAACGGATTCTGCGACCACTTCGGTTCGGCTCTTGGAGTCCTTGGCAACGGTGCTCGCAAAATCCGTGAGCGCCATTTTGCTCGTCCCGACACCGATCGTCGAGGAATGGTCAATTAGGATCAGTTTCTTTAAGCCCAGCCAAGGAATTATGTTGGAAGCCATATGCTGGCCCATCAATCCAACTCCAATGATCAAGGCGGTAGCGTTGTTTTCGTAACTGAGAGGCGAAGTATGCAAGATTCAAGGATCCTCGAAGGAGTTGTTTTGTTCAGAGCGGTAGACACATTCCATGTGCCGTTCACGTGAAATCATAATAAAGTCTAGGTGCGGCGGCTACTGCAAGGTCCGTACGCCAACCCATCGCAGTCTATTGCAGGGTAGAATGCAAAAATGATATTGCACATTGACATGGACGCATTTTACGCATCCGTTGAGCAGCGCGACGATCCATCGCTGTTAGGGAAGCCCGTTGTTGTTGGCGGTTCAGCGGAAGGACGCGGCGTCGTCGCCGCCTCGAGCTACGAAGCGCGAAAGTTCGGCATTCATTCCGCTATGTCTGCTTATCGAGCCAAGCAACTTTGTCCACATGCAGTCTTCATTCGACCCCGTATCGACCATTATGCAACTGTCTCCCATCAAATCCGACAAGTCTTCGAAGAGTTCACACCTCTGATTGAACCGCTGTCGTTAGACGAAGCTTTTCTCGATGTGACTGGCAGCGAGAGCCTTTTGGGGACCGCCAGCAAAATGGGTCTGCAGATCAAAATGCTCATTCGGGAGCGTCTCAATTTGACGGCGTCGGTTGGCGTCGCTCCGAATAAGTTTGTTGCAAAGATCGCGAGCGACCTCAAGAAACCAGATGGGTTTGTCGTCGTAACAGAGGATCAAATCCAGGAATTTCTCGACCCGCTTCCCGTCGGACGCATTTGGGGCGTTGGGAAAGTCACGGCGCAGGTGTTCAAGCGGTTTGCCATTTCGACGATCGGGCAACTGCGGCAGCTTTCACGCGAGTCACTGTCGGAGCTTTTCGGAAACTCAGGCGAGCACTATTGGCAACTATCGCACGGTATCGACAACCGCCCTGTTGTGCCGGATCGCGAGGCTAAATCGATTTCAAACGAGACTACTTTTTCGGAAGACATCACCGATTTAGAAGACCTGAAAGCGTGGCTTGTGACACTGGTCGAACAAGTCAGTCGCCGATTGCGCAATCATGATCGTTTGGGGCGAACCGTGGATTTAAAAATCCGATTCTCTGATTTTAAAACCTTAACACGTTCGTTAACACTGAATAGCTCCACCAACATTACCAGTGAACTGTTAGCGGCGGGGCTTGAGCTGCTTTGCAATCGCCTCCCAAAGAACCATTTACCGATTCGCTTGATTGGATTCGGAGTAAGCCATCTAGATCAACCGGAAATGATGCAACTGCAGTTGTTTGACGAAAGCGAGAGAGAGCAACAGCGTTCGCTCGACAAAGTTGCGGACGAGATCGCAAAGAAGTTCGGCAAGCACGCGCTCCACCGGGCCACGGGAATCAAGAAATCGCCGAGTTCCAAATAACGGGAGGGTGAGGCCACCCCTGTAAACATCTTTGCAAAGTCAATTCCATTAAAAACCTTAGGGAGGGCGAGGCTCCTGCCGAGCCAACGGTGCAAAGGTTCGGCAGGAGCCTCACCCTCCCGAGCAATGAATGACTTAGGTAAACTCGTTGGAAACATGTTTACAGCGGTGGGGTGAGGCTCCTGCCGAATTGTTGCGTCGCAAGCTCGGCAGGAGCCCAATGGCACTCGTTTTGCGATTCGTTTAACAGTCAGCCGAAGGCGTACTGCCAAAAGAACGCGGTACGCCTCCGGCTGGCCGTTAAACGACATCTACTTTGGTCGATCGCTGGAGAAATTATATTCAGCGGCTTGGATTTCTGACTCAAGCCTTTGGACCTCTCGAAAAAACCTTTCCTGATGAATTTCCGTTGGCGTTGATGAAGGCTGTTGCAAGACTAGCAACTCGCGTTCGATGCGATCGGCATCTAATTGCAATTGACTACCTTCGCGTACGAATTTGTCGAGTTGCTCGGCAGCCGATCGAATGCTCAAAGTTCTTGGAACAGATGTTGGCGTTTTGGGCATCGCGAACTGCCAGATTGCGAGCGTGGCGATAGTACCGCCCAAGCAAGCTGTTAGCCCAAATGCGATCGAGCGTTTCGCCCAGATGCTAAATGTTGGCCAATTTGCTTTGCCACGTTTCGAGTACCGCTTGGTCAGCGAAAGCCCTCCACTTTGCAGGGCCGCAAGCAGATGTTCGATTTCCTGCTCGACGACGTGCATTGTTTCAAATCGTTTGCCAGGATCTTTGCAAAGCAATCGATCGATTAGATTCGATACTTCTCGCGGTACTTGGGAGTTAATCTCGTCGACGGAACGGTGTTCTTCGTTGCAGATGCGATGCAAAACACCCATGGCACCGACGGCTCGGAAGGGTGGCCTTCCTGTCAGCATAAAATACATGACGCTACCCAAGCTGAATTGATCGCTGCGGTTGTCAATCGTATCGCCTCGGGCTTGTTCCGGAGACATGTAATGCGGAGTCCCAGCAACCACACCCGTTCTTGTTAACGATGCATCATCGACAGCCCTAGCCAATCCAAAGTCGCTCAAGATCACGCGATCGACGTTTTCTTCAAGCAAGATATTGGCAGGCTTTACGTCACGATGCACAAGTCCTTGACTATGTGCAGCGGCTAAGCCCGAGGCCGTTTGTTTGGCGATTCGAAGAGCATCTGTGATCGGAAGCATTCCGCATCGATCGATTTTTGCTTGAAGCGATAGGCCTGAAACGCATTGCATGACCAAGTATGGCAGTTTCCCCTCCGACTCCACGTTGTAGATCGGAATGACATTGGGATGCAAAACAGCCGCGGCCGCCTGTGCCTCGCGAGCAAACCGTTTTCGAGCCGAAGCACTATTGGCTAAGTGCGCCGCCAAAATCTTGATGGCCACGACCCGATGCAGTTCCGTATCATGTGCCTTCAGTACAATACCCATCCCGCCAGTTCCGATCACGCGTTCGATCTCATAGCGTCCCAATCGGCCAAGCAGTTCCGGGTGGCTGGGAGCCTCTAAGAACGAAAGCATAACCGTCTCAAACTCGACCAGCGAATCTTCGGGCATCTCGCTTGCAATCTCGACGGAGACGGAACTCAAGGAAGTCTTCGGATTTGATTTTGGCAAATCGCTTTCAAGCCAGGACTCTTTGGCTTCGCGCCACCAAGGCATACCCATGGTCGATTCATCCTCGAGTCGCGACAAGCAGGCCGGGCATTGTTCAACATGCGACACCGCCTTCGAGTAGTTCGGACTCTGTTCGCTCCCATGGAGTACCAACTCAAGATATTCAAACGAGCAAGGGTCGGGCAATGATTTTTTGAGTTTTGAATTAGATTGCATCATCTTGCTCCCACTGCTCAATGACGAGCTTCATCTTAGCGGTGATTCGGCTACGGGCAATGTAAATGGCACCAGGGGACATCTTTAAGCTGTCCGCAACGGAATCGATCGACTCGCCGAGAACGCTCGTCCTCCAAAATGCATCCCAACTACTCTCGCTAAAAGATTCGCGAACATGAGCAGCAGCCAGCCGAAACAACTCGCGACGATAGTCTTGCTCCAATACCTCCTTCTGCCTCGGTGAAGCATCGAGTTGAGCCATTGCATTTAGTTGAGAAGTCCGACCGGTTCCGCGACCACGAGAGTGTTTGGCCACCCAATTGATCAACTGGTTGCGAGCGATCCGAAAAAGCCAGGCCCGAAATTTGCCCCGCTCTCGATCCGGTTGCCATCGATCAACGGCCTTGGCGACCGAGATGAAGACATTTTGCGCAATCTCGCGAGCGTCCGCATCCTGCAACCCACGGCGACGGGCGAATCGGATTACCAAAGGCTCATAAAGATCGATGAACTCTTGCCAAGCGTCCGCATCGGACGCGGAAGGTAATCGCAGGATAAGGCTTTCGCGTGTCTCTGGATTTGCGGGCATTGGGATTCTTTGGTAGGCTTTTGAAATCGACTCGGAGCAACTCATTTTATCTAGGCTGCGATTTTGCGTATCGAGAGTAGACACCGCATTGAATTCCAATTCTTTCAGCGGAAATTCTTAATTTGGCTAATAAATTTGTGCTTTCGGCTATCGATCGTTAGTCATGGGTTAAGCGGCTGAGCCGGCCGAAGCCAGTGTACCCCAAAGCCGGCTGGAGCCGGTACACCAACGTCTAGCTTCTTTTTGGCCGAAATCTTCTTTGTCTTGAACCGCTTTGCTTGATTGTCATTCAAAAACTCGTTAGAACGAAGGAGTCCGTTTTTATCAGTTTCTTAGAGGGCCTGTAAATCGATGTCAGACAATCCGCGTTTTATCATGATCGGTGGTTTCCTTGGGGCGGGCAAGACGACGACCATTGCTCGATTGGCGCACCACTATCAATCGCTCGGCAAGAGGGTCGGCATCGTCACCAATGACCAAGCCACCGACTTAGTCGACACCAATCTGTTGCGATCCCAAGGGTTTGACGTTGGCGAAGTTGCTGGCTCTTGCTTTTGCTGTAACTTTAACGAGCTAACCAGCACAATGGAACGACTTGGCGAAACACAATTGCCTGAGATTGTGATCGCAGAGCCCGTTGGAAGCTGCACCGACTTGGTAGCCACCGTCATTCGGCCGCTTCAATCAATCTACTCGCAGCCATTTGATATCGCTCCCTATGGTGTGATCTTGAAGCCGAGCCATGGACTAAAGATCCTCAAGGGTTCCTCCAAAGGTGGCTTCTCACCACAAGCCGAATACATTTTTCGGAAGCAAATTGAGGAGGCGGATTTTGTGCTCATCAACCGAATCGATGAACTCTCCCAAGCTGCTGTGGACGAGCTGGCTTCGCTTCTCGAACTTCATTTTCCTGGAACTCCGTGCCTGCGAATTTCGGCATCATCAGGAGAGGGATTCGAGGCGTTTTGCGAACACCTCAATCTGACAGGTGCGTTCGGCGGCAAAGTAATGGATGTTGACTACGATGTCTATGCGGAGGGGGAGGCAGAACTAGGCTGGCTGAACGCCCAAGCCGACTTGAAATCGCCCACGCCGATTGCGTTGGACGATTTCATTATGACCCTGTTGGATCGAATCAATCTCTGCTTGAACGAGCACGCAGCCGAAGTCGCTCACTTGAAAGTGATCGGGATGGCCGACGGACAGTATGCCGTCGCAAATCTTGTTAGCAGTTCCTCGGCGCCGAAACTGTCCATCGGCTCAGGCCTAAAGACTAGCAGTGCGAATCTCGTCATCAACGCGAGAGTCGCTTGCGCCCCCGATTCGCTGACCAAAACGATTGAAGATACATTGCACGCCGTTTGCCTTGAGTTCGGGGTAACGGAAAAAATGAATACGCTCCAAAGTTTCCGTCCTGGTCGCCCGGTTCCAACTCACCGCATGTCAGGGACAGAGTCCTAGGACAGACAGTGCACTTGGTTCATACTTAATGACACCCAACAAATCGAATGACTGGGTCGCGGGCGCAAGCCAAATGGCACTGACGTTGTTAGCGGAACAGCGCGAGCCGTCCGGTGTGTTAGCCTTAGATGCCGCGAAACCGGAGGGCTCGCGCCCTGTCGCTACAAAAATGCAATCGAAAGCGAGTGCTATTCGGCGATAGCCGTGGTATCGTTTCCAACTCCATTTTCCAAAGTAGGAAGTGCTAAGATCATGACGCATATCAATCGACGAACAGCCATCGTAGGCATCGCTGCAACGGCAGTTTTAGCGAGAACACGGATGTCCTTTGGGGTTGAGCCGTATGGCCCGGAGGATGCCAAGATAACGATCATCGTGATGGATCCCATGGCATTGCCGCTGGCTTGTGACTGTGTCAAAGGCTACGCGCAGCGCAAGTATGAACGGCTAGCAGATTACCTCAAGGAATCCGTCGGAGAGAGTGTTCGAGTCGTTTGGGGTGAGTCCTTGGAACGCACGATCAAAGACCAAGCCAAAGGCCGGGTAACCTTGGTCATCGGCAAAGACTCTGTGGTTCGCAACGGTGCGAGCAAAGCGAAGCTCGGGTTAAAACCGATCGCTCACTTGACCGATATGGCAGGCAGTATCAAGCAACACGGTTTGTTCGTGGTTCGCCAAAACGACAAAGCCGCTTCGCTATTGGATATCGAAGGCTACAAAGTGTTTTGGGGGCCTGACGACTGCGATGAGAAAGCTGCAGCTCCCAAGGCAAAGCTCAAGGAACTCGAGATCGAAACGATCGATGGCGGTGCATGCGATTCATGTTCTGTCGCCGCCAAGCAACTTCTAGAGCAACCGGCGGACGCCAAGGCTGCGGCCGTGATTAGTAGCTACGCCGAACCGCTTCTTGCCGGTTGCGGCTCGATCAAGAAAGGCGATCTGAAGATTGTCGGGAAGAGTGAGGAAGTCGCATTTGTGAGCGCCTTTATTCATTCGGCAGTCCCAGAGCCAAAGCGGGAAGCCATCACCAAGGCCCTGCTTGCCATGAGCAAGTCAAAGGACATGCTCACGGCACTGGAGACCAAAGATGGTTTCGTGAAGTACTCGATGCAATAAGGCAAGCGACGGGTTCAAATATACCGTAGCACGACGCGCAAGCTAGTGAATTGGATAGTTGATTCACTAGCTTGCGCGACGTGCTACGGTAGTACTCATGAGAACCGCGGCGAACGCCGCTTGTCATTACCCACAACTTTTTGTCTTTGCTCCCCTCGCCCCTTTCAGGGGACGCTGTGATGCATTTTGTAGCGAAACTCGTCAAGAGTTTTGGTCGTTTAGGCGATGCAGCCGAAAGTCTTGACGACTTTCGCCACACAAAAGGCTGTTTTTGTAATGAAAAATGCTTCACAGCGTTGCCCGATCGGCTAATTTGTTCATTTTCCCCAAAGACTTGTGAAGACTTGCCTAGCGCAGAGGGCACTAACGAGCGGATCGCATGTCGAGCCGACAGCACCCGAAATCAAGCGACTGGCCGAGAGGTTTGCCTCGTAAAACATCGTGATTGATTTGGTAATAAACGTATTTGCCGTCACGTTGCGTGGTCACCAATCCAGCATGAAACAAGACGCGTAGATGGTGTGAGACATTCGCGATTTCGGCATCGAGCAAAAGGGATAGATCTGTAACAGTCAACGGGCTGGATTGCAACGCTTTGATCATTTGCAGTCGATTGGAGTCCCCCAAAGCCTTGAGATATCCCGCACAAAGTTGTACATCCTCTCGCTGTTGCTTTTGACTCGGATTGGTTTCATTCATCTCGGCAGAACACAAACTCGTTAGCGGGATTTCTGGATCGGTACATCGCGGTATTGCTTGTGGCATTGGATGCAGTTTGTGCTGATACGGCGAAAGGGTTCGGCCACATCGGCTGGCAGCGAGGTCGAATTACTGGTTGGTTTCCATTGCCGTATCACCTTCTCTAGCAGAAGAGCGTCCGCCTCAGATTCCTTCAATCGCTTTGAAAATCCCTGCGGTTGTTTGGTGGCGTATTCCATTCGCTGCATCTCGGTAAAATGCTCACGCAACAACAACGCTTCGTGGGCCGCAGTCAGGTCCGGGTGGCCAGGCAATGATTTCCAGCCAGACTCCGAAAGACGTTTCATGCGGTCATGTGTTCGCTCAAGCTCCACCATCGCCTCGGCCATCGGCGGCAGTTTCGCCGTCTCTGGAAAATCCGGCGTTAGTTGATCGAGACATGTGGAGCTCAACTTCGTCGCCGAACCAACGGATTCGAACAAGCCGATATAGTTTTCGCTCGTGCCTGCAAGCTTCAAGATAGGCAGCGCTTCGACGGGCTCGATCAAACCAGCTGCAACGCATGCTGCTGCTGCCGCCGATGGGCTTCGATGTTTGCCATGGTGGCAATGAATGAAGATGGGGCCATCTAGGTCCCGAACGGCCTTGGCCAACTCCTCGATTCGCTCTTGCTGAATTCCGTTGTAGCCGTGCGGTAGATGAACATAGCGAAAGCCGAATTTCTTAGCCAGCTCCACGTCCGGCCTGGCCCCATCCACGCTCACAATCGTCTTGATCCCCAAGTCGCTTAACTCGCGAAACGCAGATTCGCCAACCGGCTGCCCGCCCGAAATTACCCTTTCGTGAATTTGAATGGCGTTGGGAAGATGCTTGGTCGCCAAAAGATGTGCCGCTCGTTTTGGTTTTGCAGGTTCGGCACGATCTCTTCCTTGAGCAAGGCAAGAAGCAGCACTCCCGATAGCAAGAAATAAGGTGAGGGATACAAGTTGGGGCTTCATGATTTTGTCGAAACGTTGCTACAACTGGGCGTTGATACACCCGCAGTTTAACAAATCCTCCTCCAAGCTGCTCTTTTCCATTTCCAAGCATTCGCAAAAAGCCCAAACTCGTCTGGTCGACCTCTCGCCAAGGCGTTCAAGCCAAAGAATCCTACGTCGCGTAAGATGCGAGCATTTCAGTTGGCTGAACCTTACTTGCCAGATTTCAGGATCGGCGTTTCTATGCTCGCCTTGTTGTCGCTCTTTTCGGCTGCTTTTGCCGAATCCTTTTCTTTATCAGCCTTGATCACTTCTGGCAGCTCTTTGCCTTCTGGAATCAGCTTCATCGAGATACTGTTCACGCAGTGACGCGTATTTTTAGCTGTGTATTGCTCGCCTTGGAACACGTGCCCAAGATGCCCACCGCAGTTTTGGCAGACAATTTCGATTCGTCCAGACCCATCTGTCTCAAGCTGCTTTTTTACCGCTCCTTTGATTTCGTCGTCGAAGCTTGGCCAGCCGCAGTGGCTCTCGAACTTGTCCGTCGAATTGTAGAGAGGAGCATTGCAGCGTTTGCAAATATAGGTTCCAGCGGTCTTCGTGTGGGTGTAACCTTTTTCCCGAGCTTCCGTGCCTTTTTTCAGGATAACGTAGGCTTCATCGGCTGTTAGCTTATTGAATGGATCGCTCATTTTCTTTGACTTGTTCAGGCTCGAGGACTTTTTGGTTTTCTCTTCGGATTTTGCAGAATCACTTTTTGAGGCTTCTTCTTGAGGTTTTTCCGTGTTCGCTTCTTTGGCAGGACTCGCGCCAGACGAAGACTTTGGTGGATCGTAGGCTCGGGTTGCAGAATAAGTTCCCAAAGCGAATAAAAAGACAACACTCAGGAGGATCGGAAGTCGGAATTTCATCTTTGCCTCAAAATGACTGGAAGTTAGGAGGGATTGGGAGTGCATATCCGCGGACGCGCACCAGGACAAAAGTCCTAATCTATTATAGCAGGCTTCAACCCTAAAATCAGGCGGTTTTCTCCTTTGACTTGACCCAAACATCGATTGCGGATAACTTTTTGAGCTGCCAACGACGTGCAATTTCATTGCTAGCATGTCGAGAAATTGCGGGTGTGGCGGAATTGGCAGACGCGCTAGACTCAGGATCTAGTGCCCTATTACTGGGCGTGGAGGTTCGACTCCTCTCATCCGCACTCATTTGCACCCACTTGTTGACCGAAAGAACCTTTCACCAGCGGTATGCCAAAAGATTTTCTAGCCGGGGTCCTCCCCGAGTACGACGTAGTGGTGATTGGAAGTGGATTGGCTGGCATGACCTCGGCCAATATTCTCGGACGAGCGGGCCACCGCGTGCTGCTGCTTGAGCAGCATTACAAACTCGGTGGACTGGCCACTTGGTTTAAGCGTCCTGGTAGCCACACGTTTGACATTTCTCTTCACGGCTTCCCGTTTGGCATGATCAAGAGTTGCCGACGCTATTGGAACGATGAAATTGCATCCAACATCGTTCAGTTGAAGAATATTCGCTTTGACAATCCGATGTTCTCGCTGACAACCACTTTCAATCGCGAGGATTTCACCAAATTGTTGACATCGCAGTTCGGTGTCCAAGCCGAAAGTGTCAATCAGTTCTTCGACGCCGCCCGCGGCATGAACTTCTACGATGACCAGTCGATGACGACCGGCCAACTCTTCGAAAAATTCTTCCCGGGTCGCGAAGACGTAGTCCGATTGTTGATGGAGCCGATTACCTATGCCAATGGCTCCACCCTCGAAGATCCAGCCATCACTTATGGCATTGTCTTCTCCAACTTCATGGCCAAAGGGGTCTTTATCTACGAGGGGGGGACGGACGATCTCGTCGGCAAGATGCAAGCCGAATTGACCAAGAATGGGGTCGATACTCGAATTCGCTGCGACGTTTCCAAGATCCTCGTTGGACCGAACGGCGTAAAAGGTGTTGTCGTCAACGGTCGCGAAATCAAATGCAGAGCCGTAGTCAGCAACTCGAATTTGCGATCCACCATTCTCGACATGGTTGGACCTGAACATTTTGATCCTCAGTTTCTATCGGATGCTCAAGCGGTCCGATTGAACAACAGTAGCACTCAAGTTTACATGGCCCTCAAGCCAGGTGTTACGATTCCGGAATCGACTGGGGATTTGTTGTTCTGCTCGACCGCTCCCCTGTTTCGAACCAACCTACTGCTCGATAGAAAAATCACTTCGCGAACCTTCAGTTTCTATTATCCGAGAACTCGACCGACTGGCAAAGAACGCTTTGCTATCGTAAGCAGCACCAACGCCAATTGGAGAGACTGGTCGAACCTCAATGAACAAGAATACGCTGAAAGTAAAAAGGATCTCGTTGAAACGACACTCGATGCCCTTGAGCAGTACGTTCCAAATTGCCGCGAAAAGATTGAACACGCCGAAGCCGCCACGCCGCAAACGTTTCATCATTACACAAAGCATCAATTGGGAGCCAGCTTTGGCACCAAGTTCGAAGGGCTCGCTGTTTCTCGCGGTTTGCCTCAACAAATCAAAGGCCTATACCATGCTGGCTCGGTTGGAATCATCATGTCGGGCTGGCTAGGAGCCATCAATTACGGCGTGATCGTTTCCAACGAAGTAGACCAAATGCTTTGCAAATCAGCTCCCGCGATTTCCGTGGATTGACTCGCTGCCCACCCTGAATCACACTACATTGCGTTCCACTCATCCCAAATCCGCTGATCTTTTTCAATTAGTTCAAGCATGACCACACGTCGCCGAGCGAGAGAAGTCGTTTTACAAGTACTCTACGAAGAGGATGTAAACCCTATGCGAGAACTAGCGGTAGCCGATGCATTCGTCTCCAAACGTATGCTTCACAATAAGCCCTTGGTGGCATTCGCCCAGCAGTTGCTTCGCGGTGTACGCACCCATCGCGACGCCATCGATGAGATCTTGACCAAACATGCGGCCAACTGGTCCGTCAAACGCATGACAACCATCGACCGAAACATCCTGCGAATGTCTACTTTCGAAATGATGCACGGTGGAGTGCCCGGCCGCGTTTCGATCAACGAAGCCATCGAAATTGCAAAACGATACGGCAATCGCAACTCAGGGCAATTCGTGAACGGAATTCTAGACCGCGTATTGCGAGAACACGAAGCCAATCAAGCTGCCGAAAAAGAAGTGGTCAGCGGTTAGTAGCGGAACGGCAAGAGCCTTCCGGTGCCTCTCCGGCTCAATCACCCTCCCTCTGGGAGGGTCGAGCGTAGCGAGGGGAGGGTGGAGTACCAGTCGCAATTGTACAAGTCAGTTCACCCTCCTCGACCTCTGGCCGCCCCTCCCCGAAGGAGAGTGACACCTGCGGCTTGAGCTGATCGCTGTTAGAATCTAGCACCTGGGGCTGGCATACCTCCGCCCATTCTTGCCATGCCCATCAATTCAACGATGCGTTCATCGAATTCCTCTTGGGTTTCCGCGGTGCTTATCGACCCCAACAAGCCATTCGCAAACAGCAGCGCTCCTCCAACTTGCGTGTGAATTTGTTTCGGATTCGCAGATTCCAATACACCCTTCGCCTGCGCCATCGCTTGGTCCCAGTTCGACACCATTCCTTCGGGCAACCAGCGGCCTTCGGAGAGCACATACTTGACTGGCGCACCTTGACCTCCAGGCAACTGAAATGTCACATTTGCAGAATTGGATGATAGACTCTCCGCGATTGCAGATTCAGGCTTGGAAATGACCATCGCTTTGTATGGTCCGTCATCCGGCAAACTTCTTTGAAGTGCATTTGCCTTGCTCGAAAGGTTGCCAACATAGCCGGATAGTATATCTCGGATGTCGGAATTCTGAAGATAGCTAACGTCCATCCATTCGATTGGAATGGTCGCTTCAACCATGCTAACGATTGAATCATACGACTTGGCGAGTATCTGTTTTTGATCAGGCTGCATCGGAAGCGACTTGCTGTTCAAGATAAACGGCTTCTTACTTTTCAGTGTAGTGAGTAGTTCACCACGAAACTTTTTGATCAAATTCAATGTCTTCTGTTCGACACGAGTCGACGCGAGCTTCACGACCTCTTCCACTTCTTTTTGCTTCGAGGCCGGCAATGCATCCCATATCACAATGGGATTGTCATTCTTGAGTTCACGAAGAACGATGTCCATGAATTCCTGTGCAGTAGGATTCGATGGAAACGACACTGGCTCTTTACTCATCGTTGCCGACGACTTGCTGCCTGATGAGGAGCCGTCGCCTGAGGAGGTCTCGGTCGAACTTGACGAACTATCGCCGGCGTTTTTTGCCATGGCTCTAGCTTTGAGACGGCTCTTGTCGTCCAGCTTGCTCAAAGGCAGGACGATCTCTTTTCCATCGGCCTTCCGAAGGGTCAATTTAACACCCTCTAGCTTCACAAACTCGGCGACCACGGTTTTCTCGCCCGTACTGTCGGTCCAGTTATCTGTCTTTTGCCCAAATACATTCGGTGCCATCAACGAAAACGTGGCAACTCCAGTCGCCAACATGAGTGAGGCAAACCGTGCTCGCATGGTGGGGCGAGAGGAAGTCCAAGGTGGTTGCAAAAACATTGATTAATCTCGTTCGATCAGGGAACTAACGGTCATAGCACGAAGCGCAAGCTAGTGAGGGAAACGCGATTCACGAGCTTGCGCGTCGTGCTATCGGTGCCAATCTGCGGCTCACCGAAGGCATCAAAATAATCTATCGAAGCCGAAAAGTCATCGTCCGCCTCGTTTTGACGCAATTTCCAGGAGAACTTTGCCGATAAAATAGCCTTTGCTGTCCATTTCGCTCTCGTAGAATCCGAAGGCATCGACACCTTGTTTGACTCGGGAAGTACTCTCGATCCTTCTGATTGGGATTCTCTGCGCGTTCAAAGCCACCGCATGCTCGATGACATGCTCGACTATGTGTCGCACATTCGTCAACGCCCTGTTTGGCAGCCGGCTCCAGACGAAACGAGCCGGATCTTTGAAGCCCCCCTGCCGTCGGGCCCAACAAGCCTCGAGTCGACACACCAATCTTTCATGCAGAATATTCTGCCCTATGCCATCGGCAATTCTCATCCCGGATTCATGGGCTGGGTTCATGGTGGTGGTTCGGTGGTAGGTATGCTGGCTGAAATGCTAGCATCAGGGCTCAACTCCAATCTCGGTGGCCGTGATCAAATTCCAATCCAAGTCGAACAGCAAGTCATTCGGTGGATGCAAGAACTCTTCGGCTTTCCTGACTCGTCAAGCGGACTCTTTGTGACCGGTTCCTCGATGGCAAACTTAATCGGTTTGTTGGTCGCCCGCACCTCTGCAATCGGAACCGAGGTCCGCGGCCAAGGGCTGATCAGGTCCGATGAGCGACTCGTTGCCTACACCTCGGTCGATGCGCACAGTTGCTTGGAACGCGCGATGGAGATTGGTGGAATGGGGGGGCATCAATTAAGAAAGATACCTGTCAACGATCGTCATGAAATGAATTTGGTTGCCTTACAAACAGCAATTGAAACGGATCAGGCTGCTGGCAATACCCCGTTTTGTATCGTTGGAACAGCAGGCACCGTCAATGTCGGTGCAATCGATGATTTGCATGGGATCGCGGCGATTGCAGCTCGTGAACGTTTGTGGTTTCACGTGGATGGCGCTTGCGGCGCCCTGGGCATGATGTCACCCAAGATCGGTGCCAAGATGATTGGCATTCAATCGGCTGATTCGATCGCGCTCGATTTTCATAAATGGGGCCAGGTCCCCTATGATGCAGGCTTCATTTTGGTCCGCGATGCGAACCTGCATCAAGCTACCTTTGCTTCACCAGCCGAGTATCTTCGACGGGAAACGCGAGGAATGGCGGCAGGTTCCCCCTGGCCATGTGACTTTGGACCAGACCTATCCAGGAGCTTCAAGGCGCTCAAAGTCTGGTTCACCATGCAAGTTTTCGGTACCGACCGAATGGCAAACATGATGGAACGCACTTGCGAATTGGCGGAATACCTTGCCAAGCGAGTGATGGAATCGCCAGAGCTTGAATTGCTAGCACCGGTAAGACTCAATATCGTTTGCTTCCGGTTTCGATGCGATAAAGCCGTTGACCAGGTCAATTCGGATCGAGTTAATTCGGATATCGTCGTCGCGATGCAGGAGTCTGGCCTCGCTGCCCCATCCGCTACCAAAATCGACGGAAAGTTAGCGATTCGGGCAGCCATCTTCAATCATCGTACTTCGCCGCTGGATATCGACAACGTGATCGATGCCTCGATTCGGTTTGGCCGATCGATTACCCAAGGAAGTAAAATCTCATGCAAATTCTAAGGTCTTCGGGTTCGAACCCATTGCTCGGCATGGCCCACATCATGCGATTGGCTTTTGCTGGGAACAATCTTAGCGAGATCGCGTCGCAGCTTGCGAGTCGCATTAAAACCAACGCATTCGACTCGGTAGCGATGATGGACCTCTCGATCGTGCTTCAGCTAAACGCGAATCCACACTTAGCGATCGAATTGCAGTCGGACGCTCTCAATCAACAGCAGTACTTTGAGCTCAAGTCCAACCCAAAAAATCCTGCCTTGAAATTGCTCGCGATCATGGGTCCTGGCGAAGTAATGGCCAATACACCAATCGACTTTCTGATCGAGAATTCCGATATAGCCCTAAGCTTCCTCTATCTCGGCGAGGGGCTTCCGGTTCCGACGGAAATCCCAGAACATGATGTCGCCTTTGTCGCCGTTTGCGAATCCGACCAAAATCAAAACTTGCTAAAGCATTTGAGCGAGGTCATGCAATTTTGGCCGAAGCCCTTCGTAAACGAACCTTCACTCATTGCTCAACTGAGCCGAAATCGAGTTAGCCAACGCTTGGCATCTGCGGCCGGAGTCGCTGTTAGCGATGCCGTGAGAGTAACAAGTTCCCAACTGCGAGAATTGGGTAAGCCAGGCGACTTGTTATCCTTTCCATTCCCTGTCATCGCCAGACCCCTCGATTCTCATGCAGGTCACGGCCTTGCCAAAATCGATGATTGCAATCAGCTCGAACGCTACCTGAGCAAAGAAAACAGCCACGAATATTTCGTGGCCCCATTCATCGATTACCGCAGCAAAGATGGAATGTATCGCAAGTACCGAATCGCGATCATGGATGGCCAGCCTTTTGCCGCCCACATGGCCATATCGCGACATTGGATGGTTCACTATTTGAACGCAGACATGCTGAACAGCGAGACCAATCGCCAAACCGAAGCCGAATTCATGCGATTATTTGATCAAGAGTTCGGACTCAAACACAAAAAAGCCTTTGCATCAATCGATCAAAAGATCGGGCTTAATTACTACTCGATCGATTGTGCTGAAACACAGGACGGAAAACTACTCGTCTTCGAGCTCGATAGCGGTGCAGTCGTTCACTCGATGGACCCGATCGACCTCTTTCCATACAAGGCCCCTCAGATGCAACGGGTGTTTGATGCGTTCCGGGACATGTTGATGAGCAAAGCGGACTTGGTTTCAAGAAGACGTGTTGCGTAACTGGTTTTAGACGCCCTCCAATAAGAGAGCATTCCGTTTTGACACCCTCCCGCTGGGAGGGTCGAGCGTAGCGAGGGGAGGGTGAAGTGCAAACGGCGATTGTACAAATCAGTCCACCCTCCCCGGCCTCCGATCAAGTATCCACACCGGAAGCGCCCGGGGCCAACGGTACTTTGTTTTGCTTTGTTTCGGCTTTTTCTAGCCATGGCTGTTTTTTGCGATAGTTCTCCAGTTCCTCCTTGAGTTGCTCGAGCTGAGGTTCCTTGCTGTCGGTCCCTAGCTCCACGGCTTTGCTAGCCCATTCGACCGCTTTATCAAAATCACCAACTCTCGCGTAGGCAGCAGCCAACGTGCTCAAGATGTGCGGCTTTTTGTAGTCTGTCAGCTCACAGGCTTCCAGTCCAAGCTCAAGAGCTCGCTTTCCATCCAAAACGTCCTCGTTCACGCTTGTCGAAAGGGTCCAGGAAAGGTTATTCAAAATGCCTGAACGCTCCTCTCTGTCCTTAGGGGCGAGCTCAAGGGCTTTTTCAAAATCGGAAATGGCCTTCGGGTAGTCTTTGATCGCCAGGAAAGTGTCTCCACGCATGCGATACGCCTGCCAATTTTCCGAATCGAGTTTCGTTACTTGGCTAAACACTTTGATCGCCTCGGCGGGACGATTGTCCATGGAATACAACAGCCCCAATTGGATTAGTAGTGCTGGGTTTGGACTTTCCTTGGGCTGATCTTTGATGATCATGCGAATGTCTTGAATGGCATCGCCAAACCGCTTCTGCTCCGCGGCGACGCTTGACCGCAGAAGAATGGCATCGATTCGATCCGGCGCGATTTCGAGGGCGGTATCGATGTCCTTGCGGGCTGCTTCGATATCGTCGGCATCAATTGCGGCACGAGCTCTCAGTAGAAGTCCTTCGACATCGTCTTTGGACATTTCCAAGACCTTGTCCAAATCCGCTTTCGCCAATTCGGGTTCTTTGTTGCTAGCATGCACTCTCGCTCGGGTTTTCAAGAGCGCCGTTGAGTTTGGCAGCAGTTTGATTTTAGCATTGAGCAACTCCAACGCATCGGACAGACGTTCCTTGTTGGAAGCCAGAAGCTCGGAGGTGAAAAGGACCAAGGTCTCGTTTTCGGGGTTGGTCTCAAGTACTTCTTGAAAGAACGTGATCGCTTCGTCTGTTCGGCCTTGCTGAATGAGTTCCTTGCCAAGCGCAGCGACGCTCGCTTGGTTTGCTCCATCATATTGGATGGATCGCTTGAGATCGGCGAGACCGTCTTCGACATCGGCTTGTGTGCCCGCTCGAAGCATGAGTAGTCGACTAAGTTTGACCTTGGTATCCGGGTCCGCTTTCTTGGAATCGACATAAGGTCCCAATTCGGCAATCCCGTCACTGGCCACAGTCTTAGCCGCCTCGACTTCTTTTCGGCTGGCATGCAATTGGAATTTCATCAAGTACGCATCGGCAAGCAATGGATCGTACTCAATGGCCTCTCCCAGGTCTTCCAACAAGTCGTTAAGAAGTTTATTGCGTCGCGAAACCGACATACCCGGGGCAATCGTGCGAGCGACCTCTTGCGTCTTTTGCAAGTACGCGGATGCAATGAGTTTGTTCGCGGTATCTATGTCCGCTTTATTGAGCCCTTTCTTGATCGCTGACTTCGCAAGCGCAATGATCTCCTTGAGCGTATCAACGGATTCGACATTAAGCCGCAGCCGACTCGCCTCTTCAAAGTCCTCGTCACCATCAAACGATTCGGGGAGGACGATTTCCTTTGGCTTTTTTACTTCAGGGGGTTGGGGCGTTGTGTCCTGGCCGTGTATCGGAGCGGCAAGAAACAGCGTGCCGGCAAACAAGAGGCCCGCAAACCAACGGCGGCGATAAGTGACCAACTTGGTGCCGAAGTAAGGAGTAGGGTTGATTTTGGATGGAATCATTTTTGAACCTGATCATGTTTGGAGCGTCGACGACCTTCGTTTCCTCGAACTGGAACCCAGTCTGGAATAATTGCCATTGTAGCGTCTAGGCGAATACGGAGGAAAGTTCGGAATGGACGACTATTCTTCCGAAAAACTCGACGGGACTCGCGAAATCGAGTCCGGCCAAGAGGCCACTGGCCGGCCCAAGAACTCCAAAAACGGTCGAATTTTGCGAGCCGTCTCCAACCGCTTCGGCTGCGCAGCGAAATAGGCATAGGCCCGAACTTGCTCAGGGGATGTGTCCTTGGAAATAAATTCCGCAGTCACGATCTGTCGCACATATTCGTTGTTTTCGCTGCCCGGATGATATCCCTCAATCTGGTCCAACTCCGAGATCGTAGGGTCCATGTCCTCGGGATTGAACTCCCAAATTTCACCCAACAACCAGTGGTCGCCCGGGGCCGCGGCCGGATAAGGCCCCAAATCAAACAAGTCCGCTTGAATCGTGCCGGCTAAGATTCGGAGCGGCTTGCGAGGCCATAAACCACCACGGAGATAGGACTTTTTCAGGGTGCCATAAACAAAAAATGCTGAAACGTTTCCTGTGCTCATTTGCAATTAGGCTCCTAAGCCTCTTCGCTTATCTTAAGCGGGAATTGGGGGCAAAGTTTCGACTTCGAAATCCTGAAGTCAGGTTGTTGAGCAATGAAAAATTGCATCGTGCTTTCCAGGTCGCAGAGCCATACCTCTTCTGCGCCTGCCTCAAAATACAAGTGACGTTTCGCTGCCATTTCTTCCGTCGTGTTGCTCGGCGAAAGCACTTCCACGCAAATCTCAGGTGCAATTTCAAAAGCTTGTTGTTCCCGCACTACTGCAAACCGCTCTTCGGAATACCAGCCAACATCCGCGACCTTTACGCCATCCGCGGTCGAAACAGGACATTCTGGTAGCGTTCGGCCACCTAGCATTTGACGAATTCGAAACGCAATTTCACCTTGGGAATTGCTATGCCCTCCGCTGGCTGGTGGAGTCATGATGATTTGCCCCATTCCATTTGTTTCGACGCGATAAGGTAGTTTGGCTAAATCACTATCAGCGAGCACTTTAGCCCAACGCACTCGATTTAGCTTTGTTTGCTCCTGCCTTGCATTTTGCTCCAGTCTCGCAATGTCACTAGTCGCTGACGCCATGGATACGTGACCTTTCATGATCAAATCTGTGTCTTGTCTGTTCTATTATCGAGTGGATTCTAAGAAAAGTCAAAGTAGCCCCCCAAGAGACTGAAGCCATCCTAACCAATGCAATCCAGTACCCTCTGCGCATGCCGTTTTATTCCCAATTCAGCAAGAACGGCTTCTGAAGCTGGTTCATTTTTCTGATTGGTTCGAATGCCCTCCATCAGCTTGGCGGAAAGGTCGGCTGGCGAGTCCGCTTGAAAAAGGGTTCCTAGATGACGACCACCCGCAAACGACTCAAGCCGCTGATGAATCTCTGGGAACGCTCCGTGATTGGGCTGAACGTATGGAGTGCCGGCAGCAATGGCCTCCAAGAGGAAGAGCCCCTTGGGTTCTGTGTAGGTTGTTGGGACGCAGAACAAATCGATGGAACGCAAGAAGTTAGCTTTCTCCGTTCTATCGATACTGCCAAGATATTCCCAGCGTTGATCGAGTCCAGCTCGAGCCAATTTTGCTTTCTGCTCCAACCAAAACGTTTGATGCTGAGGTCCCATCCAACCAGCTAGTTTCAGCCTTACATGTTTTGCTTCTGGAAGCTCTGCGATTGCAATGAAAGCATCGATCAACCGATGCAGCCCCTTTTCCGGCGCCATTCGCGCTAAGTATCCAAGCACGAACTCGTCGCTCGGCTTATTCACGCGGTTCCTGTTTTCAAAATCGGCTGTGTCGATTCCTAGCGGGATGACATGGAGCTTTTCATCGGGGATATTGAGGAGCGTTCCCATACGAGCTGCGTAGTCCTCGGAATGGATTAAGAAGCCATCGATTTTGGAAACTAGCCCCTGCATGAGTTCGATTGCGCGCGATCGGTATTTCTCGGGCAATGAATCCAAAAAGATGTCGTCTCCCTGGAGCGTGACATAAACACGGGTTGAGCCCATCCGTTTCACTTCTGGAATTCCACCTCCAACAAGCAGATTGGTGAACACCATCACTTCAGGCTTGATATCGTGTGCGAGCCAATCGAGAAGTCGTCGAAACTCCTTTCTTTGTCGACCTTCTGTTCCCTGCAGCATCGAGATCGTAAGAGCCCCAAGCAGTTTGGGTGAAGTCTTGCCCGCATTTCTGGTGAGCGGTTTGATGAGCCAGGATTGATTGAGAACGCTATCAAACCAATCCGGCAGGTACGCCAACCAGGGCATCTTTTGTTGGAGGTAAACGTTGATGCCTCCAATGAAAACACGGTCGATGCTGATATCGTCATCGTCTGTGCGGATTGGGGTGTATGCAGGGATTAAGATGCAATCATGACCGAGACGGATAAGCGATTTGGCGAGCGCATTATCGTGCAAGCATGAACCGCAGATCATTCCAGCAGCCCCGGCGGTGAGGTACGCTATTTTCATAATTCTACGGAATCGCTTTGACAGACGCAGAAGCCTGGAAGACTTTGACGACTGCCTAAAAAGTAAGGGGGTGGTTTGGTGGTTTGGGTAGTCTATTCCGTGTCGCAAGCGGGATGTTTCAGATGATCAATTCTATCCCTAGATTTTGCGTAAACTCTTATCAGGCATCATTTTTGAAAAAATGGAATGGCATCCTCAAGGGCATTTCCTCGTCTGGCCGATACCTTCACTCAACGACGCATCTTACCTTGATTGTACGTGCAACCAAGAGCGAAAGATGTGATCCAATGAATTGCCGGTGACCCAGGAACTGATCGAATAACAGGAATATTCGACCGGCAACTAAAGTGTTGTTTCGAGGGACTGAGGGGTCGCTTGGAACACGATGAACAACGGGAGAATTCTAGTTTCGCAGGAACGCTAGGATTTTAGAAACGAGGCTAACGAAGTCAAAAGGCGACAAGCGAAAGCAAGTCGCACCTTGCCTCGCCAGATGAGGGCGATTTCGGCGGCGACTTCGTGCGCCGAAACCGGTCTCAACTCAACCGTTCAAGTCGACTTGTGCACAATAGTCAGTGACAAAATATACGTAGGGAGATTTGGCTCGATGAAAATGAACATTCTAGTAGGGTCGATGTTGCTGAGCGCTAGCCTCTGTGGCCAGAGTTTTGGTGGCGACCTTTTGCATCGTTTGCTCGGTGGTCGTGGTTGCGGAGCTTCCAGCTCGTGCTGCGATACATCGGTTAGTGATCCATCGTGTGGAGCCGAAATGGCTGCACCTTGTGGTTCGGGTTGTGGCGCTGGACCAAGCTGCGGCGCTGAAATCGCGGCACCATGCGGACCAGCAGCACCAAGCTGTGGCGCAGAAATCGCTTCTTGCGATCCATGCAATGCAGCTCCAAGCTGTGGCGTTGAAGCCTGTGGACCACGACGACCTATTCTGTCGGCTCTCAAAGCTAAGCTACACGGTCTGAAGAGCAAGCTTGCTTGCCATGCACCAAGCTGTGGCGTTGAAGCATGCGATCCTTGCGGTTCGGCTCCAACATGTGGCGTTGAAATCGCTTCGTGTGCTTCCGGATGCAACGCAGCTCCAAGCTGCGGACCAACTTGCGGCGCTGAGATCAACGCTTGCGGAGCTCCATCCTGCGATAGCGGTTGTGGCCTAAAAATTGGCAAGCGTGGTTTGCTCGCTAAGATTTTCAAGTGCAAGAGCAGCTGCGATGCTTCAAGCTGTGACGCTGCTCCTTCGGGATGCAGCTCCTGCGCATCAGCTCCAGCTACCGGCTGCAGCAGCTGTGGCGGAACTTCAGTGTCGGCTCCAGCAGCCGCTCCTGTTGCTACACCAGCTCCAGTTGTTGATCCACACGCTTACATGAACACCAAGCGTCATGTCATTCAAGCAAGCAGCACCCGAATTCGTTAATTCGAAATCAGGACAGCTTGTCGTCAGACATGATCTATAAAAATCGGCTCGTCACAAATTGTGGCGAGCCGATTTTTTTTTGCTTACACGCAAATTACTGCATTAGTCGGGAGGGTGAGGCCACCGCTGTAAACATCTTTGCAAAGTCAATTCCATTGAAAACCTTAGGGAGGGCGAGGCTC
>JAPLNL010000020.1 GCA_026692905.1 Planctomycetota bacterium
CTCGGCAGGAGCCTCGCCCTCCCTTTGAAATTGCAAGCGATTACTCACGACATCGACCTAACTGCTGACCCGATCGCGGAAATCCATTGCGGAGCGATTGTCGACCACTCGAAGTTGCGGGCCCGATGGAAAGCAGCCTGCCCCAAATGTTTCCTGAGCGCGTCGTTGGATAAAATGCGCTGCAGTGTACTCGCAATCTGATCTTCGGAAGGAATAACAAGCCCGTTCACTTCATGAGCGATCGTCTTACGAATGGCGGGACTGCAATCGAGCACGGCAACCGGCAGACCTGACGCCATGGCCTCCAGCATCGCTTGCGGAAAGCCTTCGTAGTCACTGACCAGGCAGTAGGCATGTGAAGTACTCAGAGCACTCCAAACATCGTCGCTCCAAAGTGCCCATTGCACGGACTGTTCTAGTTTCAGTTCCGTGGCCAACCGTTGCAATGCGTTTCGTTCCGAACCATCGCCCACGATTCGCAGCTGCCATTCGGCATGGTGTTCCTTCAAACTTGCCCATGCTTTCAGCAGTCGATCGATGCGTTTCTCTTTCGACAGTCGCCCTACGAAGATCAGCGTTTTCAGCTGAAGCAAATCGCGTTGCCGATCGAGAGATTCCAAGTTCAACTCGGGAGCTCGTATCGCCGATGGAATGACGACGATCTTGTCGGCCGCTACCCAATGTTGGGAAGTTAGGTAATCCGAAACCTCGGTTGTCTGAGTGACACACATTCGGCATCTAGGATAAGATCGCTTGCGCATCAACTCCCAGCTGCGGCCAAGCGTCTGTCGCCGGGGATCGCTGCGTTCTGAAATGAGGACGGGGATTTTGCGAGGGCAAGCCAAGAGAGTCAGAATGTTGGTCGAATCGCAAAAGCTCACGACCACATCCGGGCGCCAACTTCGGATGCGTTTGCGAAGACTCGCCATTCTTCGCATATTTGCGATCGCACCTCGAAAAAAGCCCCCTTGGTTGCTCGCCAGTTTCAGTCCAAATCGTTCGATTCGTGGGTTGAGGGGGTAGGCGTCGTTGCCTGTTTCGTCCAATGTCACTAGGCTGGTTTGTGCACGCGAAGCAATTTCGTTGACGAGGTAACTCATTTGTCGCTCGGAGCCTCCGCCATGCATCGAATGGATAACGAACATCACACGTTTCGGAAATTCGGTAGACTGCTCTTCTGTCGGCATCCAAACACTGACCTTTCATCGTGATCGAACGTGGCTCAACTCCATTCTAATTCCAATTCTGCCTGCATCGTATGCGGTTCGAATCTTTGGCACAACGTACCTTCGGTAACCGGGGTCATCCGTTCGCTTTTTGAGCCATCCTGCGTGGTCCGTTGCGGGCACTGCGGATTGGGCCGGTTGGAGCCGATGCCGACTCGAGAAACAGTCCATGCCATTTATTCGAGCGAATCGTACGCTCAATCGTACGATGATGCCGGCCAGGATTTTGTGGTATCCGAGGCGACTGCGAAGGAGCAGTTTGCGCCTCGGTTCGCTCGGCTTGCATCGTATCTACCATCCAAAGGGCGATTGCTCGACATCGGTGCCTCACGCGGAGTCTTTCTGAAGCTGGCTGAGTTGGAGGGCTGGAGTATTTTTGGACTCGAGGCAGGCCTCGACACGATCGAATACGCGAAGTCGCATTTTGGGATCACGATCGAACACGGCACGCTCGAAGAGACGGTATTGGCCGACGGGTTTTACGACTGCGTTCATTTGAGCCACGTTCTCGAACATTTACATGATCCCGAAGGTAGTATTCGAACCATTGGTGGTGCAATGAGAGCCGGTGGGGTGTTGACGATCGAGGTGCCTTTCGAGTTCGGTGATTTGTTTGATACGTTTCGCGAAAAGGTGCTTCGACGGCCTCGGGCACAAAACACGGTCCCTTCGTCTCATCTCTACTTCTTTACTTTGAAGTCGCTTTGTCGATTGCTTGAGAAGTCAGGATTTGAAATTTTGCATGCGGCCACGCCCCGGCGCAATCAGTCTCTGGATAGTTCCTTGCCCATGGGCAAACTGTTCAAGCGGAGTGTCTATCACCTAGAGCAGGGACTGAAAATGGGACCACTGATTGAAGTATTCGCAAGGAAGAAATGAGATGACCATTCCGACGAAGAAAACGAATTGTGTGCGAGTCCTCTTGGTAGGAGATGTCGTTGGCAAACCTGGCGTGACGATGTTATGCGATTCGGTGCGTTGGCTGCGCGAGGTATTGCAAGTCGATCTGATCGTTGCCAATTCTGAGAATGCAGCCGATGGTGCTGGTCTCACCAAGGCTCAGTACCACAAGATCATAGCAGCCGGCGTGGATGCAATCACGCTCGGTGACCATATTTATCGCAAGAAGGAAATTGCGAGCATCTTGGCCACCGAGCTCAATATTGTTAAGCCAGCCAATTTCCCATCTGATGCGCCAGGCCGAGATCACTGCATCGTCAAAACAATGCAAGGTGTCTCGGTGGCGGTGATCAGTCTGCTAGGACGGGTCTTCATGAGGCCCGTCGACTGCCCGTTTGCAGCCGTAACGCGAGTACTCAGACACTTACCCGACGAAGTTCGCATCCGCATTTGCGATTTGCATGCCGAGGCGACAAGCGACATGCAAGCGATGGGAAGGTTTTTAGACGGCAAGGTGACTGCTGTTCTGGGGACCCATACGCATGTTGCAACCGCGGACGAGGAAATTTTTCCGGGTGGAACGGCATTTCAATGCGATGTCGGAATGACGGGTCCGCACAAGAGCATTCTCGGTCGAGCGATCGATCCGGTCCTCAACACCACCTTGACGTTTGATCCAAACTCGTTCCATGTCGCAACCGAAGATGTTCGGCTCTCGGGAACTTGGGTGGATGCGGATATAGAAAGCGGCAAAGCGATCAACATCGGACGCGTTCAACTGCGGGAAGCGGAATTGAAGCAATGGTACTCGCTTTGATCAACTTGAGCCACGACAAGTCCCGTCGCTGCTACCTCTCCCAACGCTGTTGGGGGGAGGTCGAATGGAGCCTTCAGCGACATTCGGGAGGGGGCATATGTGCTGCAACCATCTTCGTGGTACGAAGCCGAAGCCACCTCCCCCTCCCTGACGTGGCTAGCGCCCGTCCGACCTCCCCCAGCTTCGCTGGGAGAGGTGACCGAACTCTACGAATAATCCGCAGCTAGCTAGCGCCCGCGGCTCAGGTATATTATTATCCACTGTGAAACTTTTCTACACCGATCATTTTGAGTTACCTTTACCGACTGGGCATCGGTTTCCGATGGCCAAGTATCGGCAATTGAGAGATCGCGTTGTGAGCGATGCGTTCTTTCATAAGGACGTTTTGTTGGTTCCACCGGCTGCCACGTTCGAGCAGTTAACTTTGGCGCACGACATCGACTACGTTGAGAGAGTAATGGAGGGGAAACTGTCGGCTGCCGAAATCAAACGAATTGGCTTTCCGTGGTCGCCAGCCATGGTCGAACGATCGCAACGAAGCAGCGGCGCAACCTTAGTAGCGGCGCGGTTTGCGATGGACGATGGTGTTGCCGTGAACATGGCAGGTGGCACGCACCATGCGATGCGAGATGCAGGTGAGGGATTTTGTGTCTTCAACGATGCCGCAGTAGCCATCCTGACCTTGCTATCCGAATCCAAGATTCGGCGGGCAGTTGTCATCGATTGCGATGTGCACCAAGGGAACGGAACAGCACAGATTTTTGCAGAACGGGATGACGTCTTCACGTTTTCCATTCACGGTGAAAAGAATTTTCCAATTCGCAAATCACCGAGCGATATGGATATCGATTTACCAGACGGTACGCCGGATGAAACGTACTTGCGAGTTCTCGGTGAAGCGCTCGAGCAAGTATTGTGTCATGGCCCATTTGATCTGGCCATTTATTTAGCTGGAGCAGATCCCTTTGAAGGGGATCGATTAGGACGGCTGAAGTTGACCAAGAATGGATTGGCCGCTCGCGATGCGCTCGTCCTATCTGAGTTAATGGCGCGCAGGATACCTGTGGCTGTAGCGATGGCCGGCGGTTATGCTCAGTCGATCGGGGATATTGTGGATATCCATGCCCAAACGATTCGGATCGCATCGGAATACGCCGCATTGCAATCACGGCAACTTTAGTTAAGTTTATTGGGCATGGAAATCGTCATTACAGCAGTGGGGCCAGATAACGTGGGCTTGGCCGACCCGATCATTCACGATGTGACCTCTCGCGGTGCGAACATCGCTGAGATACAAATGTATGATCACGACGAGGCTGCGCTCTTTGCGATGATGTGCCGAATCCAAATCGGCTCGGATCAACTGCAACCTGTTCAGGCCGCCATGAGCCAAATCGCTTCCCAAAAGAAACTCGAAATTCGCGTATGGAGTCCAGATGAACGCTCGGATTGCCCCAATTTAGCAATCTGTGCAACCCGACTTGAAAAACCTCCGCGAGCCATCTTGGAAGCGATCCGAAATGGAGTCATCCGAGCGAATCCAGCGGTTATCATTGGAAATCGGAAAGCTTGCGAGCCGTTGGCCAAGGAGTTTGGGATCCCATTTGAATATATCGGTCGGGAGGATGGGTCAGGGGACGACGACGCGATGGTCCAATTGATAGACCAATATCGAGCCGATTACGTTATTCTGGCTCGTTACATGCGAGTGCTGCCGCCCGAAACGTGCTGGAAGTTTGCTGGTGGGAGAATTATCAATTTGCATCATGGTTTGCTACCTAGCTTCCGCGGGTTGCGACCCTATCACGATGCTTATGCCGTCCGGATGCTAACTTTCGGTGCGACCTGCCATTTTATTGTCCCGGAACTCGACGCCGGAAATCAGACGATCTATCAAACGACTTTTTCTGTGCCGCCTGGGACGAAATTAGAGGACGTAATTCTACAGGGACAGCAGCAAAATGAACCCGCCTGCTTGGTTGAGGGTGTTAGACGCGTTTGCAATCGCGAAGTGAAATTGCACTTCCATCGGGTGGTGGACAGCAAGCCTAAATAGGGGTTTAGTTTGATTTCACTCTTATTGACGCTGTAAAACCGCTTCGATCGTCACAATCAAATCTTAATTTGTGCTTTTTAGGTTGAATTCGAGCTCTGCGCAAGATTTAGGTGCAATCCTTCATAGTGAAATTCTTTTTTCGCTACGGTCGCTAGAGTTTCGCTTTATCACTCCCGCAAAGTTACCCAAATCATGAAACCATTTTTGATCAAACTAGGATTGCCAACTGCGATCTTGCTGTCCGCATTGTCAGGAACAATGTCTGCACAGTCCGTCATCAATAGGTCGACTGCCATCCAAGGTGTTATCGAACCTTTCAAAGATACTGAAGTCGCCACCGCCGAAATGGGCGTGGTTCGTGAACTCTTTATTAAACCTGGTGATGTTATCGTGGACAAGGCCGAGATTGGACGTCTCGATAACGACCAACAGCGATTCTTAGTCAACGAAGCCGAGCTGGACGCAAACTCGTTTGGAATGCTTGAAACCGCGCGACGTGAGACGGACTTCAATACGCGTCGCGTCGAAGAAACTTCGAAACTGGTTGCAGCTGGCAAGTCGAGCCGTAAAGAATTAGAACGCTACAAGTTGGATCTCAATATCTCGCGAGCCAAGATGCAGACGCAAGAAGAGGCGAAAACGATTTCGCAGGCCAGATTAGAGAAAGCCCAACTCATGCTTCGCGAACGCACTATTCGAGCACCTCACGGCGGCACGGTGATTACCGTTTACAAGGACATTGGCGAATACATCGCAGGCAATGCACCCGCCATTATTCGCTTGGTGGACACCTCCAAGCTGCGGGCCAGATTCTATTTGACCGATGAAGTTGCTGAACGGTACCGCAAAGTTGAGTTTGCCGAAGTGCGACTCGCTAACAATGTCATTATCAAAGGCAGAGTCGAGTTTATTGCCCCATTTGCCATCGCGGATGGGCATGTCATCGAAATGACTTTGATCATTGAAAATGCGAATGGCCAGATTCGGTCATCGAGTTGCGAGTTGGTACAACTCTAGATCGAAAACATGCAAATGAATAACTTCAACGCAATCCCTGCTTTCCCTCAGCCCTTGGATCGATCCGTCGATCCGATGGTAGCTGCCGTTGGATCAGAAGGCTACATTAACCGATTGTTAGGCCTTGCCGATACCCTCGACGGGGTTTGCACAACTGCATCTGACGTGCCGGTTCAGCCGACGTCCGCTTGCCCGCAGGAACAGGAAGGTTTGGTTCCTTCATTTGACATTTTGGCCAAGAACTTACTGCAAACCGTCGCCAATCATGTTGCTCAGAAGAGCGGCGTGGCGGTGGGAATCTTAGTGGTTTCGAAATCCGGAATCGTCATCCAAACATCGCACAGCGGTTGGGACGCAAGCGACTTCCGGATTCAAGGTCGTGTTCTGGCAAAAGTCGCGAAAGAGTCCGTTTGGCGAATGGAACCTCGCTTTTCAAGCAACGCTCTCACGAAACTTTTGGAAGCCGGCCAAGTTCCCGCAGTTCCAGTTGAATCGAGCGCCTGTTTGAACGAACTCGGAAATGTCTTGGGAACGCCATTGTGCGCGATACCTGTTCCGCTCAAGGAGTCGGCTGGATTTGCTGTCTTTCTGTTCGATGCGACTGCGTGTACCACGCAGGGATTCATGGAATTCTTTGCTCAGGCCTCCCAGTTATGGCATAGCAAGACAGCGCAAGAGAGTTTGGTCCGCCAGCTCGATACTTGGCTCATTGTACAGCGATGCAGTTGGGTGAATCGATTCGTCAGTTCGATTGATGCCTTCCGATCGCAACCGCGATGGTGGCTGACGCCGCTTGGAGTATTGTGCGGTGCCTTGCTCGTCCCTGTTCCTTATTACCCATGCCGTGAATGCGTTTTTGAGCCGGAGACAAAACAGTTCCTTTCTAGTCCTATTCAGGGTCGCATCGCGAGCTGTGAAGTTCGGCCTGGCGATCATGTTGAGAAAGGGCAACTCTTGGCAAGACTCGATGACGATCAGTTGCGACGCGACCTTGCGACGGCGAATTCGGAATACGATGGGGCCATGAAGAAACGGGATTCCGCTTTGGCAACACGCGCCACCGGCAACGCTGAACTTGCGATTATCGAGATGAATCAAGCCAAGTGGAAGATCGACAGTATCCAAGACCAGTTACGTCGGTTGGAAATTCGAGCCACTTCCGAAGGTATCGTTGTCCAGGGTGACTGGCAACGCAATGTTGGAATGCCACTGACATTGGGCCAAAGCCTTTTTGAAGTTGCCGAATTGAAGTCCATGATCGCAGAAGTACGCTTGCTCTCATCGGACCTCGCTCAAATCAATGTCGGGGATGAGGTGAGTGTGCGAAGCGATGCCTCCGGTATTTCAACCTTCCGCGGAAAGATAAGCCGCATCGAGCCTCGCGCTTCGGTGATTGATGACGAAGCCGTTTTTATTGCGGACGTGGTGATACACGATCCAGAACTGCAGCTTCGACCTGGCATGAAAGCAAAAGCCCAAATTCATGCAGGCTGGAAATCACTCGGTTGGTACTTGTTCAATCGTCCCTACCAATGGATCGCAAACCAATGGATTTGGTAACCCGCTATTGGGTTGTTTCAACACTCGTCCTTTGATCCCAAAATGTCTGGCATAACTCATCGCATACGACCTGAACTTCGATTTTCGCCAGCGCGCTCTGGCGATGACGTTTACTATGTCGTGGAGGACCAAATCAAGCACCGGTTTTGGAAGATCGGGTTGCTTGAGTACGAAGTTTGTTCTGCGCTCGATGGAACTCAATCGCTTTCGAATGCCTTAATGCTTCTTGCCAGCCGAAGTAAGCTGGGCGCCTCCGCGGGTGCTGAGAAGTTGCAAGGTGTTGGCCTGTGGCTTTTGCAAATGGGCTTGGCCGAAGCTGTTGGAGACGATCCTGCCGCCGAAGCAACCGGAGCACCCAAACCAGAAGCTTCGGTCAAACCGTCGCGTCCTTTTGATCCGAGTTTTTTCCGCATCCCTGTTTTTTCAGCCGAATGCATGGACCGTTACGCGAGCGGCTTGACTTGGCTCATCTCTGTTCCTGCTCTCGCATCCGCGATCCTTGTTTGGATTGTCGCATTGGTCATGAGTTTTCAAAACTCGGAGATGCTGATCGGCTTGGGCCGAAAACTCTTTGTGCCTGGGAGTCAATGGTGGCTGCTCGTTGCGTGGTTGGTTTTAAAGGTTGTTCATGAAGCCGGTCATGCTATCGCTAACAACAAAGTGGGCGCACGATCGAATGGAGCAGGCATCGGCTTTATGTTTTTCGCTCCATCCCCCTTTGTGGACGTCACCAATCTTTGGAGTGTTCCCAAGAGACGATCGCGAGTGTTGGTCAGTGCTGCCGGAATGCTTTTCGAGATCACTTTATCTGCAATAGCCGTTATTTGCGCCTGTACCCTCGAAAATCCAAGCGTCCAGTTTTTGTGTTTTTCGATCGCATCACTGGGAACATTGACAACGCTGGCTTTCAACGGAAATCCGCTGATGCGCTATGATGGTTACTACATCTTGATCGATCTCATGGATCGCCCCAATTTGTGGCAAGATGCATCGCAAGGGATGAAGGCCTATTTCTCGACCTGGCTCTTTCAAGGCAACACAAATCAATCGCTGTCCCTACCATTGCTAGTGTATGGGGTTTGCTGCTGGATTTCGCGAATGTTATTGCTGGTGACCATGGGGTGGGGACTGTGGATGACCTGGGATGGAGTCGGATTGGCAGTGGTTGGGTTCTTTGCAATACTTTGGTTTGTAATCCCTAAAATCAAAAAACGAAGTACGAGCAAGTCTACGCCGTGGGCGTCGATTCGATCTTTATGCAGCGCGTTATGCCCTCAGAAAGCGATTCGCTTTGCCGCAGTATTGGTGGTGCTAGGTCTTGGTTGTTTTTTGCCGTCGCCTCTTCAGATCTACTGGCCAGCTATCATTGAGTATGTTGAGCCTTCGGATCTTCGCACCATTGCGCCCGGGTTCGTTGTCGAAGTCTTGGTCCATGACGGCCAGGGAGTACAGGCGGGTGATGAGATTCTGAGACTGAGCAATCCAGACCTAGAACTTGAGTGCCAAACTGCGAAATCACTGCTGCAATCCAGCGACGAAAAGTGCGTTTCTTTGCGAGCTCAACACAAGCATTCGGAGTTGCAAGCCGAAGAGGCCTTGCGTGAGTCCCTTTTGGTAAAAGCCAACAGTCTCATTGCGAAAGTGAATTCATTGCGACTACGAGCACCTCGAGATGGTGTCTTGATCGCGCGTATGTCGAGGAATCTGATCGGTAGCTTCATCCCCGAGGGGCAGTCTATCGGCATGATCGTTACTCCATCGAAGATCGAGGTCAACGCATCGATACCGCAGTATGCATGGGAAACAGTCGCACACCATGCCGAAGCCCCGGTATCGATCACGATGCGCAACGGAGACCGATGGGCAGGCAAGATTTTAAAAACGTTGCCGAGATCGTCTGAAACACTGGACTCACCAACCTTGGGAGGTCTGTACGGCGGTCCGATCGCTGTGACACAAAGCAAAGATGCAAACGGAGAATCCCAACTCAAGACGGTAACTCCACGACTTCACACTCGGATCGAACTGCAGGAGCCCTTGCGAAGTCAAAAACTAATCTCAGTCGTAAACGAGCCTGTGTTGCCCCCCCCAGGAGCCATGTGTTCGGTGAAACTAGAATTGGAAAACGAGGTAGTGTGGCAAACCGGCTTTCGGTGGATCAAAGCAGGTCTTCAAACTCAGTTCCGTGAAACCAAATAGGTCTAAGCACATCCGCATTTGTTTTTCGTATTAATGAGCCGATGGGCGCTACTAGCTAGCCCCGGTTCTCGATGAATGTCGAGTGGAAAACCGGGGCTACTACCTAGCGCCCAACGGCTAAAGGTGTGTTTCCCTCGAAGACTCATGCCGAAGTGCTTAGAAAAAGCTTGGTCGATGCTTTATGCCTCTTTTTCCAACGTTGATGCGTTCCTGCTCCACCAAGCGGCTAGGACGGAACCGGTTACATTCATGAGCGGGCCAAAGAGGGCTGGAGCTACGGCGGCGGAAGTATTCTTGATTACCGTCGTTGCTAGATTGGCCGCCATGCCTCCATTTTGCAAACCAACTTCGATCGCGATCGTTCTCGAGTCCGCTTCGTTGCAGCCCGCTAACTTGGCCCCCCAGTACCCAAGTAGATAGCCGAGATTGTTATGAAGCAGCACGGCTAGTACCAATATGAAACCAGCGCTGCGAATCGCGTCTGCTGAGTTCGACGCGATGACACCGCACACGAGGCAAATGGCCAGCATCGATAGCATGGCCAATGTTTGTTCCGCCCGTTTGGTCGCCATTTGCATTCGAGTCAGAATCACATTGCAAACCAATCCTGCGACAACTGGTACAAAGACTGTCATGAAAATACTGACCATCATTTCCCAGTAATTGATCGGA
This sequence comes from Planctomycetota bacterium, assembly GCA_026692905.1. Classification (GTDB taxonomy): domain Bacteria; phylum Planctomycetota; class Planctomycetia; order Pirellulales; family Pirellulaceae; genus JBKCUI01. The sequence continues at coordinate 10,448 of JAPLNL010000020.1, forward strand.
ATCGATTTGCCTGCTAGCAAGTACATCATTAACGGCGTCATGACCGGCGCGGCGAGTGTTGTGCAGGCCGTCATGGTCACCGACAAAGCTACATTCCCCTTTGCTAAATAAGTGATCACATTCGAGGCGACGCCACCCGGACATGATCCAACGAGTATCACTCCCAACGCAATCTCGGGCGGTAACTGGAGCACCCTCGAAACGGACCAACCGAGCAGTGGCATGCACGAAAATTGAAGCACAAAGCCGACCGCAATTGGCCAAGGCGTTTGCAGAATACGAGCGAAGTCGCCAAACGTGAGGGTCGCTCCCATTCCAAACATCGCTACCTGAATCAAGTACGGTAGCAGCTTTACTCCGTGCGAGGGACCAGCGCCAGTATTCGGAGAGAGCCCCAAGTCAAGGAACAACCGCGGGAACAAAATCCCCATCGCAACAAAACAAATAACCCAAGACGCAAACGCATACGTTTGCATACGGGTATGGAACGCAACCGACAGCGAAGCCAAAACAATTCCAACCGCGCTAAGCCAGCATGCAAGACTAGGCGTTTGAAACGAGAACGCGATGGACACCAAAATCAAGCTCGATGCAACAACCAACAGCCACAGCATAGAAAAGTCTAACGAGCCACTGTTTTTCTTCGGATTCGGCTGCTGCTCTTGGTCCGATGTCGCTTTGGTTTCCTTAGGTAACGCGTTTTCGGAAACTTGTTGTTGTGGCATTGTTTGGGCAGAATTGAGTGGAGAGAGAAAACGTCGCTAATTCTAGTCGATTTTCTGTCAAAAGAGAGGCTATCTCGGGGCACCAACAATTTGGCACGGTTGTTGCATTTCTAGTGGTTAGCAAGAAAGTGGATTCTGTCAGTTTGACAGGGTTCTTGCCGTTGATAACCCGCGATTCACAAGGAAACAGTAAACATGGTTCACTTCCGATTCCCCATTCGTCAGCTTCCTATCTCTCTGCAAGACTTTGCAACCGACGTGGAGTCGATTGTCGACCAAGTCTTCAATCAAGGCGAATGCAAAGGTGGCAAATGCGACACCACCGATACGAACAACATATACCGTCCCGCGGTCGACCTATACGAGACCGAGCGGCAATTCGATCTGTACATGGATCTGCCAGGTGTGAAGGCTGACGCAGCGAAGATCGAAATGTTGGAAGACAAACTGGTGATCAGTGGTAACCGAGCTGCGCCGACTCACGCAGAGGGTGATTCCACCCACCGCGCCGAACGCACTTGCGGATCGTTTTCACGATCGATCCAACTGCCAAAGCAGCTTGATGTGGAAAAGATCGAAGCCCATTTCGATAACGGAGTGCTTCATGTCGTCCTCCCCAAGTTGGCCAAACCAGCGGCTAGAACGATCGAAATCAAGACCAACTGAGTGAGCAAGGCCTGAGGGTGAATGTCAGATTGTAGGACGGCTCTCCGAGCCGTGATCCTTCCGTAGAAAGTAGCAGGCACACTCCTTGTGCCGTTGCCAGAAAAACCAAAGGTTTTTGAGTTGCGGACGGCACGTGGAATGTGCCTGCTACTATAACTTCCCCGCTCACGCGTCGGGTTACCGTCAGAAAAGATTACGGTAGAACTGGAGTTCGCCAGCTGGCGTTGGCCGATTGGTCAATGTCACCAATGCTGCCAGAGTTACTGGTTGTCGCCGCTGGTTGTGTTGCAGGATAAGCCGAGTTAGCGTAGTTCGAACTAGGTGGTTGTGGCTGACTGGTGATGATCGGCTGGGTCGCAGCCTCGGCGACAATTGCGCCTGCTTGCACCACGCCTTGTTCTAGCCGGTCTACACGTGCACTTGCGAGTTCAACTGAGGAGTTGATGTTGTCTGCGGTTCGGTTCACCGTATTGCGAGCGTTGTTCGTGGCCGACAGGAGCTGGGATTGCGCGTTGGAAATACTGTTAAACAAATTGCTGCTGGGCAAGTTGGTTTGGCTGGTCTTCGGTCCATTGCCAAAGCTAGAACTACCCAACCCACTGCTCGGCGAGCTTCCCGAAGTTCCGACACCACTCGAATAAGAGCTGGGCACTTGAAAGCTGCCTTGAGCTGGCGGCGGTACGCGGGCTGGAGCTCCAAAGCCACCAAACGCTTGCGAAAAGGCAGGCGTTGTTCCTTTGCAACCTGCGAAGCCAACGGTAACCGCAGCCGCAAACGACAATGCCGCGAGCCAATGAAACGTTGTGGATTTCGTTCTCTGGTACTGTTCAATGTTCATGGAATCGTTCATCCTGATCATTCAATTGTTGAGCGTCAATAAACTCGAAGTTTGGGACAGCTGGCGCCCGAATGGTTTTGTCCGTTTGGAGAGTACGCGTTCGCTGGCCACGCCCGCAATACGAAATTCAAAAACAACGTCAAGATGGGCTAACAGGGAGTTTTTACGCGAATATGGTTAAGCTAGGCGCTCATATGAGCATCGCGGGCGGATACTACAAGGCAGTCGACGCTGCCGCTGAGTATTCCATGGATGTGGTCCAATTGTTTACCAAGAATAACAATCAATGGGCCGCAAAACCGATCACAGAAAGCGACTGCTCCGCCTTTCAAGAATCGCTCAAGCGATCGGGTGTCACGCGCCCATTGTCGCACTCGTCTTATCTCATCAATTTGGCTTCACCCAAAGACGAGCTTTGGCGGAAATCGATCGATTCGATGATCGTTGAATGGCAGCGAGCGGAACAGCTTGGCTTGGACGGTGTTGTGATGCACCCCGGCTCGTTCGTTGAATCAACCCCCGAAGCGGGCCTCGAACGCATCGCTTTGGCGATCCAAGAAATCTACGACAAAGTCGCACCCAAAAACGCGTGGCTGTTGCTTGAGAACACTGCTGGGCAAGGTACAAATCTTGGCTGGAACATGGAGCAACTCGGTTGGCTGCTAAACAAGACGGGCGAGGCCATGCAGGTTGGCGTTTGTCTAGACACCTGTCACGCCCACGCAGCTGGTTACGATTTTTCAACCGTCGAAGGGTTTAAGGGATGGGAAAAGGAGGCAAAGAAGCAAAATGTTCTCGGGGCTATCCGAGCGTTGCATCTCAATGATAGCAAAAAGGGCTGCGGCTCTCGTGTCGACCGACATGAACACATCGGTCTCGGAACGATTGGCCGCGAAGGAATTCAACGAGTCTTGAAACACAAAACACTAAAGAGCCTCCCTATGTACTTGGAAACAGAAAAAGGGACCAACGACGACGAAGAAGAATGGGATGCCATCAACATGCGAGTTCTTCGTGAACTCGAATAGACAGATGATTCAATCATGTGGCCACGCCGCCTCCGAGGTAATAAGCCATTGGGCGATAGCCCCGGTTGCCCATAGAACGCGAAGCGTTTTCGATAACCGGGGCTATCGCCCAACGGCTCATTGACAGATAAAACACAAGCGATTGTGCTTAGTCTGTTTTTTTCCACTCTTGCAGGAATGATAGGATTTTACCCTCGTTGTAGGTGTTCCCGTCCTTCTCAAGCGGAGTGGTGTCTTGTGAATGAAGTAATGTGCCATCGGAATCAAGCACAAAAAGATGCGGGTAGCCAACGATTTTCGGGTACTTCGAAAGGAACGCCTCGTTCGGCTGTTTCTGCGTGTAAGTTACTTTCATCAGCAAGAAGTTTTTTTCAAGCGAAGAACGTATGGGCTCGCTTTTCTCGATGAAGCCGGTAAGCAGTTTGCACCAACCGCACCATTCGCCGCCAACCTGCAATAGAATTCGCTTCTTTTCGGCAGTAGCTCTCGCAATCGTCATCTTGAGGTCTTCCTCAACATTACGATCTTCCCCGTAGTGTTCGACTGTATAAAAGCCAATGCTCGATTTTTCCTGGGTTGCAATCGGTTTGTCTTCTTGTGCGGCTATGTCGGGCTTAGGTAGTTTTCATGCTGCCGCATATCTTACCGGTCAATGGGCCGTTGAGCGATAACTACTTCTAGTCGCTTCAACTCGGACTGGATATCCGTCCCAGCATAGAACGAGAGAACGCCGTTTAGTTGACGAGATTCCCCTGGCGGGCAATCGGGAAATTGTGGATCGGAGTGCATACACGGGCAAGGTTGATTTGCCCACGGACGAACACAGTTCTGCCAGCCAGTTATGATCCAACGCGACTTCGTACCATCATGGCATGCGACAAAGGGCTTTTCGATCAGCTTGTTGTCGTTGGCCAGTTGATCAAATCCTGCGGCCCGAGCTAACATCATGCAGTTTTGTATGACCAGTCCACTAAGCGGCTCGTCGGAACCATTCTTAATCCACAAGTTGAGCAGTAGGTCGCGTTCCCGCGGTTCGACAGTACAACCAAATTCGACTCTATTGGGCAATTGCCTCACGAACTTCCAACCCGAATCGGTGTGCTGCCATTCGACCGGCTGCAATGTTTTCCGCTGATTATCCCATGTCGTTTTGACGTGAGTGTGAGCGAGATACATTAGTTCCCGGCGATCCTGTTGCATCCACCAGATCGCCTCCGGGACATCGGCGACAACATACGATTGTGAGTCCCACGGTAGAAAAACGCTCAGCTTGGTGTCTCGTTGAGGCCGAATCGCGCCGTCTCGAAATCCGATACGAGGATGCCGTCCTCCCGGATACGGCAAAACGCGTAATCGATTTGGCGGAAGCTTGGTTGGGCCATCGATTTTGAGTCGCTCTGAGTCCAACTTGATTTGCTGTGCAGTGAGTCCCGTGGCTGCTGAGGCCTCGGTCAGAGTGTAATGGTGATCAACCAGCATGTTGCGAAGCCAGAACTCCAATTCACCATCGTTTTTGGGCTGTCGAAAGTTCTGATAGTCGCTTTGATTGGCAATCGTTGCCTTGCGATCTTCGATTGCTCCCCAGGGATCCTGGGGTTTGATTGCCGTATCGACATACTTTTCCAGATCGCGAAGTGCAATCACCTTGTACCCCTCAACGGCCAAGTATCGCATGTACTGTTCGAAATTGGCTTTGGGGGTATTCACCCAACTGTGGGCCGTATCGGGAACGCCATGAAACTGCAAAACGGCGATCCGTCCGTACCTTGCTTGCTCGATAGCTCGCTTAAAATCATCGAGCCCCCAGTCCGGTCTTGCGTCGCCGGCCGAGGGAATGAGCAGAGGATGATCCAACATCGGCTCGTAAGCAAAGCCTCGTCCTTTTTCGTATTCATATTCAGGTGCTCCACCGCGCCGCGCAAAGCGAATGCCAGCTTCCCCCAACGCTTTTAGTCCGGCTGGCGCTAACGCATTACCAGGCCAAGCGAAGCTTACCGGTTTCGGAATTTTGTATTCATCGCAACGTTGATTGATACCCTCAAGCTGTTCGGTCAATTTATCTAGATTCTTGTCATTGATGCCCAAGTGATCGCGAGTGTGATTGCCGATTTCGAATCCATCTTGGTGCAACTGAGCGATCTCGTCCCAAGTCATGTAGTCACGCTTGTTCTCTTTGAAGTCGAAACCCTCTGTGATAAAAAAGGTCGCGGAGAAACCGTAGTTCAAGAGCAATGGTCGGACGACGGTGAAGTGCGACTTGGCCGAGTCGTCAAAAGTGAGAACGACTAGCTTCTCCGGAATGGGATCAGCGGCATATAGATTTTGATTTGCGTATGCTGCCAGCAAGATCATGACGAGAACTTGCCAGGGAGATTGATGTGTAGGCAACCAAAAGAACGCACTAAGAAGTGACAGATTATTCATCGCGAATTTGCTTTGCATGTTACGAATCCATTTTTAGTTTGGTTTACGAGATAGCCAATTCAAGTGCGGCAGGGACGAAGACCTGTTGGTTTCGTTATGGAGCAGTAGTTCCTTTAGTACGACACGAAGCCATTCCATTCGGTCGGCTTGTAACATCGAGCCGAACTTGATCGTACGGTCACACACTAACTCGATGATCGCATTTGCGCCACCGTTGGATCGCCAGGCTGTTTCGCCAAAGTTAACTGAGCGGACCTCGCGTGGATCAAACCTTCGTCTCCAAACAAATATTCCAAAGCCAGTCGCGATGTTTGCTTCTAATTCGTCGATAGCAACTTCGACTTTTCCGATCAGGTTCATGATCGCCAAGCTAGCCATGCCAATCCCTATCGTTACAAACGGAATCATAAAGAGGCATAGGTACAACGTCATTCCTAAATCCATTGGGCCTCCATTCATTTGCGGCATGCCGTCCTTTAGTCCTGGAGAAGGAAACCATTCCGGGACGGGACCGATCCATGGATTGCAAGTTTTGTTTCACTGCGCAATCTGGTTACTGCAATTCATTGTTCGGGAGGGTGAGGCTCCTGCCGAACCTCTGCATCAATGGCTCGGCAGGAGCCTCGCCCTCCCGAGGGATTTGACTGGACACGGCTTTACAGCCAAAGTTTCAGTCGACCATCGAGGTAGTCCGGCAATGCTTTGTTTACCCAACGGCGAATTTGAGCGTCGTTGTAGCGTGTGCTGAAGTGCCCGCAGATGACGACTTCGTTTTTGAAATCGTTTCGACGTGCAACGATGTCATCCAAGTGGGTGTGACCGTGCTTGTGAATCTTTTCTTTACGGTGGTCAGGTGCGACGAACGTCATTTCAGTGATCAAGATCTTGGCCCGATACATGTCTGGGCAGTCATCAAGACCCTCGGGAGCGGTGTCCCCCGTATAAGCAATCAGCGGTATGCGTACTTCGTGAGTCACATCCGTTCCTGAGAGTTTGATATCGCGAATTTGGTCTCCCGACAAATGAGCGAACTCAGGCCGCAGTTTTTTGCGACGGTCCCAAACGATGAAACCCAACGACGGAATCGAGTGACGCGTGGCGCTGGTGGTCACAACCAACTCTCGCGATAGTTCGATCTCTTGGTTGGCCGTGAGCGGTATCAAGTCACATGGTAGCTTGCCGCGGTCCAAGCGTGAAACGCACTGGAGCAGTGCACCGACGGTTGATACTGCGGATTCAGGCATGTATATCGTCGGTCGTTCCATCTTCATCATGCGTCGTCGAGCAACGTATGCAGGAAGGGCTGCGATGTGGTCGATGTGGGCATGCGAGACCATGAAGCGTGGGAGGGCCATGAAGTCCCATGGCTGCGCGCCGAGATCGAAGCCAAGTTTGAGTTCGGCAATTCGCCAATACGTTTGGACTGCGGCTCGAGAGTAGCCGTCGATGGTAAGCTGATCGTGCTTGAGGCACAAAGTCGGTGCATTATCGACCGAGCCGATGGCTTCTGCCAATTGGGAATCAATGCGTTGCGACGAGTTGGAGGCCCGCGGCGTGGAAGCCGGAATGTCGGCTGCTGGTTTATCGGACACTGTTTGCTTTTTCTACTTCAGACGACTTTGGTGCATGCGGAGGATTGGCAGGGATCTTGGCAACCCGCCAATCAAGCAATTGTAATTCAACTCGCTTCATTCCGTTAAATTCGTTTATGTTTGGCCGGAAGGCAACGTCTATTTGACCACCATGGTTGTTCAAAGGTTCGATCCATTCCGCTTGCCCGAATGCAACAGCCCGCATGGAAGCTCCATATTGAACCAGCTTGACACTCATGTGTCGGTCGCCGCTTCCCATGGCTTTGGCTGGGTCTGCGAGTTCGACATTGCTGGCGACTAGAATCGGGCGAGGGTTGGATGCGCCAAATGGAGCAAGCTTTTCGATGGTGGACACGGTGTTCAGATTCATTTGTTTGAATGTCGCTTCCGCATCGATGTTCAAAGTAGCGACCGGCTTCTGGCCTTTGAGATCGCTTGAAACCACATCGCAAAATGCTTCGCGAAAGGCCGCGATGTTGCGTTCCTCAATTCGCAATCCAGCCGCTGCCGCGTGGCCACCGCAGGTTAGAAGGTACTCTTGGCATTGCTGGAGCGTAGCGTGCAAATCGATGATGCCTTGCGAGCGGGCTGAGCCGGTGGCGGGTTTTTGGCCTGTTGCATCCATGCCGATGATCACGACAGGGCGATGGAATTTTTCAGAGAGCCGACTTGCGACGACACCGATCACACCGAGATGCCAGCCAGCTCCAGCGAGCACAAAAGCGGAATCGTTTTCGATATCGAATTGCTCTTTGGCTTGTTTGGTCGCAGCCAGGACGATACTGCGTTCGAGCGATTCGCGATCGCCATTGAGTCGATCGATGTATTCGGCCAGAACAGCTGCTCTTTGTGGATCCTGAGTTGTGAGCAGTTCGATCCCAAGTTGTGCTTGACCGAGCCGACCTGCGGCGTTCAAACGGGGAGCCAGAGTAAAGGCGATGTCTTCGGCCGAGAGTGCGCTCTTTTGATCGAGCTTGGTTTGTTTAATGAGAGCTTTGAGTCCGAGTGGACCATGCTGTTGCATGAGCTTCAAAGCGTGTCGGACGATGATGCGGTTTTCATCGAGGAGTGGTACGACGTCGGCCACCGTTCCGAGCGCGGCAAGCGTTGTGGCTTGCAGCAAGAATTCGCGAAGTGCGGTCGAGACTTTTTTGGCTTGGCTGGCGTGTTGGCAAATAGCCCATGCCAATTTGAACGCGACACCCGCGCCGCATAGGCCATGAAACGGATAATCGTGACCTGGCAAAGCGGGATGGACGATTGCGATCGCGTCGGGCAATTGATCGGACATACGATGATGGTCCGTGATGATCAAGTCGATGCCGAGTTCGCGGCATAGTTCGGCTTCTTGGATAGAGCCGATTCCGCAGTCGACGCTGACGATCATTTTGCGGCCGCGTTGGGCCAGTTTCTGAATCGAATCGCAACTCAGTCCGTAGCTGTCTTCGAGTCGATTTGGGACGTAGTATTGAACTTCGGCGCCCAATAATCGAAGGCAACTAAAGAGGATGGACGTCCCGGTCATCCCGTCGGCGTCGTAGTCACCGTAGACGGTTATCGGAGTTTTCGCTTGAACTGCCGCAAAAATCCGTTCGGAGGCGATGAGCATACCGGGCAGGAGATCAGGTTCTCGCAAATCGGCGAAGCGGGCTTCGAGAAAGGTTTCGATGTCTCGATGTTGGCTAATCCCGCGATTGAGAAGAAGTTGGGCAACAACCGGTTCAACCGACGAGCGTTTGGAGAGCTCTAGAATGGCTGCCGAATCGTGTCCTTTGAACAGCCATTGCTTGGCCATGACAAGCCTTCCTTGAAGATACGAATGAGAATCCGTGAAGATGAGGAGCTAAGGTGTAACATTTCCCCGACCTCGCCACATTGTGAAGCATTCTGTAGCGAAACTCGTCAAGAGTTTCGGTCGTCTTGGCATTGCAGCCGAAAGTCTTGACGACTTTCGCTACTCAAAAACCTGCCCAATTCACACGCCTACAAAACAACAGGGCGAGTTGGAACTCGCCCTGTTTCATAAACAAAAAGTACGGCGATCCGTGGCGAACTACTTGCGCTTTTCAATGTGCAAAGTTACGCGTCGGAGCCGACGATTGTATTTCTTGAGCTGCAGTTTCTCCCCGCCAGGCCTGCGCAAAAGTACGTAATTGATATCACCCGTCTCTTGGCAAACGAGGAACGTGGTTTCCTTTTTCTTCTTGCTCTTGGCCATTTTGTGCGAATTACCTTCAACAAAAACTGCGTTCTTGGACACTTAATGACGCGTATTATGGGTAACCGCTCGAATCCTGGCTAGTTCAAATGGGCTATTTAGGAGGTTGGTTATTGGAACAAAGGTGTGGATAGCAGCATCCAAGCCGAACCGACTGCGGAAAGTTGCCCAATAATCCGGGCTAACCCTCAAATTCCAACCCGACGCTTCCGAGAACAAGGAATACGTTGAGTTCGATAGGTGTTTGGGGCGCAATGCGCAAATAAGATTGAGTTTCAACGACTTTCCTGCCCAATCGAAAAACTGAGCAGCTGCATTAGTTTTTTTGTTGGTAAATAGGTTCCTTTGTGACTGACCACCCAAGCGGGTGGGAATTTAGGGTTCGAAATAATGACGAAAATGCAACGCCGAGAATCATTGAAGCAGACAGCCAGACGTTTTTTCAAAGCTATTTTTCGTGGGGTCGTTCCGGTCTCGGAAAACCGCAAGGATCGCCCTATCCATTTCGAGCCGCTTGAATCACGCCAATTAATGGCAGCGGACTTTTATGATGCTGCATCCATGGCGGCCGCCTCGTCGCAATCTTCGACCACAGCGACAGCCCAAGTCACTTCGTCGCCGATGAGCGCGTCGAGTTTGGTAGGCGAGGGCGAAGACGCTCAGAATCTTGTCGAGTTTGCGAAAGCGCTCAAGCAAGCCGGTGTAAAATTCTTTGGAGCGGACTGGTGTCCATTTTGCACGGAACAGAAAGCGCTCTTTCAGGATGGCGCTCCGTTTCTTCCCTTTGTCGAGATTTCCAATCCGGACAGAACGCGCAATGCGACTGGAATCAGCGAGAACGTAACAACCTATCCAACTTGGGAATTCAGCAACGGACAACGCGTTACCGGCGTACAGACGCTGCAACAGCTCTCAACACTTTCTGGAGTTGCAATTCCTACTGGAAGCAATCCGACATTCACCGAGATCCCGAACCAAACAGTTCTCAATGGTTCGCCGTTGCATGTCCCCGTGGATGCTTATGATCCGAACGGTGGTCCACTGACAATTACCGTCACCAGCAGTAACCCATCGGTAATCGCTGCTGAGATGGTAACGAACACCGAATCCTGGAAGCTGACCGTGAATGGCTACGGAGAAATGGTCTATCGTCTGTTCAAAGACGAAGCTCCACGACCAGTCGGTCGTATCGAAGCATTAACCAACAGTGGCTTCTACAACCAAACTTCGAGCAGCAAGATTATCTTTCACCGAGTGATTGATAACTTCGTGCTTCAGGCGGGCGACCCAACTGGAACAGGCAGCGGTGGCTCGACCCTCGGGAACTTCAATGACCAATTTGACGTCGATCTTCAGCACAACCGAACGGGTATTCTTTCTTATGCTAAGTCGAGCGACGACACCAATGACTCGCAATTCTTTATCACAGAAGGACCTCAACGGCACCTCGACTTCAACCATTCCATCTTTGGTCAGTTGATCGAGGGGGACTCTGCACGAGAAGGCATTTCGCGAACCAAGGTTACCAACGACCGTCCCGATACCGAAATCTCCATCAAGTCCGCAGAGATTTTTAATGATACCGAAAACGGCTTGATTCGGCTTAAGGCGTTAGCGAATTCTGGCACTTCGACGATTACGGTGACTGTGACCGATTCGACAGGCAACACATTCTCGCGAACCTTTACTGCGACCGCTGCCGCCGACACGGCCAATGGGGCTCCGTTTTTGAATGACATCGTCGTGCCACCGATTGCGCCAGGGCAGACAGTGACGATTCAGTTGTCATCCCAAGATGCTGAAGGTCAGCCTGTTGTTTACGAAGCTACCAAAACGGGGAGCGTGAACTATACCTACAACATCGATGCTACAACTGGCTTATTAACGGTGACGGCTCCTACTAATTTCACAGGCTCGTTTAATCTAACAGCAAGCGTTCGAGCTGCGGATCAGTCGTCGGTTACGACCGGCGATAAGTTTGACACACAAGTCTTGAAGTTTGATGTATCTGCTGCAACCTCAACTCCAACGAGTATCGATCTGGCCGCAGCCAGCGATTCGGGTATAAGTGATTCCGACAATGTAACGAACTTAGCCACCATGCAATTCGTTGTGAACGGAACAACAGCCGGAGCAACAGTGAACCTTAAAGTCGGTAGTCAAATCGTAGGCACTGCCGTCGCAACCGGCGCCACCACAACGATCACGACGACCTTGGTTTCCCAATTGGGCAATGGCTCGAACAACATTGTCGCTTCACAAACACTCAGTGGTTCGACCAGCGGCGACTCACCAGCGCTCTCCGTTACCTACGACTCGACAGCACCAGCTGCGATTGGCTCCAATGGACTTCCCAGCTCCGCAAATGTCGGTAGCACTTTGAATTTCGATTTGGCGTCAGCCGAAGAAGGCCAAGGCTTGCGATATTCGCTTGAGAACGCACCAGCTGGACTTTCGGTCAATGCAACGACCGGGGTGTTAACTTGGAGTCCAATCTCCTCGCAAGTCGGGCCACAGACAGCCAATCTGCGTTTAACCGATCTTGCAGGTAATTCGCAAACGCAGACGATGGCCATTTCGGTTTCGGATACTGCCAAAGTTGGAGTCAGTTTGCAACTGTTTGATTCCACCAATACCACTCCTATCTCTTCCGCCAGTGTTGGTACGGAATTCATTTTGAGGATTGTGCTCAATGATTTGCGAACGACTGGCTCAGCAGATGGCGATGGTGTTTTCTCGGCTTACATGGACGTCGAATATGACGCCAGCAAACTGGAACTAGTCGGTACGGCTCCATTGACCTACGCATCTTTGTTCGGTAACGGACGAAGCACCCCAGATCTCACTACCGCCGGCTTGATCAATGAATTAGGGGCCTTCTCAAGCTTCAACGTAGGACCTGGTCGCGATCCTCAACTGCTCGCAACCGTTCGCATGCGAGTGAAGGCTACCGGCCAAGCTTTGATCAGTTCCAATCCTGCCGAGAATGCCAGCCGAGGCATTACGATATTCAAAGAAGATACGATTGTGCCCTCAAGTCGCGTGACGTTCGGCACAGCAACACTGCCGATCGGCCAGAACTTTACCGCGGTTAACGACGCATTCAACTTCAACGAAGACAGTACGAACAACGCCTTGCCCGTTCTCTCAAATGACACCATTGTTGCTGGTTCGAACGCTGTTTTGACCGTCAAGTCGGTGTCCTCACCATCGCGTGGTGGAACGGTTTCCATTGCAGCAGACAGTAAGAGCTTGGTTTATACTCCGGCAGCCAATGTCAACGGTTCTGAGACTTTCACCTACATTGTCCAAGATCAGACTGGAACGACGGCGACAGCTACGGTTACCGTTGGATTGACAGCGGTCAACGACAATCCCGTCGCAGTCGCCGATACCGTTACCACAATCAAGTCCACAGATGTCGACTTCTTTATCCCGGTTCTTACCAATGACACATTGGGACCAGACACAGGGGAAACCCTGACCGTCACTGCCGTGGGTACTTCATCTCAAGGTGGTACAGTGCGTGTTGGCACCGCGGGAAGCGGAGTGCTGTACACGCCAAAATCTGGCTTCACAGGCAACGAGACTTTCACTTACACCATCAGTGATGGAAACGGCGGAACATCCACGGCAACGGTGACGGTGACTGTTTCACCCGCCGTGCCACCCCCAACCGTGGTCGGGGAAACCTTTGCCATTACCGAAGACGCGGCCGCAGCCGATTTCAATGTTCTCTCCAATGACACTCCCGCTGCGACCGGCGATACGTTAACGATTACGAGCGTAACGTCACCCAACGGAACCGCGACGATTACAAACAGCGGTACCCGATTGAACTTTGCCCCTAGGGCAAATCTCAACGGCCAAGCGACGGTGGTATATACCGTTCGGAGCACCAATGGCGGAGTTGCCAATGGGACAGCAACCTTTACAATCACGGCCGTCAACGATGCACCAGACGCAGTGAACGACGCGCTCTCTGTGCTGTCGTCGCCCAACCAATCCCTAGATGTATTGGCCAATGATTCATCTGTCGATGCGGGCGAAACAATTGTGATCACCGCCGTGACTCAGCCAGCAGCCGGCAAGGGTACAGTTCAAATCGGAACAAACGGTCGAACGATTTTGTACACGGCTCCGTCGACGGACTTCTCGGGTGCGGTTGCGTTCTCTTACACCCTAGGAGACGGCAGCACACTTACCGATACGGCAGCAGTAACGCTGACGGTCAGCAACTACACGCCTCGTGATGTCGGTGTCCAGATTCCGCTGTCTTTGCAAGGATTGCCACTTTCCGTAGAAGTGATTCCGGAAGGTAGTAGTACCTCAAACCCAGTTTCAACGCCGCTGGTTTTCACCGCGGATGGCGCGAAACTGTCCAATGTTGGTCCCGGCCAATACGTGTTCAAGTTGGCTGACTTGCCGTTCGTTGAAGGTGGCGATAAACTGGTTTTTGTTAGCTCGGCGGCCAGCGCGACGAGCTCGCTTACTACCGCATTGAACGTAGGAGCACGTGAAGCACGCTACATTGATATCCGAGACTTCATGGGCCAAAACTTGCGGCGCGGACTTACCGCCGCCGTAGCTCCCAACATGGACTCGGTATGGAACAACGGCCAGGGCGATTGGCGGACTTACAGCAATGTGAAGGTCTCCCTCAACACCGCTGGTAACCAATTGACAGTTCGTGCGACGAACCCATCCAACCAAAATGTACAAGCGACATTGCCAGTGAGCGACCCCAAGGTGGTAATGCGTGGCAAAGAAGGGAACGCTTCTCTTTATCGAATCCAAGCGGCACCTTCCGACCTAACCTTTACTCCGGTCACCAGCACCTCATCGACGACAACCGGTTCAGGCGAAGGCGAACAGTCATCGACCGTCCTGAATCCAACCCTCGTTGATCAAGCGATTCAGCAGGTGCGAGGCATGACCAATACAGACGATTTGGAGGCTTTGACCAAGAAGAGCGGAAACTACAGTCCGATCTCCACTGGTTACCGACGCGGATTCTCTCGATGATGAATCGAGATGGCAGAACAAGTCACTCTCGGCAAGAGTGACCGATGGTGGCCGCGGTGGGACGCATGTGAAAACGACCTTAGTACGACGCGCAAGCTAGTGAAATGAATGGTGAATTCACTAGCTTGCGCGTCGTGCTAGTTTGGAGACCAATTGCAAGAACCAAACCATTCCAAGCGATTCGCAAATGCATTGCAGTGGTTCGTCCTCGCAACGCTCTGTTTTCTGCCGTTACATATATCTGCAGTTGTCTTGGATGATTGGTTCGTTCTGCCACCCAAACCGATTGGCGACGGGCCTGACTATGAGGCGATAGGGTACGGACTCAGCCAAGGCCATGGCTGGTCGACAGCCTTTTCCGACCCACAGTGGCGAGAAGTCTACGAACGGGCTCAAGCATCGAATTCCGGTCTCGATTACTCGGTGCAACTAGCGCGTCGCGGTCCTGTCGTTGCGGATACCAACCGACCGCCTCTCTTTCCTCTCATGATCAGCGCTGTTTACCAAATTGCTCCACGCGGCCCCGTCGCGTTTGGAATCATCCGAATCTTTTTGGCTTGTTGTCTGTCGGTAGGCTGTGCGATAGCTGTCGCCTGGGGTGTTGCACTTGCCAAGGGCATGAACCGCAATGGCAGCACGATGTTCTCGACCACAGTCGGGTTTTCTTTGATTGCAATCGTTTATTCGGAACGCAATCTCCGAAACTACACTACTGATTTTCTAACCGAGCCCTTAGCTCTTTTGCTGACCCATGCGTTTCTTCTTGTTGCATGGTTAGGAGTCAAAAAAGGAAGTTGGCGTTGGGCTGCTGCGGCTGGTGCTTTGTTCGCATGCATGACGTTTTGCCGAGGTGTTTTCGTACTCTGGTTGCCTCTCTTGGGCGGTTGGTTGTGGTACATGAATACCTTGGCAATTAAGCCAGCGAATGCGCAACGCCTCAAGTCATTTCGCTGGGTTTGCGTCTTCCTTCTGGTGTTCGTAGCCTTTTGTTCCGTTTGGTGGATTCGCAATTGTTACGTGTTAGGCTCTTTTCATCCGCTTGGTACAAAGGGAGCCACCACCTTGATGGGCGGATACTGTGATGAATCACTTCAGACTGGCGGCGAATGGCAATTTGCACCTGAGCGTGAATTGCGCAGGCGATTGGAGACGAAGATCGATTTTGATGTCGCGTCGGCAGCGGACCTTAGCGGGCTAGAGCTAGAGATGGGCAAACAGGCCTCGGCCCAAACGAAAGCCTGGATCGCAAGCAACAGTGGACAACTACCACAACTCGTATTGAGACGCGTGGTGACAGAATGGAATCCGTACTACGGAAAAGCCCTAATCCTAAAGTTGATGGCTTTGCTGGGAATGATTTGGCTCTGGCGACACGACCGAATTGCATTGGCATGGCTGTGTGGACCTTTGGTAATCAATACGATTATCGTCGCATTGACCTATAGTGTCGGAGGTCGGTTTTTAGTGCCGACATATGGTCCGTTGTATATCCTAGCGGCGTTTGGGGGCGCAGGTGTGATCCGTTTGATGCAAAGTCACTCTCGGCCTACTCGGCAAGAGTGACATACGACATCGCTCAAGCAGCTGGGCAGATGGCGCATACGGCTTGTTGATTTTGCTCCCCTCGCCCCTGTTAGGTAACGCTGCGAATTCAGGACGGATGGGGCTTGCCCCTCCGTCCGCAGCTTTGGTGTTCTAGATTCACGCAGCCCCACCGCATGCCTCCTGATTCGTCGCACCGCCAAGGGCGGTGCGACGAATCAGGAGGTGTCGTTTTCATCACGCGGACCATTAGAACACCAAAGCGGTGTCCGGTCGGGGCGAGCCCGAGCCGGACAAGACGACAAATATCACCGCACAAAACGACAAATATCAATCTCTCGGCAAGAGTGACCCACCGAGAAGCTCCATGGGTCGCACCTGCCGGGTGCGACTACAAATACCTACATAACAATAACCACTAACGCGAGCGGCAGGAAAAACACGCGATTCGTAGCTGGATTCGCCAGAATTCAGTAGGTTCTGAATTCTGGCGAATCCAGCTACGGTAGTTTTCCGCCTGCCGCGCGCCTATGCCTTATTATCCCGCGTCGTCATCCTTGCCCAAGCGTCTTTGAGAGACACGATGCGGTTGTAGACCGGAACCCCAGGCTTGGAATCGATGACATCAGCGCAGAAATAGCCGTTTCGCTCGAACTGAACCTTGGCACCAGGCAACTGCTTGGCCACTTCCGGTTCGACTTTGGCTCGCACGACCCGAATGCTATTCGGATTGATGTTATCGAGGAACGTTTTGCCCGCAGGAGCATCTTCCGGATTTTCGCTCAGGAACAAGCGATCGTACAATCGCACTTCAACCTCAGCCGACTCACTAGCCGAGACCCAATGGATGGTACCTTTGACTTTGCGTTCGATTGCAGTGGGTGAGCCGCTCTTGGTGGTCGGATCGAACGTGCATCGCAGTTCAAGGATGTTTCCTTCTGCGTCCTTTACCACTTCATTGCACTGAATCACATAGCCATACCGCAATCGAACTTCACCTGCTGGCTTGAGCCGGAAGAACTTCGAGGGTGGCGTCTCCATGAAGTCCTCTCGCTCAATGTACAGTTCTCGTGTGAACGGGATCTGTCGCGAGCCTCCGCTCGGGTCCTCGGGGTTGTTGACCGCGTCCATCCACTCGGTTTGCCCCTCAGGATAATTAGTAAGCACCACTTTAATCGGATCGAGCACGGCCATGAAGCGTGGGGCGATGGTGTTCAAATGATCGCGAACGCTACCTTCAAGGACAACGACGTCGATGGTGCTGCTGAAGCGAGCGACGCCGATGCGTTCGCAGAACATGCGTAGACTTTCGGGAGTGTAACCGCGTCGTCTTAGGCCGCTGATGGTCGGCATTCTTGGGTCATCCCAGCCAGACACGTGATTCTCCTGGACCAGTTGCAGCAGTTTGCGTTTGCTCATCACCGTGTAGGTTAAATTCATCCGGGCAAACTCCATTTGTCGCGGATGGTAGATACGTAGCGTCTTGCAAAACCAATCGTAAAGTGGTCGGTGATCTTCGAATTCGAGGGTGCAAATCGAGTGGGTGATCCCTTCGATCGAATCGCTTTGGCCGTGCGCCCAATCGTACATCGGGTAAATGCACCAAGCGTCACCGGTTCGATGGTGATGAGCGTGCATGATGCGATAGAGAACCGGATCGCGAAGATTCAGGTTGGGCGACGTCATATCGATCCTGGCCCGCAATGTTTTGGCTCCGTCTGGGAATTCCCCTTTTTTCATTCTGGCAAAGAGGTCCAGATTCTCTTCGATAGAACGATCGCGATATGGGCTATTGCGACCTGGTTGCGTCAAAGTTCCTCGGTGCTCGCGCATCTCATCCGCATTAAGGTCGCAAACAAAGGCGATCCCCTCGCGAATCAGTTGACAAGCCCAGTCGTGAAGTTGTTCAAAATAATCGGAAGCGTACAGCAGTTTATCCCATTGGAAGCCGAGCCAATTGACGTCCGTTTTGATCGAATTGACGTACTCCTCACTTTCCTTGGTCGGATTCGTATCGTCGAACCGAAGGTTGCAGTGCCCGCCGTAGGTTTTGGCCAAGCCGAAATTGAGGCAGATACTTTTGGCGTGCCCGATGTGCAAATAGCCGTTGGGCTCCGGAGGGAATCGCGTATAGACAGTCCTACCGACAAGTTCCTGCTTGCTAGCAAAATCCTTTTCGATTTCGATTTCGATGAAGTTCTTGTGGGTATTTCCGCTACCGTGGTCACTGGCGTCGTTCACTATTTCGATTCTTCCTTGTTGCGTTTTGTTTTTGGCGCTTAGGTGAGCGGCCGGCTGAACTACCTTAGCACGACGCGCAAGCTGGTGCTTAATAGGTCCGATTCACTAGCTTGCGCGTCGTGCTAGGCTTACGACATTCTAGCGAAATTGCCTCGTCCTGCATCCACGCTTTCAAGAAGCAGGGAATGTTGCCAGGGTTCGTCAAAACGTCATCCCTCGGTATACTGGTCAAATGTCTATCATTCAAATCGATCAGTTGGCCAAGTCGTATCGCGTTTACCAGAAGAAAGAGGGGCTCCGGGAGGCGCTGCGAGGACTTTGGCACCGCGAATACAAAGAGGTTGACGCGGTCAAGATAATATCATTACGTGTCGAACCGGGTGAATTCGTCGCATTCTTAGGCCCCAACGGAGCCGGCAAAACCACAACGCTGAAACTGCTCTCGGGCGTGATCTACCCCACCAGCGGCACGGCAACCGTAATGGGGTACGTTCCCTGGGAACGCAGCCTGGACTACCGACGACGGTTTGCCTTGGTCATGGGACAAAAAAATCAGCTCTGGTGGGATTTGCCTGCTCAAGAATCCTTTCGACTGCATCAGCAAATTTACAAAATCGAAGCATCCCAGTTCCAAAAGACCCTGGATGAACTTACCAGTCTATTGACGGTCCGGGAACTGCTCGGACGACCCGTTCGCGAGCTTTCACTTGGCGAACGCATGAAAATGGAGTTGATAGCAGCGTTGCTTCATCGCCCCGAAGTTCTGTTTCTTGACGAACCAACGATCGGCCTGGACGTCATTGCTCAGCACAACATCCAGCAGTTCCTGAAATTCTACCAAGCCGAGCGCGGCATCACGATCTTGCTGACCAGCCACTACATGAAGGACATCGCGGCCCTTTGCCAACGCGTGGTCGTCATCGCGCAAGGTCAGATTCAGTACGATGGGTCGCTCAGCGGGATCGTGGATAGCTTCTCCGGGGACAAGATCATCACACTGCAACTCGCTGTGGGTCAAACCGACGCCGGCCTCGAACGCTTTGGTCAACTGGAAAAGGTCGCGATGCCTCGCGTCTCCTTTCGCTGCCCTCGCACCGAGGTCTCGAAGTCCCTGGCAGAGATTTTGAGCAACTACCAAATCGACGACATCGCGGTCGAGGATCCTCCGCTCGAAGAAACGATCGCTAAGCTCTTTACGCACGTCTCCGGCGACAATGTTGAAAGCAATGCAGGCAGCGATGCGGTCACGAGCAAGCCATGAGCGATTCTCGATCACAGGATATGTTGGACGGCTTCAAAACACGCTGGATGATTTTGCGGATCGCGTTGTCTGAACGCCTCGCCTATCGTGGCGATTTTGTATTGGGCACACTGATGCGATTTTTGCCCATCATTACCCAAATCTTCTTGTGGTGGGCCATCTTCCAATCGATCAATCCAGAGGATCCTAACGCAGGACGTTTGTCCGGCTATTCGTTTCAAGACATGGTTGCGTACTACTTGCTGACGATGGTTGGCCGGGCGTTCTCATCGATGCCAGGCTTGTCATCGAGTATCGCGACCAAGATTCGCGATGGCGAGATCAAAAAGTTTTTGGTCCAGCCTGTGGACTTGATTACCTTTCTTTTTTGGTCGCGTGTCGCTCACAAAATCGCATACTACACCATTTCGACATTGCCTTTCGCTTTGGTGTTCTTTCTCTGCCGAAGCTACTTTACCCTAGGCTGGCCTGATCCCTGGACGACGGCGGCATTCGTCGCTTCGCTCTTCTTGAGCTTTACTCTAGGATTCTATCTCGAAGCCTGCATCGGCTTAGTCGGCTTTTGGATGCTCGAGGTCTCATCGCTGTTGTTTGTCTACATGCTGTTCCAATTCTTTTTATCCGGGCATATGTTTCCGCTAGATATTCTTCCCGAGCCGTTTTTGTCGATCGTCAGCTTCTTGCCGATCAAGTACTTAGCCTATTTCCCGGCGGCGGTGTTTCTTGGCAAGGTCCAAGGGACGCAATTGGCAATCGATATGGGGATGTTATTGGCTTGGACTATTTTCTTTTTCGTAATGTCGCAAGTAATCTATCGTCGGGGTCTCAAGCACTACAGCGGCTACGGCGGCTAGTGCCTATGCACGAAGCCATGTGGACAACGGTACCAAACTACAAAAGTTACAGGAATAAAATGGTTTCGATTCAAACGTTTGCCTTTGTAGGACTGCTCCTTGCCGCAATGGCGCCGCATCTACGCAGTGAACAGCTAGAAGTTGGCGTAGGGCGAAGAAACATCACTCCCAATCCCCTCTTGCCAGTGTCCGGTGGTATGGGGCCAACGGCACCAGCAACAGAAACTCGGGGCGAACTGAGAGCTTCGGCAATCGTCCTGCGTAGCGGTCAGACGACCATCGCTTTCGTGGCGTTGGATTTGTTGGGTTTTCCCTCGGTCCTGTGCGATAGAGTACGAGTCCTGGTGCCCAGAATTCCAGCCGAGAACATACTAATCGGTTCCTCGCACACACACAGCGCGCCGGATTGCTACGCATTTCCAGACGGAAAAGGCGGGCATAGCGGTGATCTCAAGTATATCGATTTGGTTTGCAAAAATGCCGCGGAAGCGATCAATGAAGCTATTGATAACCTTCAACCTGCACAGTTGAAAATTGGCACCGACGAGGCAAAAGGAAAAATTGCTTACAACTACTACGCACCCGATCTCTATGATCGCAGGATGAGCGTCATACAGGCCGCGACAATCGATGGCAAAACCATCGCGACACTGGTGAACTACGCTATCCACCCCGAAGTTCTTGGGTCGAGGCTCGGCATTGTCAGCCCAGATCTCATCGGTCCAATGCGAGATCGAATCGAAGCAGACTCAGGAGGCGTTGCAATGTTCATGAACGGCGCACAAGGAGGGATGGTCACTGCCGATAATCGAATCCTAGACAAGCCCAAGGATCCCTCGAGAGCTTATTGGCAGGACGCTAGAACCTGGGAGGAATGCGAACGCATTGGGAACACGATGGCGGACGAAGCGATCCGAATCGTCCGCAACGTTCCCGTACAAAAAGAGCCATTGTTACGTTGCACTTCGGCCGAAGTTACGTTCCCGGTCGATAACGAAACGTTATGGATGGTGATCAAGGGATCGCCACTTAAGTATCCGCACAATGCGAACCATTCCATTACGACTCGAATCAACTTTGTCCAGTTGGGCAATGCTCAGATTCTGACAATTCCAGGCGAGGCATTACCCAACATTGGCTTCTACCTGAAGCGCAAAATGCAAGGCGAACACAACCTTCTTTTCGGACTGACCAACGATGCCTTTGGCTATATCTTGACCAAAGTTGACTTCGCTAGTTTTCCGCGTTACGACTATGTGAGCCGAACTTCGCTTGGTGAAATGACCGGCGAAATTCTTATCGAGCAAGCGATGAAATTGATCGATGAGCACCGCTAGTATGGCCTTTGCGGCAGCTAGTGTGTCGCACCTGCCGGGTGCGACTTTACGCTAGGGTGTGGCGAGCGCGCATGGGCAACGCGGTGAAGCATTTTCCTCTGCTGAAAACAGGCTTTTCTGTAGCGAAAGTCGTCAAGACTTTCGGCTGCATTGCATAAACCACCGAAACTCTTGACGAGTTTCGCTACAAAATGCTTCACAGCGTTCACGCATGTGGGTGAAACAGTGTCGCACAATTGTCCTCAATTGTTGCTGCAATTTCAAATTACCATGTCGCCGTAGGGTGGCGCCGTTTCACGCTTAGTTGACCCCAGCCAACTCCACCTCTTTGCTATCCTCTTCGTAGCTCTCTACTGGTGGGCACGAGCAGACCAGATTTCGGTCACCATAAACATTGTCCACGCGCCCAACCGGTGGCCAATATTTGACTCGGTAGTCCATCGACGGGTCAGGGCAGACTGCTTCCCGTCGACTGTAAACCAAGGACTTCGACTCACTTAAAATGGAATCGAGTGTATGCGGGGCGTTGTGCAATGGATTGTTGTCCGCTGGCCAAACTCCACTGCGAACCTTTTCGTACTCCGCATAAATCAAATTCATCGCTCGGCAAAAACGCTCGATCTCGTAAAGCGATTCGCTCTCAGTCGGCTCGATCATCAACGTGCCAGCCACCGGGAAGGACATCGTCGGAGCGTGGAACCCGAAGTCGATCAGCCGCTTTGCAATATCGTCGACTGTGACGTGGCCATCGGTGTTCATGGGGCGAGTGTCGATGATGCATTCGTGAGCGATCAAGCCTCGATTGCCGGTGTATAGAATTGGATAATTGTCCTTGAGCCGGTGCGCAATGTAATTTGCACTGAGGATGGCAACTTGGGTTGCTCGTCGCAAACCGGCTGCTCCCATCATGCGAATGTACATCCACGATATCGGCAGAATGCTACCGCTGCCAAAGGGTGCCGAACTGACGATCGGCCCTTTGCGCGAACCGTTGATTCCATCCTTTGGCAGGAAGGGTGCTAGGTGAGTCCCAACTCCTACTGGGCCAACGCCTGGACCGCCACCGCCGTGCGGAATACAGAACGTCTTGTGCAAGTTCAAGTGCGAGACGTCGCTGCCAAATTTACCTGGCTTGGCAACGCCAACCAATGCGTTCAAGTTCGCTCCATCGACGTACACTTGGCCACCCGCAGCGTGGATCTTTTCGCACACCGACGTTACACCCGCTTCGAAGACGCCGTGTGTCGATGGATAGGTGATCATGACGGCTGCAACGCGACCGGGATAAGCTGCGATCTTGGCATCGAGGTCATCTAAATCGACGTTACCAGAGTTGTCGCATTTTATAACAACCACTTGCATGTTGGCCATTTGGGCACTGGCAGGGTTCGTGCCGTGCGCGCTGCTGGGGATCAAGCAAATGTTGCGATTCAAATCACCTCGCGATTCGTGGTATTGCTTGATAGCCAACAGGCCAGCATATTCTCCTTGCGAACCTGCATTGGGCTGAAGCGAGATGGCATCGTAGCCCGTGATCGAGCACAACATCGCTTCCAACTGTTCGATCATTTCCTTGTAACCGAGCGATTGGTCTGCCGGTGCAAAGGGATGGATGCTATTGAATTCTGGCCAAGTCACCGGCGTCATCTCGGTGGCGGCATTCAGCTTCATGGTGCACGAGCCGAGCGGAATCATGGCTCGATCGAGCGCGATATCCATTTCCGAAAGACGGCGTAGATAACGCATCATTTCGGTCTCGCATCGATACTGATGGAAGATCGTCTGTGTTAAGTAGTTGTCTGACCTAAAACAATCGGAGGACAAACACGTTTTGTCAGAAGCTTCCAACGAAGAGCCTCCAAATACCTTGAGGATTGCGGCCAAATCGTCCTCGGTAGTCGTTTCATCGAGCGAGATACCGATCTGAGTTGCGTTGATCTTTCGCAGGTTGTAGCCAGCGAGAACAGCAGACGTCAGAATGCTGTCTGTTTGCGCACCGGTGTTGATGGCAAGCGTATCGAAGACGTATTGGCTTTCAACTTTCAGTCCAATCTTTTCGATCGAACGCAATAGTCGCATCGTCAAGCCATGAACGCGTTTTGCAATGGCTCGCAATCCTTCTGGGCCGTGGTAGGCTGCGTACAAAGTTGCCATGATGGCCAAAAGGGCTTGGGCGGTGCAAATGTTGGAGGTGGCTTTTTCGCGTCGTATGTGCTGCTCGCGAGTCTGCAATGCCAAGCGGAAAGCAGGATTGCCATGCGAATCGATCGACTGGCCAACAAGCCGGCCAGGCAGTGTGCGTTTGAAGGCATCTTTCGTGGCAAGGAAGGCTGCATGTGGGCCGCCGAAACCAAAGGGTACACCGAAGCGTTGCGTGTTACCCACAACCACGTCCGCACCCAGTTCGCCCGGCGACTTGAGCAACGTCA
Source organism: Planctomycetota bacterium (assembly GCA_026692905.1). GTDB lineage: Bacteria > Planctomycetota > Planctomycetia > Pirellulales > Pirellulaceae > JBKCUI01. The sequence continues at coordinate 34,628 of JAPLNL010000020.1, forward strand.
GCGCCAGCAAGTCAGTGGCCATGACCACCATGGCGTTGTTCTTGTGCGCCGCATCGACAAGCGTTTTGAAATCGCCGATCGAGCCGTCGGTGGCTGGGTATTGGACCATGGCAGCAAAGGCACCGCTCCAATCGGTAATCGATTCGCGTTGATCGAAGAGTTGGACTTCGATGCCGAGCGGTTCGGCGCGGGTTTGGATGAGTTCAATCGTTTGCGGATGGCATAGCGAGGAGACCAGAAAGCGATTGGCTGCCGTTTTGCTGGAGCGTTGGCAGAGCGTCATGGCTTCTGCTGCTGCGGTTCCCTCGTCTAGCAACGAGGCACCGGAGATGTCCATTCCGGTCAGTTCGCAAACCATGGTTTGAAAGTAGAAAAGAACTTCTAAACGACCTTGTGAGATTTCCGGTTGGTATGGAGTATAAGCCGTGTACCACGCAGGGTTTTCGAGGACGTTGCGATGAATGACCTTGGGAGTAAACGTACCGTAGTAGCCTTGGCCGATGAAGCTTCGTAGAACCTTGTTTTTGCTAGCGATCTTTTTTAGTTCTGCGAGCGCTTCCTCTTCAGTGATTCCAGCCAAGAGATCCATCGGAGAATTGTCAGCGATGTTTTCCGGTACGACCGATTTCGTCAGCTCGTCGAGTGATTCGTATCCGAGCTCGGAGAGCATGAGTTGAATTTCGTGATCGCGTGGGCCGATGTGGCGAGAAACGAACGGCGATAGAGCGGCAGATGCATGCTTTGTCATTGGGCCAGGACTTTCGGGGGAGCAAACGGATTTGGCGCTGGGAATTAGGTGGCCGAAAAGCCACGATGCCAATTCTCAACTTTGGTTTGCCCCTCTGTCCTGTTACCTGAGAGATCTCGGCTCGCGAGAGCCTTTCCCCTTCGGTGGATTCCATTGCAGCTAATGAAAGCTGTTGAATCGCTCTCCAGAGACGATTTTTGTGCTGGCGGTTCTTGATGCCTGAGCGGTTCAGGGCCACTTTGCGCCTTCGGCGTTTCGAGTCGCTTTCAACAAGCGTCTCAAAAACTCTCCCACCAGATCACGATCGTGCATGCATTCTATTCGGAGGGCCAACCCTGTTTCAAGGCACAGTTGTCGCGAATCGTCTTTCTTTGCTCGCTTTCTTTCGGCGAACAGGATGAAAATGCCGTAGCACGACGCGCAAGCTAGTGAAAAACAGCGGATTCACTAGCTTGCGCGTCGTGCTACAGCGGATTCACTAGCTTGCGCGTCGTGCTACGGTGGATTCACTAGCTTGCGCGTCGTGCTAAGCCTGTGGTGTTGATCGGCATGGCGTTGAACGGCGAAATCTAGTACATGAGACGAAGTGAGAAAAATGTCGAAACTTTTTTCGGTGCAACGTAGCTCAAATGGCAACATTCCAACGACTCGTTCCTCCAAGCTGGATTGGATTTCGCCCTTGGGCGACGGTTCTTCTGGCTTGTTTTTTACCTATGGGTCCATTTAGTGTTAGCTCGACCGCTTTTGCGCAAGAAAAGCAGGAAAGCTTGCTCAGTCGGGCGATCAAGAACCGCGAAAAGTCGAACGTAAAAAATGCCGTGGACGAAAATCTAAGGCAAACGCTGGGCGATAACTCCTCCACTGAGGAGCTAGCTAGCAAAGTATTGGGTGGGCCAGACGCTTGGCTGAGTCCCAAAGGATTGTCGAGTTCGCTGCAGATCCTTTTGTTGTTGACGGTCTTGAGTCTTGCTCCAGCCATCCTGCTGATGACGACTTGTTACGTTCGCATCATCGTGGTGTTTGGATTGCTTAAGCAAGCGCTCGGGGCGCAGCAATTGCCCCCCAGTCAAGTCATCACATCGATCTCGCTGTTCATCACGATCTTTGTCATGAGCCCAGTGTGGACCAAGGTGTACAACGAAGCGATCGAACCGTACACGCAAGAAGGGAGTCAGATGACGGCGACTGAGGCTTGGGAGCGTGGGGTAGCCCCAATTCATGATTTCATGTCGAGCCAAATCGATATGGCGGGCAACCATGACGATGTGTTGTTGTTCCACAGTCGCTACGCGCCTGGGGGCCCCGAGCCGAAGTACTTCAAAGACGTGCCGTTGCAAGTATTGTTGCCAGCCTACATGTTGAGCGAGTTGAAAACGGCGTTCTTGATGGGCTTCAAGATCTATCTGCCGTTCCTCATCTTGGACATTGTGATCGCATCGGTCACGGTTTCGATGGGCATGATGATGTTACCCCCGGCCATGATTTCGATGCCGTTCAAGTTGTTGTTATTTGTGTTGGTGGATGGCTGGCGATTGGTGGTGCAGATGTTGTTGGATAGCTTTGGGACGTTTCCGGGGTGACGGGTTCGTTTTGATTTTTACCCTGCTAGAAACAGGCTTTTGAGTAGCGAAAGTCGTCAAGACTTTCGGATGCATCGCACAAAGGACCGAAACTCTTGACGAGTTTCGCTACAAAAATGCTTCGCAGCGTTGCCTTGAAAGGGCGAGGGGAGCAAAACAAAAATACAAAAATGATGTTAATCAAAAAAAGGACAAGAACACGATGACGCCTAATGAAGCGATTGACTTGGTTCGCGACGCGATTTTGATGTCGTTGATTGTGGGAGCCCCGCTTTTGCTGGTTGGGATGCTGGTCGGCTTGGCCATCGGCTTGATTCAAGCCCTCACGCAAATTCAAGACCAGACCGTAAGCACGGTTCCGAAGTTGGTTGCGATGACGCTGGCTATTATCGTTTGTTTGCCTTGGCTGACAGATAGGATGCTGGATTACTCCCGCAATGTGCTCAAGCAGCTTCCACCGCACTTGTCCGAGAGATAGGCGATTTTTGAATGCCTAGCGGTGATCTCATAACAGCTTTGTTGTCTGGTCCGATGTGGACTTTTTTCTGTGTGCTGGCGCGCACGGGTCCGTTGTTGGTGATGATGCCGCCGATCCAAGGGTCTTCTGTTCCGAATCGGGTCAAGGTTCTGTTGGCATTGATGATCGCCATGTCGGTGACGCCGCTGGTGATGGCTGATTCGACGCCTCTGCCGCCGCATCTAGCAGGCATGGTAATTGGAGTTGCGAAAGAACTCCTTCTGGGGCTTCTTTTTGGAACGGCGGTGATCATGATCATCACCAGTTTGCAGATTGGTGGTCAAGTGATCAGTTCGCTTGCGAGCATGGACGTAGCTCAGGCAGCCGATCCATCGACAGAAGAAACCGTAACGGTCGTGAGTCAGATGTTCTCTTGGGTTGCCATGGCATTGTTTTTAACGCTGGGCGGGCACCGCATGGTTCTAGGGGCTTGTCTCGATAGTTTTCGTGTTTACCCAGCAGGTGGTGTGCTAGCCGAGGAGAATTGGCTAATGCATTTGCACGAATTGTTGAGGCATAGTGTATCGATTGGAATGCGCGCTGCCGCACCGCCAGCGATCACGCTGCTGCTCGCCAATTTCATAACCGCTTTGATTGGACGAACGCTACCGCAGCTCAATATCATGGCAATCGGCTTCAACATCAATGTCACGATCATGATTTTGGTGCTCGCTATGTCGATGGCTAGCATTGGCTGGGTCTTTCAAAACGAGCTCACGGATTGGATCGAAAAAACGACGGGACTCTTTGCCAACTCGTCGGATGAGTATTCGTATATAAGCCGATCTGCCGAGGTGCTTCGTGGCGGATAGTGGTGGCGAAAAGAAACATGACGCAACCGACTATCGCCGTCAAAAAGCTCGCGAGGAAGGCAACGTCGTTCGAAGCCCTGACTTGACGTCGGCGATATTGCTTCTGGCAGGCGTCATGCTTCTTGAGTTCACGGGTCCGCAAGTCTTTCAGATGTGCATGGACTTGATCAACGAAGAGCTAACGCGCTCCTTCGAATGGCAAACGGATCCTCGCGAGGCAGTGTTGCAATTGGTTCGGTTGATTGGCAAAGGTAGCTTGGCGATGATCCCGTTACTAGGTGGAGTGCTTTGCACTTCGCTGGTGGTTCATTTTGCCCAAGTAGGCCCTCTTTGGTTGCCGGATAAGCTCGGCATCGACTTCACACGAATCAATCCGATCCAAGGCTTTCAACGCTTGTTTACGATCGTGAACGCATCGAAGCTCGGGTTCGGTCTCATTAAGATTGGGCTGGTTTCAGGCTTGTTGGTGATGGGGGTTTGGTCTCGCTGGGATTCGATTCTCGCACTTGGTGGGGCGAGCATCGAGACGGTTGGGCAATTCGTTTGGACCACCATGATCGATCTGTGCAAAAACGTAGCCGCTGCGTTGCTTGTTTTGTCGGTCGTTGACTATGCGTTTCAACGATGGAAGTACGAGCAGGATCTTCGCATGACGGACGAAGAGTTGCGGGAAGAAATGAAAATGATGCAAGGTGACCCGCAAGTCAAATCGCGTCGCCGCAAGATTCAACGGGACATCGCGGCGCAGCGATTGTCCGCGGATGTACCCAAAGCGGACGTGGTCGTCACGAATCCAACGGAGTTGGCGATCGCGCTGCGATACGACCCACTGACGATGAAGGCACCGATTGTGGTTGCCAAAGGAGCGGATTTGGTTGCGGCCAAGATTCGTAAAATTGCGTTGGAGCACGGCATTCCCATTGTGGAACGCAAGCCTCTAGCTCAAGCCTTGTTCAAACAAGTCGAAGTGGGCCAGGCTATACCGCTAACCGAATATGCAGCGGTAGCGGAGGTTCTCAAATACGTTTATCAGGTCCAAGGCAAATCGATCGCGGACGTGACGAAGGCATTGAGGTAAGGCGTGAGGCTAAAGGCTAAAGGCTAAAGGCTAAAGGCTAAAGGCTAAAGGCTAAAGGCTAAAGGTCTAAGGTCTAAGGTCTAAGGTCTAAGGTCTAAGCCACCCTCCCTCGGGGAGGGTCGGCCAGAGGCCGGGGAGGGTGAACTGATTTTTGCAATTGCCGTTGGCACTTCACCCTCCCCTCGCTTCGCTCGACCCTCCCGCGGGGAGGGTGACTAAACCGGATGGTCTCCCGCAAGGCGGTGTCAGGACTAGCGAAAAGCCGAACGGTCCACAGCGTAAATCTTCCGGATTCGGTGTTCCGCACCCCTTTCAGCGGTTTCGATCGGTGAGAAACCCTATTTTTCACGATTCTTACCCCATAAACCAAAAATATCTCCGCGATTGACCAGACGTGTCAAACGAATGTCGAAAACTTGTTTATGGGCTTAGAGGCTTGTTGTGAACCAGGCAAGAATGCGTTAGCATCGTGGGCTGCATTTGGAATGCGAAAGTTCGAACGAGATTGATCTCTAGGTGATGGGCGATAGGTAGTTGTGAGAGATACCTGTCCGCATGCGATTGCACACCAACTCTTTCTCTCATCATTTAGGTTTCAATCAGAAAAAGGGAATTTCAAGTATGGCCGCTTCAACAAGCAAGAGCAAGAAAAAGTCCGACAAGGGCCCACCAGCCGAACCGATCACCGGTCTCGAAAACATCTACAAACGTGAACCGAGCCTCAAGACCACGCTCCAGCAGATTGAAAAGCAATTTGGCGAAGGCTCCATTATGCCTTTGGGTGGCGAAGCCCAGCTCAAGATCGAAGGCATTCAAACGGGCTCGCTGTCACTCGATATGGCGTTGGGTGGTGTCGGCGTTCCTCGCGGACGAATCATCGAGATCTTTGGCCCTGAATCCAGCGGTAAAACAACCATTGCTTTGCACATTTGCGCACAAGCACAAAAGGCTGGCGGAATCGCTGCAATCATCGATGCGGAACATGCGTTCGACCCAAGCTGGGGCAAGAAACTCGGTGTAGAATTGGATACACTGCTGGTTAGCCAACCAAGCAGCGGTGAAGAAGCCATGCAGATCACCGAGATGCTGATCAAGAGCAATGCAGTGGACGTCATCGTGATCGACTCGGTCGCGGCCTTGGTCCCTAGGCAAGAGCTGGAAGGCGAGATTGGCGATTCGCACATCGGTCTTCAAGCTCGATTGATGAGCCAGTCAATGCGAAAGCTGACAGGCGCTATCGCCAAGAGCAAGACTTGCGTGATCTTTATCAATCAGATTCGAGAAAAGATCGGAGGTATGTCCTACGGTTCTCCTGAAACGACTCCTGGCGGTCGTGCATTGAAGTTTTATTCGTCCTGCCGCATCGACGTGCGTCGAATTGGTCAGCTCAAAGACGGCGAGATGATCGTCGGTCAGCGAGTGAAGACGAAGATCGTCAAGAACAAAGTTGCGCCTCCGTTCCGCGTGGCCGAGTTCGACATGATGCATACTTGCGGTATTAGTTTCGAAGGAGACTTGCTTGATTTGGGAACAGCTCACAAGATCGTGAACCGAAGCGGTGCTTGGTTCAAGTACGGTGACACTTACATTGGCCAAGGGAAAGAAAAGGCTCGCAACTATTTGGTCGAAAACAAAGACGTGGCAAACGCGATCCGCGACGCGATCATCGAATGTGGCGGCTACGCTGGCCCAGAAGGCAAGCCTGACGCCGACGAAGTCGAAGAAGCAGCCGCCGATTCCTAAAGAGTGTAGAACAGTTGTCTCTACTGTTCCCATCCTGCGTTTCCATCCCAAACCACAACGCTCGGCTCGCCTCATGTGAGCCGAGCGTTTTTTAGTGTCGAACAGTTGTCTCAACTGTTCCCGCCAGCGTTTCCATCCCGAAGCACAAAACTCGGCAAGTAATTTCTCGTTCTCGTCCCCTGACTTCACCTGACACCCAATGCAGCGAAGGCTCAAAAGTGTGTTTCATTTCGTGGAAGGGTGAGGCCACCGCGGTCAACATGTTTCTAACGAGTTTACCTAAGTCATTCATTGCTCGGGAGGGTGAGGCTCCTGCCGAACCTTTGGACCGTTGGCTCGGCAGGAGCCTCGCCCTCCCATAGGCCTCATCCATTCCTTACGTGAGGCGGAGCCTCGGAAGAAGTGCGTTCCATCCGTGGCTACAAAATGCCAGTGCTCCGCAGTTAATGCCGCCGCAATTTAGTCCATTGTTTTTGGCCCCGAGAGGAGCTGCCGGCTGCGAACTGCTTGTTCAGCCAACAGCGACGCATTAAAGTATCATCTGGAATTATTTCGTATTTTGGCGGTCACCGCCCTTCATTTCGTTGTCTCAGCAATCACCTGCCATGAGTTTCCCTGCCAGCAAGTTTCTATGCACGTTTGTCCATCGACGACAAAAATCTTCCGCTTATCGTTGCAAAAAGCTTGGGTTTGAAACATTGGAGTCTCGCCGCGTGCTAGCCTCCGTGATAAGCGAGGTGCATATTGAACCGCTGTTTGGGAATCACGATATCGATCAGTACATCGAACTTCGCGGCACCCCGAATACCACGTTGCCCTCGGGTTCCTATTTTGTAACGCTCGAAGGCTGGGGAGCCGTGCCGGGCGGTACTGGTTACATTCATTCTTCGATCGACCTGTCTGGACTCTCTTTCGGGAGCAACGGTTTCCTCGTACTTGCTCAACTTGGAAATCCCTATTCGTTCGTAGCGGGGGCGACGACCGTTGTCAGCACGTTACCAGGTTTCTCCGGCTTGCCCGGCAATCGTTGGAGTGACGCTTCGACTCAGTCGGACCGACTGGCTTTTATCTTTGGGTCTGGCACGTTCCTGTTGATTCAAGCTCCACAGAAACCTGTGCCGGCTGCTGATGCAGATGCAAACGATGACGGTATTTTGGATGGTGATGCCGCAAACTGGAATGTGATCGACTCGGTAGGCCTACTCAATACGACGGCCTCCCCAGCCAGATCCTATGGCAAGATTACATTCTCCGAAGAGCCGAACTACATTGTTCCGAATGGTACTCTGCTTATCGACACCGATGGGGGTGGGTATGTTGGCCGAATTGGTGCCTCGACGGGATGGTCTGCCAACGATTGGGTGTCCGGAACCACTCGCGATATCGATTCGCAAACACCCGTCCAATATCAGTTCACCTTTGGAACGTTTGGTGACCCGCGACCGTTGGTCTACTCAGGCCGGACGCTTGATCATCTAGGTACTTACAACTTCGATGGTGGCTCTCGTGGTACGGTTTCATTGGACACCAATGGCGATGGTGTTATCACCGGTGCTGATTCCACTTTGCCAAACATAAGCGTCTTTGCGGACCGAAATGGCAATTCGATTCGTGACAGCATCAGCACGAGAGTGCTCGCTGGAAGTGTCCCTGAAGGTTCCGATTTGACCAATCGCTATCCCAACGCGACCCTTACCGTGGCAGATAAAAACAACAAGAATATCGGTTTCGTAGTACGAACCAAAACTTTCAGCGGCATAACCACGCTGTCGAGTGAAGGTATCCCTTGGTACGACAGCAACGATCGACTCAAGGTTATGTTTTATCAAGAAGCGGACTCGATTTCGATCGAGGCGCTCGGCGCAGAAATCCTGAAGGATTCTTACGGACGAATGGAGATTTACAACAAGAACGACCAGTTGCTTGCATCTGTTCAAACTGGCCCAATGCGTTCGCCTCAGCGTGCAACACTGTCCTTGAGTCGCGCACAAGCGGACATCAAGTACGCAATCATTTATACCAACGATGCGTTTCTGAGCTCGAGCCCCTTTGGACCATTCGATAACCTGAATTATTCCTTTCCAGAGTTTCAAAGTGTATCCAATGCACAAGGTGCCTATTTGATCGAAGAGTTGCCAAAGGGTAGCTACGTTGTTCGAGCCGCTGGTGGACCGGCTGGCAAGATTCCGATCGGTGCAGGGGCCTATTCTTTAACTGTAGCGCAAGCAGATCACTTGTCGCAGGCGGATTTCGGTTTTCGAAGCAACCTGCCGCCAGTGATTCAGACTTCGAGCTTAACCATTCCCGAAAACCCAGAAGTTGGAACCGACGTCGGCCAAGTCGTCGCTTCGGATCCCGACTCTGGACAAACGTTGACCTATCAATTCATGAACTTCGCAGGTCCTTTTGCGATCGACTCGGCGACTGGCGCAATCACCGTTGCGAATTCGAGCACCTGGGATTTTGAAACGACTCCACCGCTGGCGGTCGTAGTGAAAGTCACCGATTCGTTTGATACTCCAGCCTTCTCCACACGAACCATTACGCTATCGCCACTGGATGTCAACGAGCCGCCAGTGCTCAGCATCCAAGACTTTACCGTTCCTGAGAATTCTCTCGTCGGAACGGTCGTCGGCAAAGTCATTGCTACGGACCCAGACGCAGGGGACGCTGGCAAGCTGTCCTACTCGATCGCTGCGGGTGGGCCATTGAGCATCTTCTCAATCGACCCGGCAGATGGCACGCTGAGAGTGATCTCGAATACGCTCGACTTCGAGAGCAAGCCGACCTGGACCATCCCAATCAACGTAACGGATGGGGGAGGACCACCGCAGTCCGTCAACGGTTCGTTTCTCGTTCGGGTGTCCAATGTGAACGAGCCACCAACAAGCTTGACGTTTTCGAATGTTGTCCGACCACCAGAGTCGACGAGTGTTTCAAATCCGATTTCGGTCGCAACGATCCGCGTATTTGACGACGCCCTCGGGACGAACACATTGGGAGTGAGCGGACCTGATGCTTCCTTCTTTTCGATCGCAAGTGGCCAGTTGCGGTTTCAAAGTGCGACGAAGCTGGACTTCGAGACCAAACCATCCTATGTCGTCAATGTCACCGTGGACGACACCTCGGTAGGCAATGCCCCTGACGTGATTGCAACGTTTACGTTGACGATTACAGACGTCAATGAAGCTCCGACCGGAGTTCAGTTCACGAACGTAGAGACATCGATTCCAGAATCAACCAACATTTCGACTGGTGTTCGAGTTGCTGTCGTTCGAGCGATCGATGATGCTCTTGGCACCAACTCGTTTTCTTTGTCGGGAATGGATGCAACGAAGTTCGTTCTGGTAGGGCAGGAGTTGCGACTGCGATCCAATACCCCTTTGGACTTTGAAACGAAACCAAGCTTCCAAGTCACTGTGGCGGTCGACGATCCATCGATTGGAACCAATCCCGATGCGACTACGACGTTTACCATTTCGGTCGGAGACGTCAACGAACCACCAACTCAGATTGAACTAGAAGCGATAACATCGCAGGTCTTCGAATCCGCTACACCGACCATTGAGACAGCGTTAGCAAGCATTACGATTGTTGACGATGCTTTGGGTTCGAATAGCATTGTACTCTCAGGACCGGATGCGAGCTTGTTTAGCGTGGCTGGAAACCAGTTGCGGCTCAAGCCAGGTGCCGTATTCGATTTTGAAACGAAATCTACTTACGATGTTGGCCTTCGAGTCGAAGATTCGAGTCTGACCGGCAGCAGTTTTCCAGAGACAAGCTTTCGTTTGACGATAGGCAATCGGCCCGAGGTCGTTTCGTTAACGGACGTTTCAGGCAGCCCGCTAACATCCAAGGTAAAGACGGCTCGAGTCACTTGGGATTCTATTGTCAACATGGCGCCGGACGCGTTGCGATTGAAGAAAACCGATATCGGTGGGGTCGTTATTCCGTTAACGTTTGTTAAGTCGAACGTTAGCAATCGGACCGTCGCCGATTTGCAATTCTCGGGTCCATTCACGGATGCGACGGGGCTTCTGGATGGAACGTATGTTTTGGATGTGGAGGGGACCAAGATCGCGAGTGGAACGGTTGGCGGTGTGAGCTACGTTTCTAGCAACATCAATGTCTTGACACCATTTTTGCCAGGCAAACTAGATGTTGTGGGGCCACCATCGGTCCAAACGACGGTTCCCTTTGGATTGCAATTCAATTTAACGGGGCTGACATCTCCACCAACAGGAAACATCGACTACAAGATCGATTTGACAGGAGACGGCACGTTTGAGCGAACCGAAAGCGGCCCGCTCTCGTTCGCGTTGAGTAATCTTGCGTTTGCTGCACCAGGGAGTTTCACCGTTGTGGTGGTGGCTGAGAAAAACGGGACCGTGCTAGGAAAGGCAACAAGGGTGATTGATGTTTCGCCTGCGACGTCAGTCAGCGAAGATTGGCTTTCGGCTCTGGACACGGACCGTGACAATTCGGTTTCGCCACTGGACGTTTTGGCGGTTATCAATCGCATCAACAGCCCAGCTCCCAACGGTTCGATCCCTTACAGTCTGACATTGGATGTGGACCGAGATGGATCGATTACGCCGCTGGATGTGCTATCAATTATCAATTACATCAATCTGGATTCGTCGTCCCGGAAAGATACGTTTACTGCGCTGTTCATGAACAGCACCGGTGAAACACGGGGAGTGACGAACGACTTGTCGTTGTCGGGGCAGATACTGGGTAGCTCCCGAAACTTGGTGATCATGTTGGACGGTGTGGTCAAGGTGGATGCATCGCAGTATGTCGAGTCGGACGGCAAGTTTGAGATTCAGGACGCGGCGATAGCGCAGCTGTTTGGTCCCGTTTCCGAAGGCGCCCACATGGTCTCGATTGCCACGCAGGCCGGGAGTGACTTCTCCATTGCGGCGGATAAACGATTCTACCGGATGAAGAGCCTTCTTCAAGATTTCCAAGTAACCTCGGTTTTGAAGTTGGGAAGCGATACGCGACTGCAATGGTCCAGCAGCGGATCTGGAGCAAGGTACAATGTCTATGCCGCACCGACTGGCTCAACTCCAGTAAAAGTTGGTACAACGACTGCAGCGACGGAAGCCCGATTAACTCTATCTGCGGGATCTTATGATGTGTTTATTGAGTCGGCGGACGGTGCTGGCAATATCAAGCGCACGAGCATGATGACCATTCAAGTTGTCTAGTAAGGCAAACAAGCGAAACCGATGCGATTTTCTCCCCCAAGCCCCGTTTCGGGAACGCTGCGAAGCGCTTTGTAGCGAAACTCGTCAAGAGTTTCGGTGGTTTAGGCGATGCAACCGAAAGTCTTGACGACTTTCGCTTCACAAAGCCTGTTTTTAGAATCGCAAAAAAGCTTTACCGTAGAATCCTAACTTACAAGTCTCCGGTCCAGTGATTAGTCGACAGGCTGGAAGCCTATCCCACTTAGCATTGATGTGTGGTTGTATTCTCGTTCGCAATCTGTCAAACTTCAGCCGCGAAGTCGTTTTGGAATTGTTCCATTCTTTAAAGTTGTTTTTGCCCGATGTCGGAAGTGAGAGAGTTCAATGAACAATTGCTGCTCGTTCTGCGAGCCGGCGTGCCTATGGCTATCGGCGATTGGTCGACCCCCAATCAAATTGAGTCATTTGTTGCTAAGCTCACCGACCGAATGAAGTCCACTCAAGGATCGCCCGCTGAAATTGATGAATTGATCGAAAACGATGTGAGTCTGCCTCCAGACTATCGCAATGCACTAAGTGCTTGGAAGAGCGGCGAACGGACACAACATTCCATGCAATCGTTATTCGAATGCGGTAACGCCGAGTCCGAAATGCGATGGAGCATAACCAAGGTGTTGCTTCCGCTCCTACTCGTTTTGTGGCTGGTTGCGCAAGGAATGATGCTTTTCATTGGACGAGTTTACCCTGAACTAGAGGATATGTACGAAATAAGCAATTTGAAGCCGTCAGCGAGCTTGCAATTTCTCGGGTCTTTGAGTGGATACTCAGGAATTGGCGCCCTGGTTGCGAACGTTTTGATGCTATTGATCATTCTCTTGTGGTTGCGAGTACCGTCTTGGCTCGTTTCGATTTTCCCAATGTATAGGATTACGATTCAGTCGTTGAGGCGAGCTCAGCAAATGGAGCGAGAAGCGAGACACACAAGAGAATTACTTTTCAAGGTAGAGAAAAATGGGAGTGGGCAAGCAGCTGCAGGTATTCGGTCCAATGAACTAACTGCGGCACTTTGCCGGGAGACTTCGGCTTTTGCTTCTAGACAGTGGTTGCGATGGTTTCCATTGATTGCGGGCACGTTTCTGAGTGGCCTTTTGGTCTTCGGCTATGTTTTTTGTTTGTTTTGGCCATTGACCGATTTGCTTCACCAACTTTCCAAGCCCTAGGGAATTCTGATGCTTCGATTCGAGTACCAAGCGATTGCTCCAGATGGCAGTTTTCTAGATGGCGAAGTCTATTCGGAAAACTCAGAGGCCGCCGCACTGGAGCTGCAAAGCCGGGGACTGAACGTTCAACAGATCGGTCCAGGAGCGATTCCAACTTGGATAGAAACGATTGATCGGTGTCTTAGTCAACGAGAAGAGATGATTCGTTGTTTGGAAGATTGGCGCTCCCAATCTTGGTTGAAGTCGGATAGCCAGCTTACGAATTTGGTCTGTCGATTGCGCGCAGGTGCCGGAGCGACTCAATTTGTTACAGACCGAGAATTGGCACCGTTTTTACCATTGGTTTTGCTGTTTGCTCCAAACCGAAATACCACTACCGAGTTCAACGATTGGGTCCAATCGTACCTGAAACAGTCGAATAGGCAGCGGTTCATTTGGAAACTGATTTCGTATCCTGTCATCGTTCCATTGATCTATCTCACCATTCTCGTTGTCATATCCTTTACAATCATTCCACAGTTCCGTCGAATGTTTGACGAGTTTCAGCTACGATTGCCTGCCCCTACCCTGCGATTGTTGTGGATTAGTGAGCAGATTTCGGAATACCCACTCCGAACTTTGGTAGGGTGTATCGCAATTGCAGGAGCTGCAGTTGGACTCGTGGTGGTCATTCGCATACTGCTGGATCATAGCCAAGATACTCCTTTTTTGGGACACTTTTCGCGGAGCAGCAAGCGGCAGCTCATTGGCATGTCTCGCTTGACCGGAACCTTGGCGGAGTTGTTGCGAATCGAGACCCCGTTGCCGGAGGCCATACGTATCGCAGGTTTATCTAGCGGTTATCGTTACTTTCGCGAAGAGGCCATGTCCGCTGCTTACGCATTGGATTCGGCTGTGCAATTTGGCATTCGATTGATACCTCGCTGCTTTCCTTCGACACTCATTTTTGCATTGCAAGCAGGCCCCGATAAGCGACCTTCGATCGAATTGATTCAGCAGCTTTCGAAGATTTATATGGAACGGCTTGAGCATCGCGCTAAATTTGCGGAGAGTTTTGTGGCTCCGGCGATGACGATTGCTATGGCCTGGCTCATTGGCGGTATTGTGAGCGCATTGATGTTGCCATTGTTTTCACTGATAACTTCGTTGAGTGGATAGGGAGGACAAGGGTACCATGGTTCGACAAACACCATACACGATTGCAAGTTCGCCGTTCGGTCTGCCCTGGCGCGCGAGTCCTTTCTTGCCGATCGAGTCGATGGCTGCTCGGCAGTATTCCTTCCTGCGGATTTTGGCAACCGCACACGCACAGCAGTTGCCAATCGCGCCACTGGTCGGTGCCTTTGCGGTGGAGCATCGGCGCCGCTTTCGATCTCGTCTTATGGGATTCGCATGGTTGATACAAGCCGACCCGTGTATTGCGTCAGCGTTGGAGAAAACGCCTGAACTCTTGCCGGATGAAACGGTGACGGCAATACGACTCGGCACCGAATTAGGGACACTTGCGGAGACCTTCAAGCAGTTGCTTGAGACGGAGACGCCAACTTCGGACGATGTCCAAGAAAAGTGGAATTCTGTGATTGGCTATGTTCTCGTTTTGATTCCAACGCTTGGGACGATGACCATGGGGTTGCTCTATTTTGTCATCCCAACTTTCAAAAAAATGTTCGATGAATTCGAACTGCGGCTCCCGGCGGCTAGCCAGCTCTACCTAAGATTCGCAGAATTTATTGCCAACTACTTTGCACTGGGTGTCAATCTAGGTTTTATTCTCGCCATCGTCTATTTTTTCACGCCCGTGGGGCTTTTGTGTCGACGATTTTATCGTCGTTATTTGCCGGGTGCGTTCTCGGCTAGATCGCGACGAAGTGTATTGCAATTGTTGGCACTTTCGCTGCATGGGAACGTATCGCTCGAAAACGCGACGTCGTTGCTAGCCAGGATCCATCCAGCACCGTTATTGCGAAGTCGTTTTCGAATGGCTAACCGCAAAATCGAAGCGGGAAGCGAGCCGTGGGACAGTTTGGCCAATCAGCATCTTGTTACTGGCTCGCAATCGCGAAACCTGTCCGCGATGCAGGACAACGAATTGCGGTCCTGGACATTGCTACGTCTCGCGGGCAGCAAGCGTGCTGGAGAACGGCGACGAGCTTACACAGTTGTTTCGTTGGTTCAACCGATTTCGATTTTGATTATCGCTGTCTTTGTACTTTGGACTTGCATTATGTGTTTTGGACCGCTTGTCTCACTCGTAACGAGCCTATCCTAATGTTCAAACGAAAGAGAGCCCGAGGTTCCGCAAACATTGAAGTACTGGTTGCTGCGTCGATTGTCCTCGCAGTCATTGGCGTGCTTTCGTCTATGGTGCCACGACTGGGCAATGTTTGGAAAGCCTCTAGAAACAACCAATTGGCGAATCATGAACTCGCAAACCAACTCGAACGGTTAACAACGATCCCTGAATCGCAACTTAGCCAGGCACTTGAGAACCTCCAGGTTTCTTCGGATCTGAGGGACGCACTCCACGATGTAGTGCTAGGCCACCAACTCCTCGACGATGCCAACGGCAGGCGTATCGTTTTGTCCATCGACTGGGAACGAATTGTGGATGCCAAACCGATAACGATGGTGGCATGGCTTCCGATTCAGAAAAAGAATGGCGAGGAACAAGTTAAAACCGAAACACGAGGTGCGCCATGAGACGAAACGGAATATCGCTGATCGAAACAATGATCGCGGTGTCAGCGAGTAGCCTGATCTTTTTGTTGTCCATCGGTGTTCTCCATCAAGCCATGCGGCTTTCGAGCAAGGCCAAAAATCGGACCGACTTTCATCAATCCAATACAAGATTTGCTAAGTGTTTTCGTGATGATGTTCATCAAGCGATGAACCAAGAAATGACCGACGATGGCACCTTGAAATTGACCTTGAAGGAGTCTGCTGTCGTTACCTATCGAATGGAAAGTGGCGATGTTACGGCGGTGATTCGGGAAGTGAAAAACTCAGGTGGCGAGAATGTCGAGCAAGATGTCTTTCGGATGCTGGATACGGCCAAGTGCGAGTTCAAAATCGAGAGCAGTCCCGACCGGGTCATACTGCAGGTCGATTCGGAAGTTCCTGGCGAAGCTGGATTCAAGCGAGTTGAAATGCGAGTCTCCGCTACTGCAAACCGATGGGCTCGAGTTACCGCAAGATTAGGAGCGAAGCCATGAGTTTTGCGCGGCGCAATCGGCGCAGTGCTGCTATTTTGGTAACGGTGCTCCTAACCATGTTGGTCGTGACATCGATCGTTGGGACGACCATGGTGTTGTCGCTACGGAGTCAACGAGAATGCCGTGTCGAGAGACAAATGCTGCAAGTCCAGTTTCTATGCGAAGCTGGAGCGATTCGCGTTTCTGAAAAATTGGCGGCGGAGCCTGATTTTGCAGGTGACCGTTGGCTTCCGGAGCTAGGAGATGGAAGCGATTCGATCGCCGAGATAGTAACGAGGATCGTTCGCGATCCAGATCAGCCGTTGATGATTGAGGTGGTTGCAAGCCTCGAAGCTGGACCCTATTTGCAACGAGTCCAGCGAACCCGATTATTCCCATTCCGTATCGATACGAACTAGAGGTTTATGATGCAGTTTTTTCGCATTCGAGCAGCGTACTTTCTATCAAGAACGAATTGTCGTCGAGCGTTCACGCTTGTCGAATTGCTCGTCGTTATCGCAATCATTGGGATTCTGGTAGGTTTGTTGTTGCCGGCGGTGCAGGCAGCTCGCGAGGCGGCCCGCCGATGCATGTGTTCCAACAATATGGGTCAAGTTGGACTGGCCATGCACCACTATGAATTCAATCGTGAGCACTTGCCGCCAGGAGTCACCAACGACACGGGGCCGATTCTAAATCAGGCGATTGGTAATCACATCAGTTGGGCTGTCCAGATCTTGCCCTACATCGAACAGATTTCCATTTATCGAAACATCAACCAAAAACTTGGAGCGTACGCAGCCGAGAACCAAGAAGCTCGGACAGTAAGGATAGCGTCCTTTTTATGTCCATCTGATGCACTTGATCAGCGCATGAAGGAACTCGACAATTTTTCGACGGAGAGTAGCTACGCTGGTTGTTACCACAGTGTCGAGGCTCCGATCGATAGCGACAACAATGGGTTGTTGTTCTTGAACAGCCGCATACGATTCAACCAAATTTTGGACGGTTCTTCGAACACGATCTTGCTTGGAGAGAAGATCGCTTTGCCGAACGACCTTGGTTGGATGTCAGGAACGCGAGCAACGCTTCGCAATACAGATGCATTCACCCTACCCAAGCGTACGCGACGTGGCGTCTTGGTCGAAGAGGAAGTGGACGAGAAAACGGTAGGAGGCTTTGGGAGCTTTCATTCGGCGGGGGCGAATTTTGTTTTCGCTGACGGCTCCGTTCGATTCCTATCGGAGGGAATTGACATCGAACTGTTCCGAAATCTGGGTAGCCGAAATGATGGTGCCATGATCGGTGGTACGTATTACTGAGCAAGTCCTCATGTGTTTTACGGGGCAATGAGCCGTTGGGCGTAGCGAAAGTCGTCAAGACTTTCGGCTGCATCGCATAAACGACCGAAACTCTTGACGCGTTTCGCTACAAAATGCTTCAGCGCTGCTCCAGTTCAATCAGGTTACGCCAGCTTTTGCCGCTGTTCCGTCAAAAATTCTTCGAAGCGATCTTCTTCGATCGCTTTTCTCGCCCAGGACATGAGTCTCTGATAAAAGGTCAAATTGTGGATCGATAACAGAGTTGGGCCAAGCATCTCGTCGGCTTGAAAGAGATGACGAATGTAAGCCCGACTATGCTTGCACGCCAAACAGGGGCAGTCCGCTTCGATGGGCGCGTCATCTTTGGCATGACAGAGATTTCGCATTTTGAGCTGCCCCTCGGCCGTGAATGCCGACGCATTGCGACCGTTGCGAGTTGGCATGACGCAGTCAAACATGTCGACGCCGCGCGCGATCCCTTCGACCAAATCGATTGGACGTCCAACTCCCATCAAGTAACGTGGTTGATCTGTCGGAAGAACTGGGCAAATCTTGTCCAAGATCGCATACATTTCCGGCGGAGGCTCACCCACGCTCAATCCACCAACGGCATACCCGTCGAAACCAATCTCGATCAATTGTTCTGCACATTGGACTCGCATTTCCGGATTGAGCCCACCCTGAACGATCGCGAACTTCGCTTGGTCCGCTCGCACCGCCGCATCTTTGCATCGCTGGGCCCATCGAACGCTTCGATCGCTTGCGTCCCGTACGGCTTCGTCTGACGCCGGTAAAGCAATCACGTGGTCTAGCACCATGGCGATGTCACTGCCCAGCTGCTCTTGGATGCGAATCGAATCCTCCGGCCTCAAATGGATAACGGAGCCATCTAGATGAGACTTAAAGGTTGCTCCATCCTCAGTGACCTTGTTCATGTCCCCGAGCGAAAATATCTGAAAGCCACCACTATCTGTCAGAATGGGTTTATCCCAACCCATGAACCGATGCAGGCCTCCGAGTTCCGAAATCAGCTCACTCGTTGGACGGAGCGATAGATGGTACGTGTTACCTAGCAAGATATGGGCACCGGTGCTTGCCACTTGGTCGATGGTTAGTCCCTTGACCGTCCCCTGTGTGCCAACCGGCATGAATGCAGGAGTTTCTACGACACCATGCGGCAGTTGCAATCGCCCCCGGCGCGCTCGGGTTTTGGTATCCGAATGGATTAAGTCAAACGGGAAGGAATTCGATCGGACCATGGGCTTGTGATAGGCTTATTGGGAGGACGCTTCAGTTGCAAGACGCCCGACGTTACCGGCTGGTCCTGGATAGTAAAATGGCCTTTCATGGCCAAGCTAGAAACTATTTCTCAAAGCACAGGGAAAGTCAAAGCCAAATGGATGGTCTAGAGGAAGTTGTGCTGATTTGAGAATAATCCAATGCACATGTTCGTCCTTTCCTTTGTGGATTTTGTGCCCTTTTGTGGCTAGCAACGGCGATGATTGACGCTACTTTCAAGCATTCGTCGAAAGGCATCGGCCGCGGATCCTGGTCGTTCGGCTCCCCAAATCGCTTTGCTGACAGCGACTCTCTGCACACCAGTTTCGATCGCACTTGGTAGGTTCGATAGATCAATGCCTCCGATCGCGAACGCCGGAATTGTCGAATCCGATCCTTGCAATAGAGCAGCCACTTCTCGTAAGAAAGGGAGGCCCGCAAAAGACGAAAAGTCCTTGGTGTTGGAGGCGAAGGTTGGACCACAACCAATGTAGTCTGCCCCGACAGCGATGGCTTGCTTTACCTGATCGAGATCGTGAGTCGAGAGCCCGACGACGCACGCAGGCGCTATGAGCGATCGAGACTGGGGGACACTCAAATCGGTTTGCCCGACGTGTAGACCAAACGCGGAAGTGCACTGCACGATATCGGCCCGGTCATTGACGATGATGCGGGTTTGTTTCGGATCGACAGTTTCGATGGCCGATTGGGTAAAGCGTATGAGCTCCTGCGCATCTAGTTGTTTATCCCGGATTTGGATCAAATCGACGCCAGCGAGACTGATCTCTT
Source organism: Planctomycetota bacterium (assembly GCA_026692905.1). Classification (GTDB taxonomy): domain Bacteria; phylum Planctomycetota; class Planctomycetia; order Pirellulales; family Pirellulaceae; genus JBKCUI01. The sequence goes on from JAPLNL010000020.1 coordinate 54,098, forward strand.
GAACGCGTTGAATGAATTGCTTTAGCGGAAGTTGGCAATCGGCGAGCACATAGAGTTTTGATTGCTTTAGAAACGCCAGGTCGCGTTTCTGAGACAGCAGCAGTTGAGCATTGATGTCGTAAACTTGATAGCGGACCGACTCGATGGCCGCTGCAGAACTAGGGTAGACGAATTTGGAGGCTTCCTCCAGACATCGAAGCGACTGTTGAATGCGTTGCGAGGCTGCCTCGGCGATTTCCAACAACCCGCCGGTTCGCGAGGCCTCTGAGGTGGTTTTGGTTTCACGACCTACGTCTTGGTTTGCATCGCGACTAGCGTAAAGTTGGTCGTGGCTCCAGCCTTGGGTAGCCTCCCGGAGTTGATGCCGTAGAATTTTGTACTTGGATTGGGATAGGGCTTGATCTTGAAAACGGGCGATGTCCTCGAGAGTCCGTAACGCTTCGAAGGCGCGGTTGAGATTGGCGTCCAGTAGGCGATGGGCAGCCAGGTTGTCGTGGTGGTTCATTGGGAAATCAAATGGATAGTGATCAAGAGACGATTAGTTCAGCAACCAACTCACGTACTCTTGCATGGAGGAGCGGCAATTGCTCCTCGGGAGTAGAAGCATCGACATCATGAATATCCCAATATTCTACTCGGTCAGCAAATCGATCGAATCGTTTTTGGACCCAATGCAAATGCTCGTCCCGTTTCACAGCAATGATGCGATCGGAATTGGCAAAATCGTCTTCGGTTGCATCCATTGGCGTTCGGACAGGATCGAACGGGATGCAAAGTTGATTGAGGTAGTTGACGGTGTAGCCTGAGATCGTGTTGGGAGTGGATTCAGGCAGAGCCAGACCGCGCGAATCAGCCGTCCAATTGAGATTCGCAGCCGACGCTTCCCAGTTGAAATAGATCTCCGCAAAACGGCTGCGGTAATAATTCCAGGTGCAAAGGAAAAGGATTTTGTTGGCCATCGATGATTTTCAAAACAGGTTGTCAGCTAATACGATTACGTTGGAGGTCAGTGTCGCACAATTGTCCTCAATTGTTGCTAACCGCGCCGATTGCCGCAATCATATCGTTCTAAGATACCCTTCGCGTCCCCATTTTCGGCAATGGCGAGCGAATTTGTCCGGGATGTGTAGCGGATACCAGTGCGGCTGTGACTCAGGTTCCCAAGGATGGGTATCGATGTTTCAAGCAAAATATGTCGGTGCCTTTGCTGTCTAGATCAGGCTAGTCGTCGTATGCCCATGGCTTAGGTTTTTGGACGACACTTGAGGCGACAAATCCGGCAATCAATTCGCTTCAGAGCTGTCTCACAACGACGGGCCTAAAGTGCCCGCGAAGCGATTGAGGACAATCGCTTTACACTAGTCAATATGAATAACCGCCTTCAGAACGCCTGCGTTCGGGTTTAGCCAATTTGGAAACTCTTTTGGCACGTCTGCAAAATTGGCGTGGTGCGTGATCCAGGGATTGGTATCGATCTGGCCCGCTTCGATGAGGCTGATGATGCGAGTGAAATCCCTTGAAAGAGCGTTGCGGCTGGCCATCAACGTGATCTCGCGCCGATGAAAGAAAGGGGCGTGTGCAAACTCGACGTTCTGCTGCGTGATACCGACGTACACCACTCGTCCGGCGAAGGCCGCGAACTCAAAGGCTCGGACCATCGACTTGTTATTGCCCGTTGCATCGATGACTACATCGGCGCGTTGACCTTGTGTCATCGACTCCAGGTTCGAAATGTCCGTTTCGTCATTCTTGATCTGCAGTGTGTCGGGTACTCCCATAGTGTTTCGAACGAAGGACAAGCGACTTTCGCTAATGTCTGCGACGATCGGCCGAGCTCCGGAGAGCTTCACAAACTCGAGCGCTGACAAGCCGATAGGACCGGCACCTAGGACTAAGACGTTTTCACCCGCCTTGCACCCGCTTCGATCGACGGCGTGACAGCCGATGGCCAGGGTCTCGACCAAGGCCGCTTGCTCCATCGATAAGCTACCAGCCTTATGAAGCTTACGAGCAGGCAGGATAATGCGCTCCGTTAAGCCGCCGTCGCACATGACCCCCAACGTCTTGTGATGTTCACAACAGTTGGTAAATCCTCGGCGACAGGAATAGCATTGCTGGCAGTTCAAGTAGGGCTCGACCGAGCAGCGATCACCGGGCTTGAGGTTCGTGACTCCGTCGCCAACTTCGAGCACTTCGACTCCCAACTCGTGGCCTGGGATCCTTGGGTACGAAAAGAATGGGAACTTGCCCAGGTAGCCGCCAAGGTCAGTGCCGCAGACACCAACGCGATGCACGCGGACTAGGACCTCTCCCGGTGCAGGTGATGGTGGCTCGGGGATATCAATGATTCGCCAAGTCTCAGGTTTCTCCAGTTGCAGTGCTTTCATCGTCAGGACTTTCAGTTGTTCTCTGGCAGGCCTTCGCGATGGCCAACATTTCTTACTGGGTCAAGAATAGCGATCACCTCGGACATCAACTCCTTGTCGACAGGCGATTCCAGCCACTGGACCCATTTGCGAATGTTGTTTGGATTGGCGCTACCGGCGATCGTTGTCGCCATGTCCGGGTTGGCGCATGAGAACTGCAATGCCAACTGAGCGATGTCGACGCCACGTTTTTGGCAGTGTTCTGCTGCCTGACGAGCAGCCGCCTGAACGTCTTTTGGATCGCGAAACCAAACGGGCAAGGTCGCGTTAGTTAATAGTCTCGCAGCGAATGGACCGGCGTTCATCACACCGATGTTCTTGGCCTTGAGTTTCGGAACCAATTCGTCGGCCAGACGTGTGTTCTGAAGCGTGTACTGGTTGTAGGACAAAATGCAATCCAATTCGGCTTGCGAACTGACCACATCGAAAATCTTCATTGGATAGCCGCTGATGCCGACGAAGCGAACTTTGCCTGACTGCTGAATTCGACGCAGGGCAGGCAGCGTCTCGTCGATGATTTGTTGCAGCGGAACGAACTCGATGTCATGGCATAAAATGATATCCAAGTGGTCCGTACCCAATCGATGCAAACTGACATCGACGCTTTCGACCACGCGTTTGGCTGAAAAGTCAAAGTGCCCAACATCGTATCGCCCAAGTTTGGAACAGAGCGTGTACTGGTCTCTCGGTACCTCTCGCAGCGCGATGCCGAGCAATACTTCGGACATCCCGCGCCCGTAGAATGGGGAGGTATCGATGAAGTTCAGGCCGAGCTCCAAGGCGACGCGAACGCTTTCAAAAATTTCGTCCAATTGCACGCTGCGAAACTCAGCACCTAGAGACGAAGCGCCGAAGCTGAGGATGGGCAATTCGAGTCCCGTTTTGCCTAGAGTTCTTTTTTCCATTGAGGTTCAATTGATAAGGGGAAGAGCTGCTTAGTCGATTTCCGAACTAAACGTTGCACAAGGGTACGCTTGGGTTTGGGCTGTTCATCAATTCCGTGAGAGTTGTTGATCGAAACACGTTTTCGATGCTCTCCAAAGCACTGTCCATCTTGGCGTGCAAAGAACAAAGTCGTTTGCGATGGCTTGAGAGTTCCAGCGGACAAGTGCGAATGCGCTGCAAGGGATCGACGCATTGCACCACGTCGTAAATTGTCATCTCATCCGGCGACTTATTCAAAAGGTACCCACCGCTAACCCCTCGCTTGACCTCGACGAGTCCATCGCGCGTCAATGTCTGTAGAACCTTGGAGAGGTAAGCAGAGGGGACTTGAGTCGCCTTCGATATTTGCGCGGTGGTCTGTAGTGCATCTGGCTGCTTGGCCAAATGCACGATTGCTCTCAGTGCATATTCGACGGTTTGCGAAAACATGCCGCCAATCTTACTCGCCATCCCGATTGAGCGGAACTTGGAACGCGACTCCACCCACAATTTTTTTGCCCCGATAGTTTTCATGGCACAGCACACATTTGTTCAACGCCATCGGCAGGATCGTCATTGTCCTCAAGAATTCCTGGCCATCGATCTTCTCCACCTCGTCAACCACTTCCTTGCCCGCGAGCATTTCTTGGATGGCTCGCTTTTCGAACGCATCCTTAGGGGAATTGTCTGGGTTGATGGGTTCGCCGAGACCATCCACAAGTCGAACTTCATGCCATTTTCCGTCCTTCATGGCTTTCAAAACGGGTTGAAAGGTTGTGAAGGCGGCGGTCGATGAATCGTCCACGACATAAGTTTGGGTCACCGAGACGATGGCGGTTTTGTACAAAGTGTCGAGCATTTTCGTTTCTCGCCTAGCACTCCGAAGATATTTATCCCGTTCGGACTTCCCAGCTTGCGCACCGTTTCCGACCGCAATGTTCCAAAGAAAAAGGCCGCATAACGAGACGCCACCCAAAAGAAACCATCGATACTTTGAGTTCAACATGATTCGCTCCATTGAAAGGAAAGGATTGGACGGAAGCCGACGCGACCGTGTTTCTTGGTAATGCCAAGCTTCTAGATCTAAAGCGGACATGCGTGTCCAGTATAGCGAAGGTGACGGGCGGAGCAATACAGGATGTTTTTATCCTGTTTTGTGGTGGGGGTGATTTGTTGATACAATTTGGTTCGCATGCTCACTACCGGTTTTTCCCTACCCTCGCTTATGAAGCGACAATTGGGACAATTGTGCGACACTCCCTCCCATTCCCATGTTTAGGCAAAAATGAAATCACGATCGCTTTTCGCTCGCTTGAAATCTGTTGTTCGTTTTGCGTTGTTAGCAGGATTGTTTGCTGCCGCTCCGCAATATGTAGCAGCTGAGACGTATACCTCGCAAAAAAAAGCTGGCGTTAGCTACAAGCTGCAGGGTGAGTATCTCGGCGTGGTCGAATCTTGGGGTGGATCATGGGGGGCGCAAGTCATCGCAGTGAGCGAAAAGAAACTAGCTATTCATCTGCTCGATGGAGGGTTGCCAGGCCAAGGGGCCAAAGGGGCGGTGCCAGCGAAGAAGTACGAGGCCAACATTGATGTCTCAAAAGAAGTTGCAGACGTCACCAAAGACGCCGTTGCCTTATCGGTTCAGCCGACGACGATTGATATCCGAGATGAACAAGGAAAAGTGTTAGGAGTTTTGACCAAGATTGTTCGCGAGAGCAAAACCTTGGGTGCTCAACCGCCAAAGGATGCTGTCGTGCTCTTTGATGCCATACGGGTCAATGACTTCAACGGGAACAAGATGGGCGAAGACGGGCTGCTGGGAGTTGGCGGAACAAGCAAGGAATTATTTGGCGATCATCGAATGCACATTGAGTTTCGTACCCCATTCCAACCGGACGATTCCGGGCAAGGTCGAGGCAATAGCGGCGTCTATATTCAGGGTCGATATGAGTTGCAGGTTTTGGATTCGTTCGGCTTGAGCGGTGAGAACAACGAATGCGGAGGCATCTATCAAATTGCGAAACCATCAACCAACATGTGCTATCCTCCGCTCACTTGGCAGACCTACGACATCGAATTCAAAGCAGCAACGTATGACGCTTCAGGTAAAAAGATCAGCAATGCCAAGCTTAGTGTGAAGCATAATGGCGTGACGATTCATGACGGATTGGACTTACCGAAGGGAACACCCGGCAAAGATCCGGAGGCGGATAGTCGTGGGCCTTTGTTTCTGCAGGACCATGGCAACCCAGTGACCTTTAGGAACATATGGGTGCAACGCACAGGTAAATGAGTGCCACTCCCATAAAGGCCCAGCGCTGTGAAGCATAACGCCGTGAAGCATTTTGTAGCGAAACTCGTCAAGAGTTTCGGTGGTTTAGGCCGTGCAGCCGAAAGTCTTGACGACTTTCGCTACAGAATAAGGCTGGACTCGGCTTCGCGCCCGCGATTCCACGCTTAAACGCCGGGTTTTCAACGTCACGGTTCGGAAAACCGAACCTCAATCGGGAAATCGTTTAGGTCTCGATCAGTCCTTTAATGTGCTTTAAATCAACGGTATTTGTTATTAAAGCAAGACTGCTTACCCTACCTTCGGCTTGCGATATCTACATCATTTCTTAATCTACCATTCATGCTTTCTTAACACGTTCTTCATCGATATTAGGGGGGCCCAGAAGATACTTTGCACCTGACTTTGCTGCGTTGGGTGGCTTGGTTGGAGTTTTTTGTCAAAGGAATACTAGGGATATGAAAAGTTCATTTCGCCGGCTGACAGCTGGCCAAAGCCGCGTTCGCGCTGGCTTTACATTGGTGGAATTGTTGGTCGTTATCGCGATCATCGGTATTTTGGTTGGTCTGCTTTTGCCAGCTGTTCAAGCCGCACGCGAAGCTGCACGCCGCATGCAGTGCTCGAACAATGTCAAGCAACTCGGCTTGGCAGTTCATAATTTTGAATCGGCTTACAAGAAGTTGCCATCGGCCGGACAATGCGGTTCGACAGGAAACACTTCAACATCATACACCATTCACTCGGTGCCGACTCAATTGCTCCCATACATTGAGCAACAGTCCCTTTACAACATGTTTGACCACAGCGCGGACGCCATCACGTTGTATTGCGGAGCGGGCGCAGTTCCGAATGCCCAGGGGCATTTTGTTGCCTCAACAGGTGCACTACTCCATAAAAATGCTCGAGGACGAACCTACGACGATGGTGGTTTCCCATCGGGCCAAATTGCTGCTAAGAATCAAGTTCCATCCTTCATTTGCCCGTCGGCTCCAATCGATGGTCCGTCCCGTGATCCTGTAACCGGTTACGGCGGGTTCGACTACATGTTCCCAGATTTGACCGACGTCAACTCCACCGTAGGTTCCGCTAATTTTGGACAGCGTGAACTTCCGACTGGTACACCAGCTTGGCAGTTAGAAGTTGTTGCCGGCATGCTCGATTGCAATAGCAGCAAACTTTCAAAAGTTACAGACGGCACATCCAATACCGTTCTGATGATCGAAGATGCTTCTCGTGCTCACCCGAGCGTTGCTCGATTTGGCGCGGTGTCCGCCAGAAATTCGCCAGCCGGGTCAACCTTGGTCGACCCAATTGCTTGGACAGGTGGCTCCACAGGTGGACGCCGCGTTTATGCTTGGGCTGACCCCGATACAACTTCTAACGGTTACTCGGGACCAAGCAATGCAATTTCGCCAGGCAACAGAAAAGCAAAGATCAATCAGTACAGCACTCCGATCGGTGGACCAGCGACTTGCCCATGGACGCTCAACAACTGCGGACCAAACGACGAGCCGTTCTCGTTCCACACTGGCGGTGCAAATGCAGCTATGGGTGACGGTTCAGTACGTTACATCTCCGATTCGACCGACGGCGTAATTTTGAAGTTCATGATCGGTGCTACCGATGGTCAAG
>JAPLNL010000021.1 GCA_026692905.1 Planctomycetota bacterium
GCGGCTCGACCCGGCCATCCGACCGAGCCTCACGCGGGGCCGTTCTTCGTTCACGTTCCATGAAGGGATGACTCGCATCCCCGAAGGAGCCCAGCCGGATATCAAGAACAAGTCTTGGTCGATCACGGCCGACGTCGAGGTAAAGGCGGACACGACTGGGATGATTGTCACGGCAGGCGGCCTGTTCGGCGGCTGGGGCCTGTACCTCGACAAAGGTAAACCGGTCTTTCACTAAGCTAATCGCGCCGCCGCTTTCCGAGCCAAAACGTTGGTCGCAACACCAATCCCAACGCAAACAGCCGCGTAGACGATCGGTAACGCGGCGTAGGACGGGTCTTTTGGATGAAGAGACACCATCACGAAAAGTGCGCTAGCCATGAATGACGTCAAGGATATTCCAAGGTATGCCAAATACTTTGCGTCATTCATTTTCTGTTGATTTGAAACCATCGTCTTTGAAACCTCATAACTAGAGAAAAACAAACCCATTCCCAATTTGGGAATCACTAAATTCTCAGATACACTTCTAATCAAAGCGTTGCAGGCAAGAGACACAATTCGCAGCCGTGGCACCTTGATTCGCCCGTCCATCACTCTCACGTCTTGACGGAGAATCTCTCGGCCAATCTCTCGATACAGCTCTGCTGCTAAAATAATGGCTCGATGACATCCTCGCGGCAGATACGCGATTCCCCCAAGTCCACTCGAATAGTAAACCTCTGCCATCGACAACAGGCGTTCGACGCTACTCCGAACAGTTGAGTTGGATGGGGGCTCCATTGCTAAAGCCGCGTCATTCGAGGGATCGGTACACAAGTGAGGTAACTCGACTTCAACCCATGTCTTTGGAACATAGCACCTCCCACGGTTCCAATCTTCAGCCACATCCCTGGCAATGTTGGTCAATTGCATCGCCATCCCCAGATCGATCGCATGCTTTTCTGCAGATGTGCTTTGAACGCCCATCACGCGGCACATCATCAATCCTACGACTCCCGCGGCGCAATAACAATAACGCAGCAAAGTCTCTTCGTCTTCGACTTGCCCCAAATGCAAATCCATTTCCATTCCGGCCAGCAAGTCGAGGGCCTCCGACTGACGAATGCCCTTCGACTGAACGAGGTCCGCAAGCCATCGCGACGCTGGGTGCCTTACCGCTTGTCCTTCAAAAATGCGTTGAACATCTTCGCGAAGAATCGCGAGCCGGGCTGTCGCGTCATGCAGGTCAATTGCGCTATCGACCGCTTCATCACACCAACGGCACCACGCATAGAGTTTTTCGACGTCGCCACGAACGTCCGCAGGCAACCAGCGGGCTGCCATTGAAAACGAACGACTATGCTTGCGAATGACCGACGTCTCGTCCTGCGGAATCACGGTGAACGAGTCTTGGATCACTTCGTCTGAATCCACCGAAGCGTTGGGCAGGAGGTATTTGGATGGACTGCTCATTTGACTGCGACTCCGAAGTCGAGGGCCACTAATCCGCATGTCGCCTTGGCGGTGTTGATTACTCCAGGCACCCCTGCTCCTGGATGTGTCCCGCTGCCAACGATGTAAAGGCCCGGTATCGAATCAGATTTGTTGTGCGGACGAAAGTAGGCACTTTGGGTTAGCGTTGGGGCAACCGAAAAAGCAGATCCTTGGTACGCATGTAGCTCGCGTTGAAAATTGGCGGGAGTAAAATGCCGTCGTGTCACAATCGAATCTTGCAAACCCGGAAGATGGTTCTCAAGCGAAGCCAGAATGGAATCCCCGTAGCTCTGAGCGACCGAATTCCAATCAATGTTCGCGCGACCTAAGTGAGGCACGGGGCTCAATACATAGAACGCTTCGCAACCAGCAGGAGCCAATGACGGATCAGTGACTGTCGGAGCATGCAAATACAAACTAAAGTCCGACGGGAGCGTATGGCCGCGAAAAATGTCCCGAAGCAACCCTTCATATCGATTCCCGAAAAGGATCGTGTGGTGGGCGAGTTGATCAAACCGACGGTTGGTCCCGAAATACATGACAAACAGCGACATCGACCACTCCATCCGCTCCAATCGTCGACTCGCCTTTCCCGACGCCGCATGACTTCGATACAGATGCGAATAAGTATGGTGGATATCCGAATTCGAGACAACCAAGTCGAACCGCTCTCGAGCTTGGCCTTCACTCGAAACCCAATGCTTCGTGCTATTCCTGGATGACTCGACTTCGATCTGATCCACGGGCGAATTCAAACGCAATTCGCCACCTAGTTCTTCGAAAAGCGCAACAAGCCCATGCACCAACGCCCCGGTTCCACCTTGAGGAAAGAACACTCCCCATTGCCGTTCGATCCAATGAATCAGCGTGTAGATCGCGCTGGTACTGTAAGGGTTTCCTCCAACAAGCAGTGGATGAAAACTGAATGCCTGACGAAGATGCTCATTCTTGAGGAATCGCGAGACCGCACCATGAACACTCCGGTCCGCCCGTAGCTTCATCAAGTCCGGTGCAACTCGTAGCATGTCACGAAAGTTGAGAAAAGGAACGGCTCCAAGTTCCTCATAGCCTTTGTGAAATACACGCTTGGAGTACTCCGCAAAACGTCTGTAGCCTTCGACATCGGCAGGCTCAAAACCGCGAATCTGTTCAATCAATCGCGCTTCGTCGGAAACGTAGTCGAAACTGGAACCATCCATCCAACGCAAACGATACATCGGATCGACGGGCATCAATTGCACGTAGTCCTCCATGGAACGCCCTGAAAGTTCGAACAACTCTTTGATGCAATGCGGCGCGGTGATGACAGTCGGACCAGCATCAAACGTGAAGCCTTCATCGCGATAGACGTAGGCTCTACCCCCAGGTTGATCGCGACCCTCGAAACATACGGTTTCGAATCCCATCGACTGCAAACGTATCGCGGCTGCCAATCCGCCAAAGCCACTACCGATCACCGCGGCACGACCACGAGTCCCAAGTCGGCCTGGTCCAGACCCATTGACACGCTTTGTCCCATTGCGATGAACATGTGCATTACTTGGCTTGCTAGCCAGAGTTGCAGACAAGACTTGCTCGCGTTCCGAATGAAGGATTTTAGTTTGCGAGTTTTGCATCGTTATCCTCCCCCAAAGCGCGTTCTGAGTTCGAAATTCGCTTCAGCACCGCTCTCATTTCCACGAGAGCTCGCTCATTCACGTCGTGAGCAGCGAGCTTGCAAAACTGGCGGTCGATTCGATGTTGAATCGCAGCGTTGCCACATCGCTCCGAATGCGATAGCAATTGTGTAGCCAAGCGAGACAAGGCGCGAGGATCTTGAATAGAATCGGGCAACTGAGCCACTAAAGCCGCGAACTCGCCAGGCGAGCATACCGATTGAGCCCAAGCCCACGGCCAAGTGATTCGAGCGTTGCGTAGATCTTCCATTCGTATGGTTTGAAACTCGTTGCTATCGTTGATCATCGACCTCAGCTCTTCGAGATCGTTCCGCATCTGCAATGCAATTCCGATTTGCATCCCAAATCTTGACAAGGCCACTCGGAGAGGCCTTTTTGCTTCCGCTGACACTCCGCCAAAAGTTGCCGCCATCGAGACAAGACTGCCGGTCTTCAACCGACTGATCTCGTTGACAATGCATGGGATACTCGATGGTTCTATTTGATCAACGCGCGTCCCCAGGTCCAACGACTGCCCGCGATGGCATCGCAATGCGGTTCGAACAAGCTGATGCACCAATCGATTTTGAATCTTGCGATGCAGTGAACCGTCGAACAGTTTCTCAAGGGCTTGGAAATACATCCAGTTTCCCGCGTTCAAGGCCAGCGGTACCCCAATTTGCATGTGCAACGATGGCTGCCCTCGCCGCATTGGCGATTCGTCTTGAATATCGTCGATGACTAACGAACCTGCGTGAAGCCATTCGATGGCTTCTCCGAGACACGGGGGTAACTGCCCGGATCCGCCCGCCATCGCATAGACCAACTCGACGACCGACTGGCGTATTCGTTTGCCCGTTCGGTCTAAAAACTGCTCTGCTGGTTCGGTTAAATCTCTGCGGACCAAGTCATCACAAATCTTGGATCGATTCAGATTGGGGACGGACACTTCCAGGCGATCAACGATGCTCATATGCTCATCTCCTTAAGCGAATTGGTAGCAGACTGAGGGTTGGTCATCGCAGATGTTTTAGCGACGGCAGGTAGAAATGAACTTATGAATCGAATGGGCTGAAGTCCGCCTGGGGGCCAACCAACAACAATTCGAAACGCATCTCGCCACGTAAAACGATGCGAGTAAAAGCGGGCAATCGAATCGTTCGAAAGGACCTTGTAGAATCGCCGAAAGATTTGGTAACGGGTCGATGGCTTTACAAGCCGGAAGAGCAATCGATTCAAGAATCGCCCAAATCGAGCACGCGCCCCATGCATCTGAGCGAGCTTCGCAACTTCCAACTCGGCTGACTCAGGTGTCGAGGTTGCGATGGTTTCTGCGAAGGCAATCGCAAGCGGAAAAGAGTAGCCGGTAGCCGCGTGAAACCAGCCACCTGCATAGCCTCCACAGAGCGCTTGCGAGTTCTCTCCCGTTTGGAATTGTCGATTCGTTCCCGGAAACAGCTCCGGGCTGATCGGCATGGGCAAAATTCCATGCTCCTCGCGTACGATCGACCAATCCTCAACACCAATGGCCGAGAGATACTTTCGAACTTGCGCCAAACACTCGTCTCTGTCGATAGCGGATTCGTTCGAAAATCTCGTGTCCTCAATAAGCACTCGCCGACGCTCAAATGGAAGGCTGTAGATGAATCGAAATCCGTCGGCTTGATCCACGCGATCATCCATCACGATGGGACCATCATACGGCCAGTCGGATTGCAAGGTGATCTCAAAGCCCCAGAACTTTTGATAGCCGCACATGGAATACGGCAGTGCACTCGATGGGCCTGGACCGCGACAATCCAGAACCAATCGTCCTGATACCTTTTCACCTTTTGAGGTCGTAATTGAGTTTCTTCTGATCTCCGTCACTTCGGTGTTGGTTCGAACGACAACAGACCCATTGTTGTCGGTTGAGCCCATTACCATGGAGGCAAAGTGCTCCGATGAGATCGACGCATAAGCAAGATCTATTTTTTTCTCAAAGCGTTTTAATCGTACTTGGTAACTGGGCCACCGATACTCGACAATCGATTCCAACCAAGCACTGGCAATTGCAGATACATCTTTTGGATGAAACGACCAAGTGTGATTTCCACCGAGCCGATCGCCTCGCTCCACGACCAGCACTTCGGCGTGCGGTTGATAGTGTTTGAGTGCCAACACAATCAGCCCGCTCTGCAATCCGCCTCCAACAAGGATGTAGTCAAACTGCGTTGCACTCATGCGGCACTCGGATTATCGAGCTTGCTCTCGAAAGAAAAGTGCCGAACCATCATTGGCATCAAATCATGCAAAACCAAATGCGGCACCGCCATTCCGGACAGCCCAAGAAACAGCGTTCGCGTGAGCTCGGCATTCAATTCCCGCCCACTGCTCCAAAACCAAGCCCCTAGGCCACATAGGCCAACGGCTCCCAAGGACATTGGTAACGCGGCTATCGTCAGTTGCTGGAGCGTCATACGATGGTCTTGCATCAGCTGACTCAAACCTCGAATCGAATGCCAACCGCAAAAGAAAAGGCAAAAAGAAAACGGGATTGGTGTCGCTACCAACATCAGAATCAAGAAGACATGGCGGACCGCGCGGGCAACACCGTCATGGGCTCGTGCCTCAGGCGATGCAAACGAGTAAATGATTTCGACTATAGCCACGGGAACAAACATGGCCGCAAGTATCTGCGTCCAAAACACAATCGACTCACTTGAAGCACCAATCCCTGCAGGAATGATGGCTTGCAAAATTTGTTGCATTTCAGTGGGTCTTGCGATGGCTGGAATCCAAATCACCAATCCACCCGTCCCAATCGCAGTTAGTGAACTCCATACGGTTACCGTTTCGACCAAAGGGTCAGGTGACCGATCTTCGCGTCCAAAATGATTTGCTGAGATCATAAAAAAACCGATCGCAGTCCAAAGTGGAAAAAGCAGCCATCCGACAACAGCCATCCCAGCGATAGCCAGATAACCAACAAAAAAGGGAATAAACCAAAGCCGGCCGCAGCTGCTCCTGAACAACATGCGACCTGCGAGGTGGTCGAGCCCACCGTGGGGCACTCCGATCACACAAACTGACACAAGTACTGCAACCATGAATCCCAAGGCATTGAGCGGCGCTCCAAGCTGAGCTAACAGCATCGTTCCAATGCAGCTTGAGATAAAAAGGTTGTTGTGCATTTTTTCCTTGCAACCATCCGTGGCATAGGCTTCCGGCCTGTGTTCAAAAGTCGTTCACAGGCTGGAAGCCTATGCCACCGGTTCAAAACTACCTGTTGCTGACCACTAGACAGCCGACATCGATGAACGTGTCGACTCGCCCAAGCCCTTGCTTTTCGCTCGTGCGATGAAGTAGATCAAGACGCCAAATCCAGCTTTCGCTGTCATGTCGGCGATCGCGTAACCAACTTGCAGTCCAACAATTCCGCCACCGTCGACCGAACCACCGGCCTTAGCCGTCAACGCTTCGACTGTTCCACCCATAGCATAAGCAATCGGATAGACAGCCCATGTAATCAGTAGGACCAAGCGAGCGATTTCAATCAATCGGCGGGCCGCAACGGGTTGCGTGGCCAGAGAGTTCGTCAATTCAACCCACAAAACAAACAAAATGTAGAAGAAAGGGATCGAGGAAAGAGCACCCCAAATCACTCGCATTGTCCAACCTTCGGGAGTCGAAATCACTTCGCCAGGATAACCCAACGCAATCATCAACGCTGCAGCAATCACAAGCCGCGTTAGGAGCGAAGCTGCCTTCACTTTCTCCAATCTCAATACTGAGACCAGCTCCACCATCAAAAGCGGTACGGTAAGGATCCAGTCTGCATAGCGATAGAAGTCGTTAAATGCGGCACCGCTTCCTTTGTAAGTACCCCCCGCCAGAGTGTAAGCATCTTGCCAAGAGTGGCGAATCATGAAGTAGTGATAACAAGCGATGGTAACGACCAAACCCGAAATCATCAAAGCGGGCCGATACTCTTCGTCGACGGATGACCGCGACATGAAAAGAAACAGGGCTGCGGCGCCCATCGTGGCAACGGTCATCGAAAAGATGTTATCGACGATATTGAATTGAAACACAGAAAGGTCAGGCATTGTGCCCAACATAGTCGGAACCAAGTGAAACATAGCGATGCTCCATACAGGAATTGAAAAAACGTTTAACCGTCACCCGCAACATCAGAGGATGACCTAACACCCTAGATCGATGTCAAGGGCGTAGTAACTCTCGCTTGCCTCGCACCTTACGAGAGGCGGAATATCAACCCATAACACGAACGAATTGATCGCTAATAGCAAACGACGACTTGAGCTAGGGCCGCGGCGGCAGCCATGAGGGGATTGATCGACGCATAAAGGCCAAGCAAGATCAAGAGAATTCCCCTGATCAAGGTCAACCACCAAATACCCCGAATTGCTCTGCAAAAAGATTCTCGGTCTTCGATGATTCTTACTTCGCTCATTTTTCAATCCTATACGCCAGAAACCGTTGATCGAGTCATCGCCGACGCTGGCTCAATGAAATAGGGTGTCGTCGCTCGTTTCTTGGCCCTGGCTAATTGTACCACATGCTTCATTCATGTTCGCAGCATGCCTTATATCGTTGTGGATGAGCGTTGCTTGGGCAGGAGCCGCATCGCAACCTGGCCTAGAGGATTCCAAAGGAAGCCAAGCTGCTCGAGAAGCGGGACTCAACGTCATCGACAATGGAGGCTGTATACTTGTGCTACATGCCCGTGAGAATCGGGGTTAGAAGTTTCTAGAGATCCTCTACCAAAAAAGTCCTCAAACCATGCGACTGCCACACCCAGAGCTACACCGAACGGATCGCATTGGATGGCTACGCGCTGCCGTTCTTGGCGCAAATGACGGGATCGTTTCCACAGCGAGCCTGGTTGTCGGAGTCGCTGCAGCAAATACCGGTAGCAACGATATTCTTGTTGCTGGCGTCGCGGGCTTGGTTGCTGGTGCAATGTCGATGGCTGCGGGCGAGTATGTTTCGGTGAGCTCACAGGCAGATACAGAAATTGCTGATATCGAACGTGAGCGAGCTGAACTTGGTGCTGATCCAGTCCACGAGCATGCGGAGCTGGCTGCGATTTACGAGAAGCGAGGGCTGGAGCCAATGCTCGCAAGCCAAGTGGCCGACCAATTAATGAAACACGATGCATTGGGTGCGCATGCGCGAGACGAACTAGGAATCTCAGAAACACTTAGCGCTCGACCGGTTCAAGCCGCATTCGCATCGGCGGGTACCTTTGCGATCGGAGCGGCGATGCCATTGCTAACTGCGGTACTGACGCCACAACGTGCTCTGATTCCGGTGGTCGTTGCCACGTCGATTCTGTTCCTAGCACTGCTAGGTGGATTTGGAGCGTACGCAGGTGGCGCTCCATGGTTGAAGGCCGCCGTGCGAGTTACTTTCTGGGGCGCACTGGCGATGGCAATCACGGCTGGAGTTGGCGCAGTTTTTGGAGCTGCGGTTTAATTGAACCGGAAAACTCACCGAACAGTTCTAAGCACATCCGCATTTGTTTTTCGTATAAATTAGCCGATGGGCGCTAGCCCCGGTTTTCCACTCGACATTCGTCGAGAACCGGGGCTAGCGCCCAACGGCTAAAGGTTTGTTTCACTTGAAGACTCATGCCGAAGTGCTTAGCTCAGGGTTTAATGACTCTGATAGTACTAATATCAATAGAATTAATCGCCTCATGATCGATCGCTCCCTGTCGACGCTGCAGGATACCGGTTCGGACGGCATCCTCGTTGGCGACTACGTACATAGCGTCCAGCGTGCGAGTGTCCTTGATCGTTACATGTTCATTGAGGATTGACCATTCAATTTCGTGAATACCATCTGCATCGATGCGAAAGACTTCAGCCGGTTTCCGCAGCCAGTCGGGGAGCCTAAAGGAAAACGTCGTAGCCCGCGGCGGACCAAACTTGAAAATGGATTCCTTTGCATCAGCGATGTATGACGTATCATTTGCAAACAGGACGGCTGCGGAGGGAGAAACAATCGATGCCAAATCCCAATCCGGCATACCATCCTCCTTCAAACGGCGTTCAAACTGATAAGCGTCGCCTTCCAGTAGAAAGGGCTCCAGCATTCGGATCTCTCTACCTATGCGTTGGATCGGCTCCCAAGTATCTGGGAACTTCAGTAGCGATTTGAGGCTCAAGTTGAACCAATAGAGCGAAGTGATACGGCTTGAAATCGCATGGATCGCTTGGGATCGAAGTTCATCAGGAGTCGGTGAGCGACGCGCCCGTCCACCGCCAAGCAAGCCACCCCCCCAGCCGTCGTGAGGCCCTTGTGACCAATAAGCGCATGGCACGGGCCGATTCAGTTCACGAAGCGAACGACACATATCGCCGATTGTTTCTAACGGCGCTCCCCATCGGATGCGCTCACCACCCCAGCGATCATATTCTCGCCATGCATCCGCCGCTGGAGCGACAACCCGATAAGCATCGTAATGAGGGTAATCGGATAGTCCTGCGTACCAACGCCAAGTGCGTTCGTCACTTAGGGTCACCGATGTCGGTAAACGGCTGATTCGGTATGGAAGTAACTTGTCAAAAACTTCTTGGGGCGGCATAGGTTTTCCGCCACCAAACTGTGGCTCACCTATGAATTCCACAGCGTGAATTTTCGGAAGCCATTCATCGGCATCCCATTTCTCGAGTGGCCATAATCGGTTGAACAACTTGATCGGGTAGCGATCATAAAGAGCCGGGTTGTCGGTATATCCGCTGATGTGATCGATTTGTCCTGTGTTCACATGCAAATGACTAAGCAGCTTCAAAAAAGGTTCCTGCGTAAGCGTGTCGTTGACCCAACCGCCGCTTATGTCGAACGTTTCTCGCTTAATCCGCAAATGCGTCCACAGGGAGCCTTCGCTGGTCTTTAGCTCCAAAGCAGCATACGTAAGCGGCAACTTTTCTGTGTTCAATTTGACGAAACCTCGGTCCATCGCAGGAACGACGCTAGCCACAGGTAGGATTTCTTGCGGCCACAGAACTTGCCAAGTCGCACCACTTTTCGGCAGCCAAAGTCGCAAGCCAGTAATCGTCAGCGGAGTGTCCGTATCGTTAGCTAGGTGCAAGCAGATGGTGTCAGGTTGAAAGTTGCCGTCGCGTGATAAAAAGGTTGCCGCGGAAATCCAACGAAGCGGTTTGGAAATATCGATCGAAGTCTCACGAATCCCTTCGGCAACTAAGTTAAACGATTCCCCCACTCCCCACCGAGATGATTTGCCGTTGAATGTCCAAACTGTGATTGCTCCTTCCGGTGGCGCAAGGGTCGAAGCCATATCATGCCACGCCCACTCCCCCGACTCCAAAAGCTCAGCTGGCGTTTTCCCATCAAATGTTTTGGGAAGACCTGGGCCTTGAACAAACACTTGAACTTTAGCTGCCAACGACGAATCGCGAGAGCGACGGTACCGCATGTTTTCTGCGATGTGATGCGGAACCACAGTGATACCTACAACCGAAGCTGAATCCTCGCCACACGCAGTCAAAGGCAGCAGAAGAAGAAAGAGAAGGGTAAAGAATTTCACGATTGAGGTTATTTCGAATCTATTTAATTTCATGGCAGCCTAGAGGGACGCAGAGGAACCACTCAAGGCAACCCGAGGGTATTGCACCCACCAGTCTAATTTGCCAATTTAAAGATCGAATCTTCGATCTGCTTTGCAGTTCGAGGTTACCCAGATTTCGCCTTACGTAACTAGTTGACTTATTTTTGACACTGGGCGCAGCTGGAATTGTTCGCTGGAACGCCATGCGATTGAGAATACACGGGAGAATTTTGAGGATAGACATGAAGCGAGGTAGGGGTTACCCCAAAATGACACATGCCCATCTTATCGCACTTCCATTGCTCGATGTTTCTGCAAACACTGCATCCACAGACTTGTAGCGAAAACGCAACTAAAAGGAATCGATTTGAAAACCGTATCATCTTGCTATGCTTTCGTTTTCTCTCAGACAGGAACACTTAGTCAGAAGCATTGCTCTTGTTTCAAGAAAGGCGAACCATTTTGAAATTTTTTTGTAGATGAACAGGAAAAGGGGAAATCATTTTTGGTTCAAACCTTGCGACCGTAACTCCTAGCCTCGCACCCGTCTCAAGACATTCTTGATATTTATATACGAGAACGTGTCAGGCTAGACCTTTCCTCAGAATGGCCTCGGCCGTTGCATCGCCAAATTCATCCGGGCTATTCAGACGCTGCTATCGAATGGGTCCGCGTGCGCGTTCGGTGACTTGACTCTGCGGTGGCGCTTCCCAAATATCAAACTCTGCCCAGACTGGAAAGTGATCAGAGATTTCCAGTGCTTCTTCGATCGTCAATTGAAATGACTTGGCTAGATCGAAAACTCCCCATCTACCGGTAAATTCGCGTGTGGATGGACCATGAAAAAGGATGTTGTCGTAAGCTTTGTTTTGTCGCGTATTTGTCATTGCTCCCTGGACAACCCATCGGATGCCCGGAATCTGCCCTAGTTTGCCAAGTTGAGTTTCGCTGGCATTTAAGTCTCCCAATAGAATTACATCGTCTTCGAATGATTGCGATGATTGCATAACACGAAAGACATCCGCAAGTGTGTCCACTTCTGCTTTGACTTCATCAGGGTCGGTATGGGCATCTAAGAGTAAAAACGAGAAGGCCTTGTCCGGCGTATTGGTGCGAGATCGAAAACGTGCAACGAACGGCTCTCGATGTAGTAAGTCCTGGGGATCTCCGAAGGTTCCAACGGAACTGGGGTCGTGTTCAACGCGATTGGTGTCATAAACGAAAGCGTACTGCTCGGTGCTAACGGTTCTTCCAAGCCGTGGCCCGATGAGGAAGTTGTAGCGACTTCCGTCTGCATTAAGCTCAGCTACGAGCGTTGGAAGGATGTGGTCTTCCTTGGCGCGAACTTCTTGAATGGCAACAACGTCAAACTGGCGAAGGACTTGTACAATAACGGACATCACTTGGGTTTTGGCTAGTTTACTGACACCGAAAACCTGAATATTGAATGTCGCGATTAAGAGCTTGTCACGGGGCCGCTGCGAAGACACGAGCTGCGTATTGGTCGCTAAAGCGGCTGTCGGCAATTGGGCATTGGTTAGCAGTCGTCCGCTGGGAACTCCTTCGTTTGGAAGCTCGTGTGATGAAGAAACATTGGTGGTTACAGCTTTCAGGCAGTTCCGGACCAAGGGTCCAACAACAGGCAATTCGGGATTGACATATCCGCCGACGCCGCCTCCCGTGATTGCTGTAATGAGCATCCATAAAAGCGTGGACAGTGACCAACCGGTCTTCGGTTTAGTTGATTTTTTCTTTGCCACAGAAGGATATCCATATCTTTCGGGTCAAATTCCATTTATTTTTGCGGCGTGGAGAGTGCCGATTCGGCCAATTGCGCAAGTCTCGTATCGCCGCCATTCGAGACCTTTTTCAACGCCACTACTTCTTCAGACGAAACTCCAATCTTTCCCAGAGGCGGTTAGAGGATGCGTTCCTAGATCTTCAAGGGCGGCTACCAACCATTTACTGACCGCCTCGTCATCTGCACAGGCTTGCACCAAATCTACAGCCGCATCGCTAGCATCACTTCCTGCCTGGCATAGCTTCTCCGCAGCCGCAGCCCTCAATAGCAAATCGGCACTGTTTAATTCTGCGCGCCAAGTAGTTATTTCATCCATGATAAATGCTGCTCTTCCCCTGACCGCGATTCAAATGCTCCTGCACCGGAATCAATAGCTAAGTTTCAAAATCAAGGCAAGTGCATTGATGAAAGAGGAACGCATTGCTGGGGCTACCCAGCTTCGCTCGAGCCCCCTCTTTTTGAGAAGCCTTCTGCGCCGCAATTGCTGGAATTCAATTGCTGGGGCCACCCAGCTATGGGGGGAATGGAAGGAATTGCTGGGGCCACCCAGCTATGTGCTGGGGCGTTGCTGGGGCCACCCAGCTATGGTGGGGAATTGCTGGGGCCACCCAGCTATGTGCTCCCGAGCGGATCACTCAGGATGCTCTGTTTCCCAATACTGGGAGGTTTGGTTTCGCATTTTAAAAAGACACGCTCTTCAGATTATCAATTCTCCGAAGAACGAAAAGAGATGCCAACGAAGCATTAACGTCGGTATCAACCAACGTTTGCTACTCTCGTACCTGCCGACAAGAGACTCGCTAGCCAGCACTCGGCAACGGCGAACTGCCTGTGCGATAGCCCGTTCGGCCGCGAAGAATCGCTTCTTGTGCTAACGACTCCGGCTTGCCCGCTACGCGTTTAAAGATCTTACCGAATCGCTTTACCAAGTCGCACCATAACTCGCCCGACAAACCTACTCGTTCCATTATCGGTGCCAAGTCGGCCGGAATGCGACCCTTCTTGTGGTCTCGACGTATTTGCCTGCCAGTCCAATCCAGCAGCTTCAAGTACAACTCGAAGCTCATTCCAAGAAAGCCCTTGTCGCTAGCCCGCTTCCCGCTCTTGTTTGGCATGGCACCTTGGTACGCGGCCGATCGTTCGTCGATCGTCAGGGGTGTTAACCAAGCATCGCTTCGCACAAAGCTCGTCTGCCCTTGGCCTGCACCAGCAGAACGCCTTGGGCCACCACGCCGTCTGCGGAGCTTCGCTCGAGCCCGCTCTTTTTGAGCAGCCTTCTGCGCCGCCACACGTTCGTACACCGAAGTATACTGGCTCTTCTCGGGCGTTTCTGCAACTCCCGCTCGCACGGGATTCAAATCCACATACGCAGAACAAGCTAAAACCGCTGTTTCATCAGCCAATTTCTGGCATTTGTATCGCCCCTCCCAGAATCGCCCCGTGCATTTATCCTCGATGTTACTTCGTCGCGCGATCGGCTCGGCCAAGGCACGCATCCACCAAGAAATGTCGCTCAGTCGACTCCGCAATTGCTTGTTGCGAGCTGGAGTCATCCACAATTTAAGTTCACTCTCAGTAGGAACAGCGGGGCTCTTGTCTTTGTTCTTTCGAAGCGGAAACATTTGCCACCAACGCTTAGCAACTTCCTCGTCTGTCCAGCCAGCAACGATATCTGGCCGGTTGCGTAAAATGACGTGGATATGGTTAACCATCACGGCAAAAGATAAGCAATCTATCCCAAAGCTCGCCGCGAGTTCTTGCAGGCGATTCTGGATCCAAATCCTCCTATGTTCAAAGGATTTGCCAGAAACCGGGTCGGAGCCACAGATCCAGGCCCGACGTACCGTCCTCTGAACGGCATGAAAACATCCGACTTCATTCGGATCAAAGATATCGCGACGATTCTGTCTAGCCATGGACAGAGCCCCTTTCCGAAAATGCCTAACGAAAAATGCAATGCCACAAAACTGAGCTGAAAATTTAGCAAAAACAAAATCGGTCTGCAAGCATAGATGGATGCCCTATGAGCGGATGACATTAGATGGATGGCCCTATGAGATACGATGACATTAGATGGATGGCCCTATGAGATAGATACTATGAGATAAGATACGAATACTGAATCTGTAAAATGAATCGCCAACACGGAAACGTGTTGGCAAAAGAGCTTTGGCATCGTGAGTCCGAAGCAAATCGCAA
>JAPLNL010000022.1 GCA_026692905.1 Planctomycetota bacterium
GGAGGGTGAGGCTCCTGCCGAACCTTTGCACCGTTGGCTCGGCAGGAGCCTCGCCCTCCCTAAGGTTTTCAATGAAATTGACTTTGCAAAGATGTTTACCGCGGTGGGGTGAGGCTCCTGCCGAACCGTAGCGTTTCCAGCTCGGCAGGAGCCTCGCTCTCCCAAAGCCCACGCAGATACAGTTCACCGTAAAGCCCGGCTGGATTGGCTAGCTTTCGGCGAAACTCAAGGAATTTTGAGATTCCGTGACCAAAGGTGTCCGGAAATTGTTTAACTTAGAGTGTTCTCAATTACCTTTAGATTCCTATGTTAACCAGTCGATTTGTTTCGTCCATGCGACGCGATAGCATCCGAACCTTCTTTGAAGCGTCCCCGACCGCGCGGCTTCTTCGTTCCGATAACGCACCGCTGATCCTTGATTTCCTCCACCGAGTCTTTAAATCAGGTGAGCTCATTTCCATCGGACTGTCCGATCTACGCACGCGACTATCCGGCTACCAAGAAGAAATTCACGAAACTGAGCCTGGACTACTACCTGGCCCACCCGAACGTTATCTGACGCAATGGTCGGACGCGGGTTGGTTGCAACGCTTTCTCGAAGCGTCCTCGCTGGAGCCCCAGTTTCAACTGACTCGCTACGCAGAAGAAGCGATCCAGTTCGTCGATGCCGCAGTCGCTCGCGGTTCCAATTTGGTCGGAACGGAAAGTCGACTTCGACTAGTCATCGATACCCTAGAGGATATCGTCCGCGGTGCGTCCGCTAACCCTGACCGCCGACTGGAATATTTACGAGCTCAACGGGCTTTGATCGATGCAGAGATCACGGCCATCGAGTCTGGGAAATCCGTTCAAGTCTACCGGCCAGCCCAAATACGGGAACGATTTCAAACCGCAGTCGATCTCCTGCGAGCTCTACAATCCGACTTTCGGGCCGTCGAAGAACGCTTTCAAGCGATCGCTCGCGAGGTTCAACAACTGCAAGCGTCCGGCGATGATTCTCGAGGTCACATCCTTGGCCACGCCTTGGACTCAGAGGACTTGCTCAAACAACAAGACGAAGGGATCAGCTTCTTTGCGTTCGTGTCGTTTTTGTTCTCACCAAACCAACAAGCCATCCTCAGAAAGAACATCGAGGAGATACAGCAACTCGCGGCCTTGGCGGACCAGCATGAGTCGCTAGCCCGCGTTCGACGCATGGTCCCCTCACTTCTGGCCGAAGCGGAAAAAGTCATGCGAACAACGGCTCGACTCTCGGGTACGCTTCGGAGACTGCTCGACGCAAGAGCAGCGGCACACCGTGTCCGACTTGCCAATGTACTGCGTGATATCCGACAACAAGCATTGCGTTTGCGTGGTGCACCGGAATGTCAATCGATCCAAATTTCGGTCGACGCTGAAGCCGAAATCAGCTCGCCGATGGCTAGGACATTCTGGGTTCCACCCCAGGACTTCGACCAAAGGCAATTGACCGAACAAGTGATTGACCCTCGTCATGCTCAAGCCATGGCGTCTGCGTTTTCAAAACTGCAGCGTCTGGATCTGCGAAAGCTGCGTGCCCACATTCGCGAAGTGACTTTACTGGGCCAAAGCGAGACGCTACCGGAACTGCTAGAGCGATGGCCATTAACGGGTGGTGTGGTCGAGCTGCTCGGCTACTTGCAAATCGCACACGACGATTCCCACAAAATCGATACCAACACAATCGATCGCATCAAGATCATTCTCAAATCGCGAGGCCGAACATCCACCCTAGCAGTCTCCGTGCCCCGCATCGAATTTCAAGCGAAAGCGTTAACACGCGAGGTAGCAACAAAACCACGCTGATTAAATAAGCTTTGAACTTTAAGCGATAAATTATGAGACTAACAACTAACAACTAACAACTAACAACTAACAACTACTTTGGACCTCTTCTCACCTAACGCAAACAACAATGTGATCCCGCCTCCAGCGGACTGGAGTCCTGTTGCCGTTCGGCTTCTACAAGGGGTCGTTTATCATGATGACAACCTCGAGTTGTGGGAACAACTTCTCGAAAACGTATCTCCGATTACGGAATACTTCGGCAAGCTTGGGCTGCTACTGGTCGTCGATGAACCGGACGCGATGGCGTATCTACGTCAGCTCGACGAAGAAGAGATTCAACCTGATTTCCCTGCTGTGCCTCGGCTGTTTCGCAGAACTCCTTTGGGCTACGAAGCGACGTTGCTTTGCGTGCTTTTACGAGATGAATTGAGGCAATACGAAGAAGAAGATGTCCAAAACGAGCGCTGCGTCATCACGCAAAGCGATTTACTAGCACTCTGGGAAGCGTTCTTTCCGGACCAAACAGATTCGGTTCGCCTCAACCGTTCGCTCACGGCAGCGTTGCGAAAAATGGAAGACTTGAAATTCGTTCGACAGTTCGAAAAAGAGCCACCCTCTTGGGAAGTCCGTCGAATCATCAAGGCACGGTTGCCTCTCTCGGATTTAGAAAGGTTGCGATTGTCGCTCGTCTCAGCCGTCGGCAAAAGAACAGACGATAGTCCATCGGAAGAAACATGACGGCTACGCATTCGAAATCAAGTAAGACCATCGATCAAAAAATGCCATCTGATTTGTACCCAAATGAAGTATCCCCGAATGGTTCAGACCGCCCGCCGTTACTTGGCTATCGGTTGGCCAAGCTCGAGGTCTACAATTGGGGCACGTTCGACGGTGCGGTCTACTCCGTGCAACCCCGAGGTCAAACGACGTTGCTGGTCGGTGAAAACGGATCGGGCAAGTCGACTTTGGTCGATGCTTTGTTGACGTTGCTCGTTCGGCCCCAAACAAGAAACTACAACGTTGCCGCGGGTGCATCAAGAAACGAACGGGACGAGAAGACTTATATTCGCGGCGCCTACGATCGCACGGTGGGCGACGGCGGACGTCCTCAGATTCAGTACTTGCGCAATGGCAATGGGCACTACACCGCTTTGCTCGCCAGCTTTTCCAATGCTGCTGCTGGTTCCATGTTCACGATCTGCCAAGTGCTCTATCTGAACAACGAAAACGCTGTCGAAAAAGTCTATGCGTATTGCGATTCGGAACGTAGCATCGTTCGCGATCTTGGCGAGCTCGGCACTGGCAGCTCGATCGCTCGCACGCTCAAGGATCGCGGTTTCAAAACGACGAGCAGTTACAAGGAGTATTTTCAATGGCTGCAGCGCAAGACAGGCTTTCTGGCCAAAGCCATGGACATCTTCAATCAAACCGTGGCGGTCAAAGATGTGCAACGGCTCGATGAGTTTATACGACAGCATATGCTCGAGCGTAAGCCATGGAACGAACGCGTCGGCAGATTGCTTACGCACTTCGCCGAGCTTAGCGAAGCGCATCGCATGCTCGTCCGTGTGCGACAGCAGGACGAACTCTTGCGTCCGATTGTCGAAGCAGGCCAGCGCTATCAATCGCGGTTAGAAGAACTTGAGCTATCGAAACTCCGACTGAGCGCCATCCGATTTTTCTTTGCGGACCGAACGACGCAGCTATTGGAACCGATGTGTAGCCAATGGCAGCAACAGATCCAAAATCTCAACGAAGACATTTTGCGATTGGAAAAATTGCAAGATCGATTGCGGAGCGACATCGCTAGATTGGAGTTCGAAATCGAGAATGCAGGTGGCGATCGATTGCGACAGCTGCCCGGTCTGATCGAGCAAGCAGAGGCGATCGCCAAGGTCAAAGCAACTTACCGTGCCCGGTTTGAATCGCAGCTTGTTTCGGCTGGTATTTCCGTTCAAGTGACTTCCCCGGAACAGTTCGCGAAAGTTCGCAAAGAGAGTCATGCACGGCGAACCAGGTTACTGGAAGAACGTCAGCAAAAACGAACTCAAGAAAGCTCGCTGCAATTTGAAATTGGATCGCTTACTCGCCAGCTCTTCGAAGATAGATCGGAGGCCGAGGCTCTGGAAAAGCGGAAAGGCAACTTGCCCGAGTCGTTCATCGCCGTTCGAGATGCCATCTGTCGCGATTTAAAATTGGCTCCAAGCGACTTGCCGTTTGCCGCCGAGCTGATCGCAGTGAACCCGAAGGAACGAGAATGGGAATCGTCTGTCGAGCAGGTGCTGCACTCGTTTGCTCGAAGTCTTTTGGTATCACCGGATTTCTACGCGAGAGTCGCCGGCTATGTCGATCGAACTCGTTTGGTCGACGGACGAGGCCAAGGTCAAAGACTTGTTTACTTGCGAGTTGGCTCGAAAGCCAAGTCTGGACTGTCGACGCCTACTTCGCAAGCCAGCAGTTCGCAATCGCGATTGATGCACAAGCTGGAGTTTCCCGACCACCCTCTGGTCCCATGGGTTCGGTCCGAGATCCAATCGCGATTCGACTACGTCGCTTGCGAAACGATCGAAGAGTTTCAGAAACTTGACTCGGCCGCGATGACCAAAAATCGCCACATCAAGTCGGGGAACGCACGCCACGAAAAAGATGATCGGCAAATGCCAGACGATCGGCGGCATTTTGTGCTGGGCTGGGACAATCGGCAAAAGCGTTTGAGTTTGGCCGAAGCGATTCGGCGCGGCACCGAGGACCTCCAGCAACTGCAAACGCGATTGCAGAAGCTCAACGCAGAGACAGACCGGATCACCGGTGCAATCGAGGCGTTGGATCAAGCGCTCAGGACGGAGGACTTTGATGCTATCGACAATTCACGTCATGAGTTCGAAGCATCGCAATTGAAACTCGAACGGCAACGCATCGAGGAATCCGACGATCGCATTCGAGAGCTGAAAGCTCAGTGCTCGGATCGACGCGCCGAGGCAGTGGGTCATCAACAGGACCGCGACCAAGCGATTGCGCAGCGAACCATGCGAGAGCGTGAATGGAACGATGGCAATCGGCTGCTGGAAAGCGCTCGCACCACGCTTCGCCAAGCCGATACGGAAGGTACTTTGATCTTGGCCACCGAACAGTTTGATTCACTCCAGGATGCGCTCAAAGAGCCGCTCTCGATTCAGAACTTGGGAACATTGCCTAGCGAGACCGAAAGGCTTCAACGCGAGAGCGTCGACCGATTGCAAGAGCGGCTTGTTCCGATCGCAAGGGAAATGACCAGTGGAATGACTCGGTTCTTGAAAAAATTCCCGGACGAGCAAATCGAATTGGATGCGGACGTCGGATCGCTTTCGAGCTTTGTGGCTTTGTTTGAGCGGATCTCGGTCGATGATCTACCCAAGCATGAGGAGCGATTCAAGCGGCGTTTGAATGAAAACGTGCTCAATGAAATTGGCCTGTTGCATGGTGGTCTTGAGGATGAACGCGATGAGATACGGGACAAGATCGAGCAGCTCAATATGGCGCTCAAGCTGTTGGAGTGGAAGTCCGGAACGTTCATGCGATTGGAGCCGACGGATGTTCAGGATCGCGAAATACAAGATTTCCGAAGGGACTTGGCCGGCTGTTTGACAGGCACGTTGGATGGATCACCGGAGGCAAACGAAGCCACTTTTGTGAGGATCGAAAAATTTGTGGCGAAGCTTCGCGATGACGGCAACACACGTTGGCGAGAAAAGGTCGTGGACGTACGCAACTGGTTTAACTTCGCCGCACGGGAGATTGTCAAAGAGACCGGTGAGCCTCGCAGCTACTATGACGGAGGAACAGGACAATCTGGCGGGGAGAAGGGCAAGCTGGCGTTTCTGGTTTTGGTTGCGGCTATTGCCTATCAATACGACTTGGACCCAGATGCGACAACGAGCGAACGTTTTCAATTCGTGATGGTGGATGAAATGTTTTCGAGGAGCGACGACGCGCACGCGGAGTATGCGCTCGATCTGTTTGCCAGATTTGGGTTGCAGTTGCTCATTGTCGCTCCGTTGGACGCGAAAGCTCGCGTCACTGAACCGTACGTCGGCACTTATCTGCACGTGGTCAAGAACAAACAGACCAATCGAAGCGAACTCATTTCAATTACCGCAGACCAGCTCAACGACTTTGTCGATTCATAGCTTAGACTAGTAATCCGTCCAGATTCGTTTTTGGTAAGCGGAACGGCGCAAGCTGTCCTGTGCTTCGTTTAACAGTCAGCCGTAGGCGTACTGTCAGAAGAACGCGGTACGCCTACGGCTGACCGTTAAACGATTAAAGCACCAAGCTGCGAAACGCATAAGCCACAGCCCGGCCCCACAACAAATACAAATGGTGAACAAGAAGAAGCCACCCAAGACACCAAGCACGATCCAAATTTTGCTCGATTTTTTAGGCTGTTGATTCATGTTAAGGTTCCATGTGAATGGAGAGGTAGGCGTTGGGGCGATTGCAAATGAGAGAGTCTAACGGCGATAGTTCGTGGCTGCGAGGCTCGCTATGAAGTAATTTGTAGCGAAACTCGTCAAGAGTTTCGGTGGTTTATGCAATGCAGCCGAAAGTCTTGACGACTTTCGCTACAGGAAAGCCCAATTTGCATTGAGCAAAATGCGAAACAGCGTTGCGAGCCACGCCTCTGGAAATCGGCTAGCGCTTCAGGCTCAGTATGCTTCAATCAACTGGAAGGGACTTAAGACTTTTTAGCACTAGCCCCGGTTTCCAAAAGTGCTCGACATCCGTCGAAAACCTCGGCTAACACAGTGCCGCAATTTTTAGTTTCAAGACAAAGACGAGTAACGACTTACTTAGCAATGAAACAAACTCGATTCGCTGGTGATAAGCTAGATAGCCTGTGGTCTCGTTGTGGATTACAATTGACATGATTGCTCTACCGCTTAAAAAACGCACTTTCAACTAACCATGACTCTCGACCAGCTCATCGAACCGATTCGGCATTCGCCGTTGCTGCCTCGCATCGTCGAGGAGTTGCTGCAACAGATTGCTAGGGAGCAGCAGCTTCGCGCTACCTTCTATGCGGAAATGACGCCGGAACAGAAAGTTGAATTCATTGATGGGACGGCTGTTTTTCATTCGCCTGCTAAGAATCGGCATGTGATCGCCACTGGCTGCATTTTTCAGGCGATGAACATCTTCGTGATCGCGAATCGACTTGGAACGGTCAAATCCGAAAAGTGCTTGTGCGTGTTCCCTCGCAATGACTACGAGCCGGATGTGGTCTTTTTTGGAGTTGAAAAGTCTTCACGGCTTACTCTGGATACCCTTCAGTTTCCGATCCCTGATCTGGTGGTTGAGGTGCTATCCGAATCAACAGAAGCACGCGATCGAGGTACGAAGTTTATCGACTACTCAGCACAAGGGGTGGCAGAGTATTGGATAGTGGATTCCGAACGACGGGTGCTTGAGCAGTACCTTAACGAAAAGGACGGGCTTGAACTCAAGAAGAAATCGGACTCTGGCCTTGTGGAAAGTCGAGCAATCCCGGGATTTGTCTTCGCGATCGAAGCCCTCTTTGATGAACAGAAAAATCTTGAGTCGATCCGTAAGTTGCTTTAAGGACTTCGGTTTTCGACCGCCGCGGTGGTATGTCCGGCTACCGCCCCAACGATGGCAAAAAGTCCTGAACCATCTGGTATCGCCGTCTAAAGACGGTACACCAACCAGTTTGTAGCCGCTTAAAGGCGATACACCAACTCAAGTATCCAGCTGTAACGATTGTAACGCGCGATTTGCCGCGAATGCTTTCCGCAAAATTTTTGGCGGGCAAGTTCTGAGACCTACAATTGCGCGGAAATTTCTCTCGGTCCGAATTCGGTTCGCTGCCAAAGCGAAAACTCAATGCAACTAACACAACTCGTCGAACGACTTCAACGACAATTGCCGAATGCTAAGGATCGACGTATCGCCTGTCTGGCTATGTTGTTATGCGATCGAGACCCGCAATTCAAA
Organism: Planctomycetota bacterium; assembly: GCA_026692905.1. GTDB lineage: Bacteria > Planctomycetota > Planctomycetia > Pirellulales > Pirellulaceae > JBKCUI01. The sequence goes on from JAPLNL010000022.1 coordinate 7,798, forward strand.
TGCCTACACGACAGTGAATTGTTCCTGAGTCTACTCGAGGAAATCCAGCTACGGCTAAACTCTATTGATGACCAACACGCTGCCGTCGCTCAAGAATTAGACCAACTGGCCTCAACCGAACCGTGCGAATTCGAACCAAAACACGTTTGGACTCTCATTCGAGCCATCAAAGTTCAAAGTCAGTTCGTGGATATTTTGACCGGCGCCCGCTCTGAACAATTAAGTGGCTGCAACTCGGTTAATGACTAACGACTGCACTGGCATAATGTCGAAGGCATCAAAAAGCCTCGTCGGAACCATCATCCTTAAGCCAAGTAACCGATCCTCGCAAATCCATCATAAAGCACCGGACATGTACGTCCCAGGCTTCCGGGTCGCCACCTTCCGCAATCTTCCTTGCACAATGGGCTGCGATTTCGTCTCTTAATTGAAAAGCAAACCTGCGATGGTCTGCTTCCTCGCGTCTCATTTCTGCTGGACTATCTCCATACTTGCCACTCTCACCTAAGAACTTCGCATAGGCGCCGCAATCCCGATGTTCCATCAAATACACATCTTGGATCTGATGCAACTGCACAGCGATATCCAAGTGCTGAAAGAACACATCGTACCAAGACTCATGATCCTGCTGGATTACGCCTAACGCAGCGCCTGCGAAAACAAGCTGATCGTAACGGTTGGAAAGATTGTCACCTTCCATAAAAGGAACCAAATCGTCGATCAATCGCAAGTCCATGCAACTGAGCAGCAGCACGTTCTTGCGAGGAGGCGGATAAGGACGATAGTTGGACGATGTTCGATGTATTTCCATATGCGTTAGTTGGTAAGAGTAAAACCAGTGTCAGTGCCTCAAAACGGACTCTCATCGGCAATGAAGTAAGCTATTTATTCTAGCATTATTCTTGCTTGTCAACCCAGTTGTCCAACTGCGCCGACATCAACGACGCACCTCTTGGGTTCTTTCCCAGCAGTGAAAACGATGAGAGCAAAACTCGCTTGAGCGGCAGGTCGAACTCCGCTTGCTTGGCGACGTATGTCAAATACATGAAGTTAGAAGCCGTTAGACTGTTGCCCGAAGGAATCACTCCATCGACCGGGTCCTGAAAACGAGCGATCAACTCCGCCTGATCGTTGGCTGTATAGTAAAATCCGCCCGATTGTTCATTTATGAAAAATCGCATTTGAGTTCGGCTGAGTTCGATAGCTTGCACCAGCCACCGCTCTTCTTGTGTCGCTAGATGCAATCGCAAGAGTCCGTGAACGAAAAAAGCATAGTCGTCGAGATAGCCCGAAAGCTTTCCATCCCCCAACGCATAGCTCCTGAGCAATCGCCCCTGGCTCGTTTTCAATTCCCGTAAGATGAACTCCGCCGCCTTGACAGCGGCGTCAACATATTCTTTCCGTTTCAAAATCCGCCCCGAGTCCGCTAACCCTGCAATCATCAAGCCATTCCAAGATGTTAGAATCTTGACGTCGGTTGACGGTCTTGTTCGTTTCGAGCGAATCTCCAAAAGCGATTCCTTGGCTGTTTTGAGAGAGTTGACGAAAGCGTCAAGCGTTTGGCTTTTCTCTTGGGCAACTTGTGTTAAGGGCTTACCGGGTTGTGGGGCGAAGTACTTGCCTTCGAAATTGGGCATCGACTTGAGTCCATACACGCTCATGAACGTATCGAACTTGCTGTTGCTTTTCGCAACAATCGCTAACTCCTCTTTGTCCCAACGATAGAATTTCCCTTCTTCTCCTTCGGAATCGGCGTCGAGCGAAGAATAGAATGCACCACCTGGCGCCGTGAGTTCGCGCAAAACGAAATCGCATGTCCCCTCGCTGATCATTCGATATTCTGCGCTGCCTGTTGCCTCGAAGGCATTCGCATACAGTTGAGCAAGTTGACCGTTGTCGTACAGCATTTTTTCAAAGTGAGGAATGCGCCAAAAGCGATCGACGCTATAGCGATGAAAACCGCCTCCCAAATGATCGTAAATTCCGCCGGCCATCATGGAGTCGAGCGTCTTCACCAACAGGATGTTCGCCTGATCACGAACCTCCTGAGGAAGCGACGACCGTTTGGATCGCTCGAGCAAGAAGACGAGGTTGGCAGGCTCCGGAAATTTTGGGCGATTCGGATTCGATTCGACGTAAGCAAAGCCACCGTGAGTTGCATCAAAACCTGCGGCCAAGCGTTGTTGCGTCTCTTGGGTCATCGTTCTGCAGGTCTCCTGGTCGATCTCCGTTCCTGCAGGGATTGATTCTGAAGATGCCAACGATTCAATTAACGCTTCTGCGATCCGTTCGGCTTGGGCTTTGAGTTCAGCCTCTTGATCCGTCCAAAGTTGCACGGCCCGCTTTGCAATCGTGAAGAAGCCCGGCAAATTGGCTCGATCGCCGTCTCGCGCAGGGAAGTACGATCCACCAAAGATCGGCTTGGCGTCGGAGGTCATGATCACCGTCATTGGCCAGCCTCCGCGGCCCGACATGAGCTGAACAGCAGTCATGTAGATTTGATCAATATCCGGGCGTTCTTCGCGGTCCACTTTGATGCAGATATAATTCTCGTTCAAATACTTAGCAATCTCTTCGTCCTCAAAGGTTTCCCGCTCCATGACATGGCACCAATGACATGCGGCATAGCCTACCGACAAAAAGATGAGCTTGTTCTCTTTCTTAGCGCGATTGAGAGCCTCCTCTCCCCAAGGGTACCAGTCCACGGGGTTATGAGCATGCTGCAACAAATAAGGGCTAGACTCTTTGGCCAACCGATTTTCCTGCTGCGCGAGAATGTTGTCGGAAAATAAGCAGACGAGACCAAAAAGGAGCCCAATTCGCATGCGAAGCATCAACGTTTCCTTCATGAAAAAACACCGTCTGGTAAAGAGACTTCGTTTAACAGTCAGCCGTAGGCGTACGTCAAAAGAGCGCGGTACGCCTACGGCTGACCGTTCAACGACTCAACGAACGAGGCGCTTTCGCCGTTTCGCTTACAAGGGAGCAAAAACACGTTGCCATGCGCTCACTCACGCCAAAATGCGGATTCTGCAGCCGCTTGATAGCGAACGGCCAAGTGAGGCGTTTCGATAGGCACTTGCTTTTGAAATAAGGAGTCAACTGCTGCGATCACCAAGCCGGACGTTAGCAACGTGCGCTCTACCGGGTAAGGTGTCCGGCCAGTCAACACAACATCTTCGATGTGACGTGCCAGCGGGTTGAAGAAATCTGCCGTGGTCGATCCATGCGTCGGCATCGGCAGATACATCTGACATGAAACAATGGCTCCGTTGTCGGACCGCAAGCCGGCATAGTTGAAGTCCTGAATGGGGCAGAGGAACATGCAAGTACGAAAGCCGTCGTTATGCTCAATGAAGTAGGCTGTAACAGACTCCTTCATCGTTTTCTTGGCCCACTCATACGTGACCGGCGCTGTCGGAAACCCGCCTTCGACGGGCAAGTTATGACTACGCGTCAACGCCGCAACAAAAAGTCGGCGAGTATCGATTCGGTCATCGCGCTCCATCTGTTGCCAAACCGCTTCCCCTTTCACTGCAAGCACGCGTTTGACTCCAGATTCGCCCCCTCGCCGTCGCTCAGACATGCACTGTGCGGTTTCTAAACCATGGAAGTCGTAGCTGTCGACACCGCCGTAACAGACGCACACGCTCTCCTTGAGCGGTGTGTCCATCGGAATCTCGGTGGCGGGCAATCGCCAGGTCACAGGCAAGGACGAGCCCGCTAAAAACGGAAACTTCAATCGGACGGAATCATCGACCATTTCTTTGCACTCGGACCAGACGGTCGACAAATGTTTGTCGTTAAATACGGGAACACTACGTCCGGAATCCTCAAAGACTTTGACTACTTTCTTGAACCATTCGTAACGCGGATATCGCCTTTGCCCCTTCTCATTAACCGGGTATTCGCCATGCTCAGCAATGATGACCACGCCATCGACAGCCAGCTTCGAAGTCCCCAGCGTGAGTGCCTCCTCCACCGTCGAGAAGGACGCTAGTTTGTACTTTGCAATCCGTTGCTTGCCCAAATCGGACTCAGGGAACTGATCGATGAATACCGAAGCGATGTCGAACCGTGGCTCTTGCCAGCGACCTCCAAACGTGTAACCCATCGCATGCCGATCCAAAAAATGCTGAGCGTGGGAGTGTTGCCGAACTTCCGTACCCAAAAACGCGATGCGTTTGCGTTGCAATGGAGCTGATTGTCCAGCTTTGAATTGGGAAAAGGCCAATCCCATGCCGGTCATGTACGCAAAGTTTCTTCGATTGATGTGCATGTTGTTTCTCTATCCGATGTGCCGCGTTGAAGGTTTGGTAGTAGAACCTATTGTAGCAAGAGAAATGCCTTGCATATCATTGGCGAAATATGGAAGTACATTGGTCCAAATGCAATGAGCTCTTGTTAGGCGAGCGTCAGTACGAAAGATACCGTAGGATGGGACCATTGTCCCGTCTATTTCCATGTTCGGGACAATGGTCCCAAACGACGACGGGTAGATTTCGTTCCGCCGATCGCCTGAAGGCGGTACACCAGCTTCGATCGCGTTAGAGGGGGGGTACGTCAGTGTGATTGTCGTCGGAAGAACTGGGTGAAGTCCTCTCGCCACGAACGCACGGAAGGTTGCAAACGGTGGCTTAGCAAACCAGCGGCCCGTTCGCTTTGTAGGTCTTGCAGGTACTTTTGAAAGGCAGACTTCGTTTGATCGGAGGAGTTTAGTGCAAATGCCGTTATACTCCACGCGTCCCGGTAATCCTTCGCCGTCAAAGCTGTATTTGAATCGGTGTGTTCCAGTTGTTGGATGTCCGCTACTTGGCCATAACGAATTTGCGATTGAACGGCAGCGCCATGGGTTACATGCTTGAGGGGATTGGAGGACGCTGTCTCAAAATACTCAGCTAGCCCCTCGTCCAGCCACTGAGGAACTTTCACGCCACTCGCATCCAACAACGCATGCGTACATTCGTGGCGTGCATCCGTGACCCAGCCTGGATTAAAGTACGTCAGTACGAGTCCGGGGCCGCGGTGGCGTATGTACAGGGCTCGGCGGCTTGGCGCGTCGGGTAATAGGCGATTTACATAGCTATCCAACGACTCACGGCTATCCAAGACCACCAAATGGATCGGCTGTTCGGATATCGAAATGGCCAGCGAAGTCGAAAGCTCCTTCGGCAAAGTCGATAAATACAGCAAGTGTATTTCCAATTTTGCAATTGGCACCGTTGAATGCACGTGAAATTGCCCGACGCGTTCCAGATAAGGCCACCTACTCGCCATCTCTCCGCTAGATGCAGAAGCAGAGGAAGCAATGGAAGCAACTTGAGAAGCCAACGTTGCTGAAGCAAGTCGGACGGGCGCTTCCTGCCCGACTAAAACAGGACAAAATGCAAACGTACAAAAACAACAAAACCATTGGCACATCAGATTCGCGACCGAGCGGCGAAACCGAACACAAATTTCGAAAGGCCCAATTCTCTGACCAGTGCTTGTATCGTTCATGGGTCTCGGGTTATGCGGCATCCGTCGGAAATCGCTCAAGGCTATCGAAAGAACTCTTTCTCACTGGTCCATTTGTATTCCTCCATCGATTTCATCACCGATGCCACGCGAGTCCTGTCAGAGTTTGAGAGGGACTCCTTCAAGATCAATCGAGCTACGATTTCCTCTGTTTTTCCTTGCGGCTCTTTTTCGTTGGGAGGAACAACCACGGTCACGCGGCGAAGTTCGGAAGGTAGTTGTCGCTGGTCGATAAGCAGTTGATTCAATTGCATTCGGATAAACGGTGGCGTCTTGTTGAACAAAGCATTGATTCGCACCGACCAATTTGCAAAATCGCCGTAGCTCGTTGCGATCACGGGGTTCGCAGGCGTGATCGGTCTGAATTTGTAGCGCAGACGATCGTTTCCAATCACGAAGAGATTGTCTACTTCGATCATCGGCTCTCGATCGCTTGAAAGTGCACGACGTTGCTCATCCGACATGTTTTGCAAAACCGAGTTGAGCTGGCGTTCGAGGTCGGCCATGTTGAGTTCGACCCGCGATTTGTTTTGCGAGTCAAGGATTGTGATGAAGCCTTTACCGGGATCAACGACCGTTATCCGTTTCCGATCATCATCAACTTCGATGTATCGCCCATCAGCGAAAATGGTTTGAACGCTACTGATGGGTGGCTTTTGTTCGTCTTTGTAGATGTCGATATCGATACGAAAGTCGGTGATTTGCCCGTAGCAAACCCCAACCGAGGCTAGGAAATGGAGAGTGCCTAGCATGGCAGCTGTAAATCGCATGATTTCAAAACCTTACTGTACCGCGCCCAGGGAAGAAACCGCTGCGTCTTTGGCGACGTCAATCGATGGATCATAGGGATAGAAAGTTCTAGCGACCCGGAGGGCGAGTTCGGAAAGATAGATACGTTGAAACTGAACTTCATCGAAGTCGGTAACAGGCGCACCGTTTTGAGGGTACACAAATTCAGGAAAAGTTTTCTTGAAAGCTGCTTGATCTCCTGCTGTTACTTTGTACGCAGACAAGACGACGTTGCTACGACCCTTGAATAGCGTTTGACCTTCTCGAAGCTTGAGGTTTGAGACTTCCACCAAGACCACATAATCGGCTCGCAACCGGCTGCCGATGATTGGAATCGATCGATTTGCGATCGGTTGGTCGTTGATGATCCGATCAACTTCTTCCGGGTTGATCATCTCGATTTTCTTGACGTTTCTCGCAAGGAGCTCGTTGATGTGCCTAGACATCAGGATGCCTGATGCGTCAGCATTCAGCCCAGCATTGGTACCGACAATCACGGCAACCTTTTTTTCCTTAAGCTCGTCAAATTCAGCAGGGGCATCTACCCCTTTGACAATGTATATGGCGTTGGCCATAAGCCCGCAGCCCGCATTCATCAGGAGGATCAGACAAGCGGAATAGAAAATCCAAACTTTCGACATCGTAGTGAGGTACCGAGACAAAACTCGTCGCCGTGGCGATCTGACTTGATTGCTTGCAGCCATGCAGGAATCCTTTCCATTTGCATTCTTCTGCCCAAAGAACTTGCGTCCGTGCCGCCCGCTTGTAGCAAATGAAAAGTTAGACCGCTAGACGGATCGTCCACTCGATGACCGAAATTCCAATCGCGATCAGGAGAACTCCGATAGACACCTGTGAAAACCATCGCCCCTTGATTGCCCGGCCTCGTATTGCCATCCACATCACGCAAGGGAAAACGGCGGCCGCGAGAAAACAAAGCAGCACACCGCCTACGTTAGCTCGAAGCGCACTCGTTAGGTCGCCATTCATGGTGTGCGCCCATGAGGTGGTCATTCCGCACCCAGGACAACGCATTCCGATAAAAGTGTACATCGTACAGCCAGGCAAACCGAGTTGGGTGTGGGTCCCCAAGCCCTCGGGATTGGGTTTAAGCCAAGCTGCTGCCGCCAACATTCCAAACAAAAGCATCCCAAGGCAAAAGAGCCCGATCCTTTCATTTCGTTTGTAAGGTTCGCCATTCTGGCAAGTCTGGATAAGTTGGGTAGCTGGGTTTTCCATGGGATTTCAAACTAGCTTGGGAATTTTGATTCTCTTACCAAATATTGACGTTTCGGTCAATTTTCGCAACCGCTAGAGTCCGGTCGTCGTTCACGCCTTGCAAGGAGTTGAGGAATGCCATACGGAATGTACCTTTCAGCGTCTGGAGCACACGTCCAGAATCATCGCTTGGAAGTTCTCAGCAATAATTTAGCCAACATCAATACACCGGGCTTCAAGCCCAGTCTAGCCATCGTCCAGGCACGCAACAACAAAGCCATCGAAGATGGTGAAGTCTCGCCGAATTCCGGAACGCTCGCCGACATCGGTGGCGGTGCCAAAATCACACCCACGAAAACGATTTTCGAAACCGGCCCCATCGAAACAACCGGTAGAAAAACCGACTTCGCCATCCGCGACGACAAGAGCTTCTTTATGGTCAAGCGAGGAGACGAGGAGTTTCTCACACGCGCCGGAGGATTTGTGTTTAACTCGTCAGGCCAACTCACCACCACCAATGGTGACCCTGTGATGGCCGCAGACGGAACCCCCGTCCAGATCGACCCATCGCGAGATTACGAAGTCAGCGACAATGGCGTGATCCAGCAAGATGGACGAAACATTCCCATCATGCTGACTCGACCGGAATCGTTGGGTGACCTAGCTCGCGTTGGAGACAACCTATTTCGACCGCTCGCTCAAACGCAACCCGTACCACCCAACGAACGAGCCGTCGTCAGTAGCAGCCTCGAGAAGTCCGCCGTCAATCCAACCACAGCCATGATGGAATTGATCGAAGCGACTCGGGCTTACGAATCCAATCTACGGCTCATTCAACACCACGATCAAGCCTACGGCAATTTGATCGGCCGCCTCCTAAAAGAATAACGTTACCCCTGTTTTTAGAGTTCAAGGAACACAAGCATGAGCGTGCAAACACTCTACACCGCGGCCACCGGCATGGAAGCCATGCAAACCAAGTTGGACGTGATCGCTAATAATTTAGCGAATATGAATACAACTGCCTTCAAGCGAGACCGAGCTAATTTCGAAGATTTGCTCTATCGCGACAAAGTCTTCCCTGGCATTCAAGACGCCCAACAGAACGCAACCCCAGTCGGCGTCGAAGTGGGGCTCGGTACTCGCGTTCAGAGCACGCAAAAAGACTATGGCCAGGGGACGCTCGAACAAACCGGGCGGAATCTGGACATTGCAATCGAAGGAAACGGGTTCATCCAAGTTACCGACCCTGTGACTAACAACGCTTTGTACACACGTGCAGGAAACCTCGATATCAACGCCAACGGCCAACTCGTTATCGGCTCAGCACAAACAGGACGCTTGCTCGATCCGCCCGTAAATATTCCACCCGGTACGACAGACATTGTCATTGGGACAAACGGTGCCATTCAAGTACGCCTGGCTGGCCAAACGAACTTGACGACCCAAGGAACCATCAATATGGCATCCTTTGTCAATCCGGATGGGTTGCTCAAAGTCGGAGAGAATCTATATCAGGCGACGGACGCAAGCGGGCAAGTTCAACAGGGACAAGCTGGTCAGAACGGCTTCGGAGTCTTGCGACAAGGTTCTTTGGAGAAGTCAAACGTTGAACCGGTGCGGGAAATGATCGACTTGATCACAACACAACGCGGTTTCGAATTGAATTCGCAAGCCATTCAGGCCGGGGACCAAATTCTCCAGCAAATTGCCAACCTCCGACGATAGTTTGTGGTTTATTTCTTTCTTCCCCTCTCCCCGTTCCGGGGAGAGGGGCAGGGGTGAGGGGTGGAGGCATAGCTCGCAATTCTCCGATCCAATTACTTGTTAAACACGCTGAAACTAGGCAAGGTATTGAATCCGTGATCCAAACTTCAATCTTGACACAGTTCCCAACCCCTCACCCCCAACCCCTCTCCCCTAAGAGGGGCGAGGGGGGCAAAGTCATCATGACATGCATGCTTGCCCGATGCCTTTTCGTTGTAATCCTCTTTGCCTTTTCGTTCGTATCCTCGCCAATCGCTTCCGCGAGGCAACCTCAGCGAAACCAAAACCAAACGCCTCGCGCTTCGAGCGCCAACAGCAAACAAGGCGTCAAGCTCGAATTGAAAATGCAATCGCGGGCGGAATGCCCCTCAAACTTGCTGCTGCTCTCGGATCTGGTTGACATCCAAGGTTCGGATACTTTGGTACAGCAAGTTATCGACCTACCTCTTGCACCAGCCCCCAGAGTTGGTGACGCTCAAACATGGACTCGCAACGACATCGAAAAATCGCTTTCGCTTCGCGGAGTTTCGTCAGAAGCCATTCATTGGCAAGGTTCCTTGGAATGCAGCGTCCGCCGAGTTGAGGGACAACGCCGCGAGACTCGCAAGCCTTCACCCAACGACACCACAACAACAAACGGTCAAAAGGCGGCTGTGAAAGAAGCTGCCTACCGGGAGCCACTTGCGAAAGACTCTTTTGGAGTCTCTAAGTCACAGGCTCAACAGCCGAATAATCCGATCGACAAGTCTCAATTCACGGCCGCCTTCACAACCCCAGCGACTGTCTCTCAAGCCGAGAGCATTGCAGCGCAAGCCATTGAGGGATATCTCCAAACCAAGACCTCTTCCTCGGGCCGGTGGAACATCACTGTTCAGATGCCAACCGAACATGCCAAGCTTATCTCGCAACGATTCAAAATTTTGGGCCTTGCTGGTGGCCAGCCCCCTTGGGAAGGGCAACAAGAGTTTCAGTTTCTCATCAAAGGGCCCAACGGAGAAGAAACCATTACGATCCCAGCAACGGTGAAACTGCCGGACATGGTGGTCGCCGCCAAACGACCACTTTCCAAAGGTTATGTATTAAAAGAAGAAGACCTTGACTGGATTCCAATGCCGCGCGGTCTCAGCTACGGTCCCGAAACTTGTTTCACGAAACCCGAGTTGTTGGTAGGGCAACAACTACGTCGGTCGATGAGCACTCAGCAGGTGATTCGAATCAATGAAGTCGGCCCCCCAACCATTATCCAAGTCGGAGACTTGATCGGTATTTCGATTGTGTCTGGTGGTGTAACAGTCGAAACCAACGGCAGGGCCATTGAAGCTGGAGCGCTCGATGATTTGATTCAAATCGAAGTTCAACCGCATCGAAAAAGAGTGCTCGCTCGAATCACTGGCGATCGAACCGCGGAGGTCATCTCCAATAGCGTCGTAAGCAATTCTCAACCAAGTCAAAAAAAGGTAGGGCAGTCGAGCACTGCGATTCGACGTTAAATGCAACACTATTTAAGTGCTTGTTTAACAGTCAGCCGAAGGCGTACTTGCAAAGGCACCTAGTACGCCTACGGCTGACTGTTAAACGAGAGTTCAGCGAAGTTGATCTACAACGAATAATCCAATAAAACCAAAATCAATTCGACAGGTGGCAACTATGGGCTTCGTCCAAAACATTCGATGTTCGGTTTTTTGCAATTCAATCCAAATGCTTTTAGGGGCTATTTGTTTTTTTGCCTTTGCGAACATCGGCACGGCACAGAACAGCAGTCTGTTTCATCGCCCCGTTTCGTATCTTTCTCAAGCAGTTGGGATGGGTTCACAAGGTGAGGCTTTGCCAGCACCATCCAATACAAGTCCCGCTGGACTTCAAAATAACGCGGATGCCCTGCAGTCCACGCTAAATTTGAGCCCATTTGGCCAACCAATGGTTCCCGCGAATCCATTTCAAGGTGGGTATTTTCCTTCGCCCATGGAAAATGCTTCAAATCTTGGCCTCCAGACTTCATGGAGCTATGTCCCGCCGATTCCAGCCCGAGCATTGAAACTGCACGACATTGTGTCCATTCGAATCGAAGAAACCTCGACTGCACTGGCAACAGGCAACGCGACATCGCGAAAGACGACGAGCTACGATGCAACCATCAAAGACTGGCTGCGGTTGGTTGGATTGGATACGCTCAAGCCCGCAGTACAGGCCGACGGTGACCCTCGACTTCAAACCAATCAGAGCGAAGTGTATCGCGGAGATTCGACATTGCGGTCGAGCGAATCGCTAACCACCAACATCGCAGCCGAAATTGTTGATATTAGACCTAACGGCCTTATCGTTTTGGATGCGTCGAAGACTTTGGTCAACAACGACAACAGTTGGAGAATCTCATTGACGGGCACCTGTCGCAGTCAAGACATCGGACCGGACAACGTACTCCTAAGCCGAAATTTACTCAATTCGCGAATCGAAAAACAAGACCTTGGGCACGTCCGCGACGGATACTCGCGCGGCTGGCTGACGAAACTCATGGCCCGGATCAAACCGTTCTAATTTCGTTTAAGGCGAGCGGTGGGGGCCAAAATACCTAGCACGACGCGCGAGCTAGTGAATAGGGCAGTAAATTCACTAGCTTGCGCGCTTGCGCGTCGTGCTAGGTCGTTTTCATGCTGCCGCTCGCCTGATAGCGTTTAACGGTCAGTCGAAGGCGTACCGCAGATCAAGTGACAGTATGCCTTCGGAGACTGTTAAACGAGAGGCATTTGCATAGGTATCTGTCTGCTACTTTGGCGCGAGCACCACGATCTCAAATCGGTCGCGAATATCCGGCCACATTTCAATCTTGCCTAACACACGTATCTGCCAAGTGAACGAGTTGTTCGTCGACTTAAAGGAATGCATGGTTTCCAGCGGAAGAGCGACCAACTCAAAGCCTTTCGCAATCTGTTCTGGTGTTTTGCTGTCGACGATCTTTTGCAGAAAGAAAGGTCTTACTTCGGTCCTCGTGCTGGTGCCCTGACGGTACGAAACTTTTTCGATTCCTTCGAGCACAATCTCAAGGTGCTGAATTTTTTTGGCGTCGCCGCGAAACATCCAACTCAGTTCAAACTCACTGCCCGGATAAAGATCGCGCTGGCTGCTTGCGAGAATCGGTCTCGGATTGAATATTTGCAAAGTTGAATAAAACGCAAATACCAACAGAGCCACCCCAATCAGCGAGAATACCGCAACAAACAAAAACGGAATCCAGTTTTTGTTCTGGAGCAGTCCCGCCGAAATCAACGCCATGATTCCTGTCCAACAGATCCCCCCAATCCACAAACCCACAGCGACGGCGACTCGGGATTCTGTCGCCTCGATTATCAGCGGTTGATCGGGTTCGCCCGATTCGGTTGGACAAGTCCCGTTGGCCATCGCACGCTTAAAATTTTGCTCGGAGGCCGACGAACCGCCAAAGAGCTTCATGACGAAGCCGGCTAAGTGCCCCAACAGCATGATGGCCCCGATGCCGGCGGCAATGGCACAATAGTAAAGCGTGGCACCGGCCGCTCGATTGAGTTGCATGCCATAGAGACCGCCTACCAGGAGGCCAATGCCAATGAGAAGCCCCAAGAGCGTTGCACAACCAGAACCATCTTGCTTATTTGTTGACATGTGCGATTTTCTCGTTCGTTGTTTGTGCAAGGATCGTGGTTTGCTGTAAACTTAGGTTCCACCAATGCCATGGTTTTCGCTCACCATCACTCCAATCCTACCTGAATTTCCAATGCGAACATCCTCCCTCGCAATAATCCTGGTCCTCGCCTTTTCACAGCATCTACTGGCTGGAAAACCGGTAGGAATCCAAGTCTTTCCATCGAACATCGATTTGACTTACCAAAACAGTCGTCAACGCATCACCATTCAAACCGTTCTCAGCGACGGTTCGATCGGACCAGCCATCGCCTCCAAGCCACAGGTTCAATTGCTCGACCCCTCGTTGGTCCAATGGGAGGCCAGCGAGACGGGTGTCCTTCAATTGACCGCAAAGCGATCCGGAACGACGACCCTCCAAATTGAGCATCAGTTGAGCGACGGCCAAACCCTAACAGCCTCTGCCACGATCGTTTGCCGGGACGCTGAGAAGCCACGTGAAATAGAATTCACGAACCATATTGAATCGGTGCTAGCACGCAGCAGTTGCAACATGGGGGCTTGCCATGGGGCATTGGCCGGTAAAGGGGGATTTAAGCTTTCGTTGCGGGGCTACGACCCAGTAACCGACCATTTCAATATCACCAGACAAGACGGAGGCCGTCGTGTCGAACTTTCCTCTCCAGCGTTATCGCTGTTCATTGCCAAACCGAGTGGCTCGATCGAACACAAAGGTGGGCTGCGTCTGCCATCCGAATCGGACGATTACAAGATGCTTGAAAAGTGGATTGCAACAGGAGCTATTGGCCCCAAAGCGAACGATCCGGTGTTGGACCACCTCGAAATTTTGCCATCCGCGGTTCGACTTGAACGGGGTAACACACAATCCATTTCCGTGCGAGCTCATTACAGCAATGGCCGAATCGAAGACGTGACTCGCTGGGCCAAATTCAATTCAACCGACGAGGCGGTCGCGACCGTTGACGAACAGGGGCTTGCCAAAGTCATCGGACCTGGCGAAGGAGCCGTTAATGCCTGGTTCGCCAGCCGCATAGTCACTGCGAGACTCAGTGTGCCGTTTTCGAGCCAAGATGGCGGCTCCGATAGCGCAATCGTTCGAGCCAATTTTATCGATGAGCATGTCTCCAAACAGCTTGTGACTTTGGGACTGGACTTTTCAAGCCGCTCGACGGATAGCGAGTTCATTCGCCGATCTGCTTTGGACGTTACAGGAACATTGCCAACGGAAAAACAAGTCGAAGAATTCTTGCAGGACAACTCTCCTGACAAACGCGCCCGTTGGATCGATTCGCTCTTGGAGAGTCCAGAGTATGTCGACTACTGGACCTATCGGTGGTCGGACCTGCTAATGCTGAACAGCAATCTTCTTCGAGCTGACGGGCTCAAATCATACTACCAGTGGATTCGAGGTCACGTCCAAAAGAATACGGCATGGGATCAATTTACTCGTGAAATTTTGACGGCTCGCGGGGAAGCGATCGAGAATGGAGCCACCAATTTTTATGCGATCAATCAAGACCCAGAGAGCATGACGGAGAATGCATGCCAAGCGTTCTTAGGGCTTTCGATCGGTTGCGCGAAGTGCCACAACCATCCACTCGAAAAATGGACCAACGACCAGTACTATGCCATGGCCAATTTGTTCGCTCGCGTTCGAGCAAAAGGCTGGGGCGGTGAAACTCGCGATGGCGATTCGGCTCGAACTTTGATGGTGTTGGATCGCGGGGATTTGATTCAACCTCTTCGTGGCAAGCCACAGCCACCAGCCCCCTTGGATGCCAAACCATTGGCGATGGATTCGACCGAGGATCGTCGAGTCTATCTAGCCCAGTGGATGACTTCTTCGGACAATCCCTACTTCACTCGCGCAATCGTGAATCGCGTTTGGGCAGCTTACTTTGGCATCGGTATGGTTAACGCCGTAGATGATCTTCGGGCCAGCAACCCCGCTAGCAATCCTGCATTGATGAATGCCCTTTGTCAACATACGGTCGATCACAAATTCGATCTCAAGGAACTGATGCGTGTCATCTTGAACTCCGAAACATACCAGCGGAGCAGCAACACCACTGAGCTCAACAAAGAGGACAAAAAGTATTTTTCGCATTACTATCCACGCCGACTGATGGCCGAGGTGATTCACGATGCGATGGTCTCGGTTTCGACCGTGCCAACAACCTTCAACAAAGTCTCCTTTCTGGGCGGAGACAAACGCGACACCAAGTTTTATGGAAAAGGAACGCGAGCGATCCAACTGTTCGACTCCAGTGTCGATAACAATTTCTTAAAGACCTTCGGACGCAATCAACGTCGGATCACTTGCGAATGCGAGCGAAGCGATGAACCTAGCGTGACACAGGTTTTGAATTTAAACAATGGCGATACGCTCAATGCCAAGCTTGCAGAAAAAGGGAGCGTTGTCGATCAGTTGCTGGAGTCGCACCAAGAAGACTATACCGCGATTGTACGGATTGCGTACTTGAGATGTTTGTCTCGTTACCCGAGTGAGCAAGAATCGGTCGCATTGGTCAAAGAGCTTACGGAGTCAACGGCGGACGAACGACGAACGGTCGTCGAAGATTTGCTCTGGAGTCTAATGACATCCAGAGAGTTTTTGTTCAATCACTAAGAAAAGATTGATAGCTGGATTCGTAAGAATTCAGCTGGTTCGGAATTCACGTTAGCACGACGTGCAAGCCCGCAAGCTAGTGAATCTACTATGCATTTCACTAGCTTGCGCGTCGTGCTACGGTATTTTCATGCTGCCGTTCGCCTTAGCTCACGCCGTGGGCCGCTTTGTACATGTTCCAAGTCAAATGAATCTGGCCCTGGTGATGCGCCTCGTGCCAAGCCAACAGGATGGATGATTCTGCGATAGTGCGTTGGATGTTGTTCGGGAAGTCGGTGACTTTGGTGAGGTCAGCGGTCATCAGGAACGCTTTGAATGCTTCGTAGTTGAGCGCGAGCTTTTCACGAATTGCCGCCAGCGTTGGCACGTTGTCATCCGAAGGGGTCGAGCCGCCTGCAAATGCATCGCATAGCGCTGGGTCGCTCGGTTCGCCACCGCGCATTCGAACATTGACATATTTATCGTGAGTTGCTGCACAATGCATAGCCTGCCAGGCGATATGAGCACGGCCAATGCCAGGGCGCCAAGCGAGTACTTTCTGAATGTCGTGCCCCGAGTTCGCGATGCTATCGAGCGTACCCAGAAGTCGGTCCCGAGAAAAATCCAGGGTGGAAATAATGGTGTTGAGATCAGACATGGTCACTTGGGAGAAAGGGGATGGAGACTTTGTGCGTCTTTAAAGTTTGTACAAAACCGATGGGTGAGGAAACCCCAATCGTTTGTCAACAAAGTTGTACAGTGGCTCACCTGCGAAGTAGCGACGAAGATTCTCGCAAATCAACTTGGTGGTGTCGTCGGTTCGACAAGCCGCTTGAGCACCTACGTGGGGTGTGATAATTACATTGGGGAATCCCCAGAGTGGACTGGACTCAGGTAGAGGTTCAACGTCGGTCACGTCTAACCCCGCACCCGCTAAGTGACCCGTCGCAAGTGCATTGCAAAGGTCCTGTTCGTTAACACACGATCCACGCGCTACGTTGATGAGGTACGAGCCTTTTGGCATCGTGGCCAACAGATTAGCATCGACAACTCCCCTAGTCATAGCGTTGAGCGGTAGCGTCAGTATCAGTACGTCAGACCATTCGGCGAGTCGCTCAAGCTCAGTATGTGGCCAGAGTTGATCGACGGTTGGCGGTTTGTGTTCTGGAAAATAGTCGGTGGCACGGATGGTAACTTGGAATGGTTTCAGGATATCGACCAAACGTCGACCGTTTCCGCCTAGCCCGACGATGCCGACCCGTTTGCCATGCAAATCATCCGTTGGCCGGCGAATGAACTCTTTGTGCTGCCATTGGCGATAGAAAATTGGGATGCCGCGAAGGAGCCCCAGCAGCAATGCGAGCGTCTGCTCTGCGACTTGGTTGGCGAACAGGCCGGACGCGCTGCATACGACAATATCCGAATCGATCACCGACGGATGCAAACAGTGGTCTAGCCCGGCGGCGGAGGATTGAATGAAGCTCAAGCGACCGTCCACAACGACATCTTGCCAAGGGACGGGAACTTTAGCGTGCCCAACGAAAATGTCAGCATCAAAAATGCGTTCCGGAATCGTTTCCTGAGTCGCTTCGATCAAGATCGCGTGTGGAGCTGCATTTTGCATCCACTCGCGATGTCGATCTTGGATCGGAAAACAGTGAACAAGGTTCGTCACGTTTACGCGAGATCCCGATCTTCGAACAGAAGCAGTCCGATCAGCGTCGCCGCGACACCATAGATCGTCGTGTAGACGAGAACGCTTGCGATCACGGACCACGGGATACTCACTTCCGCATCGATAGCAGCTTCCATTGAGAAGTGACTAAGATTCGGAATAACCGCTGAAATGAGCTGGGAAAAGAACTCGACCAGAGGCAATCCACCTGCAGCAGACTCGACAATGGTTGGGGTCAAATGCCCCAGCAAGTAAATCGAGAAGCAGATAGTGAAGTTGGCCAGGAGCGAAAAGCGAGTACCGAGCGCTACGGAGAACGCTCCGAGCACAACAGCTTGGAAGAATGCCAGTGCTAGGCCCGGGATGGTCTGCATCATTTCTTGATGGCACGCTTGCCAGTTAGGCTGTTCAAGTGAACTTTCGCGAGCTTCGTAGATTGGTTTGTAGGCTACCGCAAAGAGCTCAAGCGAGCCGAGGACCAAAAACATGAGCATAACGATCCAAGCAACACCGAGGATTTTGCCAATGATAAACGATCGGCGGTGGATCGGTTTGCTGAGGAGTGTCAGAGCTGTGCGGCCTTCGATTTCTTCGTTGACCGAGGTACTTGCGGACCAGACCGCTTGGAAGGTTGCGGCGATTAGGATTAGGGTCACACCACAATCCTTGAGCAGCTTGATGTCTTCACCCAATGTGTGGAATGGCAAGAAGACAAAGAGCAAGATCGCCAAAGCGACAATGATCATTAGGATGATAGGGAGAGGCTGCGATAGTTCGCTTTTGGCAGCGGACAAAGCGATCGCGGCGACCTTTGGCGAGACCGCTTGCATCAGCATAAATAGCAAACCAAAAACGGTAACGAAGGTTGCGACAAGGATAAAGGTTGTGGATTCTCGAACCAGCGGCGTTGAGATCACTCGGATCGTCAAGGTCGCTGCGTCGATCTCTTGGTTTTGAGCAAAAAGCTCGGCGCCAGGAGCGAGAGGCAAAGGGCATTCGCTTGCACCCATTTTGGAACTCCACCGGAGTGGTTGGTCAGCCTCGACTGTTGTCGGCTTGATTCGAGCTTCACCGATACTTGGCGCATCCAAGAGAATGAGGCGTCGATTGGAAGTGATCTCAATTTCTCTTAGAATTGCTGGATCGTAGGCCAATTCGATTTTCTGAAAAACAGATGCCGCGTTCTCGTTGGCAGGGCCAGGGACGGGAAAACTCTCTTGTTTGTCATTAAAGGAAAAAAGTTGTGGAATGCACTGAATCGCCGCCATGGGCTTTTCAACCAACAGCGTAGAAGCCAAGCCGATTGCAGAGGTCACTGCCAAAGCTGAGAGCATGTATAGCCCGATCCCTTGAAAGAAAAGTGATCGGATTTCACCCAGAAATCGAGGTGAAGAACAAAACACGAGCGCCCAAACCACAACCCCAATCATCATCGCAAACGCGATGGAAACCATAGCCCATTCATCGTTGGCGAAAGTCCCTCCGTAGTTAAAGAGCCCTTGACCTTCCAAACTAAATCGGAAGTAAAGAGCGAAAACGCCACCTAAAACCAGTGTCACAATCAAAGCGATCACGTTGGCAGAGCCGTCTCGTCGAAATTTCTCCAACGCCGTGATTTTTGATAGGGCGTAAAAAACCATCACGAAAAGTGCCAGGATTGCGAGCCCTAGAATCACTCCACACCCTAAAAACCAAACCGGCGTTAACCACCGAGTCATCCAGAAATCAGCCGCCGCGAACATCGGAACAGGGAAATCAAATGCCATGGCAGATCAGCTTAAACCGAATTGAAAGGGAAAAGTTATTGTGTCGCGTTCTTTCGCGATTCAACCAAACAATCAACGAGGAAACATCGCGAGAGTTGGCATGTACGTCACCAACGAACCTTGGGTTCGTTTCAATTCCGCGAAGCTGCCTAGGATACGCCAAAAAGCCAAGAATGAAGAGTGGTGAATGCGTAAAATCTGATATCTCGCGAGGTTGAAGGCTCCTGGCATAAGCATATTGCCGTCGAGTTTACCCAACCAATTCATTACTAGAGGCGGGCGATACTCCTGCCGAGTCGTTGCATCGCCCGCCGGACCATTCGTCCCGCTGGACGTTTTTCAAGGCTGGTGAGCGCGCTCTGCTTGAGGTATCATTTTCTTGGGTCGAGCTAGAAGAGTGCATCTATCTTGGTTTGGCCTACTCAAATACTCTAACGGCTGAGGTAGGCTCCTTTGTTTCGTCAAGGAAATCCAGGTTTTCTCGCTCTCGAAGATGGTACTGTTTTCGAGGGAGTGTCCATTGGTGCAGATGGCGAAATGGACGGCGAGGTCGTGTTTAACACTTCAATAACGGGCTATCAGGAGATCCTGACGGACCCGAGTTATCGCGGCCAGATCGTTACAATGACCTATCCGATGATTGGAAATGTTGGGGTAAACGAAGAGGACCTTGAGTCTGGTTTCCCAAGAATCGCGGGTTTTATCGTTCGGGAATGCAGCCGTCTCCACAGCAATTTTAGGGCCAACAGTTCTCTTCCTGATTATCTGAAGAAACACGGCATTGTCGCAATTGCCGGAATCGATACTCGGGCGATTGTTCGAAAGATCCGAAATTCAGGCGCTCTCAAGGGGATCATTTCGACAATCGATTCGGATGCAGCATCCCTGGTCAAAAAAGCCAAAGACAGTTTGGGCTTGGTCGGCCGGGATTTGGTCCGAGAGGTCATGCCAAGTGGCCCAGCGAGTTGGGATGTTCCTCTCCACAACTTGGCAATTAACGGTAGCGAATCGCCGGTTTCGAAATCGCAACCGCACGTTGTTTGCCTGGATTTTGGTATGAAATGGAATATTCCTCGCCACCTCGCACAGAGAGGAAACAAAGTCACGATTTTGCCAGGCTCGGCAACGGCCGAAGAAGTGCTCGCTCAAAAGCCAGATGGTGTTTTTCTGAGCAATGGACCTGGGGATCCGGAACCGCTCACCTACGCCATCCAAACGATAAAGAATTTGCTGGGCAAAAAGCCCGTTTTTGGAATTTGTTTGGGGCATCAACTGCTCTCCCTTGCAGGTGGTGCCACGACTTTCAAAATGAAATTCGGACATCGAGGTGCAAACCAACCCGTCCTCAATTGCAAAACGGGACATGTCGAAATCACTTCCCAAAACCACGGATTTGCAGTGCAGGAAGCGGGGCTTCCCGCCTGTTTCGAAATCACTCATCGCAATCTCAACGACAATACGATTGCTGGTGTTCGACATAAAGATGTCGAAGCATTTAGTGTCCAATATCACCCAGAGGCGTCGGCTGGCCCGCATGACAGCAGCTACTTGTTCAATGAATTCCAATTGGCTTTGGATCGCGAAGTCGCGAAACGGTCGGGAGTCTAACTTCCTATGTTGGCCAAACGCGTCATCCCCTGCCTCGATGTCCACCAAGGACGGGTTGTCAAAGGAACGAACTTCGTGAACCTTCGCGATGCTGGTGATCCGGTTCAAATCGCTAAGAGATACGAAGAAGAGGGCGCGGACGAGTTGGTCTTTTTGGATATCACAGCAAGTCATGAAGACCGTGCAATTATGCTCGATGTTGTTCGCCGAACGGCCGAACAAGTTTTCATGCCGTTGACCGTGGGAGGTGGAATCCGCACCCTTGATGATATTCGCATATTGCTCCAAGCGGGCTGTGACAAAGTTTCCATCAATTCCACGGCTTGCAAAAATCCCGAGTTCGTTCGGCAGGCTGCCGATCGTTTTGGCTCTCAGTGTATTGTCGTAAACATCGATCCTCGGCGCGTCATTCGAGACGGCAAAGAATTTTGGGAAGTGCACATCAACGGCGGAAGAACCCCAACGGGTCTAGAAGCAGTCGCCTGGGCACAGCAAGTCGAAGCGCTCGGAGCTGGTGAAATCGTCGTCACCAGTATGGATCGGGACGGCACCAAGGACGGCTACGACTTGCCGATTACTTCCGCTGTCAGTCAACATGTTCAAATCCCCGTCGTCGCAAGCGGGGGAGCGGGGAAACCAGAGCATTTGGTGGAGGCAATCCTTATTGGAAAAGCCGACGCGGTCTTGGCCGCCAGTATTTTCCACTTCGGGGAGTTTACTATTTCACAAACCAAACGCATGATGGCGGAAAGCGGAATTCCAGTCAGGTTATGATTCCAATTCTCGCCCGTCGAGTCAACATAGAGTAGTGAGACCAGCTTTTCCTTTTCAACTTTTGGTTCAGAATTGATTTATGGGACACGCAAAAGCACCAGCACCCAAAAAAGCGACCGCCGTTTCTTCGGCAGAAGATTTGGCCGCTTCACTTCTCGTCGAAAAGCGAGAGCTTGAGGTCGACAAGCTCTTCAAAGCTTGCGTCAAACTGGAGGGGAGCGACTTGCACCTCAAAGTCGGAACGCCTCCAATTGTCCGCTGCAAAGGTGACTTGAAGACGCTCAACCGACCGCCCATTGAAGTAGACGAAATGGTTCGGTTGCTGATCCCATTGTTGGACGATCGAAACAGACGCATCTTCGAAGAAGAAGGCGGAGCTGACTTTTCGTACACCGTCGCAGTGGATGGAGAGAATTGGCGTTTCCGAGTGAACATGCTCAAGCAGCTTGGCAGGCCAGGACTCGTCGCGCGGCGAATCAATAATTTCATCCCAAATTTCGAAGGGTTGTTCCTTCCGCCGATCCTGGAAGAGCTCTGCAAGTATGACCAAGGGATGGTGCTCCTCGCGGGTGTTACCGGTTCCGGGAAAAGTACCACGATTGCGTCGATGCTCAACTGGATCAATCGAAACTATCGCAAGCACATCTTGACGCTCGAGGACCCGATCGAGTTCGTTTACAAAGAAGACAAGTGCCTCATCAATCAACGCGAAGTCGGTACGGATGTATTGGACTTTAACATTGCGATGAAACACGCGGTGCGAGAGGATCCAGACATTATCCTCGTCGGTGAAATGCGGGATCAAGAGACGTTTATGACGGCGATCCATGCGGCCGAAACGGGGCACTTGGTTTTCGGAACAATTCACGCGTCCGGTGCCCCATCCACCATCGGTCGTATTCTCGACTTGTTCCCCGAAGCGTTGCACACAGCCATCCGAAACGCGATGGCCTTTAACATGAAAGGCATCGTCGCTCAAAAGTTATTGCCATCGATCAAGCAAGGAGTTAGCCGAGTGCCCACCTGCGAAATCATGCTCTTCACACCCATGGTTCGGAAGCTCATCTTGGAAGAAAAAGATCAAAAGCTATCCGATGCGATACGAATCGGCGCTCAAGACGGCATGCAAGATTTTACGATGAGCCTAAAGCAATTGATCGACGACGGACTGATCGATCGCCCGACAGCTTTCGAAGTCGCGCCGAATGTCGAGGCTCTCAAGATGACACTCAAGGGCATCAATGTCAGCGCACCTGGTATCATTTAATGCTCTCGTACTCAATGAGTAGGATAGCCTCCCAGACTGTCCAATGCACACGAGCTGGAATATCCCACTGTTACACGATTTAGTTACTACCTACTTATCTCTAGCGAAGTGAATTGCACGAGCGGCCAATATGGTATTTGGAAGAAAGAAAGCGAAACCGGCAGGCGATCAACCTACGTTGGGTGGCGAGGAAATCGTTCTTCCACCACTCGAGATCAAAACCGTGGGTATCCCGAAGGACGAAGCCCAAGGCTTGATGATTGCTGCAAGGCAGTTGCCTGGCTATCCGGTTGCGATCGTTCTGGTTGCGAATGCCATTTCTGCGCGAGCCGATCGGATCTTGATGGATTACTCCGCACAAGGTGCAATCGTACGCTACCGAATCGACGGCGTCTGGGAAACGCTCCCTCCACTGGATAGACCGACGGGCGATGCCGCTTTGGTTGTGTACAAAAAAGTCTTCGGGCTCAACCCAGCGGAACGAAGAGCCAAGCAGGACGCAAAGTTTGCGACGAACTTCAAGGAGATCGATTGGGTCGTCCATTTCACCAGCGCCGGCGTACCCAACGGTGAACGCGTTCTTTTTCAAATCGATACGAAGAAGCCGACCATTAAGACCTTGACCGACCTGGGCATGCGCGATGCGATGCAAGAGTCGTTTCGAGGTATGCTCAACGGCGATAAAGGAATCGTTCTGGTCAGTGGTCCAGCCGGCCAAGGACTGCCGACAACGTGGCGAATTTCACTCGAGTCGGCGGACAAGTTTGTTCGGGATTATGTGTCGCTGGAAAACAAAGCGGACGCAGATCCGGAAATCATCAATGTGTTCCAAAACTTCTTTGAGCCCGGAGTGGGAGATACGCCTGAAGCTCAATTTGAAAAGATCTTGCTTCGGCAACCAGACGTTTTGGTCATGCCATCTCTGATTAACTCGTACATCACAGATCGCGTACTGGATCAGATCAATCAACACGGCAAGCACTCGATCACTCGTTTGGTTGCGAACGATGCAGTCGATGCGACGATCAAGCTCCTCAGCACTTACAAGACGGAAGCCAAGGGTATTATCAAGGTCCTATCAGGGGTTCTCAACCAACGTTTGGTTCGACGATTGTGCGATCGATGCAAGCAGCCATTTCAGCCAACTCCTCAGTTGCTTCAAAAACTAGGGATACCTGCAGGTCGTGTTCAGAAACTCTTTCAACACACGATTCCACCGCCACCGGAACAACGAGTCGATGCCAAAGGAAATCCGATCGAAATCGAAATTTGCAAGAAATGCAATGGACGAGGCTATTTCGGTCGCATGGCGATTTTCGAGCTGCTCACGATCGACGATAAGATGAGACAAGCCATCGTTAAGTCGGCAGGTAATCCCGATGCGATTCGCCAATTTGCAAAACAAAATGGTCACCTCGGATTCCAAGAAGAAGGTATTCTCGCTTGCGCATTAGGCATGACTTCGTTGCAAGAAATCCAAAAAATGATGGCGTCGAAGTAGTTCTCGCTTTTGGCGAGGACAAATTGGTGTGTTCGACGGGTTGTAATGCGAAGAGTAAATAATCGTAGAATGGGACCATTGTCCCGTTCTACTTCTTTCGCTGTCCCGTTCTACTTCTTTCGCTGTCCCGTTCTACTTCTTTCGCTGTCCCGTTCTACTTCTTTCGCTGTCCCGTTCTACTTCTTTCGCTGTCACGTTCTACTTCTACTTACCCGAGTATTGTGTTTCGCCCACGAACTCAAAACAACGTCGGAATAAACCAGCATGTCATCCATACTGGGCGTACCCAGCCTGCGGGCACCCAGCATACTGAAAAAGTGCAGGCACATTTTCCGTCGACTACTACGACCACTCAAAATCGATCGTAAGCAGGTTGGGATAAATTTGCCCAACGTTTTCATTGCTCGGGAGGGTGAGGCTCCTGCCGAACCTTTGGACCGGTGGCTCGGCAGGAGCCTCGCCCTCCCGAAATTGCCGCTCGCGTTATGACCTCACCAACCCAGACCGTAGTCCTCACCGTGATTGCTGGATCCGCCCCAGAGAGTGCCGTGCTTCCAATCAAACCAAATGGCGTTAATGGGGCCAGAGGTTCGTTCTTGGAATGATGACTTGTATCCCATTCGGCTTAAGTCTTTTCGCACCCAGGCAGGGGTTTGTTCGTTGAGAGTTAGGCCTCCAGGGCTTTTTTCGTGTGCCCCAAAGCTGGAGTGCATTTGGAGCGTCTTGAAGCTAGGGGCTTCGCAGGCTTCCTGAACGGTCATGTTGAACTCGACGACGTTAAGAAAAAACTGCAGAAGCAGTTGGTCTTGTTCGTCGCCCGCTTGCTTGGCAAACGACAGGAACGGCTTACCATCCTTCATGGCCAAGGTTGGAGTGAGCGTAACTCGCGGACGTTTGCCAGGCTCAACGACGTTAAACGGATTCTCGTTCGCGTCTAATACAAAGGACTGCATGCGTTGACTGAGACCAATGCCGGTATTGCCTGCGATGCAAGCAGGAACCCAACCGCCGCTCGGAGTCATGCTCACAACCCAGCCCTCTGCATCTGCCGCCTCAACCGAAGTTGTACCGGACTGAAAGCTCTCGAAAAACCTTTGATCCGCAATCGGATTCCCCAACTGATGCTCTCGAGCTCCGGATGTGGCCCATTTATTGAGAGTGTCGCGGAAAGGGTTTATTTTCCCTTCAAACGGATAAGGGTCACCGGGGCCAATCTTGGGATTGTTCTTTTCGGGATCGATAAGCTTGCTGCGTTCCTTGGCATACTCCTTGGAAAGTAGTCCTTGCATTGGCTCTTCCGGTGCGAAAGCAGGATCGCCATAATAGAAATCGCGATCGGCAAAGGCGAGATTCATGGCTTGATAAATGGTATGGATGTAGTTGGTTGAGTTGTAGCCCATGTGCTTGAGGTCGAAGTTTTCGAGGATGTTTAGCATCTGCAACATGACAGGCCCTTGAGTCCATTGCTGCAGTTTGTAAACTTCGATTCCTTTGTAGTTGGTTTTGAGCGGCTCTTCGATTTTGACTTGCCACGTTGCAAGGTCTTTTTCGGTGATCAGTCCACCTTGTTCTCGGCAGCCTCGCGCGATTTCCTTTGCGATGTCTCCTTGGTAGAAACGAGCGTTGGCAGCATAGATCGCTTCCTTGCGTGACTTCCCTTTTGCGAGCGATTCGCGTTCGGTCTCAACCAATTTCTTGAGGGTCTCGAACAAATCTTTTTGAACGAAGATTTCGCCAGCATTGGGGGCTTCGCGATTTTCATCGAGGTGTGGAAGAAAGACCTTTTTCGAGTAGGGCCAATTTTTGATTTGTGCTTTCCCGCGTTCGATCGAGTTGGCCGTTTGGGCTTCGATCGGATAGCCTTCGGCCATTTGCATGGCAGGGGCGAGCACCTCGGCTAAGCTCAATCGTCCATATTCGGCAAGCATCGTCATCAGTCCGCCAGGTGTGCCTGGTGTCACGGCAGCAAGTGGCCCGTATTCGGGCGGATATTTCATCCCTTTGCTTTTGTAAAATTCGGCGGTTGCTCCGGTTGGAGCAACTCCGAGAGCATTGATCGCAATGACTTGTTTGGTATGAGGGTTGTAAATGAGAGCTTGAGTTTCCCCGCCCCAACTAAGGACATCCCACATCGTGCAAGTGGCTGCAAGCATGGCACACGAAGCGTCAACAGCGTTGCCACCTTTTTGAAATACCATAGCCCCAGCTGTGGCGGCCAGGGGTTTGCCAGTTACGGCCATCCAGTGCCGGCCATGCAGCGGAGGCTTTTGGGTGGTTACAGGCAAGTTGTTAAATTCTTGGCCCTGCGCGTTAGGAAGCAGAGCGATTAAGAAAAAGACGGTGACGAGTCGATTCATCTCGCGAGTTCGTTTCTGGATGTGTTTCTGTGGCAAAGTTCAATAGCGACGTGGGATAGGCTTCCAGCCCACTGCTTTCAACCGGTCCTTTCGACTTCACTCAAGCAAGTTGTTGTTGCTCGGGAGGGTCAGGCCCAACCCTAAACATGTTTCCGTAGAGTCTAATCAACAAATTCGTTACTCGGGAGGGTGAGGCCACCGCGGTAAACCTGTTTCCAACGAGTTTACCTGAGCAATTCGTTGCTCGGGAGGGTGAGGCTCCTGCCGAACCATTGCACCGTTGGCTCGGCAGGAGCCTCGCCCTCCCTAAGGTTTTCAACGGAATTGACTTTGCAAAGATGTTTACAGCGGTGGGGTGAGGCTCCTGCCGAACCGTGATGTCGCAAGCTCGGCAAATCAGAGCGAAGCACGCTCTGGTTATACCGGGAGGGAGAGGCTCCTGCCGAACCATTGCAAAGCTCGGCAGGAGCCTCGCTCTCCCATTTAATCCCTTTCCCATTTGATCCCTTGGCAGGTACTTTTCAGCCTGCCACTCGCTTTACTACTCCCTCCCACTAGGTCCCATGCAATTTCACCACGCACGCCTCATGAGGCAGATTGCAATCTTGCTCCCGATATTCGTTGGGATTGTTTCCAATGGATTCGCCAAAGCCGCCAACCCGAGCGAACAACCCAACATCGTTTTGATAGTTGCGGACGATCTAGGGATTTTCGACCTAGGCTGTTATGGACGGCGCGAGCACAACACGCCGAATCTCGATAAGCTCGCGAGCCAAGGCATTCGATACACAAGTGCTTATTGCGGTCTCTCTATTTGCTCGGCATCGCGAGCTTCCTTGATGACGGGCAAGTCCTGTGCGCGATTGCACCTGACGACTTTCTTGCCGGGCAGACCGGACGCTGAGTCGCAATTGCTCTTGCATCCTCGCATCCAAAGTTATCTTCCGCTCGCAGAAACGACGCTCGCAGAATCCTTGCGTGGCGCTGGTTATTCGACAGGACTGTTTGGCAAATGGCACTTGGGAGGCGGCAAGACTGGCCCATTGGCACAAGGCTTTGATATTGCGGTGGAACCCAAAGGGAACGGTGCCATCGACGAAAAAGAAGGTGGCAAAAATGAATACGCAATCGTCGATTCCGCCATTGGCTTCTTGACGGCGCAAAGTGAGAAACCATCGTTTTGTTATATCCCTCAGCACTCGCCGCACGTCGCCTTGGCCGCGCCGAAAGACTTGATCGAAAAGAATGCAAACGCATTCAATCCTTTGTATGCCGCCACGGTTGAGTCGCTTGATAAAGCCATTGGCAAACTCCTGACGAGCATCGACGCGATCAAGCGTCCGACCATCGTGATTTTTACCAGCGATAATGGAGGACTTCATGTTCCTGAGATCCATGAGCTGCCGGTGACCCATAATGGTCCCTTCCGTGCAGGCAAAGGCTACCTCTATGAAGGTGGCTTGCGGATCCCGTTGATGGTTCGCTGGCCAGATAAGATCAAACCGGCTCAGACGGTGGATATGCCCGTATCGTTGATGGACCTGATGCCGACGTTGATGGAGGTTTCGGGTTTGGAGACCGGCAAGACGGTGGGTCCGCTCGATGGCGTGAGCTTGAAACAGACGTGGCTCGATAGTACTGCAGCAAGCCCAACGAAAGATCGTTCTTTCTTCTGGCACTTCCCACACTACACCAACCAAGGAAGCCGGCCGGCAGCTGCGACTCGCCAAGGCAATTGGAAGCTGATCGAATATCAAGAGGATGGCGCGATCGAATTGTACGATCTTGATAAAGACATAAGCGAGAAGAACAACGTCGCCAAAGAGTATGCGGACAAGGCCGCTGTGCTAACCGAGTCGCTTCATCAGTGGCAAAAAAAGATGGGAGTTCAGTTCGGTACACCGAATCCGGATGCTAAGCGGGAAGTTCACAAGCGGCTCTATGTTGAGTTCGATCCTACGCGTTTGGATTCGAGTGTTGGTGCAGCGGCCGTTGGTGAGAAATGGAAAGCTTGGCGTACCGAGATGAATCGCGTTGTCGCGGGCAAAAAAACGCTGCTTAAGGACCCAAGCAATGAGATTACCTTGACTGCGGCAACCGGCACTCCGCATGGCAAAAAACTTCGCTATGAGCCGGAGACGTACAAGAATGTCCTAGGCTATTGGACGGAAGTAGACGATTGGGCGGATTGGGAGTTAACCATTCCAAACGATGGTGTTTATGAAATCGAAGTTCAATGCGGATGCGGAGCGAACAACGGGGGTTCTGTCGTCCGATTGGAGGTAGGTAGCGAGTCGCTGCAATGGACCGTTCGCGAGACAGGCCATTTCCAGAACATGATCATCGAAAACGTGGGCACCATGAAACTTAAAGCAGGCAAGTATCGTTTGGCCGTTCGTCCGCAAAGCAAAAAGGGAGTGGCCGTGATGGATATTCGATCCATTGTGCTCAGGCCGATTTAGTTATCAGTTATCAGTTATCAGAAAGCCCCGACAACCGCCTAGCCGAGAACCGCCTAGCCGACAATCAACCACTGACCACGACTGAATCAAAAAGCACTTACGCGTCGGGCGTTCCAAGAGTCGCACTCGGCAAGTGCGACCCACCGAGTGGGGCGCATCTGCCGGATGTGTCCTGGAGGTGCAAAAGATGCCGCCAAGCAAAGAATTCAAGATTATTGTAAGCTAGACCCGATCTACAATCTGCCACAGACCTTTTCACTCCTCCGATTTCCCAATAAGGCATCATTATGGCTGCGGAGAACTACTCGCGGTACCAGCAATCGGTCATCCGGAATTATTACAACAACAAAGACAATGTGTCGTTTCAACGGGTACAGGAATTGCTAACGGACCTTTATCTTGCAGAAGGCAAAAAGCGTGAGAAGGTTTGGGATAGCCTATTTATGCATTTGGAACGAATTGGCGTTCCAGCGGATCAGGTCAAGCATTTGAAGGAGGCGAAGAACCCGGAGCTTATCGCGCAGCTGATTCAGAAGAAGGTTTAAGGAAACTCGTTTCACGGTCAGCCGTAGGCGTACCTTTTGAAGAGGTCGACTTGCTTTCTCAGTTTTTTCAACGGCCCCCGACGAGTTTGTCTCGTCGGTGCCTGAGGTTTGCTGCTTGCATGGCACTCGTTCCGGAACGCCCGCATCCCCTCCAAGCCCTTTGGGGTGTGATTAATTGTCTGTTCTGCCCAGTTGGTGTTAAGGCATATCTTTGACGCAACGAAATCCGACGTGGGACGAGCCGGTTTCCACGTCCCCTTTGCCGCGTGTGCCAATCATATAGCGAGCGCAATACTCGCTGCTGCAGAGGAACGAGCCTCCGCGATGTACTCGTTTGACGATCCCTGGTTCTTCGGGGTCCCAACTGCTAATCGGACCTTTAGGGTTCTCAATGACTTTGCCTAATTGCTCGCGATTGCGATAGGTTTCCGGATGATAAAAATCCTGGCACCATTCCCAGACATTTCCAGACATGTCGAGCAATCCATACTTGTTCGGTTGGAATTTACCGACTGGAGCAATGCCTTTGAAACCGTCGTCTCCTGCGTCAAGGTGTGGGAATTGTCCTTGGTAGGCATTGCATTGCCATTTGCCGTCGATGAGCAATTGATTTCCCCACGGATAGGCTTGTTCATCGAGACCGCCACGGGCAGCCCACTCCCATTCTGCTTCGGTCGGTAAGCGTTTTCCAGCCCACTTGGCATAAGCTTCCGCATCGGCATAGGCGATATGGACGACAGGATGGTCCATCAAGTCTGCGATAGAACTTTTTGGGCCCTCGGGATGGTTCCAGCAGGCGCCAGGAACATAGCTCCACCATTCCATGAAATTGAAAAGGGGCACCGCATTTTTGGGTGGGCTGAAGACGACCGCTCCGGGTTTCAGCTGATCTACGGGAACACCAGGAAAGTTTGCAGGGTCCAAATCTCGTTCGGCGATGGTCTTGTAGGTTGTCGCTTCGACGAATTTCGCAAACTCTCGGTTCGTGACCTCGGTCTTGTCCATCCAGAATGACCGAATCTTGACTCGATGTTTGGGCGTGCAGTCTTCAAAGCCTTTGATGAGACCATTGCAACAGGGCCTATTCGCTTGAATGGTTTGGCGAACTTCGCGGATCGCGTCTTGTGACGGCCCACCCATGACATAGCTTCCCGTGGGGATTAGAACCATTCCTTCGGGATCGCCGCTGAAAGCCTTTACCGGCCAAGTTGCACCAGCGAGGACAAAAATCAGCAAGAGCTTTGCAGTTAGTCGACTTGCAGTTGAGCTTGTATACATTTGGGCAGGCTAAAAAACGCCGTCGCCGAAATTTCTTTTGTCCAAGGGACTGTTTGGGGATGGGCTGGTTTTTTTGTCAGCATCCAAAAAGTGGGGTTTTGGAACGATTTGCGTTTCGGTTGGATTGGCTGGGTGAGGAGCTGGGACTTCCGGGTGGTTCGATTCGACGTATTCGTCGTCATACCTTGATTTATAGTCCGGTTGCTTTGCCCTGTCCAATTCGACCAAATACTCGCGAATCACGGAGTTCTGAATCATGTCCCGACAAGCTTGGTTGATGGGGTGGGCGATATCCGCGTACATCTTGTTCGATCCGCCCCCCCCCTCGACTTCACGGACATCCTGCGGGCCGCGAAGTCGAGTTCCGCATTGATTGCAATAGCTGCTTCGCAAATGATTCTTGTTCCCGCACTTTCCGCAGCGAGCCGACATTTTCCGGCTGGGCATAGCGACGAACGGGCCGTTCACTCCCTCGATGATTTTTAAATCGCGAATCACGAAAGAGCGATCGATAGTAATAGAACAAAAAGCGCGAAGTCTATCCTCAGACTCTTCCATCAGCTTGATGCGAACCTCGGTGATTTCCATGGCG
Organism: Planctomycetota bacterium; assembly: GCA_026692905.1. Taxonomy (GTDB): domain Bacteria; phylum Planctomycetota; class Planctomycetia; order Pirellulales; family Pirellulaceae; genus JBKCUI01. The sequence continues at coordinate 39,158 of JAPLNL010000022.1, forward strand.
TTGACTGCACTCCCTTTTTGCGTGAGTCTTCCAACTCACGATTCGTTTCGAACTCGATTAATCTGCTCTTCGATTCCTGATGACTGCCAAGACTGTGCGCAGTACGCTCGCATCCCACCATTGGTCCGCAACTCACTAACTATCTTCTCGGCTTGATCGCGTGTTGCGCACAAACAAAATCTAGCCGATCCGCTACCAGACATGCATTGACCAAGATGATTGTATCGGTCAATCCGCTTTCTCGTCCTGTCGATCCAATCGGTCGTGCTCATCGCTGCTGTCTCGAGGCGATTGAAAACCCCCCATTGGGACTGGGCGTTGCCCCCAAGTTCTAGGGTTCTCAATAATGTTTCAGGTGTCTCTGGGCGTTCTTGCCACCAGATCGGTCCGATCGCTTTGAAAACCTCGGCTGTTCCGCAACCGACTGGTGGATGCACAATCACAAAATGCAAAGGTTCAAAGCAGGCCAGTGGCTGAATCGCTTCTCCGCGTTTCGTACATCGAGCAAGCCAAAAGCCGTTCCTCTGCCCCTCCAGGAAAAAGTTAACGTCGCTGCCTAAGCCACTCGCAATCGTTTTCGTTTTTTCGAAATCGTTTGCACTTCCCCACAACGCCATACCCAGGGCAAGTGCGGCAGCGGCATCTGCGCTTCCGCCCCCCAATCCTGCCATCGCGGGAATTCTTTTGATGAGCCGAATGTTCGCCCCGGCGTCTGATTTGTCGAGAGAAATTCTAAGTCGATCCACAGCCTTGATGATCAAATTGCTTGAATCTTCGGGAATCCGCCATGCAAAATCGGAATCTGCTAGCGGCTGACCAAAACCCTCAGGAAACTCAACACTCAGTGTGAGTTGACCGTCCGTTCGCGTGGTTATCTCCAATTCGTCAGCTAATGAGACCGCCATCATGACGGTATCTAATGAATGATAGCCATCGTCCCGTTTTCCGAGGACCTCCAGGAAGAGGTTTACTTTGCAAGGGACCGTCGCTCGAAATCCGTCTGGTGACTTTTCGATAATCATGGACACATGCTCAAAACAATATTCCGGAAAGCTAGTTAATCACTTTCGCCAAACGACACAATGTACGCATTTTACCCATTTGGGTCAATCGATCTATACTCTCCGTCAGAGTTGACTACGCAATACCGGTGCTTCCCTTAAGCGAGCGGCGGGCCTTTGTACCTAGCACGACGCGCAAGCTAGTGAATTGGGTAGCTTTGTACCTAGCACGACGCGCAAGCTAGTGAATTGGGTACCAGATTCTTTGTACCTAGCACGACGCGCAAGCTAGTGAATTGGGTAGCAGATTCACTAGCTTGCGCGTCTTGCTAAGGTAGTTTTTAAGCTACGGCTCGCGTTTTGAGTGTCAAGCTGCACAAACCTTGTCGGCTCTAGCAGTTGTTTCGTTCGTACTCATTCTTTCGTTCGTTCCATATTTAGGGAGGCGAACTTTGGTTTGTTTGCCAGAGCCCTAGCCTTAATACAGCGATTGTCCGCAATAGTCCGATAGGTTCTGCCATGACGCTTGCACGGATCGAACGTCTTGTACCTGTTTTGCTTGCATATCTGATTGATCTGCATGGAACCTGATCCGGAATTTAACGAAATCGTTCTGACTGCCATGAACAAACGTGCACAACTTCGCAAATGGATTGTTAGTGGATGCCTTGCTGCAACTTGTTTGACCGGTTGCAAACCGACCGAGCGATTTCGAGCCTGGCGAGACAGTTCGGACGTATCCTACTTCCAAAATTACGTGACGCAGATCGAGTATCCGGACGTCAATGCGCCGATAGCACCGACGGTTTTGCAAAGCCCTTCGCCATTATCGATTCAGAATCCAAGTGAATTGCAGACGTTTGATTTGACGCTTCAAGATGCGATACGAGCTGCATTGCAAAGCAGCGAAGTCTTTCGATCGCTGGGTGGTACGGTTGTTGCCTCGCCAGCTGGTCAGGCAACGCAACGAGACGCTGCTCTAACCGACCTCAATCCGCTTTCCGGAACCCAAGCTGCTTTGGCGGCATTCGACGCCCAAGTGACGTCACAGTTATTCTGGCAAAAGAACAACAGGCCTATCAACAACGCAGGAAATCCATTCTTGGCCAGCGGATTCCAGCAGACGACAGGAAACTACACCAATGCCATAAGCAAGAGGACTGCAACAGGTGCATCTTTTGCTTTGCGCAACAACGTTGTTTACGACAATAACAACAACCCATTTCGAAGATTCCAAAGCGACTTTGTTGGTTTTCTCGAAGCGGAATACCGTCAACCTTTGATGGCTGGATCGGGTTCTACCTACAATCGCATCGCAGGCACTTCGACGGTACCAGGAACATACAACGGCGTTCTCATCGCGAGAATCAACACGGACATATCTCTAGCTGACTTTGAGGCGGGAGTTTTGCGGTTGATCAATGATGTCGAGAGCGCTTACTGGGAACTCTACTTTGCGTACCGCGCACTCGATGCACAACTTTCCGGTCGCGAGAGTTCTCTCAAAACCTGGCAACGTATCAATGAACTACAAAAAGTCGGATCTCGAGGGGGTGAGGCAGATGCCGAAGCTCAAGCTCGATCAACCTACTATCTTTTCGCGTCGCAGGTCAACGACGCTTTATCGGGAACTACGGGTTTGTATACATCGGAACAACGTCTGCGTTACATGATGGGACTGCCTCCAACCGATGGACGTCTGATCAAGCCCTCGGACGAACCGCTGCAGGCCGAAGTTGCATTTGATTGGGAATCGTCCCTTTGCGATGCCTTAACCAAACGTGTTGAAATTCGTCGCCAAGAGTGGACCATCAAACGACGCGAGCTTGAGTTGATCGCCTCGCGATTGAACAAAAGGGCGAGGTTTGACGTGCTCAGCCAATACCGTTGGCGAGGTTTGGGTGATCATCTCATCGGAGCTCGTAACCCCTCGAACGAATCCGCGAGTCTGCTTCAAAGTGTTACGGAAGGAAATTACCAAGAATGGCAAACGGGATTCGATTATTCCTATGCTGTCGGGCTTCGCCAATCGTCAGCGGCGGTTCGACATGCTCAGCTAAACTTGGCCAAAGACATGACCATTTTGCAAGAACAACAGCTCAGGATTTCTCACGACTTGAGCAATGCCTCGCGGCAAATTTCCCGCAGCTATTCCCAGCTTCAAATCAATTACAATCGAATCGAAGCGGATAAACTCCAGCTGGAGGTGTTGCGAAACCGTTACGAGCGCGGCTTGATCAATATCAGCTTCGTCTTAGATGCGCAAAAGTCGCTCGCTAACAGCACCAGTGCCTTTTACCGATCTTTGGTCGACTACAATCTGGCACTAAGAGATTTCCACCGCGAAAAAGGTTCGCTGCTCGCTTACAACCAAGTGAATCTATCGGAAGAAGCACTTGATGGCGGGATGCAACAAGCTGCCTATCAAAACGGTCGGCACTTTACGCCTCGAGACAATCCCGAAGAAGTGATTGCTCGAAACCAAGTTAGCCAGGGAGCAATGGACCCATCGGCAGTCGGACTTCCTCCAGGTGCCTCCGCAGTAAGAATCGAAAGTGACGAATCAGCTTTGAGCACGTCGAACCAAGTTATTGAGTGAAACCAGCCGGGACAACCGCCCGTTGTGCGCAACGCTGGGATGCATTTTTCGCTACTGAAAACAGGGTTTTGTGTAGCGAAAGTCGTCAAGACTTTCGGCTGCATCGCATAAACGACCGAAACTCTTGACGCGTTTCGCTACAAAATGCTTCACAGCGGCCCCCTGTGCGGAATATCGAATCTCACAAAAAAACGCTTGGAAAATGTGGCGGATACAATTTCAAGCTTGCTCCTGAAGTGTGAGTTTGCTACTAACCAACGGCAAAACCGCGTTGTGATTCAGTAGCCGAGTGTGGGCCTCACCGATGCCATCCATTTCAAGGAAGAAAAGACTGCAATTTCATGAGTCGACTCAGCGTGCGCTGTGTCGAATGGCCTTCTTTTGCTTTGCCCTCCTGCCCATCTTTGCCGTTGGTGGCTACAGTCTCCTAAAGAGAACGCCCTGGTATCAAAGCTATCAAAAGGATTGGTGGGAACGCCGCCTGAGTGACAATCTTGGTGTAAATGTTAGTTTCGCATCCATCGAGTTTCCGAGCCCAAACAAGTTTCGGGTAAAGGACTTGGTCTGCGCCAATGCAGAAACGGGACGTCAGATCCTCAAAGTGGCTCAGGTCACTACATTGATGGATCGAAGCGGCTGGTACGTCGAGGTGGACAAGCCCGAGCTCAACGGGGCGCAAATTGAAACCGCGATGCGGACGGTTCATGATAGATACCTGTGTCGCCCGCAAAGTACAGCCAGCTTACTCGGTTTGGCCATGACCGAACTCGTTATCTCCGATGGCAATGAAAGCACGAAATTTCAAAACGTCAAAGTTACATTGAAGCCAACGGAACCGATGTCGGAGTTAAAGGTTTCGTGTTTGTTGGATGGTCAGAAATTTGCGGACCAATTGTCTTATTTCGTGGTCGAACGAGACCATGTCGCCCAAACCACCAATTGGAAAATCAACTCAGCCGATGTTGCGATCCCCTGTCGCATCTTGAGCGAGCGGTTCCTTGAACTAAAGAACTTAGGCAGTCAAGCGAGTTTTCGCGGGAGTATTGAAGGATGGCAAAATGATCGGCAGTGGGAGGCCACGGTACGAGGGCAGTTTCTTGCAGTGGACCTTGCAGTCGTTTCAACGCCATACGGAAAAGGACTCCAGGGTATGGGCGAATTGAATCTAGCCTATGCTGTGTTTCGAGACGGGAAACTTCGCGGAGTGGACGGCGGTTTCAAAAGCAATTCGTGTATTGCTGACACGGCTTGGTTGGACGAACTGTTTGCGCAACAGGTCTTGAGGTCTACCGACGGAGACTCTTGGCGTGCGTTTGGCCAGCGCGTAACCGTCAATGGTTTGGGCATTCGATTCAAATCGGACACGAATAAAGTGATCTATGCTGGCGCAACTTCACCACCATTGGACATGAGAGAGTTCTGGCCAGACTTAGCGGCTTATGCAGAGCGTAAGCCCATTGCATTTCATGACAACTGCTCGATGTCATTGGAGGCTCTCACATTGGCTCTGTCCGCATTTCCAAATCAGGAGCGTATTGCCGGGCAAGTTGCAAGTGGCCGACGATAGCTTAGAACTGCGAAAACAGGTGCGAAAATAACTTCAACCCCCATGGAAGCCGAATGCAAGTATCGCGTGCCGAATGTCGAGAGAGCGCGAACGCGTTTAAGGGAACTCGGGGCTGTGTTCTTGAGGCTTGAGACACATCGCGATACGTATTTGAGGCATCCATCGCGAGATTTTCGATCGACCGATGAGGCCCTTCGAATTCGCGAAGTTGATGGCGAACCGTTTATTACTTACAAAGGCCCTCGCCTGGCAGGTCCGATCAAGATCCGACCCGAGATCGAGCTACCCATGGTTGCCGGCACGGTAGAAGAGTGGTTGAAAATTTGGGGGCATCTCGGTTTTGTTGTGGCATTGACCGTTCCAAAGTCGCGAGAGGTTTATGAGCTAGAGCATGTGGGGCGTTTGCTGACCATAACGCTGGATCAAGTAGAATCCTTAGGTGCGTTCACCGAGATCGAGCGGGTCGTGAACGATCCGTCCGAAATTGAACAAGCGCAAGCGGACATTCAAGAAGTCGGCAGGATCCTGCAATTGACCGAGGTTGAGCCTCGAAGCTATCTGGGATTGTTGCTGCAACTAGCCGATGGGCGTTAGCCTTGTTATTGTCCCTAGGAGGCAACACTGTGAAGCATTTTGTAGCGAAACTCGTCAAGAGTTTCGGTGGTTAGGCGATTCAAACGAAAGTCTTGACGACTTTCGCTACACACAAGCCTGTTTTTAGCAGCGAAAGATGTATACTGCTAACTGACATTGGAGCATCTTCGAGGCACTGTTTTTGGACCATTATGGAATTGGGTTACCTCCAGCGGTTGACGCTGCAGCTTACAGTGGGAGCGGCCATGCTACCGGATTCCATTCGCGATCCGCACGCACAGTTTGTCCTGTCGCAGCAGAGAAACGATGGCGGCTGGTCGGGACGTGAGGGAGACAGCGATCTCTATTACTCAGGATTCGCTTTGCGATCACTGGCAATTCTTGGGCTGCTAACCGGCGAGGTGGCAGAGGCTGCGAGCCGTTTTTTGCTGTCCCGAACCGAACACCAAGAATCGGTCATCGATTTGCTTTCGCTGGTTTACGGTGCAGCTTTGATCGAAGCCTCGACGGAAAAGAATCCTCTGGACGGAGTATCAGTCGACTGGCAAAGCCGTGTGACAACGTTGCTAACTTCGCTACGACAGCCAGATGGCGGATTTGCCCGGACCGCCCAAGCGTCGATTGGCAGCACGTATCAGACTTTCCTCGTGGCGATTTGTTTGGAACTAATGGGGCATCCACTGCCGACCGACGATCCGAGCGTTCGCTTTTTGCTATCGCAACGGCGAGACGATGGCGGATTCTTAGAGGTCCGTGTGGCCAAGCGATCAGGAACCAATCCAACAGCGGCTGCGATTGGCGCTCTCAGGACGCTCAACGCATTGTCCGAAGACATCGCCCAAGATGCCGCCGAGTTCATTTCGGAATTGCAAAGCGATGAGGGGGGCTTTCAAGCCAACACGCGCATGCCACTACCAGACTTGCTCAGTACATTCACGAGTTGCGTGACTTTGTGGGAGACCGACTCGCTTGAGAAAGTCGATACCGCGCGAGCATGGCGGTACGGGTTGAGTATGGCAAGGCCCCATGGCGGTTTTGCTGGCTTTGAGCTCGATCCAGCGGAGGACGTGGAGTACACGTTTTACGGGCTTGGATTGTTGAGTTTGTTGGCACCGTGGCAACTTGGCTAAATAAGCTGCTGGATGTTAGCCAAATGGCACTTTCTTTGTTAGGCAAGCGGCAGCATGAAAACCACCTTAGCACGACGCGCAAGCTAGTGAATTGGGCAGTAAATTCACTAGCTTGCGCGTCGTGCTAGGTATGTCGTGCTAGGTATGTCGTGCTAGGTATGTCGTGCTAGGTATATTGGGCTCCGCCGCTCGCCTTAGCGGAACGGCTCGAGTCGTCCGGTGCGTGACGAAATGCCGGGAAACCGGAGGGCTCGCGCCCTGCTGCTACAAAAATAAATTGAAATTCGTCTTTTGCCATGTTCCTGTTCGAATAGGCAATTTAGGTAGTCTGTGCAGTGCTGGTTGGGAGGATTGAATTTAAAGTACCAATTGTTTCGATCTTAAGTCTGCTGGACACAACGACCCGTGGAACGCGAGTCTCGATCACTCAAGACCAGCCAATGCGAAACACTAAAGGACTAAGTCATGAAACGCGGCATTCTTTCACTCGCCCTATTTGGTATCACTCTTGCCATGTCCAGTGGCTGCCTTCACAGCAATCGATGCAATAGCTGCAACGGTGCTTTGGGATGTCGGCCATGCAATATTGGTTGGCAAAGAGGTGGAACGGATTACGGTGCGCATCTATCGCACAATCAGTATCGGACCGATCCGCAAGTCGGTTCGGGAGTACAAGCTCCACAGACAGCCTATCCGTACTACACAAATCGTGGCCCGCGAGATTTCTTTACGAGCAACCCACCACCACTCGGTCGGTAGTTTGTTCAGGTAGCGGACGGCACTTCAGAATGTGTCTGCTAGGCATTAGCCGTTGGGCGCCAGCCCCGGTTTCCTTAAGTGCTCGACATTTGTCGAGCAAGGCGGCAATAGCCTAACTCCACTCACCGGACGCTTGCGCCGTTTCGCTACTTGCTCTAAGAGGGATCAAGTCGGAGAGCTTTGCACCATGGTTTGTCACTTCGAGAAACGTGACAATCTCAAGAAATCAAGGCCTACAGAAACGGGCCGTTCCATCGCCAACTCCGCGGCCAATTCTCCCAAGACGCTCGTGAACTTGAACCCGTGCCCCGACAATCCCGCTACGATCGTGACTTGCGGATAGCTCGGCATCGTATCCACAATAAAGTGTTCGTCAGGGGTCATGGTGTAGTAACAGCCTGACCATCGTGTCATTCGCTTGCTCACCTCCGGCAAATTCTTTGTCAGGAACGATTCTACGGCTAATTCGTCTTCGCCATTTCGTTTGTGGTTGCCATCGATTTCAGAACTCACGGGTTCGCCACCGCTATGCCGAGCGATCTTGAGCCCTAACGCATCGCGTTGTGGGAAACCATAAAAGAACCCTGTGGGCGTCTCATAGAAAAAGCACGGAAAGCCATCGATTTCACGATACGAGTCGTTTTCGACTTCGAACCAGTAAAGATGCTTTTGCAAAACCTGCAGCGGGATTCTTAATTGACTGAGCAACTCGACAGCCCAAGGTCCGGCCGCAAGAATGAGCTTGTCCGCAAAAAAATCTTCTTCCTGCGTTTGAACGCGCACACCAGCTCCATTCGGCTCCCAACCGATTACTTTCTGATTGACTTCTAGCGTGGCACCTAACCTAGCCGCACTGTCCAAGTGAGCTTGCACGCATGCTTCTACATTCAAATAGCCTGCATCCTTTTCCAAAACGACAGACCATGAGTCATCCCCATGCAAACCTGGAAAGTTCTTTTTTGCTTCCCTCATGCTCAGACGTTCGATGGGTAGATCAAACTGAGCGGCACTTTTCAGAACACCGGGAATTACGATACCATCGTCAGGTCCGATTTCGAGAAGACCAGTTGGATGATACAGCCTCTTTTCCGATCTGGACTCTAGTTCGTGCCAAAGGTGATAGGCACGGCACAACAACGGTACATAGTCCGGATGTTCGAAATACGATTTGCGGATGATCCGTGTTTCGCCGTGTGAGCTGCCGCGCGAATGCGGGGGCGAAAACTGGTCCAAACCGAGAACACAGTAGCCTCGCTCTGCCAACGCAAACGCCGACGCACTGCCAACGCCCCCCAAACCAACCACAATAACATCGTAAATCTTGGCCATACGATTCGTCGAAGCAAAAATGTGAATATGATTTTACTCTCGTTCCAAAGCTCCGTCTTGGAACGCACTGCCCTCGAGGCTCCGCCTCGCGTTAGCCGTGCTATGACAACTTAGGAGGCAGGAGCCTCCGGTGCATTGCGTCCCCAGGCGGAGCCGGGGGACGAGTGCAAATACACGCCAAGCGCCTGATGCTCACTGTTCCGCGGGTGTCTTACTCCTTACTCGTCGTTGCCGCCTTATGCGGTTCGAATGTCGTCCTCGCCGCGTGTTCCGCTTTTTTGATCGCCGACAATGCGGACTCATACAAGAATCTCTGTGCCCGAAACTTGGCTTGGTTTTGCTCGGGATGGATGCGACTATAACGGCCATCGCTTCCAAGTCGCCACGCGTTTTGGTTGTCGCGGAAGTAGGTGTCGAGAATTTCCATCAATCGGCGACGAGAACCGGTATCTTCGATCGGGACTAGCAATTCGACTCGTCGGTCAAAGGAACGAGGCATCCAATCCGCACTGCTGATAAAGACAGCGTCGTCCCCGCCATGGTAGAAATAAAAGACACGGGCATGCTCGAGGAATCGGTCAACAATGCTCACCACGGAAATATTTTCGCTTTGACCAGGAACACCTGGACGCAAGCAACATACACCTCGAATATTGAGACGAATAATGACGCCTGCTTGGCTGGCTTCATAGAGTGCATTGATAATGTCGGGGTCGACGAGCGAGTTCATTTTGCCGGCAATGTAAGCCTTCTGGCCATTTCGCTTGTTGATCGTCTCGGCTTGAATCAGCGCCAGAAGTTTCTTTCGAAGTCCTAACGGAGCCGAGTCGAGCTTGTCGTAAGGCTGCGGCTGGCTGTAGCCTGTGATCGCATTGATAAAGGAGCTGGCATCGCGGCCCAGCGATTCATTGCAAGTCATGTAGCTGATGTCGCTATACATGCGAGCGGTCGTTTCGTTGTAGTTGCCCGTTCCAAAGTGAACGTAGCGAACAATTCCCGAAGGCTCACGACGTACCACGACGCAAATCTTTGCGTGTGTCTTGAGGCCGCGGACTCCATAGATGACTTGTACGCCAGATCGTTCGAGCTCACGAGCCCACTCGATATTGCGTGCTTCATCGAATCTCGCCTTGAGCTCGACAATAGCGGTAACATACTTGCCACGTTCCGCGGCACGTTTCAGGGCTGCAACGATCGGGCTTTTGCGACTGGTTCGATAGAGCACTTGTTTGATCGCAAGCACATCCGGATCCTCTGCAGCTTCTTCCAGGAATCGAACGACGGGTTCGAAGCTTTCGTACGGATGACACAGGAGCAAATCGCGTTCGCTAATCGACTTGAACATGGACTGAGTCGGATCGATCACGGGCGACCGCTGAGGAATCCAAGGTGTGTCTTTGAGAGCCGGGAATCCCTCCATGTCGGTCAGATACATCATGCTGGAAAGATCGAGTGGTCCAGGAAACTTGAAAACGTCACATGGGTTCAAGCCGAGCTTGTCTTGCAAAAACTGGAGCGTGGGCTCGGAGGCAGAGTCCGCGATTTCGAGTCGAACAAAACCTGCCGACCGCCGAGAATGCAACACCTCTTGCATCCCCAACATAAGGTCCGCCGCACTGTCTTCGCGTACGGAAACGTCGGCGTTTCTCGTTACGCGAAACGCAATGCATTCCTCAATACGTTTTCCGGGATAATATTGATCGACCCATTCTGCGGTGACATCTTCCAGCAACGCGTAGTTGTAGCCGCGATCACTTGGCAAGGTGATGAATCGCGAGAGAACTTTGCCGAGCGGGATAAAGGCAAAGCGGTGCGGCTTTTCGGAATCGCCACTCGCCATGCGCACGCATAAGTGCATTCCGAGGTTGACCAAGATCGGAAATGGGCTATCCGGGTCGATGTCCATCGGTGAAATGACAGGGTAAATTTCCTCATTGAAGAACCGCGTGATCGCTTCGCGATGTCGCGCGGATGCATTGCGCGCAGAAATTCGCTCAAGCCCTTCGGCGGTCAAGGTCGGTTCCACTGCGGTTAGAAAACAATCGTATTGGTCACGAATAATCGCGTTGACGCGCTCGTAAATATCCTCGAGTTGCTCCGTTACCGTCTTGCCGCTTGGATCGGGCGTTTCGATGCCGCGGGCTTGATGGAGTTGCAAACCGCCCACGCGAACCATGAAGAATTCGTCCATGTTGCTCGCGGTAATGGCGAGAAACTTGAGACGTTCTAGAACCGGCACCTTCGTGTAAAGTGCTTGGTCCAAGACCCGTTGGTTGAACTCAAGCCAGCTGAGTTCACGATTGATAAAAGTTTGGTTGGAATTCGACATAAATCACATCAAAACGTTTTTTGCGGACAACTCAATCTCGAACGCTTATCGTACACGGATTTCGAATTTCGAGAACCGACAACATATTGGGGCCACGATTCGTAGCTGGATTCGTAAGAATTCAGCAAGTTCTACTTTCCTGCAAATCCCGCTACCGAAGTTTTCATTCCGCCGCTCGCCTAAAGACAAATCCTTGAAAAAACGATAAGCTCAGGAGACCAAAGCTTTCTCATTCTCATCGTTTTTGCAGCCTGTTCCATGTCGCAAAGTGAAAAATCTCCACCCTCGATGTGTTTCCCAAGCTCGGAGACACTAAAGCAGACTGCGGAGCACCAAAGGTTGGTCCAGTCCAAGCAACGTCAAGTCAATTGGCAACGCTGGGGCGGCTACCTGTCCGAAAGGCAATGGGGAACAGTCCGAGAGGATTACTCGCAAAACCAAGAGGCTTGGTTCTTCCTGCCCCACGATCACGCTCGCTCCAGGGCCTACCGCTGGGGCGAAGACGGACTGCTCGGAATTTGTGACCGACAAGGACGATTGTGCTTTTCGTTCGCGTTTTGGAACAATCGCGACCCAATTCTTAAGGAGCGACTTTTCGGGCTTTCCGGGCCAGAAGGGAATCACGGAGAGGACGTCAAGGAGTGTTACTACTACCTAGACTCGACGCCGACCCATTCCTACATGAAGGGGCTCTACAAATATCCTCAAGCCCGTTTCCCATACGAAAACCTGACCGATATCAATCGTCGTCGGTCCCGTACGGAAAACGAATATGAATTGGTGGACACGGGCGTATTCGACAGCGAAGCCTACTTCGACTGCCAAATTGAGTACGCTAAAGGGGAAGCCGACGATATTTTGATCCAGCTGACCGTCAGCAACCGTGGCCCGGCGCCCGCGGTCTTGCATATCTTGCCGCAATTATGGTTTCACAATTCGTGGATCTGGGGCTGCGAACATGATGGTTGCACCAGCAAACCTCGAATGCGATTGCACAAGTCTCCAAACGATCCAACTGGTGTCGTTCTCTGCGACCATGAATCCCTTGGGCACTTTGAATTTCGAGTCGATTTGGGACCCAAAGGTGAAAAACCGATGTGGCTCTTCACCGAAAATGAAACCAACCCCAATCGCCATCCCGGTGCTCCTACATCCGGAGCATTTTTCAAAGATGCATTTCACGCTTGCGTTGTCGATGGCGTAGCCAACGGGGCTGATACGCGAACCTTTGGCACCAAATGCGCTGCACACTACATCGTAATTGTTAAGCAGGATGAACCAATCGTTATTCGCTGTCGTCTGACCGGTATCTCGCTCGAGTCCTTAATGGAGGAGGACGCTGCCAAGCCCTCAACTCAGCAACCCATCATGGAACCGATTTTCTACGACAAGCGATTCGGCGAGGAATTTGAATCCACTCTATCGCTACGCCAGTCCGAATCCGACGAATTCTATTCCGAGTGCATTTCATCCCAACTAACCGTTGAGGAAAAGGCCATCTCACGGCAAGCGTATGCGGGTCTGCTTTGGACCAAACAATTTTATTACTATGTCGTTGATTCTTGGATTCACGGCGATCCAAATAGCCCGCCACCGCCGCCCGGACGCGATCAAGGACGCAATAGCGATTGGACACATCTCTTCAATCGAGACGTTATCTCCATGCCAGACAAATGGGAGTACCCATGGTATGCGGCATGGGACGTTGCTTTCCACATGATCCCGATGGCGAGAATCGATATCGAATTCGCTAAGAGCCAACTGATCCTATTCCTTCGCGAATGGTACATGCACCCCAATGGCCAGATACCAGCCTACGAATGGGCTCTGAATGACGTGAACCCGCCTGTGCATGCCTGGGCATGCTGGCACGTATACAAACTCAGCGGCGACAAAGAGTTTTTGGCTCGAACCTTTCAAAAACTGCTTCTCAATTTCACATGGTGGGTCAATCGCAAGGACACACGCGGCCAGCACGTTTTCAGCGGAGGTTTTCTGGGATTAGACAATATTGGTGTTTTCGATCGGAGCAAGCCTTTGCCGGGTGGCGGTACGCTCGATCAAGCGGACGCGACAGCTTGGATGGCCTTCTTCTGCGGCAACATGCTGCAAATGGCGTTGGAGTTGGCCTCGGAAAACCAAGCTTATTCGGATATGGCTAGCAAGTTCTTCGAACACTACGTCGCGATCGCAGAAGCCATGAACACACTCCATGGCACGGGACTTTGGGAAAAAGAAGACGGCTTCTATTACGATCATTTACTGCGAGATGGCAACAGTACTGCCATGCGGGTGCGATCACTCGTTGGATTGATTCCATTGTGCTCCAACGTCATGATCCACGAGACGACCTTGCAACGTCTTCCAAGCTTTCAGCGTCGCATGAATTGGTTTTTGAAAAACAGACCGCAAATGGCCAAGCACATGGCATACATGGAGAAGTTCTGTCCGGCCGGTTCAACCACCGAGATGCGCCTATTGGCGATCCCTTCGACCGAACGTTTTCGAAGGTTATTGGGTTACATGTTGGACGAAAAAGAGTTCTTGTCTCCCTATGGCATTCGCTCCATGTCCGCCATCCACGGCGAAAAACCTTTTGTCTTCGAATACGCTGGGGGCAAGGAGTCGGTCGGCTACGTTCCCGGTGAAAGCAACACCGGAATGTTCGGCGGCAACAGCAACTGGCGCGGTCCCGTTTGGTTCCCACTGAATTACCTGATTGTCGAGTCCCTGCGACAGTATCACGAATTTTACGGTGAGACATTCCAAGTGGAATGCCCGACAGGTTCGGGCATTTTGATGAACTTGCGTGAGGTCGCTGATGAAATCGAACGCCGACTGATTTTGCTTTTTAAGAACGACAAGCAGGGGGCGAAGCCTTGCCATGGCGGTGATGAACGCTACGCAAAGGATCCGCATTGGAAGGATCTCATGTTATTTCACGAGTATTTCCACGGTGACACTGGTCGTGGGCTCGGTGCGAACCACCAAACCGGCTGGACGTCACTTGTAGCGACCATGCTCGAGCATCAAGCAGCGTGCAAAACCGAACCAATATGATTTTTTTAAGCGAGGCTGACGTCCAATGGTGCACACTTTGCAATTGGTGCTGACAAATTACTGAGCCGCGGGCGCTACTAGCCGCGTTACGGTTTCCCTGGCAAACTCGGTTGTCGCGGCTAGCTGGCGCCCGCGGCTCAACTTGTAAGCTCGGCAGGAGCCTTGCTCTCCCCGTTACACTTCATCCAATTCCATCCGATTGAGTTGTTATCTTCATGTCGAATATAGTTCTCGCAGAAAAACGCGCAACGCTGATTGCCAATGTCCTTTCCGTCGTTATTCCATTGGTCGTAGCGATCCTGTTGGGGATTCGGACGAAGGTTGATTTAGGTGCTTGGACAAAATTTTTACCGCACGCGATTGGTGCCATCAACACGCTAACTTCGCTGTTGTTGGTCCTCGGGTTGGTGGCCCAAAAGTCGGGCAAGATTGGTTTGCATCGCTTGGCGATGACCTCCGCGTTTTGCTTAGGGGCGGTGTTCTTGGTTTGCTACGTGACGTACCACCTATCGAATCCATCGACTGCCTACGGTGGCGTCGGAACGATGCGAACGTTGTACTACGGCTTGCTGATCTCTCACATCGTTTTGTCGCTAGTCGTCCTGCCGTTGGTCTTGAGAGCGTTCCTGTTTGCGTTGACAAATCAAATTGCAAAGCATCGCAAGATCGCGAAATACGCATATCCGATCTGGCTGTATGTTTCGACCACCGGAGTGCTGGTGTACCTGATGATTTCGCCCTATTACGGCAGCTAGCCGTTGGGCGAACTGAGAAAAGCGAACGAGGGCCTTGGGCCCAAGTTCGCAACATGCTTGGCGTGCTAAGGGATCGAAGCCACCTCTCGCATCTACCTAAAGCACCAGCGATTCTAGGTAGTCGATCAGCGATGCCAGGTCGTGCGTTGTGAACTCGTCCATGACACCGGTCGGCATGACCGAGGTTGGAGATGTTTTGCGTTCCTCGATTTCGTTCTTCATCAATGTGATTTCGGCACCTTTTTGATCGCGTATCGTGACCCGATCCGTTAACTCGTTCGTGACGAAACCGCTTTGTACTGCTCCATCCTTGGTCAAAATCAAGTTCGTAATGAAGCCTTGCGCAATCGTTTTGCTTGGCTCCATGACCGCCACAGTTAACTCGGGCCGCTTGTAAGTCTTGGCGATCGTCCCGAGATACGGGCCTTTTTGCACTTCGTCTTGTCGCACCGTATGGCAGGCTCCACAGTTCGCTTTCGCAAAGACTTCCTTGCCATGGGCAACATCTCCACGAATCGACACGACTTGAGCGATGGCTTCTTCCATCGACAGCGTACTAATCTTGGGAGTGCTGTCTTTGGTCGCAGGCGCGATCTTGAGTTGCTTGACGACCGACTTGGCTATTTTCGCTACGGACTCATCTGGGTCTTCGGTCGCTTTCAAAATCTTGCTATCCAAAGAACGATTGCCGATTTCGGCTGCAGCCTGCATCAACCGCCCACGTCGATCCGGTTGCTGCCAGAGTTTTTCAATCGCTTTCTGAGCAACTTGCAGTGTTTCTGGACTTCCATTTTTGCGAGAGCCGATGGCTAGTAGCTCCACATCCGCCCAAAATCCAATATCGGTGTTTGCGACCTTTGCCAATTCGTCAAACGTGGAGACGTGCGGGTCCAGCGTGGCAGAATTGACGAACGCTTCGCGGGCATTCTTGCGATCCTTGTCGGCTTCTTTGATACGCTGTATTTTGGAAAGTGCCGTAAGTATCGCGAGCGGTGTATCCTCTGTGTTGCTCTTGGACAAAGCAATCACGGCATCCGACAACATCGCCGCCGATGCATCTGGTTTGTTGACTAGCCGCAATAAGAGTTCCATCCCACTGGCAGGAATCTCTTTGGCCGATGCCAACTGCGCGAGCGCTGGACCGAGCAATTGCTCGTTTGTCTTGGCCAAAGTTAACATTCGTTCCAACGAGTCGTTCGACTCGATTCGGTTGCGTTGCATGGTCTCGATGAGATATGCGGCGTCCTCTGGAACCGCTTTGTCTAGCACCTTTCGCAATGCGGACGCAATCTTTTCGGTCTCGCTCCAGGGCTCAGGTTGGTAATAAGGACCACGGGTGTCGGGGCGAGTCCCCCACGAATCACCTTTCCAAACTCCTTCCACGAAATGCAACCGACATAGTGCAAACAAAATCTCGCGACGAAGTTGAGAGGAACTGGCTTTGTCGAGCCGAGCCAACAAACCATCGACTACTTCGCTCCTATGCATCATGGCTAGGGCACGCAAAATGGGCTGGCTAGCGACTTTTCCCTCGTCGAGCGTCTTGAAACACGCGGCAAAAATCCCTCTCTGTGCCGCGCATCGAATAGCTGTATGCACGACAACCGGATCCGCATGGCCGAGCGATTGAACCAATTCCTGTTCGGTGGCCGTTGTTTGGATACGGTCGAGAAGATTGCGGTCCGCACTACGCGATGCCAGGCTCGTTTCAAGAAGACTTTGATAAGACTTGTTGCCTCGTCGCATCAACTCACGTTGAGCTTCAATGCGTCGCCGATAGCTATTGGACTGAAGCGTTTCGATCAGTTCGCTATCGGTTGCTTTTCCAAAGACAGGCATTGGGGCAGGCTGGAAGCCTTTGGGTTTTACGCAAACGATGTACCCCACATCGGGACCTGCCCAATCAAATGTTGCCCCGCGCCAGCTCGCACAGTACATACGGCTGTTGCCATCGACGTCTGCATCTGTTGGACGCGTCATTTTGATAAAGGACTCGGGCTTGGCCGTCTCCTCGAACGTGGCGCCGCGTGGAGCAACCGAGTGACGAAAAAGCGATCCCGTACCCCAGTCCGCTGTGAACGGGGCATTGCCCCATTTACCAAACCCAGGCTCGTCGATGTAGACCGCTCCACAACCAGAACCTCCACCGTAATCGGCCAAAGGTTGAATGCATTCATCCGAAAAGTTCTTGTACAAACGGGGATAGCCGTGGTTGTCCATGCCTGTGAAATGGTGCATGCGCACATCCCATCCGCCGCCGTCGTTGGTATTGTCGCGTGCGAACATGTCCATTTGCGGACTGATCGCCACCTCGAGAATATTACGAGTACCTGTCGCATAGATTTCTAATCCAGTACCGTCAGGACGAACGCGAAGGACTCCGCCTCCTCGATGAGTTAACTTGCGACCATCTGTTCCTTCGGCGTCCATGAAACCAAAGTCGCCACCGGCAATGTAGAGCCATCCGTCAGCACCGATGCTGAGGCCGTTGGTGGTGTGGTCGGCTGGCCGCTTGTCGTAACCGAAGGCAAGGTTCTTTACGAGTATCTTTTGCTGATCGGCAACACCGTCACCATTGGTATCGATAAATGCGCTCAGGTGCGGCGGGTGCATCACAAAGAGTCGATCGTGGTCCCAGACCAAGCCTCGCGGTGCATCGATTTCGCAAAACACTTTCGTTTCATCAGCCCGTCCATCGCCATCCACGTCACGAAGTCGAATAACGCGTCCACGCTGTGGATCGCGACCAAGTGAGCCGTTGCCGTCCGAACTGACATACAGCGTGCCATCCACCGATGCGGCGACAAACACCGGATAGTTGACTGCGGGCGGAGAGGCGAACACGGTGGCCTCAAAGCCTTCGGGCACTTGAACATCTTTCAAAATTGCCGCTTCCTCTATCGCCGAAAGTTTTTCGATACGAGGGATGGTGTTGCCTGATTTCGCAAACGGGTTGCCTTGCAAAGGAACGAACGCTCCCTTGTTGTTTTTGATGTCAGCGGGCCAAAGTGGGCCGATCCCTTCTCCTTTGAGTTTGAGCTCGCGAATGCTGCACCAAGATCCTGAGGGAGCACCGACGCCGGTGATGCGTACGAATTTCACCGGTGGTTGTTCAGTGAGTGCCGCGGGGCCATGTTTCTTGCTGTCGTTGTCGGTTTTGTCGAGCAGTATCAGCCAAGACTTTCCATCGACGGAACCTTCGACGCGATGCCGATAGTTCTTATCGCCAAACTCCCAAACGATTTCGATTTCTTTGACTCGATGCGCGGTTTCCATTTCGAGTTGAAGCCACTGTGGGTAGCTGTCACCGTCGGCACACCAGCGAGTGTCGGCTTTGCCATCGAATGCGAAGTGGCTATTTTGGTTTGCTTGAGTGCTCGATGCGGTCGCTTTTACGAGCGTGGCTCCCTCGGGTGCCTTGGCTATGCTTTGAGCTGTCGGTGCGGAGAACTTGGTTTTATCGATGAAGGTGACTTTGTTTTCACCTTGGTACGGTTGCAAATACTCTGGCGTCAGTTTGTTGCATGCCCAGAGTAGGCCTCGCGTGACCAACTCGAGATAGCGAGCGTCTTGAACTGTTTCGGTGTTGTGGCCGATGGTGGTGCTGAAGCTTCTTGCTCCTTCAGTCTCGTTGATCCAAGCGACAACAGCTTCGTCGATACGAGCTTTCTCTGCTTTCCCAACGCTCTGTTTACCAATAGCAAGCGGTTTGGCACCAAAAAGTTTGACGTTGTTGTAGAGTTCTTCTTTGACGGTCGTCCAGTTGCTGAGCGTGGCGATGATCGGGTGTTTGGAGTCGACGAACTGGATATCGATCGGTTCTTGCGGACCGTGGCCGGTGGATTGAAGCCCTAGGTGCTTGAACCAAGCGTCGGAGCCAGTTCGGAAGCTGTGCATCGCGCAGTGCAAATGAACAGCGGGGATGGTTTGATGGGTCTGGATGATGCGGTTTAGGATCGCTGGGTCTTTTACATCGGCAGCGCATTCGTCGTGAATGATGACGTCATAGTCTTCGGCCCAATTGAGTTTGCCGTACAAGGGTAGAATAGGAGTCGTCGTGCTATTGTCTGTCCAATACACGTCGACTTGGACGTTGGCTCGCGACTGGATGCCTTTGCACAGGGCCTCTTGTTGTTTCGCATAATCGTGGCAACAGCCGCCGGCGATAAGAAGAGCTCGAATCGTTTTGGGTTTTGAGTCTTGTCCGAAGGAAACGGAGCAGATCAAAGTAGCAAATGCAAGAAATGCGGCGAAGGTGGTTTTCATGATGAAGAAAGTGGTGGGATGAGTGGAGGTGGGAAGGGAGAGACCCAGTAAACGACATTGTTTTGTCAAAAGGTTGAAAACCTATGGGAGAGCGAGGCTCCTGCCGAGCTTGCGACACCACGGTTCGGCAGGAGCCTCACCCCCACGAATAACAAAATGTTTAGATCGTACCAATGAAAACATGTCGGGGTTGTTTGGCGGGAGGGGCACAACTAGTGCCGGTGGGGTATTCAGTTTAGTTGCAGAAAACTCAAGTGGAGTTCTGCGTGGCGCAGATTGAATAGGATTCGATCTTCATGACTCATCGGGCCAAATGCGGGGCTGTTGTGCACAGCGAGTTCGGGCTCAAGGGTTATTGCTCGCTAGGCGTTTGAAATAAGCTTCGATGACTTCGCGGAAATGGCTCGGCATATCTTTCGTAATATTCTGCAAAGCTTCCTGGCGTTGAGCAGGGGGCAGATTGCCCCAGCCACTTCCATTTCCGATGTCTTTTTGGTCAACATCGCCATTCCCTTTTTGCCCTGCGACTTGGTTGTCGTCCGCCGGCTTTCCTTGCGACGGTTGCTGCTGCTTGGATTTGCCGCCGCTCTTTTGTTGTTGTTGCTGTTGTTGTTCTTGCTGTTGCTGTTCCAGCTTGTCGATCATTTTGTCGAGCTTATCGACGATGGCTTGTTCTTTGTCACGTACGGTTTTGCCAGCTCGTCCCAGGGCAAGTCGTCGTTCGACATCGTTCATCATGCGAGCGATTTCGTCGAGAGAATCTTCTTTAAAGGGTTTGATGTCAGATTGCATGAGGCGAGCCGTGATGGCGTAACGGGTGGGAAGTTCCGTCTCTCTTTCCAGCAATTTTTCGAGCGTTTCGAGACAGGCGGTGCGTTGCATCAGATGATGCTGGCAGACGCCCATGCAGAAAAGCCATGTGGCAGGGTCCGAGGTGGATTCTTGGGCCAAGGGGAGGAGTCGCTGCAAAGCCTCGTCGTAAAGTCCGTGGTGGACCATGTATCGGCAACAGATCAATTGCAGGTCCGAACGCAACCAAGCGGGAATACTGCCATTCGCCAAAATTGAGCTCAGTTGAGCATCCATCTTGGCGAAGTTCTCGGCGGCAAAAGGGGCATCGAGTATGGCCTTGAGCACAGCGACAGTCGTTTCGCTTTTGGCTGTCGCATTCAAAACGTAGTCGAGCAAACCAACGCCGCGCAGGCCAGCTGCATCCGTTCCGTCAAACTTGATTTGACTTCGTTCGATCTCGGGTACGCGACTTTGAAGATAAGTGTTGATCTGCTGAACGACTTTTTCACTCTCAGGCCAATTCCAACTCGACTGTTTTTTGAGGAGTTGGGGATCAGAACCATTTAGAAGTGTAGCGAACAGCGAAAGTAACAGCCAGCAAGTGGCTGTCATCCTAAGCAGGTCGTTTCGAAGCATTTGTTGTTCCGCTGCTGTGATTTGGGGGAGTATTGCGAGGCTGTTCTTGATCCCTCGGTAACGCTGAGCTTCATTGGCCGGGATCGCCCTTCATGCAAGTATACAGCGGCCTCAACCAGCTTGCATCCATTCGTTGCATTCCGCACAGTTTTACAACGTTTTTATTGAGTTTTACTCGCCCCCATTGGACAATTTGGCGGTATACCCCGGGCAAAATTTTCTTTTGGCGACGCAACTGCCGTCTAGCTGGCAACTTAGCTGAAAACCCCTCTTTTGGGTTAGTTGCCAGGTGGGTTTTGCACCCCAACAATCACCGCTGACTGCACAGATAAAAGTCCGTTCCGGTAAAAGCGACCGCTCCGACCCCCTCTTTTGGGTGCGGACCGGCCTTTTTGCCAAATTCAATTTGAAGGGACACGGACTTCAAAGCAGACTTGTTGGAGCAGGGACGCGACCCGAAACCAAGGCTGGCCACAGTTGGAACACTGTGGCGGGCTGTCACCTTTATAATCGTAGAACCAAGATCGCGTCCAATCATGGCCAATGTTGACCGTGCTTATAACACTGTTCGTTCTGAGCTTGCTGAGCTAGGACTACTTGCTGATGGAGTCTATCTAGACACCGTTGAACTGTGCATTTCGAATGTGAAAAGCTCAGGTGAGCGAGGATATGTGTTTGAACAGGTGGGTCACTACGGCAAGCGTGGTTATCGACCAGGTGTCATTTATCTCCCTCGAGATCTTCCTCATCAGCCATACAAACCAGGCATGACGTTGTGCGATACGATTCGTCACGAGTACGCACATGCTTGGTACTACATCGACCCAAGCTTTTTCCGCCAAGAGTGGTTCCAGCGAACGTTTGGCGAGGCTTACAGCAACTGCACAGCCACCCCCTACCAAACTTGGAGACGCCATTTAAAGCGGGATCCAGAATACCAAGCGGGC
This sequence comes from Planctomycetota bacterium, assembly GCA_026692905.1. Classification (GTDB taxonomy): domain Bacteria; phylum Planctomycetota; class Planctomycetia; order Pirellulales; family Pirellulaceae; genus JBKCUI01. Next base: position 60,922 of record JAPLNL010000022.1, read on the forward strand.
AAGCGACGATGCCGAAGTGAGCAAGGCAAGCTGAAGTTCTTCTACGGTTGCTTGTTCCAGCAATTCATTACGGATTACGCATCGACGAACTCGAGCGAAGACTTCGCCGAGACGTTCATGTTCTTCCTCAAGTATCGGCGATCCCTCGCGAGATTCCGAAATCGGCCTGTGGTTTATCACAAGCTGAAGATGGTAGAACGAGCGGTGGACATGGCTAGCCGCAAGGTGAAGCAGTTTGCTTACCGAACGTATCGCTCTCGGACCGCTTAGTGGTCAGTGCTCAGTGCTCAGTGCTCAGTGCTCAGTGGTTAGTGGTTAGTGGTTAGTGGTTAGTGGACAGTGGGCAGTGGGCAGAGGGCAGAGGGCAGAGGGCAGAGGGCAGTGGGCAGTGGGCAGTGGGCAGTGGGCAGAGGGCAGCGGCACCCCTGTAAACATGTTTCCAACGAGTTTACCTAAGTCATTCATTGCTCGGGAGGGTGAGGCTCCTGCCGAACCTTTGCAGGTTTTCAATGGAATTGACTTTGCAAAGATGTTTACAGCAGAGGGCAGCGGTCAGCGGTCGGTTTTCACGTTGCGGTTGTCCATAAATGCAGGTAAGTCAACGGCAAGTGGCCTTCCCCCAATGCAAAGTCCCCCTCGGCAAGAGTGACTGACAACGGAACACCGAAAACGTGACTGAAAATGGAAAACGAACAACTGAAAACTATTTGGTCGAATTTTTTAACAAACACCTTTATCTACACATTTGGCTAAACTGATCGCTCGCCCGTTCGTATCTTTTCGTTTTTCAGGCATTCGATGGCTTCAAACCGCATCCGCGTTCTCTTGTGTTCGTCCTCCATGGATGGCGGCGGTAGTGAAAAGCAACTTTTGTATTTGCTCAAGGGACTCGACCGCACTCGATTCGAGCCCATTCTCTATCTTCTGTATGAGTCGGGCGTGTTGCTTGATGAGGTCCCCAAGGACGTAAAGCGATTTGCGTTTTGGACAGACAACGCTTTTCCGCGTTGGAACTGGCCAGGACGAATTCATCATTTGCAGGTGCGACACATGGCCAAGGTTCTGCAACGCGAGGAGATCGACGCAGTTTATGACCGACTGTTTCACATGACTCTCATAACGGGACCAGCGACTCAGCGAACCCAAACGCCTCGTATTTCCACGATCGTTTCTCCGCCTCAGTACGACCTGGCTCGATCGGAAAAACGTTGGCTCTCCATGAAAAAGCGAACGCTTCGAAAAGCCTATTCGACCGCTTCGGCACTTCTCACCGTTGGTGCAGGGACCGCGGACAATGCTTCGGATTACTACAACATCCCTCGCAATGATTTTCAAGTCATGGTGAGCCCGATCGACATCGAACGCATCGATTCCGAATGCCAAAGACTTTGGACTGGGTCGATCCTTCGTCCCAATCGAAAGCAGATCATTTCGATTGGTCGGCTAAGCGATGAAAAAGGACACCGCTATTTGATACAAGCCTTTGCTAAATACTTAGAGGCCGCCAAATCGGAAGTAGTGCCACCTTCTGACTTGCACCTGGTTGGGGACGGTGTCCTTCGAAAAGAGCTTCAAAGTCTTGCGGCGAGTCTAGGCGTAGACGAGAGTGTTTTCTTTCATGGTCAAATCCAAAGTCCCTTTTCGTTACTTAAACAATGCGACTTGATCTGTTTACCATCCATTTACGAGGGCATGCCGAACGTCCTGTTAGAAGCGATGGCATGCAAAGTTCCGATCCTCGCAACCAATACGACGCAAGGTGCAGGGGAACTGTTTCGCACACACGCATTGGGGACGCTGGTACCCAAAGCCAACGCCGAGGAACTTGCGAAAGCCATTCAAGATCGCTTCGTAAATCCAGCACCCTGGCTAGAAAAGCTCGAGCCCGCTCGAGCCTACGTCGAAACGCATCATAGCCTAAGCACCTGGATCGAAAACATCAGCCAGATTTTGGAAAACATTGCTAGGAAGAACTGAGTCGATTGAGCTGCACTTTCTTGATGGCATGATAAGGGGTAGGGAATGAAAACGTTTGGTGTGGCTCAGTAGGTTTCAACCTGCTTTTGAAACCAATTCACGGGACACTTGCCGCAACCTTCGAATCACCGTTGCGATACAGCCGAGACAAATGATGGACAACGCAATCTTTATCACACTGCTAGGCTCAAAATATCCACTCAGCATGGGCAGGGCGACGACGGTTCCGGATAGAACCGCCATGCGATGCTGCTTGGCCATCGGCCCAGAGAAATAATGATTGGTACCAACCGCCGCCCCGAGGACACGCGTATAAGCCGTCATCACAGCCAGGAACGATGCGGCAATGGCTAAGACCAACAACATCGGATCGGACGGGGCAATCAATGCGACTCCCATCAAGATTGCAGTATCCGCAATCCGATCTGGAAATTCGTTGTAGACGTCACCCAACGGACTCTTCTTGGCACCTTCGATTGCGACCATCCCGTCCAGCAGATTGCACATTAAACGAAGCTGGATCCCTAGCAGCGCAAAGATGCTCGCGGCCCACGTTCCCGATGCAAAGAGCCAAAACGCAGTCGGCACCAAAAGCGAGAAGACGACACTGCATACCGAAATTTGATTCGGCGTTACCGACGTCTTGGCAAGCCATTTCGCAAACCGTTGAATCGAACCGATCGAACGAGCCTTGATCGGCCTCCGATTTTCAATAGCCACTTTACTTACTCGCTACATAAAGGAAGAGGTACTTTAAACCGTACAACGTCGGCGCAGTAAAGACGATACTATCTAGCCGATCCAAGACACCTCCGTGCCCAGGAATCAATCGACTGAAGTCCTTGACTCCTACCGTGCGTTTGATCGATGAGAACATCAAATCACCGGAAACACCGCTCAAGGCAATACAGAAACCGACCAGAAGGGATTGCCATGCATTCAAATCGAGCATGACAGGAGCCAAGATCAATGACAAGAACGAGGTCATAATGAGCCCGCCAACAAATCCTGCGACTGTTTTGTTCGGGCTGATCTCGACGACAAGTTTACGCCTCCCAAACAACTTGCCAGAAATGAATTGAAAAACGTCATTTAGCTCCGTGACCAAAAACAAGAACAGGAACGCAACTACGGGATCGATGCGCCGAACTTCGCTTGGGTGAATGTTGAGAAACAGCAAGCCTGGCGCGACACTCAGCGAGTACACGCACAGCATCAAACCGCTTTGTGTCGACCATAAATTCTGAATCAAGCCATCGATCTTTCGCCGAGAGAGCATGATGAACGGTAAATAAATGTAAGTCATAACCGGGACAATAAACAAAAAGAAATTCTTCCATTCGAGGAAGATGAAGGTGTAATGCGACAAAACCAGAGCCGACAACGAAAGCTTTTCCAATGGCCCGATGAAAGTTAGCTTTTGAACATCGAGGAATTCCTTTAAAGCCAAGAAGCTCGCAAAACAAAAAAGCACAATGAGGCCGCTCGAACCAGCCAAGCAAGCAACCCCAAGCAGACCATTAATAATCCACTAGCCTCCGATAATCTCCCAAACTTTGACAAACGTTTTGTTCTCCGGCTGACACGTTTTCATGAAGGCTGTAAACAGCGTCGCACAGATCAAAAACGAGAATCCACCAACGAGACCGTAGACTAGGATTGGACTTAAGTGGTTGAACATAGTTTCAGGATTCTAGCGGAACGACGCGAACGCCTGATACTCTAGTTCCCCTTCTCCTCCCCGGGAGGAGAAGGGGAGGAAATATCATATGGTTCCAAGGTCTGCGGACGGCACATGGAATGTGCCTGCGACTTAGCCGCCTTGGTCACTCGCACCACTGGATTTCCGAAGGTGCTACCTCCGCCGAGATCGGTCAATCGTTCACTGGTAATGTCGTTGAGGCTCTTGCGGTCCGGTGCGAGTTTCGGCCACCATTGCCCGAGCGCAATTGCGACGCCAGGTTTGCCGTCCTCGCTTACGATCGCTTTGCGAAGGATGCTGCCATTGACGCTGGTGACACTGACCCGATCGCCATCGGCGATACCAAGCGGCGTTGCATCCGCTGGATGAATGATGATTTGAGGCTCACCGCCGGCCATCTTAATCACGCTTGGGACATTCCCCATCGAAGTGTTAATAATAAATGGCCCAGGTGGCGAGATGAGTCTCAACGGATACTCCTCGCTTGGCTGCACTTCAAAATCCAATTGTTTTGGCGTTGGCGAAAAACGAATCTTGCGATCCGGAAAATTGCTTCCGTCGGAATAGGGCAAGAAAGGTGTCGGCAGTTGCAACTTGACGCTCTTTTCCTTCATCAATCGCTCGGGAGTAATGCCCGCCAGGCGTGGGTTCGATGACGTCAACAACTCCTCGACTATCTGCTTGGGATTCCAGTACAAACACTCGTCTTCGAAACCAAGTCGGCGAGCTAACTCAGCAAAGATCCATCGATTCGACTTGGCCTGACCTCGAGCTGCGACAACCGGCTCTGAGTACTGGAGATGGTAGTGACCATAAGACGTATACACATCGGTATGTTCCAGAAAGGTTGTTGCTGGGAGCAAATAGTCTGCATAATCGGCGGTGTCCGTTTGGAAATGTTCGAGTACAACCGTAAATAGCCCCTCATTGCCGAGGCCTTGCCGAACACGCGACGAATCTGGAGCGACCGCGGCCGGGTTGCTGTTGAAAACAAATAGTCCGCGAACGCTCGACTTCTCCGGATCGAGCTCCGATGCAAGCAAGGTCATGTTGACGTGCCGCGTTCCCGGCTTGATTAGATGACTACCCGAAACTCGATGCGTATTGAGTCCAAATGCACCACTCGTCGATAGACCGCCACCACCCCCTTTCTTCTTCCAAGCTCCAATCAAGGCAGGAAGCAACGTGATGGCTCGCAATGCGTTGCCACCACCTTCGTTTCGAGTCATACCATAACCGACCTTGATGTAAGATGCTTCGCTGGTAACAAACTTCCGAACCATTTCTCGCAGTGCATCCAACGGAACATCACAATACTCAGCGGCACGTTCGAGCGTCCACTGGGCACAAGCCTCTCGATACTCATCGAGCCCATTTGCAAACTCGCTCAGGTAGCTAGTGTCTTGCCAGTTGTTTCGAAAGATCTCGTTGCCGATGGCCAGAGCCAACGCAGCGTCAGTTCCTACCTTGATTTGCCAATGCTCGTCGGCAAAGCGTGAAGTTTCGTTGCGATAAGGGTCGATGTGGAGAATGTGGCAACCATTTCGCTTCGCCTCTTTGAGGATAGGGGCAATGTGCGAGTTGCTTCGGAGCGCATTGATGCCCCACAGCACGATGTACTTGGAATGGATGAGGTCTTCTGGGTCGGTGCCTAGTTTGTTTGGGCCATAGTTGACCTCCCATGCAGCTCCGCCTGTTGCCGCGCAAATCGTCTGGTCGAGTTCGAGCGCTCCGAGTCTGCGAAAGAACGCAAACGGCGATGTCCCCTCGATGACTCCCATCGTACCGCCATAACCATACGGCAGAATCGATTGCGGGCCATGTTGTTCGACGATCGAGCGAACTCGGTCGGCGATTTCATCGAGCGCTGTCTCCCATGAAATCGTTTCGAAACGCCCTTCTCCTTTTTTGCCAACTCTTTTCTGTGGCAGCAACAGCCGATCGTCTTGCTCCTGGCGTTGTGGATAACGAGCCATCTTGGCACAAGCGAATCCCTTTGTGACCGGATGCGATGGATCGCCAGCGAGATGCGTTACCCGATCCCCTTCAACCGTAATGTGCAATGAGCATGCGTCAGGGCAATCCAACGCACAAATGGTCGGCAGAACAACGGGAGGCATGAAAACGACTTTGCTTTCGGGGAATAACTAGCGGATTTCGCTCGAATCCGAGATTTTAGCGATTTCATTGTCGCAATGGGGCGATCTCAACATCGGCACCCAACTTTTGCACCACCGCTAGAATCGCTTCATACAATGGTCGCAACTCCAACTTAGAACCGCTGTACTGCGCGTCTATCAACGCTGACGTATCTGCAGCCGTTTGGCTGTCCGACTCGAGAAATTGCAATGCAATCATGTTGGCGAAACCATGCGTAATCCCGTGCTCAACTTTGAGTAACGTAACGATTTCTTTGTGCTTCGCCAGTTTGCTGGCACGAACAATCTTGAGCCATTGCTCCAGTGACTTCCCCGTCTTTTCGGGAAGTCCAGCGATCATCGCTGCTTTCATTTCCATCGGCGATTTGGCCACGATTCAACCTTTCAAGCGTTTCCCCTAACGAAGTCTGCGATATGATGGATTGTTATTGCCATTCAAAGGTTTTGCAACCTGCTCCTTGCCTTCGAACCTTACCATGCACGTTGTCAGAACCGCGAGAACTCGCAAGAATCGTTTGAAGCAGGAACTCAACAGGGCCAATTTCGTGAGGCAGAGAAGCTGATCAACCAAGCGATCCCAATTCGAACTATCGACCGACATCATTCCGACCTCGATCAGCATCGTCACCGAAACAGCAGACCTGTATGGATTCAAGGAGGTTGCACGCGGCGAGACAGATGTTTCCTTCGCGAATTCGGTGGCTGGCTCCAATCCAAACTTGTGGATAGCCTTCCCTTAGCGAATTACCCCTTAATTAATTGTTGCAGCAGCGACTTCTTCAATGCTTCTAGCGCGACGCTTCTAGCGCGACCAGCTTCCGCTTGTAGCGGAGGGCGAGGCGTTGGCCTTTCGCTTGGCTCCTGATACGGCTTCCTATTCCGTCGCAGCGCGGTGCTTTACGATGCCGATGATCAAAAGCGTCACCGAAAGGATCAGGCCCAGTGCCGCTGGAAGATGACATAGTTTCACCACGGCTTCTTGCCAGGCCGCGGCCCCGGCGGCCCCGGCTTGCTTGGCCGCGATCGGAAGCATCTGGTTGGCACCCCACCATGCATTGGCAGCCTCGGACAACGCCATGAACCACGTCAGCCATGCCGACACCAACATCACCCGAACCGACTTGGGACCGGAGCGGTGGGGCACATTGAGCACGACGATTGCCAGCACCACAAACAACATGCCGTTCGTAACAAACTGGATGTGCGCTCCGAGTGCGAGCCGAGGATACGGCGTCAAGGGCGGAGCAAATCCAAAGACCAGCCCGGCCAGAATGAGGGCCAGACCATGAAGTAGAATCTGTTTACCGCCGGTTTGAATCGTCATAGTGTTCTTTGGGTTAAAGTTTTCCGGTGAAGGCTGGATGCATCAGCGACTTCTTGAGCGCCACCAGTGCACTGTAATGTATTATGGATATTCGCCACCATCACGGACGCCATTCGCGATGGGCACACGTCTGCTGTCCATGTTGATGGGGATTGGATCGATTCTTTTGATTTGCCAGCCGGATTTTTTCTCACGCGGAGGCGGGGAGAGCGCGGAGGCCTGAATATTGGATTCTCTCCGCATATTGGATTCTCTCCGCGAACTCCGCGGCTCCGCGTGCGACACTGCGTTCTCCTTGTTCCTTTCAGTCTCTTCCCGTCAGGCAGTTTCGGAGTTCGTTCATCGCTGGTCAGCAATTTTAACGGTTGGATTGCACTCTGGTTGAGCGGAGATAGACGCTCGGGTTGAGGCAGAGATTCCGCGATGAACAGTGTATTGAGGTTTTCGAGTGGAGCCTGTCACAAAATACGGCAACTGCAAACCACCGATAGACACTGGGAAAAGGCTACTCAACTGACCACGGCACCAGTATCAAACGGTGGTAACGCCGGTGGTAACATCGGTGCCAAGCCGGGTGAACGCAGCAAAACCAGAAATGCAAAAATCCCTGCGATTATGGCACCTGATGGTGCGGGAATCTCAGGGATTTCAATGCCAATGCCCCCGCAAGGACTCGAACCTTGGACCCGGTGATTAAGAGTCACCTGCTCTACCAACTGAGCTACAAGGGCGGGCTGGGTGCGTTTCCAAAAGAGCCGCACGCCAGGCCGCGTATGTTAGCCTCCTTGGCCGGTGTTGCAAGTGCAAGTCGATTTCCTTGCCCGCTTCTCAGCAAAAGTTTTGGTTTTGCAATCCTGTTTTCGTCAACATCGCCACGGCTATTTAGTAAGTGAACCGCTTAGCCGGATGGCGTTAGCCGCGGTTCTCGACGAATGTCGAGCACCGCGGCAACCGGGGCTAACGCTCAATGGCTAAGACCGCGCGCGTCCATTGCTCGGCAGGGGCCTCGCACTCCAAGCGAATTTTCTAGCTGAATCTTGCCGAAGAGTCGCACACGGCAGGTGCGCCCCACCCCGTCGGAAGGTGCGCCCCACTTGCTCGTACCCGCCAGATCCACCTCCTTGCACCCCCAATAGCGGAAAAGACTCAATTCTTGAGGGTTCGACCGAGAATTTCACGAAACATCTGTTGACCGACTACACCAAAATTGCCGATACTTTAAGCTAGGTAGTCTGGCCGGTATTCCACCGGCTGGGTAATTCGTCCCACATACGATCTGACAAATCGGCTGGAGGAGTTCATTTATTCAAATCGAAAGGGTCCCAACAATCGAACGCATTCAAACGAGGATCAATAATCAGATCCGCATCTCTCCCATCCGTGTAATCGGTCCCGACGGCACTCAGTATGGTGTCATCCCGACCGACGAAGCTCTCAATCGCGCTCGCGACGCCGGTCTGGATCTCGTTGAGGTTGCGCCCAACGAAAAGCCTCCCGTCTGCCGAATCATGGACTTCGGCAAGTACAAGTATGAAAAAAGCAAGAAGTCTGGGCAACGCACCCACCAAACCAAAACAAAAGAAATTCGACTTCGGCCAAAGACCGGCGAACACGACATCGGAACAAAAGTTCGTCAGGCAATCGGTTTCTTAAAAGACAAAGACAAAGTTCAGGTTTCAGTTATTTTCCGCGGTCGTGAAATGGCTCACGTCGACGAAGGCAGACGGGTTATGGAAAACGTTTTGCAGGAATTGGCTGAGTTCTCCAAATTGGAGCAACCACCTTTGCAGCAAGGCAAACGGATGATCGCTACCGTCGCGCCAAAGTAACATCCTAACTCTCTCCATCGCCCATTTCATTGGGCCCAAAGACCACATCTTATGCGGATCGTTCGATTTTCTCGCCCTGACCAGTCGGTTGGCTGGGGGCTTTCGTTGGCCGCGGGCATCCAAGATCTTTCTCTCGCCGACCCAACGCTCCCCACCTCAACCAACGACTTAATCGCAAATTGGGCGAACTGGAAATCGCATGTTGAGAGACTTTCGGAAACCACGGCACCAAGTTCTCAGTCGCTGACGCTGCTTTGTCCACTCAGTCTTCCCAAGAAAATCCTTTGCATCGGCCTCAACTACCGAGACCATGCCATCGAGACAAAGTCGCCGATTCCCAAAGAGCCCATCGTCTTCTGCAAAATGCCAACAGCCATGATCGGTCCGAACGAACCGATCTTGTTGCCCAAGGTCAGTATGCAAATCGACTATGAAGCCGAAATGGTCTTGATTATTGGCAAGAATTTGAAGAACGCCGACGAACAACAATCGCTTGACGGGATTTTCGGTTACGCAGTTGGTCATGATGTGTCGGCTCGGGATTGGCAAAAGGACAAACCGGGAAAGCAATGGTTCCTCGGCAAGTCATTCGATTCGTTTGCACCGTTCGGCCCAGAGATTGTGACCGCGGACTCAGTTCTCGATCCAAACCATTTGGCGATACGATGTTCTGTTAATGGCGAAACGTTGCAAGACTCGAATACGAGCGAGCTCATTTTTAAGCCCGTTGAGTTGGTGTCGTATATTTCCCAGGTCATGACATTGCAGCCTGGGGACGTGATCTACACTGGTACGCCGGCGGGAGTCGGTGTTGCCAGGGAACCGAATCGTTTCTTGAAGGATGGGGACATCGTGGAAATTGAAATCGAGAGCTTGGGGATTTTGAGGAATCCTTGTATTCAGGAACGCTAGCTATGTAGAATCCTGCTGTCTTTCCAAGATTTCCGGCTACTTCAGCGGTTTCAATGCGTTATTATTGAAACAGAACATTACACAAACGTTATTCGGCTTTTGACTTTCTCATGGACACCTCTCGTTTCGACGCTACTTTTGAAAAAACTTCGAAGACACCGCTGGCAGATGCGCTAGCGATCCTCTGTCTTCGTGTGATTTTCATCACGGTTGCAGCAGGTGTTGGTGCCATTTGGGCTCGATCGCCCGATTTGCAGTCTCTCGGCCCGCTGATGCCCTATTTGATTTTTAGCGGGGTCCTTTTGGCTGCGTTCGGGGTGGTTGCGGCGGATATGCTGTTGCCGCGAAAGCGAATCGAAGTCATTTCGGCAGTGTATTTCGGATTGCTGGTTGGCGTTTTGCTTTCGTATCTGCTGACGATTGCGATGGATCCGATGTTGGAAAACCATCGTTTCAAGTCGTACATTTCGCTCGCAACCATGACGATCTTTTGCTACACGTGTATCAGCTTGTTGCTGCAAACCAAGGACGATTTTCGATTTGTCATTCCTTACGTGGAGTTTTCCCGCGATCTCAAAGGGATGAAGCCGCTGATTCTCGACACTAGTAGTATTATCGATGGCCGGTTGGCTGAGTTGGTAGACACAGGCATCTTGGATAGTCAGTTAGTGATGCCTCGATTCGTATTGCTTGAGCTTCAAACGATCGCTGACAGTTCGGACAAATTGCGGCGGGTTCGAGGCCGTCGGGGTTTGGACATTTTGAATCGCCTGCGAACAAGCGAGCGGATGGACTTCATGATGTACGATCGCGAATTGCCTGAGTTTGCAGGTCAACCTGTGGACATGAAGCTCGTACTGCTAGCCAAACACATGGATGGCAAGCTTGTCACTGGCGACTTCAATTTGAACAAGGTTGCGAAACTGCACAATGTCGAAGTGATCGATTTGAACCAAGTGGCCAGTGCATTGCGGCCGCAATTCTTGCCTGGCGAGGGATTCCAGGTGCGCGTTGTAAAGACGGGTGAAGGCCAGGACCAGGGCATTGGTTATTTGGACGACGGTACAATGGTCGTGATCGAAGGTGGACGCGATCGCGTGAACCAAACCATTGGAGTCTTGGTCACCAGTACGCTCCAAACGCAAGCGGGTCGTATGATCTTTACCAAGTACGATGGCCCGGACGTTCGTTCTTAGGCGAGCGGCAGGAAGATATCGACGATTGCGGGTACGGCACATGAATTTCTAGGAATATCCGCAATCGCTAAGGATGGCGGCCGGATTCTTACAGGCGCGTGGAGTGCCATGTTAGAACAGTAGCTTGGGACCATTGTCCCGAGCAAACCAACGAATAGATCAAACGGACGGGACGATGGTCCCATCGTACGCGTTGGGGCACCAAAAGCAGTCTGCAGCCACTATCAGAAACCCTGTCTTTGATCATAATGAGGCCCCTACCTCGGCGATTTCCCACCCCTCCCTGATTCTAACGAAGGCGAATGACCATGCACGACTCGAGCTCTCCCTCCACCCATTCAAGACGGTCGGCACTAAAACTTGGTGCTGCAGGCGCAGTCGCTGTGTCGGGCGCCCTACGGCCTGATTTGTTAGCTTACTCACAAGAAGCGAAGGCCACCGTATCCTCGGCTTCTCAAGCCGCAAAACTTTTCGTCGAGACGCTTACCGCTGAACAAAAGCAAATCGCTGTCCTCGAGTTTCAGGACAAGAAACGTACGGAATGGCATTTCATTCCGATGGATACTCGCAAGGGGCTGCCGCTCCGCGACATGAACGAATCGCAACGAACTGCCGCCATCGCAATTCTCAAGCAAGTCCTAAGTCCTGCCGGCTATCAACGAACCGTCGAGATCATGGACTATGAAGCGATCCTGCTCGAGCTCGAGGGGCCTACACAAGCCAAACGAAGAGACTACACCAAGTATTACTTCACCCTCTATGGCCAGCCTAGCCAAAGCGCTGCCTGGGGGTTGAGCGTCGAGGGGCATCACCTCTCCATTAACTTTACCTTCGAAAAGGGAGCGATCGTCGATTCGACGCCTCAGTTTTTCGGAGTCAATCCGGCCGGCCTCCGAAAAGATTTCAAAACACCAGATATCACCAAAGCTGGTGGCACGGTCGAATTCAAGAAGGGGAAACGGTTGCTTGCCAGAGAAGAAGACACCGGATTTGAGCTCCTCAAGAGTTTAAATGAAAAGCAATTGGGGCAAGCCATCTACGATAAAGAATGCCCCGATGACATTCAGTGGGCGGGAGAACCTCAGCCCCAATTAGCAGCGAAGGTTGGTATCGCAGCCAAAGAGCTCGACGCCGCCCAGCAAAAAAAGCTTATGGCCATTCTCGATGCATTCAATTCCAATATGACCGCAGATGTGATTAAGCAACGAATGGACTTGATCAAGGCGTCTGGCGTAGATCAAATCTACTTCGGATGGGCTGGCGAGACGAAATTGGAAGGTCAACACTTCTTCCGAGTTCAGGGACCAACTTTCATCCTCGAACTTTGTAACTTCCAAAAGGATCCGGAAGGAAACATCGCCAACCATATCCATTCGATCTGGCGAGATATGACCGGAGACTTTAACTTGCCAATTGCGTCCAAGTGATTCTCCGAGGCCTCGAGTCTGGGACGAACCGTGTAACCTTTCGCGTTGCGAAAGCATTGAGCCACCATGATCAACACCCTGTTCCTCCCAGAACTTCGAGAGATGCTTGCCGACAAGCTTTCCGATGAACTGCGCGAGTTTTGCGTGGCGTTGCACCCAGCTCGAACAGCGGAGTTCATGGAAGGGCTGGAAAATTATGAAACCTGGGAAGTACTCCAACATGCCGACCCAGGATTGCAGGCCGAGATCTTTCAGTATTTCGAGTGGGATCGGCAAGTCGAACTGCTGGCTACGCAAGACGACAAGCAAGTCGCGGTACTGGTTACGCACTTGCCCGCCGACGATGCCGTCGATTTGCTGCATGAAGTAGACACTGCACGTGTTGACCAAATCTTGGCACTCGTTCCGGCTACGGATCGACGGGACATTCGCAGGCTGCAAACCTTCGCTGAAGGAACAGCAGGGGCGATGATGACGACCGAGGCAGCCTGTCTGTCCGAGTCGCTCACCTTACGGCAAGCGCTCGATCAACTCAGCCGGCAAGCCGAACGGCTGGAGATGATCTACTATATCTACGTGACCGATGACACCAACCACCTGCGCGGTGTTGTTAGCACGCGAGCCCTCGTATCTGCAATAGGTCGTCCCGAGACGAAGCTCGTCGACCTCATGAAGACAGACTTGGTTACTGCCAACGTTCAGGACGACCAAGAGCAAGTGGCACAGAAGGTTGCATTTTATAATTTGCTCGCCATTCCAGTCGTCGATGACCAACGCCATATGCTCGGGATCATTACGCACGACGACGTGATCGACGTGGTCCGAGCGGAAGCGACCGAGGACGTACAGCGTATCGCGGCAGTCGAGCCACTCAAGGACTCGTACATGCGCACGCCGCTTACCACTCTGTCGTGGAAGCGAGGCATTTGGCTAACCATTTTATTCTTCGCTGCTCTTACCACGGCGTTCTTGTTGAAGAGCTATCAGGTGGAACTTGAAAAGTACGAATGGCTCGTGCTTTTTATTCCTTTGATTATTAGTAGCGGAGGCAATTCAGGAAGCCAATCCTCAACGCTGGTCATTACCGCCCTGACGACGAAGGATGTGTATGGTCGCGATTGGATGACCGTTCTTCGGCGCGAAGCGATCATGGGCGTCGTCCTGGGTAGTTTTATGGGGATCATCGGATTCTTCTGCGCGCTTTTCCTCGCGCCGAGTATTTACGCGGCGATGGTCATCCCGATTACGGTCTTGGGGGTTGTGATCTGCGGAACTTGCATGGGTAGCATGCTGCCATTGATTTTTCAACGCCTTGGTTTGGACCCTGCGATGATGAGCAATCCATTCGTAGCCGGGTTGAGCGACATTCTGGGAATTCTGATTTATGTCAATGTGGCCATGCTCTTGTTAAAGTAGCTCACTTCGCTAGCAATCGCGGAGTATTCCCTTTGGCAGTAGCCTCTTTTTCTCTGTTGCTAAAGACTGGCTTTTGCGTAGCGAAAGTCGTCAAGACTTTCGGCTGCGTCGGCTAAACGACCGAAACTCTTGACGAGTTTCGCGACCAAATGCTTCATCGCGTTGCCGATTAGGGGCGAGGCAAGCCCAGCCACAAAGACTTTGATAATGGGGTGCTCTCCAGAATCGCTTTCTCGAAAATCTCTAGTTTTCCCAAGCTGACGTTGACTTGGCAGGGAAAAAATGGGACGAGCATACTGCTATTTTTCCGTCCCGAACATCTGCCGTACTAGAGCGATCGCCGCATGCCTCTCTCGAGATCCAATCGAATCGATCGGCGCCGACGCGTCATGTTGGATGCAGCCGCGGCCGATTCTGAGTTTGCTGTCGAAAGCGCCCGTGCCAAGAAACGGTCTCGGGCACGTGAAAATTCAGATGCAGCCGACGATGATGAATTCACGCTCAAGTACCGCGACCCTGGCTACAGCCAAGCGGTTCGGAAAACATGCCAACAACGGATGGTCCAGCTCATCCCCGTCCGACGTGGAACTTTGTCTATTGTCTTGACATGCATGTGGATTTTGTGGGGCACATTGCTCTTCTCGCATTACTGGATCTTTGCTCGGTACACGACCTTTGATCCGAGCACGATGAAAGTGCCTGAGAATGCATCGAGCTTTGCCAAGCTTCCGATTGCTCAGCTGTTTCATTTGCGATCATCGCATAGCATCGCTCAGTGGTTAACCTGCCAACTGTGGATGCTGACCGCCGTTGCCGCATGGATGATTTTTCAGCTTCGTCGACACAAGCTGGATGACTATCGCGCTCGCTATCGCATTTGGGTCGTCCTGGCCATTGCGGCCTTTTTTTCGAGTTTCGAAGCCTCAACCTCAGCACTTTTGCTTTTAGGTTTGAGCATCGACAGTTGGGCACAACGAGAAATCGGATACGCTGGCTGGCCCCTTGTGCTTGCAACTTATGCTTCGATCATAGGCGTCATTGGTATCCGGCTGTGCAGCGAACTCAAATCCGCACCGATGAGTGTCGTGAGTTGGCTCTGCGGCCTCTTGGCATGGGGTTTTGCCGCCTTGCTGGGAACAGGCCTTTTCAAGATTACTTGGTCACCAGCCACCGTCGATTTGGTGGTCGGTGGTTGTTTGCTCGGTGGGATCTTGGCCGTCTTTCAAGCGGCGGGGATCTATTTGCGCCAAACCTACATTCACGCGCAAAAACGGTTCCTCGTTCGCAACGGAGCCAATCTCTCGCCGATCCAATGGAAAGTTCCCAAACTTTCGCTTCGACGAACTCGAAGCGCCGAAGAGATGGCCGATGCCTACGGGGATCAAACTACGGGCAAGAGCCATTGGAAAATGCCTTGGTCCCGCAATCCTAACGAACTCAGTGGCCTTGAACGAGAAGACACAAATGCCAACAAGCGAGACATGGGGGCCAGTCAAGCGACTCGATCTGTTGAGCGAACGCAAGACCAAGCTATTGAGAAGGCGTCGAAGAAGCCTGATAACGATAGTCGATCTGCCAAGCCAAAGGGACGACTCTTTGGGATTATCCCAAATCGTCAGGAACTCAACGAAAAACTCGACGCTGAGCCAATTGCAGAAGATGACGGTCCAATCGAAGACAAAGGTTTGACCAAGAAGCGAGGTTGGTTTGGTATCGGAGGAAATCGAGATACCGAGGCAAAGTCAAGCGAGTATGCGAAACAAGGCGCAGTCCATTCGGACTCAGCGAACAAATCCGAAAAGCGATCGTTTGGGTCACAAGGAACGATCGCAACTGGCGACAAAGCCAATCCAACAGCAACAACCGCGCCCGATGGTGCAAAATCCAAACGGGGATGGGTCTCCAAATTTAGCAAAAGCTACCAACAAAATGTGGCAATGGGCGAAAAGGCAACGGCCAAGCAAACCGTCGCCGCCGACAAACAAACTCTAACAAAGGAGTCTAAGGAGGGTTCCACCGAAGAGAGTGCCAAGAAGAGGTCATGGTTCGCATTTGTCTTCTTGAATCGCAAAGCCCCCAAGGTTCCCAAAGCAGCGAAGACTGTCGAGAAGAAAACCGAAAAGCAGACCTCAGAAAAGGCCAACTCCAACGAGCCAGCGTCGAAGTCAGGCCGGCGCGGCTTGTTTGGCATGTTAGATGGCCTCAAACTAAAGCCACCAACGGACGAAGTGGACAAGGCAAAGTCGGCACCGATAACCACACCCGTTCCAATCAAGCAGGGGCAGTCGATTCCATCCACACAATCGGACAGCGATGACGTCGGTGACGATGACTATTCAGATCGCCCAATGAGCAAAGCGGATCGCAAGAAGCTACGTCGACAGGGCCTTGACGATCGGCGAGCGGCTTAGGCGAGCGTTAGCTCTGTACCTTAGCACGACGCGCAAGCTAGTGAATTGGCCTTTGTACCAGCCACGACGCGCAAGCACCGTGGCTTATCCGCCACGGCTAGGGATATGTCGGTCTTTCAGGCCTAATCTGTCCAACTTCAAAACTTGCGCGTCGTGCCAGGTACAAAGGCCCTAGCCGCTCGCCCCACGAACCTGGTGTTGCGGTTGGATAAGCCTGCGGGATTTGATGCTATATTTCTTCTTGATTCGAAAAATGAGCTATCCTAATCTCAAATGCGCACGCCAATAATGCACGGTCTTTGCGACAGAAGTTATGACGTTCTTTATCTCTTTCTTAACACGAAATGCAGGCCCAGCGGGAAGGAACAATACGGAACCCTCGCGGCGCACAATCACGTTTTCGACAACGATGGCCCGCATTAACCAAATCGCCATCGTTTCATTTTCGCACGCGACTCCAACCCAACCCAATGCATCAGCCCTCAGCGTTTGCAGGCCCGTTACCATTTCAATGCCGCGACGAATTTCTTGAACAACCGCCTCATAGGCAGTTAGGTTTGCGATGACTTCCTGTGCTGTCACCGCCTCCAATAATTTACCTCGATGAGGTGGGCCCCCCGCCATGGCTAGGTCGCAAAAGCTCGTCCAAATCTTATCCCATGGAACCTGGCCAAACTCGCCTGACGGTAGTGTTGCCGTGCCCATCGATTGCGAATTCACTTCGTCCGCGCGCCCCTGGTACTCGGACGGCAACATTGCATCCATTCGGCGTTCCAACTCCAGAAGTCCGAGTCGAAGATCAGGTTGCTCTGGTTCGCTTTGCTCTTGCTTTACGTCGAAATAACGTTCGATCGACCGCGTCGCCAACGCATCTAGATAAATTCCAACCGCAACATGGAGCCAATTCGAATGCTCGAGCAAGCATGCGGGTGCCGCTTGCGTCTCCGACATTCGATTCCAGGTCCAAGCGAAGTCGACTTGCTCGGCTTTCAACTCAACTTCATGAAGTAGCCCAATATGCGAAAGTGAGTTCGCGATTTCGTTCGAATCCATCCGCCAATTCAAAATCAAAATATCTTTAACGCGGCTTATGTCCATTCGCAAAATAGCATCGGGCAAGCTCGGCTTTTGATCGCTTAAAAATGCGTATCCAATGTCGATTCCTTCGACTGATTGCTGAAGGTGATACGCAAACACAGCCAACTCTAGACCGACATCCAAATCTAAGCCCGTTGCCGAATGGTCTTTCTTGGCAAGAAGGAGAACGCCTTTTTTGTCTCCTTGCAAAGAAGGAGGGCCACTGTCCATGTGTTTGGAAAGAGCGTCGACGATCGCAGGGCAAAATGCATCCGACCAGTCCTTAATCGTCCATGATCTGGCGACATGGACACGAACATCGTCTTTTAGGCTATGCATCCACATGAACAGGGAATGCAATTCATCCATGTCGAATGGCTCCAGTCCGATTGGCATCACGACAAAGCGTCGGAAGCCCTGAGCGCGATACCAATCGACTACCGATTGGAATGTCGCATCGTTTGCCGAATCACCGATCAAAGAAACCAGAGCAACTGGGTGTTGAAGTCGCAGCGAGAGCTTCTCAGCTATTCGTTGCCATTGTTCCTGGGGCACGACGACAACGGGAGATTGTAGCGACAAAATTGCGACCGTCTTTAGTTCGTCTTCCATATTGTGTACTGTCTGCTGTGTAGGACCCAAATGGACTACTCGCATGAGCGAAGGCATACAGCCCTTCGCCAGCCTACAAAAGAGTCATCTTGTTGCAGCTTGTTCTCTTGGTAGTACGCTTGTAGATAGCGTTCGACGATTGACACCCAACTCGAATCGATTTCCAAAGGTCTACCCCAACAAAGAATGGCCTTGCCTAACAGCCCCAACACGGAAAAAAACGTGGCGAAGTGGAGATTATAGCACACCACCATGTGCTTTACCGGTCAATGAGACGATAGGCTCTATTCGATTTCCTCCCTCTCGCCCCGTATCGGCAACGCTGTGAAGCATTTTAGGACGGCTGTGGCTTTGCCCCTCCGTCCGCAGCTTTGGAGTTCTAGATTCACGCCGCCCGACCGCGTGCCTCCGGATTCGTCGCACCGCCAAAGGCGGTGCGACGAATCCGGAGATGTCATTGTCATCACGCGGCCATTTAGAACACCAAAGCGGTGTCCATTCGGGACAAGCCCGAGCCGGACAAAGCGACAAATATCAAAAGTCCATGTCGGCAAAAGTGGCTTGCCAAAATTCATACCTCTTCGACGCGACTATTGAAACGTAGCCAATGTTTTCGTTGTGTGAAATGCTCCACAGCGTTCCCTACGAGGGGCGAGGGGAGCAAAGTCGAAGAGATATGGGGCAAAACAAGACTCTCGCCATTCGGCCAATCTCACTCAAAGACTTGTGCCAACATACTTATCGCATCAATGACTTATCCCCAAGAACCACAACTTCTCCTCGGTTCGGAAATTGAGCAACGCGTTCGATGACTTGTGTTGACTCGGGGAGTTGGTCCTTGATTTCCGCGTAATGTTTTCCGGTGGTGACCAGAATGGCATGTTCTTTGTATTTCGCGAACGCGATTGCCTCTTCTGACGACGTGCAAAAATCCACTTCTTGGCCGAAGTAAAAAACCATTGTCGGTCGGAAGAACCCGAGTACCGCAACTTGTCCTCGCTCGGAGTCTAGTTTCTTGCTCCATCGCTCCGCCAAAAGCTGTGGCGATTGCAATCGATCCAACTCAGGAGCAACATACTGGCTGAGGATGAGGATCATGGAAACCGCGGCCAGGGAAAACGCGCCTGCAGATAGCCTAGGGCGGTTGGTCCATAGAAGACATACGCCGATCGCGCCGAAAAGTACTAGCGGAGCTCCCGCAATCCCGAGCCAAACGAATCGCTGCTGAAGAACCCGGTCCATGCCAACCCGATCCAGCATCGTCTGCCCGCCGAACTCCGCGATTCCAGACAATGGAATGACTGTTGCGATGGCCGCTCCCACAACGATCAACAAGCACCAACCGGCATTGAGCCAGAGACGGTTCACCGACTTGATGTTTTGTGTCCACATCGCAAAATATCTGCCAATCACGATCGCCAATGCCGGATAAGCAGGCAACACATAATTCGGTAGCTTGGTACTCGCCATCGAAAAAACGACAAGGTAGACGGCAACCCAACAACTAACAAAACGCACGGCTCGCGTTTGGCTTGCATCTCTCGCTTGGCTAATCCAGCTAATAACCGTCGGAATGGCAAACGCGGACCAAGGATACAATCCGACCAGGCATGCGATGACGTAGTAATAGAATGGACCGCTATGATTGTCCATGGCTTGCGACATGCGACCGAGGTGATGAACCCCGATGAACTCGCTTAGGAACTCGCCGCTGGTTCGCCATTGGACGAGCAGATACCATGGCGAAGCGACGAGCAGTACGGCAATGACTGCCGTGAGCGGTCGCATTTTCCAAACGGTCATGAAAAACGCGATCGGGTTGTACGGTTTGATTGCAGCCCAAAGTCGATATGTGAAAGCACTATCCCGCGACGCAGCATGACTCTGCTCCGTCAGTAAAAATAATCCGATCACCGCTGTTGGGAAGAGGAAACCGATCGGACCTTTTGTCAAAACAGCCAAGCCCATCACAGCGTAGGTGGCGATCCATGTTTGCCATCGCATCGCTGCCAGCATGGTGTCGCGGGACGCGACAGGAATCGAAAAGTAGTCTCGAACCCAAAAATGCAATGCAAGAACAGTAAAAAAGGTCAAGTGAGCATCGGCCGTGGCGGAGCGTGCTACCATCGTGAAGGTGATGCAGGAACCGATTGCTAAACCAGCAAACAGGCCGGTGGACAGGTCAAAGAGTCTTCGAGCTACGGCGAAGGTTAGAAGAACGGTTCCAAGACCGAACAGCGTCGAAGCGAATCGAGCTCCAAGCTCCGAGACCCCAAAGGCCTCGTAACCAACCATCATTCCCCAGAACATCATCGGCGGTTTGTGCGCGAACAACTTGCCGTTGAACGTAGGTTTGACCCAATCCTTCCTGGCATACATTTCCGCGGCAGTGGTCGCGTAAAAGCCTTCGTCCTGATCCCAAAGGTGCGTGTTACCGACGTCGATCATGAACACCGAAGCGCTCACGAGAAATAGGCATAGAAGCGGCAATACGCTCTCTTTTCGAAACATCATAGAATGCTGCCGGTGCGTCCTCAAGAAGTCGAAGTGGTGTCCGCTATGCAGCCCGTTTTTGCTCGATGGCCAAACTTGGACTATCGATTTGCGGTGTGCGATAAACGTGGGAATTCTGTTCGACAGAATCGTCAGGCGGATTGATCCAAACCACTCGATGATTGCTTCCAGAAGCTTCGATATTCACCGAGTCACCGAGAACATAGAGCGGTCTTTGTTTGGACTCATCGTAGATTCGGCCGACATAGTCACCAACGAGTCCGACGGCGGTTAACGTCGCGCCATTAAAAATCAATTGAAAGCAGACGAGTGAGCTCCAGCCCGGTGCGGTCGTTGCAACGAACATGGCTGCGTAAATCGCATAAAGCGAGTAGGCGACACCGAACAAGGTCAATGAAATCCCTGCATAAAGGCAGGCTTTGAGCGGCATGGCAGAGAACGAGGAGATGGCCGTCCAGGCCAATTGCACCAGTTTGATAGGTGAGTATTTGGTTTCCCCAGCGGCTCGGGCTGGGCGATGGAACTGAATGATCGTCTCGCGAAGCCCCAGCCAAGCGACCAAACCACGCATGAAGCGGTGTTGTTCGCGGAATTTGCGGATCGCTTGGACCGCGCCGCGACTAAACAATCGGAAGTCGCCGCATTGCGGTGGCAATCTCTCATCCACGGCCTTTTGCATCAGTGAATAAAAAGCCGAAGCGGTAGCTTTTTTGAAAACGCTTTCGCCATCGCGCGCAATCCGTTGCGTCGAAACCACATCGAAGCCCTTTTTAAACTGCTCCACCATGGATTCGAGGAGCTCCGGCGGATCTTGCATGTCGGCATCCATGACAACAACTGCATCGCCATTTGCAAAATCCAAGCCCGCGGTAATAGCCGCTTGTTGGCCAAAATTGCGACTGAAACCCAGCACTTTGACACGTGGGTCGCTCTCGGCGGCTGTGTTCAATAGGGTGCGGGTACCGTCTCGACTGCCGTCGTCGATAAAAATCAATTCGTAATCGCAGCCGATTTTTTCAAGCACCTTGGGCAATACTTGGAAAAGGACCGGTAGGACTTCTTGTTCGTTGAAGACTGGCAGCACAACCGAAAGGAGCATCGTAATCGCCTAGGAATCATAGTAGGGACGAGTTAAGCAATTCTTTGATGTGGAGAGATAGCGAAACGGCGTTGCTCAGGTCAAGGTTGGAATTGAATTGCGGGCCAATAGCAAGCAATTCATGAAAGCGCGGTAGGGATCGCAGCCAGAAAAAACAGAGCGTTCGCGGTAGCTGGAGGGCAAGTCTTAGAAAGCTCGAGCCCATTGGACCAACTCATACCAAATTGAGCTTAGCAAGCACTACGAGCTTAGCAAGCACTACCGAAACTCTTGACGAGTTTCGCTACTAAACGCCTTACCGCGAAACCAAGTTGATTGCCTGTTCCCCTCGAAGTCTTCGCTCCAAAACGGCTTGGCTTCGTATCATGATGGGTAATGCAGCGAAGTTACCATACGCGAAGGAAGCATCCGCCGGAATGATCGAAGCCGTAGGGAGAGAACTGCTATGTAAATCATCTAGGGGGAAATAGACTTGGGTTGCTCGCCCCAAAAAAATGGTATCAACCACAGCCACATTGTGCCAATTCACCCGTGAACGGACAGTAGTACTAAGTACGCTAGAGATGTCATATCTTTCCGAAGTTGAGCCTAAAGGCAATTGCTCCCAGCGAAATAAGGAGATTGAGTCGCCATCCTCCAAGTGAATTCCACCAAGGGACGATGCGAATACGGCGCTCATCGGCATAATCGATTGACTTCCATCCGATTTGCGAAGAATTACTGCTCGCTCATCCAAGAACGGTTGCAGCGAAACTCCTGTTTCAATGATGGCGGCTTTCATGCTGGTTTGACGAGCTTGGTCCATCATTTGACTGGAAGCGGTTTTCCATTTTTCCATCAGCAAATTAAACACTTTAGTCCATGTTACTGGGTCTCTCACGGTCTCGAAAGCCAAACCTCTTGCATTCCACTCCTTTCCTGTTTTCCTTCTTTCAATAAGTGATTTCAGGGCGTTCAGTGCGAGATTTTTTTCTGGGCTTTCCATTTTGTCAAAGCTAGAAAGGTAATCAGAAACATTCTTGCGCTGTTCTCGATCAGCTGCATCAGTAAAGCAAGCTTCAAATTGAGTTCTCAAGTCCGGCATTTGGACGAAGTGGGAGTAAGCGTGGGTCGTCGAAAGTTTATTTTGAGTAACCAACTTGAACAGGTCCGATAAAATGACGGCAGGGAGTTGAATCTGAGTAATCGAATTGACTTCTTGGCTCAATGCGCCCCAATTCTCCGATTGAAGTGCTTCTAACGCAGCGGTTGCAAAGCTTTCCATTCCAGGAATGTTGCTGACGGATTCAAGGCTCTTTTGAAGTTGTTCTTTGTTCCCCCCTTTGACACGCTCCAAGTACGACAAGAGACCGATGCTTGTTTCCGAATTATGATCGATGTAATCGGTTTCACTCAAGACACGACTTAAACTAAGGCCAAGTCGGTCGACGTCGATCATCGGGGCATTTGTTTGCAGCTCTTTAGGCTCAAGCATCCTCATGTTCTGAAGCGACAACTCAATATTTTTGGCATACAAAGTTGCAGCGGTGTTCTTATCGTCACTGCTCACACGATTGAACAACGCCGATGTCGTCGGTATCGAAGATGGTATCGTCCCTTTTTGCCACTCAAAAATCGCCTCGTTCAAAGTCAACCCCTGTTGTCCGAGTAGCATCGCTTTAGTGGGTATCTCCGGCCCTTGAATGGTAATGAACTCTTTGGCGTTTGCAGCCGTTTTGTCTCCACATGACCTGCAAAGATATTTCGTTTTGTTGGATGTCGAGGTATTGGACACCACACAACCAGAAAACGCCAAACTGAACGCAAAAAGGATTGACAGCTTGAGCTGAATTCGTTTTCTCATTTGACTTCCCTTTCACCCGCTTGCCAGGTAGTTTTCAGCATGCCGCTCGCCTAAAACAAAGTAAAACCAAAACGTTCTCGAACTTTTTGAATTGGAGCGGCAACCAGTGTTCCATCATCACCTTTGGCATGTACTAATCCGACAATGTCTAACGCTAAGTCAGAAGAATCCGCAAAGGCCAAAAGAACGGCTCCGCTATCGCCGAAGGTTAGCATCGGCATGCTACTTGTCGGAGTCGCTAAGATCTGCCCCTTCATTGTTGTAGCGAAGCCCGTCACGTCAACCGTTCCTTGGATACTCTGGATCCGTCCCAATCCACCGCCAAGTCCAGAAGCCGCACCAACCATAAATACATCCTGTCCAGTTCGTGCCATACCAATTCGCAATGGCAAATTCGTAAAGCCATCGTCTGGTCCATATAGTCGCGTTACGGCAAATGCATTTTTCAATGTAATGACTGCTGCATCCATAAACTGATCTCGCACGATGACGGTCTCAGTGTCCGAATCGAGTTGGCCAACTACAGCGCCACCCACTACCGGCGGATGGAGTATATCCTGAGGAAAATTCTTAGCATTTGAGCGAGCAACGTGAGCATTGGTTAACAACACGTGACTTCCATTTCGAAGTACAGGCAACCCTAGCGTCCCCCAATTGCCAGGCGCATTAACATTCACAATGCCGATCCCACCGCGAAGTGGGTTGAATTGTTGTGTTGATGGAGATAGAGCTGAGCTGGCCAAAGTCGCTGCCATTACTTTGTAACTGCGAGAAAACACATCGACAGGAACGCCCCCAATCGTTCTTTCAAGGGGACTGGTGATGCGACCATCGAGACTGTTCTCATATTTCTGATCGACATGGATTCGAATGCATATTTCAAGAGGGTAACTTATCTTTTCATTGTTTCTCCGGCGGTATCCAACGTGAACGCCATTCACAAAGGGCAAGGCCATCAACTCATCCCGTTTTTCTCGCAATACCTGTTCGGCAAAGTAACGCTCGTCGCAAAGTCGATTGAAGCAATGTTTTTCTGCGTCCCGGAGTTTTTTGAGCCATGCGGGAGTTTGCTTTTCCAGTTCTAAACGAGAATCCTTGGCCATGAGAACACTTCCAACAGTTCCAACGGGCCATGATTCCTTTTTTGGCTTCGTCGGCTTAGAAGCTTTCGTTGCCGTCTTTTTCACCAACCTCTTCTTTGCCGTTTTGCCGGTTTTCTTATCCGTGGGATGCGGGGACTTTTTCGTTCCGGCTGAGGCGACTTTTTTCTTTGGCATGAAACACCTTTAACTATCTGTTTCGAGAATGCCCAGGGGAAACAGCTCCGATCCTTGTACCGTAATTTGGCGGATCAATGCACGCATTACTACGATTAAGATGCTCGCTAACAAAACAGTCCAACTGTTGCTCGTAATCAATCGCGTTAATGTCAAAACGTTGGTAAGCAACCGTTCGTGTCACAGGGAAAATCTGTGGAGCCGGTTCTTTTTGCTTTGCGTCTCCGGCCCCCGTAGCACTAAATGTCTTAACAATCGTTCCAACTAAATTGGCACTATCTTCAAGCGTCGTATCGACGAGTTTGCTACCAACGCTCTTCAAATACTGTTTGTCGTCATACTGCAATTTCAAATCCAAGGTCCCCGAACCGGGGCGCTTGAAGTCGACGATGACGATCTGTTCGGTCATGACATCCGCATATCGAATGGAGTAAAACGTACTCCCCAGTTGCAATTCCTTCCACGCCCCATTCTCGTTCTTGAGGTAGTATGTTTCGTCGATCCAAACATCGGTGTGGGTCTGGACCTTGAGTTTTACCGGGGTACCACGATAGGGCCGTGCTCGATCGAAGATCTTGAGCAATCCATTGGAGTCACCTTGATAGGAATTGTCATCGAACCGGCTGATTGGCGTACTAGAAAACGAGGTGCAACCAACAAATAATCCAACCAATCCACAGTATGCCAAGAGAGATGTTTTAATTGATTTCACGATATGGTTCCGAGGGATTACGACCGATGGTCGACGGTTTCATCAGGTATTACTGCATTTCCAGTGGAGACGTTTCCATTGTCTCGCTAACGACTGGGCCTACAGCACATTGCTGGCCTTGGCAAGAATGGCAATGATTCATGTGAAGGCCGACGAACGATGCGATATCAGCCTCGAGATTCTGGTCGCTGATGTCAAAGCGTTTCCAAGCAACGACTCGTTCAATTTCCTTCAAGTTCGATGGCGCCGACTCTTCGGCTCCCCCCAAAGCGCCAGTCGATTTTACTTTCTGATTTAAACCCAAAGTCGGAACGACGTTCTTCAGGATGTTATCAATCGTCTTGATGGTCTCATCTTTGACGTCGTAGTTCAATTTGGAAAAGAATTGGCGATCACGTTCAATTGAATTGGTATTTTGAAATGTCATGTTGTAGTCAAGCGTACCGGCAAATGGCCGCTTTGGATCCACCGAAATAATTTTGTCAGAATAGACGTAGTTTGCTGTCAACTGCAGATTTCGGGCGGACAAGCAAACCGGCGTCATCTCGGGCATATTGAAAAAAAGGGACTCGTTTACTGCGATGTCCACATGCGTAGGCACGCGAACCGTGACGGGAACTCCCTTAAATGGTTTGGCCGCTTGAAAGGGTTTCGGTATACCATTGGAACTACCAGACATGCGGTCGTCCTCGGCTCTTTGCAACAAAGTGCTTGTTGTTGACGCACATCCCATTGACAGACAACTGACAATGGTCAGCAAGAAACAGGACCGACACATCGCATATCGATTTTTATTTCTCATTTAGTCCTCCCTGACTAAGCTTGAGTCTCCCAAATTCCAACTGCACTAATTTTTCGTCGACAAATCTATCGATCTTTCACAAAACAATATTCTAAAAACAACTGCTTGGTTAAACAAAATTATCAACGACAAAATCGTTATATTTTATTGCTAGCGAATGAAGTCAGACTAGGGTTGGCGACCTAGTGCCGCGTTAGCACTTCTGCTGTTCCGTTTGCAGTCCGTTGATTCGGGGGAAAGCTTTTAGATCAAGGGAGGTGCTTGAAAATCATCTCACTGGGATTGTGCTCAGAGCATTGAGGTCGCCACTAAAAATCACCCTCCTCCAGCGCTTCGCGAATCTCGCGAACGATTGCCGTTCTTGTTGGCTGCTGGCTGACAATTCTTGCGACATTGACTTTAAGAAGTTGGCCAATTCGACAGGCCAAGTCTACGTCGCGAATTCCCTCGAACTGATTGACGATCTCGTTGCGATAGTAGATCGTCTGGCTATCCGATGAAAACCCACTTTCGTAAGCGTCTAGGAGTTCATCGATCCAGACTTCTGGAATCTGCCGCTTCCGACAATACTCAAGTGACCAAATGTCGTCACCGTTGCATTCCGATAACAGCTTCAACGCTTGGCTTCGATTCATTTTTAGCACATCCTCAAGTCTTTTAGGGTGCAATCAGCCGTTGGGCTTGTTAAAAGTTTGCTATTGTGGCGTTTTGAGTTTGCACAACTTTGGCTCCCATCGAATGACGCCGGGAGCACCTCATATTCTATCTCCCCTTCTCCTCCTCGGGGCTCCTCGGGGGGGGGGAGGGGATGGGGGATGAGGAGGTGTGTTTGGTTATTGAAATCCGTCGGTCTCGGCAGCAAGTTTTGCGTCTCCCCACAAAGAACTCCGATTCAGTCTGCGTTAACTAACAATTTGCCTCAACAAGCCCTCAGGGCGCTTAGCGGTCGTCTCATTCCCGATGGAATTGCTTGCAATTTCAACGGTAGTACTAGGCTCCTACCGAGCTTGACGCGCAAATGGCTCGGCAAGAGCCTCGCCCCACCGCTGCAAACATGTTTCCAACGAGTTTACCTAAGTCATTCATAGCTCGGGAGGGTGAGGCTCCTGCCGAACCTTTGGACCGTTGGCTCGGCAGGAGCCTCGCCCTCCCTAAGGTTTTCAATGGAATTGACTTTGCAAAGATGTTTACAGCGGTGGCCTCGCCCTCCCAATTTCCCCCAAGAGTTTTGTTGGGTTCAAACGTGAGAGGACCTTCATAGTGGCACGAGTTCGGCCCCTTCTCCTCCAGAGGAGGCGAAGGGGGGAGGGAATCATAAAACCTAGCTCATTACTGCCTAGAAAGCGGCGTCACCTTCAGCCTCAGTACAACACTGCCTCGCTGGACCACGATCTCCACCTCTTGCCCTACTTTCAATGCTTCGATGGCATAGGTGTAGTCATAAATATTTTCGACCTTGCGTCCAGCCAACTCAATGATGACATCCTTGGCCTGCACTCCTGCTTTGGACGCGGGCGCATCTTTGGTTACACCCGACAGCAACAGCCCCTTGATATCCCCCTGCGAGTAATCCGGAATGGTACCGAGATAGGCCGTCATCATTGCGCGAGCTCCTTGCCCCTCGGTGATTTGTTGCTCATGAAATTCCGGTATCTCTTTGGAGGTCGCAACGGCCCTCGCCACCAATCCCATCAGCTTAGCGGTCTTGGCGGCTCCCTCGTAGTTGAGCAACTCCGGAGTATCGCGAGGCGTATGATACTCGGAATGCGAGCCTGTAAACGCAGATAGGATCGGCACCCCTTTGCGAAAGAAAGTACTCGCGTCGGTCGGCAAGTTGCAATCGCTCTGCAACGTCAACGGTAAGCCAACGACTGCATTGCGTTTCTCGATTTCTTGCGGCCACAAAGGAGACGAACCGATCCCTTGCAAAACGAGATTTTCACGCAACCTGCCAACCATATCGAGATTAAAGCAGGCGACCATCGTTGGAGAAAGACTGTCTTCGTTCTTCCCTTTAGGAAGGTCTGGATACAAAACGAAAAACTGCTTTGCAAAGTAATCAGATCCGAGAAGCCCAAGCTCCTCTCCCGACCAAGCGGCAAACAAAACATCATGCTCAAGTTTCAGTTTACCCGCACGCTTTTGTACGGCCATCGATTGGGCAATCTCAAGCATCGCCGCAACGCCCGACGCGTTGTCGTCCGCACCGCGGTGCATCCCTTGTCGCTCTTCGTCGCGAGCCATGCTGGAACTGCTGCCACCTGAGCCCAAGTGGTCGATGTGCGCTCCAATCAGAATCACGGACTTGCTGGGTGTATCTCCCGCTTGAAGCCGACCGATTGTGTTGACTCCCTCTCCTTGGATTTTGTGGATGTCGACGGTCGCACCTACTTTCACACCTGGCAATTCAAAGCCCATCATCATTTCGCCCTTGTCGAGCTCTTTTTGCAAGTCGGCAAGCTTTTCTTCGCTCTTGGTAAACCAGGATTCAGCGACCGCATCAGTAACGCTGAGGGCAGTGATGCCGGAGCCAGAAAGTTTTCCAGCAACTTTTTCCATCGGGACCAATTGCTGACGAACATTGCTAGTCGGACCGCTGACAAAGATGACTCCCTTGGCCCCGCGTTCGCGAGCCAACATGGCTTTGTATCGCAAGTCGCTAAACCGAGCAAACTGCTGACGTCGTTCTGGTGTTACCTCCGACGGCATGAGTCGCAACATCAAGACCCATTTGTTCTCGACATCCAAGTGCACGTACGAATCGTATTCCGGTTGCCCTTGGTCCTTTGGAGCGACGATCCCATAACCAGCGAAAACAACTTCGGTCGGAGCAATCGTTTCTGAATTGGAGAAAACCAACGGTCTCCAGTCTGTATTAAGTGTCAAAGCCTTATCAGCCGAGGTTAACACGTTGCGATCCTCCAACTCAACCCCAGCAGTGAAAGGAAAACTATGAAAGTAGGTTCCATTGCTGCCTGCAGGTTCAAGGCCTAGCGAGGCCATGTAACTGGCGACATACGATGTGGCGAGCTTCTCACCGGCGGTACCTGTCAAACGACCACCCAATTCAGGCCGGCAAAGGTAATCGACGTGGCGTCCAACATCACTTGCACGGTAGTCCGCGTCATTTGCTTTGACCGCGGCCGCCGCTTCTGCTTTCGCGGATTCAATTTGGCTAATCGAAGGTGGCTTGATTGCGTTGCCATCGACTTTCTCGCCGGGAGCTCCCAAGCCAAGAGCTTCGCGGGCCGCTTTGTCATTCCACTCGGCCATGAAGATCTGAGATTTCTTGTTGGCCGTTCGATTGGATGTCCACGACAGTTCCTTGCCATCGGGAGTGAAGACTGGCAAACTGTCGAATCCGTCGGTCGTGGTAACACGAGTTGGAGTGCGGCTACCGTTGGCATCAACCATGTACAATTCAAAATTCGCAAAGCCATTAATGTTGGTGCCGAAGATCAGATAATCCCCGCTGGGATGATAGTAAGGAGCCCAGCTCATTGCCCCAATCGTTGTCAGTCGCTTGACATCCGAGCCATCGATGTTGGCCGTGTAAATTTCGGCTGTGACTCCATCTTCGGAGAAACGCCGCCAGCATATTCGCTTTCCGTCCGGCGAGAAAAAGGGGCCGCCATCGTATCCGAACTGGTCGGTAATACGAGTTACCTCGGTCCCATCGCTTTTCATGATAAAGAGATCCAACGCCGTTGCAGGATCGGTTTCAAAGAGGCCTTTCTCTCGCTCGCTCAATGTCGATTGGTAAGCGAGTCGGTTGGAGGAGAAAGCAATGTACTTGCCATCGGGTGAATAAGACGCTTCCGCATCGTATCCTTGGATGTCGGTCAGCTTCTTGTATTCGCGCGTCGTGCGGTTCCATTCCACCAAGTCGTATTGCTCATCGTAGTCCCAGGCGTAGCGTTTTTGCTTTCCTTCGGCGCGGTCATCGAGTTCTGCTTTTTGTTTGTTGGCGGATTCGGGATCGAATTGAGTCGAGGCAAAGAGTACGCGGTCGCCATCGGGATGGATCCAAGCGCAGGTTGTTTTACCGTAACCAGGTGAAACCCGCTCGACATCGCCCGTTTCCCGATCCATCAAATAGATTTGGTAGAACGGGTTGGATTTATCGCGTTCGCTTTGGAACACCATCATCTTGCCATCGCGGCTGAAATATCCTTCTCCTGCACGAATGCCATCGAACGTCAATTGGCGAGTGTTGGTGAGAAATCGACTCTCCGTTTGCACCTCAGCAGGTGCCTCCGCTTTGGGCGCCGCATCCTGAGCTAAAACGAATTGAAACGAACAAGCTACAAATCCGAGAGCCAAAGCACCGATCTGTCTGTTCCACTTTGCGAAAGTTATGCGTATTTTCATTGGTATCGATTTCTGAGACGATTGTTGGCCAGAACGAATCCGATCCTTCGCCATTTAGGTAGGAAAAAGCTAGGATTCATTGTACCGTTGAATTTCAATAGCTGACAATCTGAAATATTGACCTAAGTGGGTAGCGTTTGTTGGCGGAAGTGCGCGAGCACACCGGTGAAATAGTCGTTTAACGGTCAGCCGTAGGCGTACCGCGTCCCGCCACCGGACGGCTTTCGCCATGCCGCTAAAGCTATCACGCTTCGGGCTGGGATATTTCGATATACTGAACGCCTTGAATCCAGCACCGTCCTTTCGAATGAGTACGCTATGATAGCCGAAATCGGTCACATCCTATCTGCAAAATGCCTCGGTGGTGTTGCAGTCGTTTTCTTTACGGTTTTACCCGGCATGCTTTCGGCACAGGGGCCGGAACAGGAATGGCAAGTAGGAGCGTCCAAAGCAGATATCACGCCCGATATGCCTGTTCGTTTAAGCGGTTACGGCTCGCGAACTCAGCCCACGAGCGAGATCGATGACCGACTTTTCGCGAGGGCGATGTGCCTCAAGCATGGCCAACAGGCACCTCTGATTCTTGTTTCCCTCGATGCCATCGGTCTCTCTGCATCGCTCACCGATCGGATTCATGCCAAACTAAAAGAACTCTATTCGCTTGAACGCAAACAAGTCGTCCTTTGCACCAGCCACTCGCATACGGGGCCTCAATTGGACGATGTCCTGCCGAATTTGTATTCGACCCCCCTTACCGAGGACGAACGAACGAGCATGTCCAATATCAGTCGCAAGACCATCGAGGCTGTTGTGAAGGTCGTAGGGGAATCGATCGAGCGAATGAAGCCCTCAGCGGTGAGCTTTGGAACAGGTCGTGCCGAATTCGCAATCAACCGTCGATTGCTCAAGAACAACGTTTGGAGCGGCTTCGGTACAGTCGACGATGGCCCTGTCGACCGCAGTGTTCGCTGTATTCACGCCAAGCGGCCCGACGGTTCTACCATTGCCGTAGCCTATCAGTACGCTTGCCACTGCACTTCGATTTCACCCGAGCTCAATAAAATCAGCGCAGACTGGGCCGGACTATCTGCTGGCTTGTTGGAAGATGCTTTTCGCGCCAACAATTCTCCAGATGCCATCGCCCTGCCCATCATCGGCTCCGGTGCCGATGCGAACCCGAATCCACGTGGCAAGTACGAACACGCACAACAGCATGCGAGCGAGATGGCAAAGGCTGTCCAGGCAGTATGCGCAGGTCCCACCGAACCGCTTCCGCCTCCTACCTCGCAAGCGTTTCAGTTGGTTGCTATTGCTCCGGAGCGTCCATCCAAAGACAAGCTGAACGAGTTGGCCAAGAGCCAATCGTATGTCGAACGCAACTTCGCACAGATTATGCTCGACATCTTGAAGCTAAAAAATCGCCTAGCAGAAACTTACCCAGCCCCAGTTCACTATTGGAGCTTCGGCGATAAACTCGCCTGGGTCTTTATGGGAGGCGAAGTCGTAGTCGACTACCAAATACGGCTCGAAAAAGAACTCAGCCAGTTCCCCAACGTTTGGGTAGCAGCTTACACGGACGACGTCTTTGCCTACGTCGCGTCGGAACGGGTTCGCAACGAAGGCGGATACGAGGTCGACACATCCATGCTGTACTACGCCCAACCGGGCCGATGGGTTTCTGGTACCGAGGACCTTATCGTTAGTCGTATCCTCAAGATGGCAAACTCGCAACGATTGCTGGACCAGCCTTTGTCCCCCGACGCTTCCCTCAAAACCATCCAAATGCCGAAAGGTTGGAAGGTGGAATTGGTTGCCTCGGAACCTTTGGTCGAGGACCCTGTCAACGTTGCATTTGGGGCCGATGGCACCGTTTGGGTCGTTGAAATGGGCGACTATCCGTCTGGTGGCAACAAGTCAGGGCGTATCAAACGGCTGGTTGATACCGACGGCGATGGCAAACTGGACTCAAGTTCGATTTTCTTGGATCAGCTTTCGTTTCCAGCTGGAGTTTATCCTTGGCAAGATGGCATTGTGGTGGCTTGTGCCCCCGACGTTTTCTTTGCTCGAGACACCGACCACAATGGAGTAGCGGACGATCGCCGTGTATTGCTTTCGGGCTTCCCACTCGCCAATCCTCAGCACCGAGTCAACGGCTTCACCTACGGCCTGGACCACCGACTTCATATGGGAACCGGTTCCGAGGTCAAGGAAATATTGGAGGTGAAGACAGGCAGGAAACTCCAGGTGAACGGCTGCGATCTCAGCATCGACGTCGACAACGGCATCGCCTATCTCGAGACAGGAACAACCCAGTACATTCGTGGTTGTGACGATTGGGGCAACTGGTTTGGCAACGACAACAGCCACCCCCTCTATCACTATGTCTATGATCGCGAATGGCTTTCGGCGGCTGGAATGCCCGTTCGTTCGCTCTCACAGCACTTGATGCAGCCTCCAAGCGCTCCGCCAGTTTTCCCGATAAGTCGCGATGCGGATCGGTTCAACGATTTGTTCGCCGCCAACCGGTTTACTTCGGCATGCAGTTCGATCTTCTGTCGAAGCCCAGGCGCAACGGATGAAATGCGAGGTTGCGCGATGGTTTGCGAACCGGTTCATAATCTGGTGTCTCGCATTCAGGTCAGCACCAAAGGAGCCTCTTTCTCTGGCAGTCGGCTCGACGAGGACAAGCAAAGCGAATGGCTGCGAAGCGACGACCCGTGGTTTCGCCCCGTTCGAATCGAAAATGGTATTGATGGAACGCTTTGGATCGCAGACATGTATCGCCGAGTCATTGAGCATCCTGAATGGATTCCAGTGGATTGGCAACAGCGCATCGACGTTCGCGCGGGCGAAAATCTTGGTCGAATCTATCGAGCTTATCGATCCGATTTCACTCCCTACGCAACCTTCGACTGGTCCAAAGCGAATGATGACCGACTGCTTGCGGCGCTTCAAAGCCCGAGCTCAACGGTAGCCGATATAGCGAGACAGCAATTGATATGGGGCACTAAGAACAAGCTACTCAATCCTTCCAAAGTTACCGTCATCGCAGATAAGCTTCGACGAATGGCTTCGCAATCCGATCAAGCAATCGTTCGCCTTCGCGCCCTGGCCACGTTGAATGCTTTGGGTCAATGCAACGCCGGCGATTGGTTGGTGGCTTGCAAGGACAGCGACAGCCGCGTTGTCCGATGGACGATTGAAACCATGGGCAAACAACACTTGGGTGGCCCCGAAGAGCGTGCTGCCGTCATTGCTGCCGCACGATCGGAACTGGCCCAACAATCGCCAGCTTTAGCTCTGCAATTGATTGCATCGCTTTCCTTCGGTCCAGAACCAGTATTCGTTGAAGTCGGCAAATTGCTCGCTCTCCATGCGGGCGATCCTTGGATCGACAGTGCGATCGCGTTCTTGCCAAAAGAAGGGATCGATACCTTTATCGAGCAGCTGTTGGCGAACCCAAACGTTCGTAACCGCCCCATGTTGGACCAGCTGATACCGAGAAGCTCAAGGGAGCTAAAACAGCGTCTTCGAAAACAAATTGTCGGAGCATCGGCCTCCCGTCCTGGTTGGCACTATGCCCTAGCCCGTCAGTTTTCGCAGCAAAAGGATGTTTCGCTCCGATTGGACGACGCCAGTTTCCATCCATTGGAAGCCGACGCACTGAAAGCCATTCAGGATTCGCAAGTCGAACAGGCGACACGTCAATCGGCACTTGCTCTGATTCTCTCTAAGGCGGGTGGGCCGGTCGCGAAAACCGTGGATCGTTTAGTCGAACTCCTCATCGCAGAGCAGGACAAAGACTTCAGCACCGCTTTGACCAAAGGCCTTCTGTCCCTTGGCAAACCTGCGATTGAAAACGTATTGGGCAGTTGGGACAAGTTGCCGTCGCCAACACGCACAAGCATTCTAGCCGAAGGAATATTGCGTGAGGAAAATGCATTGATGCTGCTCGAAAAATCAGCGTCCGGAACGATTGAGACCAACGCATTCCAGACTGCACAGATCGAACAGCTGCGAGGCAGCAAGAATGCGGATGTGCGAACCTATGTTGAAAAGCTATTCGGTCCCGCACCTGGCTCCGATCGGCTCGCCATTGTGAGCGACTATGTTCGCCGATGGCCTGCCGCGTCTGCTACCAACGCAAACCAAGGTGAGACGCTTTACAAAAAACACTGCGCTCAGTGCCATCAAGATAGAACGGATGCCAGTGGCGTCGTTCCCTCAGTTGGACCCAATCTACAATCGTTATCGGTTTGGCAAAATGACGCTTGGCTCTCTGCCATCTTAGACCCAAATAAAGCGGTTGAGCCGAAATATCGACGCATGAGTATCTTAACCACTGAGGGGAGCACGCTCATCGGACTCAAGGTCCGCGAGACCGAAGAGAGGATCGAGATTGTGAACGACCAAGGGGCATTGATCAGCCTAGCTCGCAGTTCGATTGAGGAAATGCGAGAGTCAGAAAAGTCTCTCATGCCAGAAGGATTTGAGAAGGTTCTGACACCGGAAGACGTAGCCAGTCTGGTCACGTTCATACGCAAGTCGCGGTAGTCCCGAAGACTACGGGAGAGCGAGGCTCCTGCCGAGCTATTGGCACCATGGCTCGGCAGGAGCCTCGCCCTCCCAAGTAACGAATCGCCTGCTCTCCAACATTCATCAATGCAGTATCGGACAAACATCGAACCAATTGCGGCCTTGCGCATGCATCCATTCGGTACACTGTTCTGGTCCCCACATCCCAGGTTCGTAGGGATGTAGCGTAGGGGCAGCCGGGCTTTTCCAGGCTGCAATAATTGGGTCGATGATTCGCCATGCTTGCTCGACTTCGTCACTTCGAGCGAACAAACCTGGGTCGCCGTTTAACGCATCCAACAAAAGACGTTGGTAAGCATCGGGCAGTTCTTTTCCGGTGCTATCAAACTTGAAATCCAATTCGCTTAGTCTTAGCTTCATGTCCGAATCGGGTACTTTGGACTGGAAATACAGTTGCAAGCCTTCGGCTGGTTGAATCTGAATGACGATTCGGTTTGCTTCCGGTCGAAACGATTTTTGTTCGCCGAAGAGCATGTGCGGTGGCTCTCGGAACTGAATCACAATTTGCGTGGAACGACAGCTCATGCCCTTGCCGCTTCGCAGATAAAACGGCACACCTTTCCATCGCCAGTTGTCGATATAGAGTTTCAATGCGGCAAAAGTTTCGGTTTGGCTGTCGTCCGGGATTCCTTGCTCCTCGCTGTAGCCTGTGTATTGGCCTCGTACACCGAACTCGGCAAAGTCGCTACCTTTGTAAGGTCGAACGCTTTGGAGTACTTTGACTTTTTCGTCTCGGACCATCTCTCCGGTGTATCGGACCGGGGCTTCCATGGCAGTGACCATCATCAATTGCAAGATATGATTTTGAAACATATCGCGCAAGATACCGGCCTTGTCGTAATAGTCTCCACGTCGGCCCACTTTGACTTCTTCTGCAACGGTGATCTGGACGTGATCGACGTAGTTTCGATTCCAAAGCGGTTCAAAAATGGTGTTACCAAATCGGAATACCAGAATATTTTGAACGGTCTCTTTACCCAGATAATGATCGATTCGATAGATTTGATCCTCTCGGAAGGTTTGGTGAATCGATTCGTTCAGAACCTTTGCGGATGCGAGATCAGTTCCGAATGGTTTTTCGATCACTACACGTCTCTTGCCGTCCTTTTCCAAATGGAGGCCAGCTTTACCCAACTGAGTAATCGCGGCCGCATACAGTTGGGGCATCGTTGAGAGATAGTAAACTCGGTCGGTCGTTTGGGAGCCTTCCACTTCCGTCAAGAAGGATGCCAATTTATGGAAATCGTCTTCGCTACCGATATCGCCAGGTTGGTAGAAAATATTTTGCGAAAACGCTTGCCAGCTTTCGTTGTTGAAGTCTCCCTTCACGAACTTGGCAGTAGACTCGGTCAGCTGGGCTCGCCATTGCTCCGAGGTAAATGCGCTTCGAGAAACCCCGACAATTCGAGTCGGGTTTGGCAATCGCCCTCGTTGGAATTGGCGATACAAAGCGGGGATGAGCTTCCGGCTCGTTAGGTCGCCGGAAGCTCCAAAGATCACCATCGTATGCGACATGAATTACTTCATTTCTCGGAAGCCGATTTGGTTTCGTAGGTTTTCAAACCATGGTTGGAGAGCGCGATCGCTTTCCAGTTGAGAGACCGTCGAAACACCCTCGAAGGGAGATGTGGCAAAGCGATCCATCAACGATGCGGCAGGAGTCAGTTCGAGCACCTGCACAACGTAATAAATTGTTTTGTTGCTATCCGAGGCTACGGTTGCTTCGTTTGGCTTGCAAGCGAAAACAGCTTCCATGAAAGCATTGTCGACGGGTTGCAGTAGCTCCACATTGCTCAACTGCAATCGGCTTTCCGCCCTGGCAAACATCGGGTTAAACCAAGAAAAGTTTGCAGGCTCTAGGATGAGGGCCTTTTCCTCAGGGGTTCCAAGGGAATCCTTGAGTGTTGATGTCGAACCGACTTTCGCAGCAAGTTCTCTAGCCCGATTCTCAGCTAGCTTAAAAGCTTGTTGCTTGCGCCAAACGTCTTCGACTTGAGTTCGAATACTATCCAACGCAGGTGTCATCGGCAAGGTTTCATCAATCTTCCAAGAGACATAACGTTTATCTCCACCGGTGAACCCGCGTGAAGTCACCGGTGTGTAGAGTTCGCCCACTCCGCCACGTGCGTTGACCAACGCCACAAAGGAAAAGGGACGTTGCCCCATCACAAACGAAGAACCGATCGGCGAACCTTGGATTGACTCTTGATCTACCAATCCAGTCGTACCGTATTCAAAGCCAAACTCTTCGCCAAGCTTGGCAAGATTCAAAGGGGCTGGAGCTTTTACACCCGGTTCCTTGCTGGAAACGCTTTGTTTGTATGCCTTAAGCTCGGAATCGAAGATACTCATCGCACCCATGATTTCGCTGATACGATCGTCGATGATCTTGTTTGCTGGCCCAATCGCTTGATCGCGTGCAATTTGATCTTTCACTTCTTCGAACGTTTTGGTCCGCATGGGTGTGCTATCGGCCACGCCTTCACCTTGGGCATTCTCACCTGTTTGGGGAAACGTTGGCAAAGCCGGAGTTGGCGTAGGTTGCCCCGATAGCTCGAGAACCGAATTCGTATCGGACTTTGCGACTGGCTCAGTGGCTGGAGCAGGTGTTGTTGCGGCAGGCTCGGTTTGAGCAGGAGCTGGTGAGGGCTCAGCAGCTGGCACTTGTGCTAGAGGTTCCGCTGCTGCAGGCTTTTCTTCTTGAAAGGAGACGAGCCTAATGTTTGAGACTTTTCTCGGCGACGATGCCGTTGGCTTAGGCTCCTCGAGAACTGGCGGTTTGTCCGCTGGCGGAGTTGCCTCTGGCGACTTTTCGGGGGCTGGTGTTGGTGCAGGCCCAGGCGTGGCGGGCTCCGTCGATGTCGGCGATGGTTTCGTCGAGTCAGCGGCGGGCGTTGCCGCAGGCGTGGCTGGCTCAGTCGATGTTGGCGGAGTCGAACCAGTTGGAGTTCCTACCGCTTCCTGAGCGATCGGCACTCGAAACTGCTTTTCTTTGACCCGTCGCTCGTACTCTGACTTCAGAGTTTCTTCGGAAACGAGAGCCATTTGTTGAGTGATGATCTTGTCCACATTGATCGAAAGATATTCGAAGTTCGACGTTTGGGGTCTCATAAAAGCAGGTTGCGTCGAAGCCATACCCCGAGCTCGGATGATGTCTTTTCCATTTTTGTAAGTCTCCTGGTACTCAGCTTCGGTGGGCTTGTTCTTCACCTGAGCTTCGAAGTCGTTGACGAACACGGGAAACGCTTGGATTTTGGCAGTTCGATTGAATTTGAGGTAATCTTGCCAGTTTTTGCTCGGGGTTGTCAGAGCAGGGCGAGACAACGTTTTTGCGTCCCGCCGATCTTCGAAACGAAGTCCGGTTCCCGCTAATCGTAGCACTTCGTTTTTCGCCAATT
Source organism: Planctomycetota bacterium (assembly GCA_026692905.1). GTDB lineage: Bacteria > Planctomycetota > Planctomycetia > Pirellulales > Pirellulaceae > JBKCUI01. The sequence goes on from JAPLNL010000022.1 coordinate 99,576, forward strand.
CTTCACGCATCAAACGATTGAAATCAAAGAGGTTCATTCTGCCCTCGGTCGAATCATAAAGTGCTTTTGTGATTTCCTTTCCATCCAATTTTCCGTCAACGAACAATTCTAAAAACCTTTTGACCGAGGCGTCGTCGAAGTGGATACCCATTCGACTTGCTTCGGCAACCAAAAGCTTTCGTTCAATAATTCGGCTCGGGCCTTCATCGTCTAAATTACTCGTGATACCGACCAAACTGAGATCTGGAGCGAACTCGGGCACTTTAGGCATTCCACCTTTGGCACGAACATCCATGGCCAACTTTCTCAGAAATAAGTTGGCATAGTTAACCTGCTCCCACTCCAGTCGAAGATCATTGCTACGAATCGAGCCACCCGTCCAGGAGGCAATGACAGGATTTGGACCTGAATTTTTCGATGTCCTAGTGGCGCCGGACGGTGTTAGGACGAATGCGATGACAGCGATGAAAACCAATCCGGCCATCCAAAGCTTTTGGTTTTTTCGAAAAATAGCAAATGGGCTGGACATTGGACAAATCAATCCTTGGTAGTCGACATTCAAGTAAATCGGCTTGATAAACAGGCTCTCAAAACACGATTGTAGGATTTTCGCTCTTTAACGCAATTCCATTGCGGCCGCGCAGCCTGGGGCTTGACAAATCACCAGCATTGCGGTGACAACCCTAGTGCGTGAGCTAGATTAGCAAATTCACGGACCAGCAAATCGCAATTCCCAAAATTCCACCTGCAGCACAAAATATTTATGAGTGAGAAAAAATCCCTCGTTATCGTCGAGTCTCCCGCCAAAGCGCGAACGATTTCGAAGTATTTGGGGAGCGGATTCCAGGTGGAAGCCTCCATCGGCCATATTCGAGATTTGCCTGGAGGTGCAAAAGAGGTCCCTGCTGAGTTCAAATCGGAATCCTGGGGATATCTTGGCGTCAACGTCGATAACGGTTTCGAACCCCTCTACATCGTTCCAGCCGACAAGAAAAAACATGTTTCTTTTTTGAAAGCCGCGCTCAAAGACGCCAAAGACCTCTACCTGGCGACGGACGAGGATCGCGAGGGAGAAGCGATTTCTTGGCATTTGCAGGAAGTTTTGAAGCCAAAAGTGCCCGTTCACCGGATGGTTTTTCATGAAATCACCAAAGAAGCGATCCAGAACGCACTGAAAAACACCCGCCAAATCGATCAAGGCTTGGTGAAGGCACAAGAAACACGAAGAATTCTAGACCGATTGTATGGCTACGACATTTCCCCCCTCCTTTGGAAAAAAGTCCGGCCAAAACTATCGGCCGGCCGCGTCCAAAGCGTCGCCGTCCGACTGATCGTCCAGCGCGAACGCGAACGCATGGCCTTCCACTCGGCAACCTACTTCGATCTGGATGTCATGCTGGAAACCAATGCCAAAGAAAAATTTATGGCATCCCTGGTCAGCGTAGCCGATCGCAAGATTCCATCAGGTAAAGATTTCGATACGGCGACGGGGCTTCTCAAAGACTCCAAGATGCTACAGCTTGATGCCGCGGGTGCTGAGGCTCTCAAAGATCGACTTACCAAAGCGCCATTCAAAGTCCTCAGCGTTGAGGTGAAGCCGTACATAGAACGTCCTAAGGCACCGTTCACGACAAGTACTCTCCAACAGGAAGCCAACCGCAAACTTGGTATGACAGCCAAGGATGCGATGCGAGTCGCTCAAAGCTTGTACGAAAACGGCTATATCACTTACATGCGTACCGACTCGACCACGCTTTCCAAAGAAGCCGTCGATGCAGCCCGCGAACTCGTTCGTTCACAATACGGTGACGCGTTCCTTTATTCGACACCGCGAACCTATGCCTCCAAGGTGAAGAATGCCCAAGAAGCTCACGAGGCCATTCGCCCTGCTGGTAGCCCATTCCAGTTGCCTGAGAAGATCAAAGGCGAACTCAACTACGACCAGTTCCGACTCTTTGAACTGATTTGGAAACGAACCATTGCGTCTCAAATGGCCGACGCTCGCAAGCAACGTGTCATGGTTGTCATCCAAGCGGACGATGCCCTGTTCCAAGCCACTGGAACCTCCATCGAATTTGAAGGCTTCTTGCGAGCCTATGTCGAAGGAAGCGATGATCCCGCCGCCGAACTGGCGGAAAAAGAAAAACTATTACCCGACGTCAAGGCCACCGATCCACTCAAGTCTCTGTCGCTCGATTCGGTTTCGCACACCACCCAACCGCCAGCCCGATTTACCGAAGCATCGCTAACCCAAGGTCTGGAAGAACGCGGCATCGGTCGACCTAGTACGTACGCTTCGATCATCGATACGATTCTCAAACGAGACTACGTATTCAAGAAGGGGCAGGCACTTGTTCCGAGCTGGACCGCCTTCGCCGTGATCCGACTTCTGGAAGAGCATTTCACCTCGCTGGTCGATTACCAATTCACCGCCGAAATGGAAGACTACCTCGACCAGATCAGCCGCAACGAACGCGAGAATCTTGATTACCTGCAAGAGTTTTATTTTGGCGACGATGTTGCAAAGGAAAACGCAGCGCCAGGCGGCATCGGGCTCAAACCGCTGCTGGCGTTGAAGGTTGCGGAAATCGACCCGCGAACTGCATGCTCGTATCCGCTCGGATTCCTCGATGACAACCCAGAGATGCCGGTTTCCGTTCGAGTTGGTCGCTATGGCCCTTACGTGGAACAAGGGGAACGCCGCGCAAGTATCTCGGAAGAGATGCCGCCGGACGAAATGAATTTGGCCATGGCGGTCGAACTGCTGGCCAAACAAGAACTTGGGGAAGAGCCTATGGGCATGCACCCAGAAACGCACAAACCGATCTACATCAAGCAAGGTCGATTCGGACCCTACGTGCAAATGGGTGAAGCTGACGACGAAGAAAAGAAGAATGCATCGTTGCTCAAGGGGATGACGACGGAGTCTCTTGATTTGGCCACGGCAATTTTGCTGCTGAAGTTCCCGCTGAATCTAGGGATCAATCCCGCCAATGGCGAGCCGATCATCGCTTCGCAGGGCAAGTTCGGACCGTATATCAAAAGCGGAACCGACACGCGTTCGTTGGGACCCATTAGCTTGCTTGAGCTAACGTTTGAACAAGCGCTCGAGCTGCTAGCGCAACCCAAAGCCGCTGGACGTGGCCGCGGTGTTGCCGCTCCACCACTCAAGGAGTTGGCCGCTTCGCCCGTAACTGGAAACAACCTCGCCATTCGCGATGGTCGTTTTGGACCGTATGTAACAGACGGCGAGACAAACGCATCGTTGCCAAAGGATGTGAAGCCAGACGATCTCACGTTTGAGCAAGCACTAGATCTCTTAGCTGCTCGCGCTGCAGCCGGTGGTTCTAAGAAGAAAAAGACATCGAAGAAAACGGCGAAGAAGGCGACCAAAGCCAAAAAGAAAACGGCAAAGGTAGGGGCAGACGACGACGCGGAAGTGGATTCCGATTTGGATGCCGATGAGGTACCTGCAACCAAGAAAAAAGCGCCCGCAAAAAAGAAAGCCGCCAAGAAGGCAACCAAGAAAACCACGAAGAAAAAGACTGAGTAAATCGATTGAGTGTCGAACGATTGTCCTCAATCGTTTCTTCGGCGCCAGTTCACAATCGAACTCATACCAAACCTAAAGTCGCATCCTGGCGTTTTCACTGAAGACAAACCTAACGTGCCCGACAAGCGATTGGGACAATCGCTTTACACTCTCTTTACAGCCTAGCCATCCTCAACACACTCAGCAAGAAGCTGGAAGCGGCACATTGGACCGAAAGTGCGATGAGCCCCACCGCTGGGATGATCCATCGCATGCTAGTCGCATAGTGGATCTCACCAAAGCCGTACCATGCCCATTGGATCGCGAAGCTTCCGATGACGGTCGCTCCGACGATAGCCATGCCGCAAGAGATCGCCAAAAGACGTTCGAGCGTCATGACTCGGGCAAAGGCCTCCAGTCGGTCGTTTTTGGGCAGAACACCTTCGGTCACCGCAAACGTTTTGGCAAGAATCGCCGACCACACCAGCTGCGACGCGATTAAGATCGTCAAAACCCCTAGCAGCAACGTATGAACATCGAGCGTCACACCTGCGATCCGAATGCCTGGCAACGCTAACGCGCATAGCACCAGACCAATTGCTCCGAGTGTAAAGCCAGGTAGCAAGAACGTCCAACGCGGGCTTAACAACATGAAGAACCGAAGCGTACGCCAGCCATCGCGAAACGTGCGCAAATGCGATCGCTGGTTGATGCGGCCGTCGGGATGCAAAGTGATAGGGACTTGGTCCATGGCTCCGCCAAACAGCGTCGACTTGATAATCATCTCGGTCGCAAATTCCATCCCAGTGCAACGTTGATCCAGTGACGCTTGCCAGTCGCGTCGAAAACCTCGCATGCCACAATAGACGTCGTGCACGGAAGTTCGGAACATGGTACGAACGAGACTTGAGAGGACCGGGTTCCCGAGCCAGCGATGCAGAAAGGGCATTGCGCCAGGTTTGACGGTTCCACCGCCGCGTGGCATTCGACAGCCTTGAACGATATCCATTCCAGCCTTCAACTTTTCGTAAAATAGGGGTAAGGCCGCAAAATCGTAACTTTCGTCAGCGTCCCCCATGACAACATACCGACCGCGGGCTTCCCGAATTCCGCCCATCAATGCGGCGCCGTAGCCTCGTTCCGGGACGTGAACCACGCGAGCTCCCGCGGACGCTGCCAACTCTTGCGAGCCATCGGTGCTACCGTTGTCCGCGACGAGGACTTCAAAAGGAATGCTCATCCCTTGGAGAGTCTCGACCGCCTTGCGAACGCAGCTCGCCACCGTATCCGCTTCGTTCAAGCACGGCATGACCACCGACAGCTCGATGGCCATTTCCGGGGCCATGGCATCGGCAAGAACGCGCTCGGCGTTCTCAAACGACTCGACAATCTGGTTCGTGGGCCGCTTTTCCGGCCGATTGAATGGGCGAATGGGGGCTAGAGTTCCCGGTGGAACGCCGAGAACGCCTCGTTCCGAAGGGAAACGGTCGGCAACTTCTGTAATGTCGTAACTTTCCATGTCTTATTCCAGCCTCAATCACAATCTGCTCAATCGCCAAAACGGCGAGCAAATCTAGGCCATGAACAGTGATTCGTGCGGTTTCGCCGCAAAAATCCAAGCCAAACCACCCCGGGAATCTTGCTATATGCCATCTAGGTTGGTTGTTCAGGCTCTTCCGTGATTCTTCAAGCCGATTTACCATTAGGCAAGCAGCGGGTTCTAATGTACCTAGCACGACGCGCAAGCTAGTGAATCTAAGATCCAATTCACTAGCTTGCACGTCGTGCAACGGTGGTTTTCACATTGCCGCTCGCCTTATCAAGTTGAGCGGGCAAAACGCACTTAAGTGGGTGCGTCAACGAGATCGCGGAACGGATTGCCTGGGGAAACTGGTGGCCAACGAAATTCGAACGGATGGACGAGACGAGGACTTAGTTCATGTTTTGGGCTACCTCAATTTTTCCTCCGGAAAGTCTGATCCAAAGTCGCTCGCTGCCCTCAACCGTCTCTACGGCTTGGCTTTGGCTGGATCACCTGGCCAGTATAGCCCGTACGCTGGCCTCCCGGCTTGGCTAACCATTCAGCAATGGCTCCAGGACCGGCTTGGGAAACTCAGAGACGAAAAAGAGATCTTTCGCGAAAGCGACCAGGCGAGCCAAGTCCTCCAAATCGTCTGGCTCAATTTGCTGCCCGACTACCTGGACTTCCATAGCGACCTCCTATTCCACCAGGAACCGGAAGGACTTTTCAACGGCCTGTTCCTCGGCCGTGCCATCGAATGCGTCCTCCAACAAGGTGCCCCTTGGGACGAAATCGAACGCATTGTTCCCAAAGCCATCGATCAACTCAATGACTATGTGGGCTTCCGACCGGTCGCTGTCCTCGAAGGCCGACGCTTAGAACCCTACTCCCACGAATGGCTTCGGCCGATCCCGCTCTATGTTCGAGATGTAGGCGTAGCTTTTGGCCCGTACTGCGAGATCATTACCAAGGCACTCGAAATTCTGCGAAGCACATCGTCGCACATCCTCCGCGACGCCCAGTTCGACCCCAACAATCTCGATGAACTGGCGCTCGATGCTCGTGCCTACGATTTCGATCACCCGGTCAACAAGCGGCCGAACTATTACTTCGGCCAGTGGGACCCGCACTTAATGGACCAAAGCGGAAACTACCGACGCTTCGTCCTGCAACAAGTCACGGTGGATGCACTACTTGATCGAGTCGCGAAGGAAAAGGAACTTTCGCGAGGCGAGACAATGACCGAAGCGGCAGTTGTCTTGGCTGGAACCATGTTGATGGCGTCTGGTATTTCAGGTGGCAGTGCCAACTCATTTTCATCCACGACGACGCTCGTTCATTTGCTTTCGCAAATCGCACTTTATCGCGATTCGTTTTACACGGAGTTCTTGCATGGTATCGTGGGCACGCACGCCGATCGTCTTCGTAATGAAGCCGCCATTCGACGGCAACCGCTCGGCGGCGCTCGCCAACAACTCAATACGACCCTCGCCCGCCTACGAGCGTCGCAGGTCGAGCATGTTCAACTCGCGCGCATCTTCGCTCGAATGGGGAGCGCGAACGCTGCCAAAGAAGAAGCGGACGATGTCCAAGTGCCCTCGGCCCGTATCCTTTGCCGCATCGATTGTTTGCTGACAGTCGGTAACCAACAGCTGCGCCGAGGTGAGCTCGTTAAGGCAGGGGAAGTGCCAGACCAGATCTTTGATTTGATTCAACGCGGTGTCCAATGCGGAGCACTCGTCGACCCGTGGAACATTCTCGGCTTTGCAGGCAACTTCCCCAGATTCATCGGCACCGACTCCACCGTGATCGATGAACGCGTGGAGGAGTTGGTCCAAATCATGGAGCAAACCTTCGGATTCTTGTCTAGGCTCTGGCGCGAGGCAGCAGCGACAAATCAAGAAGAGTTGGCCAAGAAGACGGAAAAACGATTCCAGACGATCTCCGATTGGTGGCGAAAATTTGCAGCCCACCAAGTGAGCGATGTCGCCGCCACCGACTCGCAGGACGCCTTGGAATCGTCTCAGTTAGTGGCCAGGGCGTTGCGACTTTGGCACCAAGGGGGCGCTGCGGCCGGCGATCTCAAGTTCTGGGCGCCCCACGCGGATCTTTTCGATTCCCCTAAAGCGTACGCGTTGGTCATCGAAGCGTTGCTGGACCGACGCGATTTTGTCGGAGGCATGGCCCTGCTTGTTCACTGGCTGAGCCAAGCCGGCCGCGTGGGACTACAAAGCGGAAACACTTCCTATTCTGACCTCGCTCGCATCTGGCTCGAACAGTTGTTTGAGTACTCGAGCGAACCCGAGTCACTCACCCATCCGAGCAAAGCGACTGCTTCAGATAAACAAATCGATACACCTAAGTCACCGGACTTCGTTTGGTCGATGGTCGAGAAATTCTTTGATTACCTCGAGGCCAACGGCGAATCGTTTTGGGCGGTCCCCCAATTTTCACTTTCCAAACCAAGCAAGCCCAAACGGCGCCCCGACAACGATTCCGGCTTGGAATCGGCGGGCCGGCAACGCGACGAGGAGTTCCCTGACGATGGCGATGAAAACGTCGAGAAAGCGTCCTTGTTCGATGCCGCCTACGAAGACGTAACCTATTCGGACAGTACCGACGACGGCGTCGAAGGTCCCGTATATGAGCAAGACGAAGGGACATCCGAGGAATTGGTGGCCGAGTCGAAACGACTCGGTGAGCACTTAACATTCCTTGCCGCACTCGCGCAAATGTGGAAGTTGGTTTCGCAATCAACGCAAACTCTCGAATCGGAACAGCAGCAACCTCCCTCTGAGATGGCGGCGGTCGATATCGCCCGCCGAACCCGCGTGGTTGCGGCCCTTAGGCGATGGAGCGAACAGTGCTTACACAATCGAAATGAATTGGTTGTTTTGCTCGACCAAATCCAGTCTTTTAAAGTAGCGAGAGGTGGAACCGATACCGACTCAATGGCTCGCTATGATCGACAACGTGTCATCAAAGAGTCGTTGATGGAACGCATCCTCGCTGCCGCGGTCGAAACGGCCGATGCAGGCCGCATGTTGATCGGCGCCAGTTTGGCACACAGCGACGATCTTGCAACTTGCAAGCCACTCCTGGAGGGATTGCCCAAAGACGAAGTGTTAACCGTCGAGCTTTTTGGTGACCTCATGGCGGGTCGACGAAGCCGAGTGGAGGAGACGTTCCCGGCGTTTGTGGCCGAGCTTCGAGATCAAAAACTGCTTTACGTTTCGTTAACCCGGGGCGGACAACCCCTCGATATTCTTAACGCTCGAGTTCGACGTCGTGCCTTGACGCACTTGCTGACTTGGCTGCCGAGACAAGGATTCTTCTATCAAGCGTGTCGGCTAGTGGATACCGCTAGGCACATGGAACATCACAATCCCGTCGGGCACGGAGCGGTGACTGAGTTTGATGATCTCTTTCAAATCGCGTTCAAGTCGATGGTCCGTTGCTTGGTCCGAAACGCCTATCAATGGCAAGCCGAAAATCCGAGCAAGCCCAGTACCGAAAAGCGACGCTCGAAGAAATCCGAAGTCAAACCGGAATGGTCCAAGCTGGAACTGGACCGACTCGTCGACCAAAATCCACCCGAACCGAACAACGACCAGTTGGTTCCGCTGCTCGAACAGCTTACCGAAATCTTGCTTGGAAGCTGGCTATCGCATTCCCGGACCCTACGACTAAGTGTGCTCGAGACGATCGATGGTTCGGGCACTTGGAAGCAGCTTTCGCAATTCATTCAGAAGTATGGCAAGGGGATCTTTACGCAAGGCTTTTTGAAGCTTTCGAACGTTCGAGCTATCTTGCACCAAGGGGTCGGGAACTATCTGGAACATGCTATCCAGAACCAGGACAGCGAAGAAGTTCGGCCGCTGCTCGAAGCCATCGAAAGCGGCGAAATTCCGATCGAGGAAGCGCAGCGCTGGTTGTCGGTGGTGTTCGAAGCCATCATCGATCACTACGCCGAGTATAAAGACTACAACAGCACCACGACCCAGTCGGATCGAGGCGAAATGCTGTTTATGCTGCTAGATTTTTTGAGGCTGCGAGTGCGTTACGATCGCGTTTGCTGGAACCTCAAGCCAGTCTTTTGGGCACATGAGGTATTGGTGCATTCAGGCTGTCAAAACTCCGCGCAGCAGTGGCGTCGCGCGTTGGCCGAACGGGTGTCAAAAGAGTCCGATCAGTATTTGGAAAAACTGGCCAAGCTGCAGCAGCAGTATGCGATGAAGATGCCGACGGTGGCGGACCGATTGAACGAACGCTTTGTCAAGCCGATGACCATCGACCGCATGCGAGCTCTCATAAGGCCCGCAATGCGGCAGTTGCGAGCGAGCGACAACGAAGACAGCCGCGCGTTTGAGCTCCTGATTCAGGAATCGCATTTGATGATGCGAGAACCAACAGGAGTCGGTCTAGATATCCCAGCATGGTTATTGATGCTTGAGGAGGAAGTCGATAGGGTCTTGCACAACAACCGCAATGCTCCACAAGTACAACGATTGGAAAGGGCAGTACCAGCCATCCCGATCACGTTTCAGCAATTGCAGGATCAATTCAACGCGGCCATGGGGCAAAACCGGGGCCTAAACGGCCCCGCAGAGCCCACCTAGTGGGTCGCATCCGCAGTTCGAGCAAAGGTGAATCAATATGAAACGAAGGCTTGTTTCAGCTTCGCGCATCCAGTTCGGATTTTAAGAAATCGATCCCGTCCGTCTCGACTTCGAAGACGCCGTCCAATTGAGCTTGATAACATCTCTCTAAAATCGAGCTAAACCAGGGGGCAGGTTGGTAGCCAAGAGCAATCAAATGGCGGCCCAAGATAATCCGGTCGGGGCGCGAATTCGAAACGTTCGTCGTCTCGGCGATTCGCATAAGTCGAATCAACGACTCTGGCATCGTCGCCGAGAGAGGCGGCCGACCACCTAGATCCGCTTCGACAAGCCTCATCAGTTGCACGATATTCGCCTTGCCAAGACGAACCGACAACCGTCTAACGGTTCTAGGTGAAGCCTCGGCTTGGATATGTGCGAGATGTTCAGCTACGATAGGTTGTACGAGTTCGATGAAATGGCGGGGGCAGCCGATTCGAGTCAAAAACGAATCCGCTAGTGGCTTGCCAACCGATGCGTGACTTGGTGATCGCCATCGACCATCGACCAGGACAGTCGTAGCTGGCTTTCCCAAATCGTGGCAAAGCGCCGAAAACATGAGCAAGATTCGCTCGTCGTCTGAAAGGCTCTCTCGATCGGCAATCGTGGCAGCTGCATCGCAGACATGGAGAGTATGAACCCAAACGTCCCCTTCCGGATGCCAGACCGGGTCTTGCTGGACTCCGTCTAAGGCGGCAAGCTCTGGATAGTGCTCAATCCAGCCACATTGTTTCAGCACCATCAGCCCCTGACTCGGTCGCCTACTGCGAGTCGCCCACTTGTGCCACTCGTTCCAGACTCTTTCCAAAGCCAGCGATGAGTACTCGTGGCTCAAGGATCGACACATTTCGATCGTATCGCTGGACATGGTTGCGTCGAATCTCGCCGCGAACTGCATCCCTCGCAATACGCGCAACGGGTCTTCTGCAAAGTGCTCACTCGTTGCGCGCAAGACTCGGTGCTCAAGGTCCTGGACGCCACCATGCGGATCGATCAGCGTTTGATCGTGGAGGTTTCGATAGATTGCGTTCATCGTAAAATCGCGACGGAGAGCCGCATCCGCAACGCTCAATGTATGGTCGACTTCGACCTGAAAGCCGCGATGGCCGCGTCCAATCTTGCTCTCTCGCCGCGGCAAGGTGAAATCAAGCTCGTCCCCTTTCGACGTACGAAGCTTGATCACACCAAAGGAAACTCCAACTTCGTTGACCCGCCCAAACCGAGACAGAATCTTGGACAACATGGGGGCGTCGAGATGAAAGACCTCAATGTCCAAGTCCTTGTTAGCATGCCCGAGAAGTTGATCCCGGACACAGCCACCAACTTCGTAGGCGATTCCTCCAGCCTCCGCTATGGCTTGGATGATCTTTTTCAATTGACTCATTGAGGCCTTCTTGCTCTTGGACCTTCCGATTTTCAAGTAAGCGACAATACGCTTTATCTCTTAACCGCGATAGCGGCGACGCTTTGTAGCCGTGGGGCTCGCCCCACGGTCTCTAGGCACGATGAATACAAGAGCCGTGAAACGCAACGCTGTTTCGCATTTTGTAGCGAAACTCGTCAAGAGTTTCGGTGGTTTACGCAATGCAGCCGAAAGTCTTGACGACTTTCGCTACAGAAAAGCCCAATTTACATTGAGCAGA
>JAPLNL010000023.1 GCA_026692905.1 Planctomycetota bacterium
ACCTAGCACGACGCGCAAGCTAGTGGATCAACAATCCAATTCACTAGCTTGCGCGTCGTGCTCCCAATTCACTAGCTTGCGCGTCGTGCTCCCAATTCACTAGCTTGCGCGTCGTGCTAGGTATATTTGAACCCGCTGCTTGCCAAAGAGGAAAGACAGCATTTCACCGTCTCGCCTCTTGAATGTAGGCAAAATGCAGGAACTATAACGCAGCGCGAATTGGCTATTTTTTGTGCGTATTTTGGTATTGCGTTAAAGTGACTGCAATCCGCCGGCAATCTACAAAAACGAAACGCTAGCAGAATATTTTCGAAGTGTTCTGCTGTTCTTTTTAATGCTCGATTGCCGACACAACAGATCAGCTATATTCGTTTCCTCATGGGTCGATCTGCCAATGCGAAACACCGCAACCAAATTTACTAGGCTTCGCAAAAACCGCGGCTGCCTCGTACTCGTGGCTGCCACGTTTTTCGGTGCTAGCATATTGGGTCCGCAAACGGCTAATGCTCAACTACCGGGCGCTGGCGAACAGTTCGGTGCGCACCGCTTCCAGCCGAAAAGCGAAGGCACTTCCACTCGAGAAGCGAGGGAAGCCGCAATTCAACGAATTCCGTTTCAACAACTGACGCCTGATGCAGGTGCTCGACTCAAAACAGTCGTGGTAAATTCCAGTTATTTTCGGAGTATGCCCACCGAAACGGTCGACTGCGATCCCGAGATGTTTGCCTTCTTGGTCCGACATCCTGAAGTGATCGTCAACATTTGGGAAGTCATGGATGTGACGAAGGTTTCTTTGCAGCGACGGGGCCAGTATGAATTGCATGGCAGCGACGGAGCCGGCACGTCCAGTAAAATGGACCTCGTCTTTGGCAATGATAATATGCACATCTACTTCGCGAGCGGTGCCTACCAAGGGAATCTTTGGGCTCGAGAGCTGAACGGCAAGTGCGTCGTCGTCTTACACAATCGACCTGGCACGCTACCCAACGGCAAGCCTGGCATCGTTGCATCGATGGACGTCTTCATGAAGCTCGACAACATCGGCGCCGATTTGGTCGTGAAAACGCTTGGGCCTTTAATGGGCAAGACAGCGGATTATAACTTCACGGAATGCTCCGCGTTCTTTTCGCAGATCTCACAAACAGCCCAAAACAATCCCTACGGCATCCAGCAACTCGCGAAACGTTTGACCAAGATCGATCCGAAGATTCGAGATCAGTTTATCGCGACCACCAACTCGGTGGCTCAGCGAAGCGGCAATGTAACAGCTGCCACCAATCTCATTCCACCTGCCGCCGAAAAAGCTCTTGAACCAAAGCAAATCGCTATTTTGTCTGCAAAGCCGAAGGTTCCACCGGTGGAACTTTCTACTCGACGGCAATCGGAATCATCACCACAGTCTCTAGACGAACGCGTCGATTCGCCGACTATCTTTTTGTTAAATCGCGACGACGAAGTGAAAACGAAGAAGCCTTAGTCTTCTGAGTGTCAATTTATGAGGCAACTTGGGAGAGCGAGGCCACCGCTGTAAACATCTTTGCAAAGTCAATTCCATTGAAAAGATTAGGGAGGGCGAGGCTCCTGCCGAGCCAACGGTGCAAAGGTTCGGCAGGAGCCTCACCCTCCCGAGCAGCAAAGGTTCGGCAGGAGCCTCACCCTCCCGAGCAATGAATGACTTAGGTAAACTCGTTGGAAACATGTTTACAGCGGTGGAGCGAGGCTCCTGCCGAGCTTGCTAAGCCACGGTGGGTCACTGTTGCCGAGAGTGACATCATTCTGCGAGTATTCTGTTTGCTCTTCGGATGTTCCGCTTAAGGTTGCCCCTGTTTTTCCAACCAACGTACTCGAACAGGGCCATCGGCCAATCCTGTTTCGACGAGAACCGCCTTCGCGATAGGCATTGCATCGAACAACTCGGATGCTGGTCGCATACCTAATACCGCTAGCGCTGTCGCCCCCGCATCGGCATCGACTGTTGTCTCAGCAATCACGGTCACGCTTTGCCGACGTTCGATAGGATCACCACTCTCGGGATCGATGAAGTGACTATAGCGTCGGCCATCGATTTCTACGAACTGGTTCAAATCCCCAGAGGTCGTCACAGCGCAGTTCTTGAGCTGAATCATCGACAAGGGGGGCGACTCCTTGCCCAAGCCCGCTATGGCAATTCTCCATCCCTTCGCGCCTGGTGGCGCATCCCCTACTCGAATATCGCCACCTGCATTGATCAATATCGATCGTGAGCCAGCTATTCGCATTTTTTCAAAAGCGGCGTCAATAATGTATCCAACGGCGATCCCAGACAAGTCGAGTACCATCTGGTCCTTGAGCAACGAGATGCGTGTAGGTTGCATGGTCGATTCACTCGTTGAAGGAAACGCAAGATTGACCGACGACCAACCGCATCGTCCCTTTGCGTCTTCGATCAATGTGGATGAGGGCAGCTGCTTTTTCTTGCGATGTGCACGCCAGAGTTGCGTCAGCGGTCCCACAGTGATGTCAAATTTGCCTGCACTGAGCTGATGCCAACGACGACTGTGCTGTAGCACCGCCGCCAAATCGGGACTGAGCGGAGTCCAAACTCCTTTTGGAGTCGAACACAATTTGGAGATCTCGCTATCCGGGTCATAGTTGCTGAGAATGGTCGACAATCGTTCGATCTCAGCCAAACCCGCGTCGATGACGTTTTTCGCTTCCGCTTGGGACGGGGCATAGACGACAAAATCGACATGCGACCCCATTGAGGGTACAGAGAGTTCGAATCGGAGCTGGGTTTGCTCCTTTTCGCTTGGGGCTTTGTCGCTTGGGGCTTTGTCGCTTGGGGCTTTGTCGCTTGGCTTGTCGAATCCCGTCGACTGTGCTTGAAGCCGATTTTCGGAAACCAGTTGGACCAATACCGTTAGCACAACAACCAACGCCCATTTCAAATCACGCATCTCGGGTTTTCCTAGTCCTACGCCTATCCCGTAGCGGAAGTTGGAAAACTTCCTGGAGCTTGAGGCACTTCAGGAACTCTTACGAGATTCCACTACTTGCTAATTCAACGCTATTCTGACTCAGACCGGCTAATCTGCGGGTGATTTCCCACCTTTTACGGTTACTTTTTCATTATAGCCAGCCCATGGCTCAAGACTTGCTGATCTATCTTGCTCGCCTAAAAACCCAATGAAATAACGCACTGCGGCCGGACTCCGGGCGACAGATGCTGATCATTTGAGCACCTTTGTTGTTGGTTGGGTGGCTTTTTGAGCAAGTCGCGCTGCTGGGAACGGCCCGAGTTTGTAGAATTTTAGGGAATAACATATCCATTGATGAATCAGCAAAGCCAATTCGATCGGACGACTATGGAACAGGTTAATTCGAGCTTCCAAAACAACGATCCCCTCAATATTTCGAAGTACGACACACGAGGTTTTTTTGACGAGATGTTTAGCGCGGCCGGAGTTGCTCGGCCTGGAGTAGAATTCCTCGTCGATAAGCTATCGGCACTGCCCATTGGCGAGCTCCAGCGTCGGCAGCGGGCTGCAGATCACGAGCTTCTTAATATGGGCATCACGTTTAACGTGTACGGACATTCGGCAGGGACCGAAAAAGTCTGGCCGTTTGACTTGATCCCGCGTGTGATCCAAGAGGAGGAGTGGCTGTACGTCGAACGCGGACTAAAGCAGCGAATCCGGGCGCTGAACATGTTTATCGATGACCTCTATCACGACCAAAAGATCATTCGCGACGGCGTTCTCCCCGAGTACATGATCCAGTCCAGCAAGGGTTTCTTAAAACAGATCCAAGGAATGAATCCGCCGAGAGGCATTTGGTGCCATATTACCGGCACTGACTTAGTGCGGGCTGGCGATGGCCAAATCTATGTGCTTGAGGACAACCTCCGCTGCCCATCGGGCGTCTCTTACGTGATTGAAAATCGCGAAGTGATGAAGCGAACGTTCCCGCAACTTTTTGAGGGGCGGAACATTTTGCCAGTGGAGACGTATCCTGAGCAGTTGCTCAAAATGCTTCAGTATGTCTCACCATCCTCATCGAACGAACCGACAGTCGTTGTTCTGACCCCAGGCATCCATAACTCCGCCTACTTCGAGCATTGCTTTCTCGCGCAGCAAATGGGAGTCGAACTCGTGCAAGGCTCCGACTTGTTGGTGAAGGATGGCTATGTGCACATGCGAACCACTCGAGGTCTGAAGCGAGTGGATGTCATCTACCGACGAATCGATGACGATTTCCTGGACCCAGAATGCCTTCGCCCCGATTCGACGTTGGGTGTCAAAGGACTAATGCAAGTCTACCGCGCGGGCAAAGTCGCATTGGTAAACGCACCAGGAACGGGGGTCGCGGACGACAAGGCCATCTACGCTTACGTTCCCAAGATGATCAAGTACTATTTGAACGAAGACATGATTCTGCCGAATGTGCCAACCTACATGTGCGCCGACGAAACGGAGCGCAAGTATGTTTTGGAGAACATCGAAAAGCTGGTCATCAAACCTGCCAACGAATCGGGCGGGTATGGAATTTTGCTTGGCCCAAAAGCCAGCAAGGAACAGCTTGCCACCTACAAAGATCTCATTCAAAGCAATCCGCGAAACTACGTTGCGCAGCCGATGTTGGACCTGTCCACGGTGCCAACTTTGTGTGGTGACTCCTTGGAAGGTCGACACGTTGACTTGCGGCCTTACATCTTGTTTGGCGAAGACATCTACATTGTGCCAGGTGGACTGACCCGTGTGGCATTGGTCAAGGACTCGCTGATCGTAAACTCGTCACAGGGTGGCGGCAGCAAAGACACGTGGGTACTCAGAAACGAATCAAATGGTGTTTAGAAGACGATTGGATAGTTGAATGTTATCTCGCGTAGCAGATTCAATATTTTGGATGAGGCGATACATCGAACGAGCCGAAAACGTAGCTCGCTTTATCGACGTGACCCTCAACCTGACCCTCGGCATCGGTATCGATCACTACCAGCAATGGGAACCATTGGTCTACACGACCGGTGACAATGATCTGTTCCATGAACACTACGATCAAGTGAGTCAGGCCAACGTCATTCGATTTTTGACCTTTGACGAACGGAACCCTAATTCCATTCTCTCTTGCCTTAAGATGGCTCGTGAGAACGCGCGCGTCAGTCGCGAAATGCTCAGCAGCCAAATGTGGGAGGAGCTGAACAAATTCTATCTGTTCGTTCGCGACAATCGGCACGATTCGACGGCGGTCGATTCACCCTTTGAGTTCTTCGGTCGCATTCGACAAGCGGGTTATCTCGTGGAAGGGGTAACCTATAGCACCATGTCGCATGGCGAAGCATGGAACTTCGGAAGACTAGGAGCATTGCTGGAACGAGCCGACAAGACATCGCGAATTTTGGACGTGAAGTACTATTTGCTTCTTCCGGAAGTCTCCGATGTCGGGACTCCCATCGACATTAGCCAATGGGGTATGCTGCTCAAAAGCACGAGCGCTCTGGAGATGTACCGTCGGCGACATGGTCGCTTGTCTCCAAAGCAAGTCGCCGCATTCATGCTGCTCGATCGGGATTTTCCACGAGCCATTCGATTCTGCATTTCGCGAGCCGAACAATCGCTGCTCGCGATCACTGGCGGCACCGCGGGACACTTTAGCAACAAGCCTGAACAGTACCTCGGACGCTTAAGAGCGGAGTTTGATTTCTTGCATATCGACGACGTGATGGATTTAGGGCTCCACGAATTCATCGACAATTTCCAGGTCAAGTTAAACCTTGCGGGCGATGTCATTTGCGAAACGTTCTTCGAGGTAGTTCCGGTCGCATAACCCCTACCGCCGCAAGCGTATTGTGGATTCATTCGTTTAGCGGTCAGCCGAAGGCGTAGCTGCTATTTGGGCTCGGGCCGTTTCTCTACTATACCGACCATGAATCGCGAATCGGTACACTCTTTTTTTCGTTGGCTGGCTTGTGCTTGGTGATCGCAAATACTTTCGCGTTTCGTTTGTTATGTTATCGTCTTAGGAAGCTGCCTCAAACGCACGAGTCAGCAGCAACTCACGACGTTACTCCAATCATCGCAGAGGAATCATCCCATGCCTGAGACCATTTTTTCAAGGATAGTACGAAAGGAGATCCCCGCCAAAGTCGTTTACGAAGACGATGTCAGCATGGCCTTTCACGATCTCAATGCCCAAGCTCCCGTACACGTCTTGGTCATTCCGAAGCGGCAGATCGATTCGTTGGAGCATGCGACCGAGGAGGATGCAAATCTGCTAGGCCACTTGCAAATCGTCACTCAGAAGGTGGCGAGACTACTGAATATCCACGAGACGGGCTACCGTGTCGTCATGAACTGCGGTCGCGACGGCGGCCAATCGGTCGGCCATATCCATTATCACGTTCTAGGCGGTCGCCCATTGGCTTGGCCGCCAGGCTAACCGTGGGATAGGCTTCCAGCCTGTCACCCTCGTGGGAGGATAAAAGTCAAAGCATTAGTTGAGCCGAAAAGAACGAAAAGAAACGAAAAAAGACGATCGAATCAATGAGTTCGGTTTGATCAAAGTCTTTCAGCTACTTGATCCGTAGCCTGAATGACGACCAAGTGGAGAGCATGGAAAACACGTACCAACGTGCCTATTCGGCGGGTTTGGCTTTGGATGCCTTGTCGATTTCCGACAAGGCCCAGGTTGCGGCAATTCCAATTGGTGTCGTTAGATTCTCTCTGAACTTTTCGATGATTTCTCGACTTTCAGGATTCGCCATTTCACCAAGAGCCAAATTGCACGAAAACCGGACCAAGTAATCCTCTGGAATGATTGGATCTAAATCGGTTAGTCTGCCATTCAAGCTAGTTAGTAGGTCTGGGTTTTTCTTGCCTTTGTTTAACTTGCCCAAGGCCCAAATCGCCGATGACCGACTCGTGTTGGCAAAACGATGACCTCCTTTTGGAATATGCAACAGCAGAATAGGTTCAGCTGCCTGATAGAGGTTCTTCCCAAACCCCTCGTTGAGGTAGCTAAGCTTGATTTGATCTGTGAAAGAGTACGCCTTGGTGCTCGACGTCGTTTTCAAATCCTCAACCATTTTTTCGGCGTGCGCTAACATTCCAGAAAGCGTCTCCGCCTCGTCCCCTAACTCCATGAGCGCCCAGCCAGCCATCATGTTTACTTCGGGACGCGGATGATCCAGCAATCGAAGGAACGTCTTGCAATGGCTTCTATCTTGAAGACCGACTGCAAGAGCGATCCCTTTTTCTAGACCAGTCCATTCGTCGGAAGCAAAGTGTTGAGCGAGACATTGATCCACCCATTCTCGCTGCCCTTGTGCTGCTTTCTCAAGCAGATGCTTCACAACCAGTTTGCGAACTTCGGGATGGTGATCCCCTAGCAATCGCCCTTGCATTTTCAGGCTTTCCTCGTCCGAAAAACGCTGCAAAAGCTGCAGTGCCATCATTCGCAAACCTGGATCGGTATGCGACGCCATCTTCATGCCGAACTCTTTCGAATCATCCGGTACGCTCGCGGACAACGATCGGAATGCAACCAATTGAGCGCTGGCCGGACCTTGGCTGAGAATCTGCTGCAATTGTTTTGCAGTGGTGTCTCCCGAGTGTCGTTTCAGCATGTGGGCGGCGATAAGATACTTTTGTTCCAGATTCGAATCCAAAATCTTTTGGGCAAATTCGTTCATACCATCGGTAGCCAAGGCACCCAATGCGATTGCCGCCAAAAACTTATTGGCCATCGAGCTATCGTTTGCCAGAATAACGGCCTGGAGGCTTGGTTGATCCTCAATGCCGCCAACCGCTGCAATTCCTTCTAGGGCGGTCGCAAGATCCGTCGCCATGGAATGGGGATCCGCGATTCGCTTCCGCCAAACGTCCCTTGCGACAGGACTCTTCCACCGAATCAGCTGCCTTTCTACGTTGGGGCGAACCACCAAGTCAGCCTCGGCCTGCGACCAAATCTTTTCGGCCAGCGATGCATCACCGAGCAACAACAAAGCCGAAATCATCGCCCGCTTTATTTGCTCATATTCGTCACGATTTTGTATCCCCAACAGCAGCAGCTCCACAGCCCGCTCTTTTTTTATGAGTTTGGGGTTACTGTATTCGCGACATAGGTTTTGCGCAATGCTCAGTCGTTCTTCGGCAAAGCGTGACTTCAATTGCTCGACGTCAAACAAGATGTTCTGGTAAATGTATTTGTCTTCCCAGATGTCGCCCAACGGTGGATCGATCTCCCATCGATGCTGCAACCATTTGGTCTCTTGCCCAAAAGCAATGGACGATGTCCCCACCAAGAGATGGAACACGAGGCAACGAGCTTTCCGAAACATGGTACACCTTAAGAACGAATCGACTTGTTTCTTTTTTGACATGGCATTTGGCTCTTACTTGGGACGGGTCATTTGCCAAATTCGCAGGGCGAGCACAACTAAGCAGAAGACGGAAATCTCGATTCCGAGATACCATCCGTCCGGCGTTAGTCGATACTGCTCAAACCCGGGCGTTTTCATCTCTGCAAGGGCTGCCGCGGCGGGGTTCAAAAGCAAGGCGCGTTCCACAAAGAGCGGTCCAAACGGCTTACCTCGAGCGACCCAAATCAACAGTGTTCCAGCAAACAGCGATAGCAAGACTGCGTAACTGGTGGCGGTCGCGACAGCGGTCGTTCGGCAAAAGGCGCTGATGCAGGCACTCATCGTCGTAACCATAAAAACAGCGATGACCAGCGATATAACGACATTGCCGACTTGGCCGCTCATGGCAGGCTGGATATAGCCCATCACAATATAGCCAGGCAACGTCGCGAGCAGCATCAGGAGCAGCGTCCAAACCGTGCTCATCAATTTGCCAATCATGATTCGTAAAGGTGAAATCGGAGAAGCCCGCAACAACTCCCAGCCTCCACTCTCCACTTCGGAAGCGATAAGGTTTGCACCAAGGCATGGTCCAAGCAACAGCAACAAAGCCACTTGCAACAACACCATGGTCGGTGCAATCCGTTCGACACCCCAA
This sequence comes from Planctomycetota bacterium, assembly GCA_026692905.1. Taxonomy (GTDB): domain Bacteria; phylum Planctomycetota; class Planctomycetia; order Pirellulales; family Pirellulaceae; genus JBKCUI01. Next base: position 8,997 of record JAPLNL010000023.1, read on the forward strand.
CTCACCGTCCCGGTGGCTGCAACCACGGTGAGCAAAAGGGAAAAAACTCCACTGACAGAGATCAATCGAATAAGCCAGTGTAGTCGCCCAAACTTGCGCGTTCGAAACTCCTTGACCATCACTGGATTGAGCCACCATGGTATGTTGCTCTTCGCCCGCTGCGGATCCACCAAATACGAGACCCTTCGCAGCCAGCCCGCGTAGCGATTGGTTGGCTTGGTTCTGCCGATGACTTTTCCAGCCGGTCGCGCTCGCTCAAGCCTTCGCGGATCGAGCCTCATTACGGTAATCACCGACAAAAGAATCGTGATGAGCAAGCTCGCCCCTAAAAAATCGGGCCAAGCGGTCGATATGCCAATTTCGCTCGCTTGCGCTTGAGAACCGGTAATGCTCTGCAGTGCCGAAATCGGCGAGACGGCAGTGGCCCAATGTGCCAATAGCGATTTGACTCCCGAAAGCTTGCCAACAAAGATCGTCGGTCCAATCGACAAGACAGCCAACGCCAACACGGCTGCATACGTCCATCGCAATCCTGCGTCCGAGGTATTGACGATTGAGCTGACCCACAATCCCACGGCCGTATACTGAATGGCCATACCCAATAGAACGAGCATCAGCGGTCCGAGATGGTCCACCACAGAAATACCACCCATTGCATAGCAGGCCGCCAAAGCTGGCAAACTCACAGACAAGATGACAAACGCTAAGACTACGTTTCCAGAAAATTTCCCGATGTAGATTTGCCAAGGAGTCGTCGGCGAATTCAGCATGAGCGCCAGCGTGCCGCGACGACGCTCGCTCACCAAAGCCGTCGCAGGAAAAGCTGGGATCAACATCATCAGCGCGATCGCAAGCGCGAATGCAACAGGCCGAAATACCTGCAGTGCCCCCTGGCTAACCAAATCGACCGTCGCATCCGTCGGCCATCGCAAAAGCACCAGCAGCGAGGTAAGCACCGCAACCGACACGATGGCCATAAAGGTCTTTGGGCTTCGCAAACGCGAGAAAAGCTCGCGTCCAAGAATTGGGTTTTCCAAAAACGACATAAACTTCACGAAGCTCAAAGGTTGAAATCAAAGGACAAAGGAATCACGGTTTTACGCTTTTGACATACCTGGGGCTGAAATCGAAAGGAAGGCATCCTCAAGATCGCTAGCGACCTCACGGAATTGCGAGATCAATATGTTTTCTGCAACCAAGCCTTGCAGCACTTTTGCCAATTCATCTTCAGACCGCACGGTTGGAAACCGAAGGACGCGTTCCGCGGTACTGACGGTAAGCGGTTCGGACTCACGCAATATCTTTCGCAAGATGGTCTCTGCTTGCCCCATTTGCTCGGGCACTACGAGCTGAACCTCGTAGCTGCGGAGTGGACAAAGGCTTCGCATGACCTCATCCAAAGGACCAAACGCTCGGGTCTTCCCACCGCTGACGATTGCAACCGTATCGCAAATACGTGCCAATTCTGGCAAAATGTGACTGGTCACGATCAACGTTTTGCCTTCGGCAGCCAAGCGGAGCAACAATTGCCGCATATCGATTCGTGCCTTGGGATCGAGTCCATTGGCTGGCTCGTCCAAAATCAACACCTCAGGATTGTGCAGGAGGGTTCTCGCGATCCCAACTCGCTGCTGCATGCCGTGGCTTAGCGACTCCACGAATTTATCTTGCATGTAGGTCGTTTCGGTGAGCTCCATCACATCCGCGATGCGCTTGCGACGCTCTCGTCGATTGATGCCGAAGATGGCACCAAAGAAATCGAGATATTCGTGAACTCGCATATTGTCGTAAGACCCAAAGCGGTCTGGCATGTAGCCAACCAACCGTTTTATCTTCGACGCGTTTTCGCTGCAGTTCACGCCGGAGATAAAAGCAGAACCCGAAGTTGGTCGCGATAGCCCAACCAAAATCTTGATGGTTGTGGTTTTCCCTGCGCCATTGGGACCAATGAACCCCAAAATCTGCCCTCGATCGACATAGATTGACAAATCGTCAAGCGCTTTGAAGTCGCCATAGCTCTTGGATAAACCTCTGGTTTCAACAACATGTTCCGACATCGGTTGCGCCAATTACTTTTCGGTGATTAAAACTAAACTGTTTCGTGGAAGCATTTTGCCATGGACCGAGATGTAGAGGTGCTTAACCTCCCAGCCGATAAAGCTATCCTGAGCTTCCGACTCAGAAAGCCCTTGTTCTTTTATCACTTCGACTTTCAAATCTAAGCGACCATCGATGAGATCTTGGAGAACTCGCGGGTTGTCGATCGTTCCTTGCCAAGGAATCGACGGACTGTTTAAGCGGACCAATTCGATGGGGTTATCGCCAGCGGACCATACCATTTTGACGATTCGTTTCGGGGCGACGACACTCAAGTCGATTTGAATCGATGTGGCTTCCAAAGGGACGACTTCCGGCGGCAGCAGGAAGGACAATTCTGCAGCCTTGTCCGAATTGAACTCGCCTCCCCATCGCCCCATTCGATGGTTGTACATGCTGCTAATATTTTCGGTCTTTGGAGCGATCTGAATCAAGGAATGGGGTACGAACACCGTCGCACCAACCGGTGGCGTTTCTAGCTGAATGGGCAATGAGACCAATGCTGCCCCTCGACGCTCTAAGCTGGGCTTCCAAACGGGCGATTGAGGCCACAATGAAGTCCAAAAGTACAGAGTTCGAAGCGGAGCATTTCGACTGCTGTCCGTATTCAAGAAAATTTCGTTGTAGACTTTGGCTCGTCGGCCTTGCTCATCGCTGACGATCGCATCCGAAGTCCATCGGCCACCCTCGGCCGATAGAGATCCGTCGATCAAAAGGCGTTTCGTTGACTCGGTCCATTTCCCCAGGCAAGGCAAGCCGAGCGAAAAATTCACTACAACATCCTCGGGCCGTGAAGGCATCCCGTCCGGTATCTCGATCTCTAAACCTTTCGAGGTCAGTCTCGACTTAGCGGACAAAGTCGGATGAAGTAGTGCCACTTCGGATTGGTATCTCCAAGTTCCAGGTGGCCAATTGGCGTTGCTCAGTTGCCAGTTTTGAAATCCTTGCGATGTCAACCTTCGAACGCCGCTTTCGATGTTCTCGGAAGCGATTGCAAATCCGTCGGCCTCCCCCACCAAATCCATCGACCGACTTTCGGGGATGGTTACGGCCGCTTTGCTTCGCAAAAGTCCGCCGCCGGTTGGCCAAAACTGCACGATTTGCAACTCCGACGACATCGGCGGGATTTCGCTTCGCGACCAACTTGAACTGACAAAAATGGGAATCGAACAAGCCAGTGCTAGTAGTGGCGCCAGCCATCCGATGCGTTTTAAGTCACCGGAAATCGAGTTCCATATACCTACGCTAGCCAACAGCAAACAGAACCCGATCAACGCCGCTCCCATAAGATTGCGGGATGCGATTGGAGTCCCGATCAACTCCGTAGGATAAGAAACCTCTTTGACATCTAACGGTTCAATGGCAGGAGCCAAATTCAAAGCCGAGGTAAGCGTGGATGTCCAAAGAGGAACAGAAAAGTCCGATTGATAGTACGGGTCTTGGCTTCGATGCGCCGCTCGCGTTTGAAGCCAGACGCGGCTTTCCAAAGCCGTCAGAATCAACTCTCCAGCCCCAACGTTCATGCAAATGGCGGCAGGCCAACCATCGACGGAATGAGTAACTCGACCGCCCTGCTGAATAACTCGCTTGAGCCTTACCGGCGTATCGAACTGCATTGTCCGATCCGCTTTACTAAACTCGATCGGAGAACGAATATCCATCACAAACTGATTTAACTCGACGGTATCCACCGTTTCGCATTGTTGGTCGGGCGCCATGAGGTCGCGAACCAGTTTCGTATCGATTTCGTCAAGCAACACCAAGACCTTGCCACCCCGCGATAGAAAATTTTTGATGGCACCAACAGCAACCGCATCGTCGAATGTCTCGGGCTTGCCGATGACCAGTGAGTCGATTGCTTGCCAGTCGAGTGAGGTTATAGGCATGTTCTCGTTGTCGAGATGGAGACATCGTCTCGAAAGCCCAGAGTCGACGCGAGTGGCTAGGATCAATTCGTACTGCGCATATCTTTCCTTAGGAGGCCATCGCCAAGCGGGAGTTTCTGGTTGATCACGCTGGATAGACGTTGCTGTCGCGAATCGATCGGTGTCCATATTCACGGCCAATGTCCGTGACAATGGCTCTTCACCCCGTTGGAGCATGATCTCTCGACCGTTTTCAATTGCATTCAACGTCACAATGGCTGTGACTTGGGGGCCCTCTGCTTTTGGCGACACCCGAAATTGAAGTTCATAGTCCTTGTAGTCTCCCGCCCCCAATTCAATTCTTCGACTGTCTTCCTCCCCTGTTTGTCCGGCGAGCTTGCCGACCAGATAGCCAATCGCTGGTTCATTGCTCGTGTTGCGGACAGAGGCCCGTAGCGAAAGGACGCCCCCTTTTTCAACTCGAGTAAAAGAGGTTTTGGTCAACCGAACTAACTCCAACCCAATTGGGCCGGTTGTTTGAGCCGATGCGGAAGGACAAATGCACGCAACAAGGAAACACATCAAAAAACATTTTGGAACGCGTGCGACCATAAGCATGTCTGCGTGGGGCAATTGCAAAGGAGGGAGAAATCAATGGCCACCAAGGTTTTATCCGAAGGGCACAAAAGTCTAGCAGAAGAATTTCGTCCCGTCGAGCAACCTACAACTGGCTCCAAGGGCATTACAAATCCCACTTCTCGCCAAATCGCGCAAACTCCGCTAAATTGCAAGCGGTTCTCCCCATGCTTAACACCGGGTTACCAACTTAACTTCTACTACTCCCAGACAGACCATGTCGAGCATTCCTCCCGTCCTTCACAAACGAGCCATCAAAGGGATCTCAGCTGTCCTGCTGCCGTGGCGGCCAAACGGCGAAATCGATTTCGACTCGTACCAAATCGGTTTGGAACGAACCTGGAAGGCTGGTTTGACGCCAGCCATCAATATGGATACCGGTTACGCGAATTTATTGAGCCCGCAACAGCGGAGCGAAGTGCTAGTGCTGGTCGCGCAGATTTCATCCGAAAGACCGTTCGTTGCCGGTGCATTCGTCGAGGACTTGCAAGGCGAAGTCATCCGAAACTACATCGACCAATGCGTTTTGATCCAGGAGTCTGGCGGCACGCCAATTCTCTTTCAATCCACTCGACTGACGCAATTGCCCAAAGCACAACTTGTGGATGCCTATCGAAAAGTCGCGAAAGAATGCGATGAGCTTTTGGGATTTGAGTTAGGCAAAATGTTTGCCCCATTTGGTGAGATATATGATCTCGATACCTTTCGTGAATTGCTTTCGATTCCAACGCTCACGGGGATCAAGCATTCGTCATTGTCGCGTGAACAAGAATGGCAGCGGCTTGCCATCAAAAACCAAGAACGCCCAGAGTTTTGCGTTTTCACGGGCAACGATCTCGCTATCGATATGGTCCAGTGGGGCAGCGACTATCTGCTCGGGCTTTCGGCCTTCTACCCGGAAGCGTTCGCGCTTCGCGACAAATATTGGGCTCTCGGCGATGCAAGATTCTACGAGTTGAATGACTGGTTGCAGTATTTGGGGTTCATCGCATTTCGCGACCCAGTGCCTGCATACAAACACAACTGCGCGATGTTTTTGAAGCAGCGAGGCGTGATCGAGCATGCATCGCTTCCTCAAGGCGCGATTGCTAGGCCTGAAAGCGATAACGCCTTGTTGGAATTGATTCGAGATCGCCTCGATACCCTATTGCAGCCATGAGCAAAACCTTAGTGCAGCCATGAGCAAATTCGAACATCTTCGGCATAAGCCACCCACCCAGCTTTCCACACCGCGCGAGTTGTTATTGGTGCTCGCCCCCATGCGAAGCAATGTCAATCTCAGTCGCATCGTCCGACTCGCTGGTTGCGCAGGCATCACGCGAATCATCCAATGCGGCCAGGGAAAAGTCGATCGCGAAATCGCTCGCGATGCAGTCGATGTTGTCGAAATTGTACTGCGAAGATCATTGCCACCCGTGCTTGAGCAATTGCAGGAGGACGGATACGTTCGAGTTGGCCTGGAACAAACGACCAACTCGGTCTGTCTCTACGATTTTGCATTTCCCAGCAAAACCGCCTTGGTTATTGGAGCCGAACGAGAAGGGCTCGACCAACAAGAACTAGATCGTTTGGATCACGTCGTTGAAATACCAGTCTACGGCCAACCCTACAGCTACAACGTAGCCACGGCAACCACCATGGCTGTTTATGAGTATTGCCGGCAATTTCGAACTGATCCCCGTTCCTGATTGGACAGTGCTAAGGCGAGTGGCAGCATGAAAACTACCTTAGCACGACGCGCAAGCTAGTGAATTGGAAAGCAAGTTTCCCAGCAAGTTTGACTTCCTGATCCGAATTAGGGAAGATCAATGCAAATTCCTGTTCCCGTTTTCGTTAGATTGATTCGGTCCAAAATTCCAACTGGAATAGAGAGGTCTTGGAAAGTTGCCGTCCCTTTTGGTTGTACGCGGTGCCAATGTTGGCACCCACTATTTGATTCGCGAGACTAAGCAAAAGTTGGGCCGCGAAAGCCATTGCGAAATCCATTTGGAGGATTCGGAAGCGTCCCGAACCCATGCCGAAATCGATTTTGTCGACGGCGACTATGTGCTGCGCGACCTTGGCAGCAGCAACGGGACCTTTGTGAACGGCAACCGAATCACCGAGCATAAACTCCGCGTGGGCGATCGGGTTCAAATCGGCAAACGGCTCATGCTGTTCAGGCTCAGCTTTCGCCCGTTCTCCGCAGCCGACAACGACGTTGACATCGTTCCAAGCGCCAGCGGCGATTCGTCGCAAATTGTGGGGCGGGTCGAACTAGAACGGCAATTGCTTGAAAAGACAGACGACTGGACAGCCAAGATTCAGTCGGACAAAGCCTCTTCGGACGCCAAGAGTCACTGGGAAATCATGTACCGTACGTCGCTGGCCGTCAGCCGGACTCTCGACATCGATCAACTGCTGCACCAGATTTTGGAACTTATCTTTCAGTGGGTAAATTGCGATCGTGGATGCATCATGCTCACGGACTTGGACACCGGTGAGCTCCTGCCCAGTTGCCGTCGTAATCGCGGCGCCAACGTTACGTCGAATCGAATGACCATTAGTAAAACCATCTTGGATTATGTTTGCAAGAAAGAAGAGGGCGTCTTAACGAGCGACGCCTGCGAGGACGAGCGTTGGAATGCCAGCGCCAGTATCTCGGCCGGCGGAATACGTGAAGCCATCTGTGTCCCCATGAAAGGGCGATACGGCAGCGTTGGCGTCATTTACATCGACACCTCGGTTTCGGCCGGTCAATATGCAATGAATCCCCATCGCATATTTAGCGAAGAGCACCTGAAAATGCTTGTGGCTATCGGCCATCAGGCGGCATTAGCCATCGAGGACACGAACTACTATCAAAGCATGGTGCAAGCGGAGCGGCTCGCCGCCATGGGACAAACGATTGCAACACTTTCACATCACATCAAAAATATTGTTCAAGGTCTTCGCGGCGGAGGTTACCTCATTAGCGAGGGGATCAAAGCGGATGACATGAAAGTCGTACAGAGCGGCTGGCGTATTTGCGAACGCAACCAAGAACGAATCGAATCGTTCGTTATGGATATGCTCACCATGAGCAAAGATCGCAGGCCCAATCGAACAGGTGTTGACCTGCGAACCGTCATCGATGACGTGGTGGAGGTTGTGACTGTCAAAGCGACCGAGCAGCGTGTCGCCATTCGCTGGCTTCGGCCAGAGGCATTTCGAACCATGATGCTCGACGGCGAAGCCATTCATCGAGCATTGATGAATCTAGTCGGAAACGCAATCGACGCTTGCAATGAAAAGCAGGATGGTTGCGTGGAAATCCTGTTGGTCGAGTCTAAGGACTACGCAAGAATTCAGGTGCGAGATAACGGCGTTGGCATCGCAACCAGCGATCTCAATCGCATCTTCTCGATGTTTGAATCGAACAAAGGAAATCGCGGTACCGGTCTAGGGCTACCCGTTAGTCTCAAAATTGCGAAAGAACACGATGGAACGATCGAAGTAAAATCGGAGGTAGGAACGGGTACCGAGTTCGAGCTGCTGCTGCCATGGAAATCCAACCGCGTCTCCAACGCCCCCGAAGCGCTGCCAACGATGCCAGGTTAAATGTCTCGCTCTGTTAGTAAGTTCGTCGCTCGTTCCAGGGCTCTGCCTTGGAATGCATTGCTTTCGAGGCTCCGCCTCGCGTCTTAACTGCGGAGCAGTGGCATTTGAAAGCCACGGATGAAATCCGTGGTCAGCATGGAACGGATAGCCCGAGAGTCGCAGAGCGACGGCATTCCCACTGAAGCTTCATCGCTTGATGGTCAACATTGCCTGATGGTCAACATTGCCTGATGGTCAACATTGACTTTGGGTGGCGAAAATGATTCTCGGTCTATGCCGCTCCTTCAGAGCTCTGGATCAATCGGGGCGTAATACCTGGGGTTTCGTTCGCCATGCGAACTTTACCCCAGGCTAAAAAATCCCATCGCATTCGCGATTCAATCGCAGAAAGTTCATACGGATTAGTCGTGACGATATGCTAAGGGTAAGCATTCGTTACTAGGGAGAATGAGGCTCCTGCCGAATCGTAGCGTCGTACGCTCGGCAGGAGCCTAGCTCTCCCGAAGGTTTTTAATGGAATTGGCAAGGCAAAGATGTTTGGAGGTTTTTGCACTACTCCGACTGTGCATTTCGGACTAACTCTCGGAAAGTAGGACGCAGAGAACTGTGTAAGAAACGTGAAAATGATCCATCGAGTTTACGAATCGCGATCAACTCAACCACATCGGCAAAATCTTTGTGCGTGCGTCGAATATTCCCCGCGCCGCTGGCGATTTTCATTTCGATCAATAGCGATAGCTTTACGACCGAAAGGCCCTCTTTCTCTTCCACATTGAGCTCGCCCTCCGGTTCAGGAATAAACACCGCTGCTCCCTTTCCCGCTCTCTCGCCCGCAATCAAGAATTGAACCGCCACCCCACCAGGACTTCGAAACTCCTTGTTTTGTTCGTCCCACAGATACCCCTCTGCGACCAACAACTGCTTCACCATTGCTCCATCGGATTGCTTAATGATCAAATTCAGATCGGTCGTATTTCGCTGATAACCGTGCATGCATCCGGCAACACCACCACAAATGGAATGAGCGATATTCACTCCAGCGGACCGCACGACGGAGCGTGCCTGCTACTTTTTTGACCAAATCACCTTAAATTTGAACGGTTCTAGTCGATCGGCAGCCTGAAAACAACCTTAGCACGACGCGCAAGCTAGTGATTCCATCATGAATTTCACTAGCTTGCGCGCCGTGCTAGGGCAATTCGGAACTCCCCGCTGGATTGAAAGCATTTCCGCACGAATCGCACGTTGTTTGAGTACTTTCAACCTCAACATCCGCTCAACAACAAGCTGTGCGGGCGATTCCGTCCGTTCTACGCCACAGAGGCCAAAAAAATCACCTTAATCACCGTCGATCGATGGCGGATTGAGGTTTGCCATTGCATAATGTGCTATTGGTCCGATTCCCGTTCTCTAATTTGAGCCGTGAGAAAAAAGATGGAAGTTGCGAGTTACCCATTTGGGAAAAAGCACATTCTTATCCTGTGTTTGCTATTGGGATCTGGTGCTGCGAGTCCGATCCCGGTTTTGGCCGTCCAGTCGCCTGCTTCGGGGCCGGTGAAAGAAAAGGACCCCAAGCAAGTTCAGATCGAAGCGTTGCAAGCCCAAGCGGAAACGTTTTTTTCGAACAAAGCATGGGATCAAGCCAACGCGATTTGCCAACAAATTCTAGCCATCCATGATAAATCGGTGGCAGCCAACGTCATCCGTGGACGCGTGCTTTTGGGCAAAGGGGATTTCGCGGCTGCCGTCACCGAGTTTGACACGGGCCTCGAACTTCCGCAGCGCGATGAGTACGCGCTCGTTTCACGTGCCGACGCTTATGCTTTTCGATCGCGTGCCTTGTATGAACAAGGGATGTTCTTAAAGGCGATCAACAGCGCTTATCTTGGGACGCTCGAAAAATCAGATCACATCGGATGCCATTTCAACCGAGCTCGAGCCTACATCGCCAGAGCCGAATTCGATCGATCGATCAACAGCCTCAACCGTGTCATTCAAATCGATCCCAAAAACTCAGAAGCGTACAGTTTGAGAGGGCACGTCTACACGCTCAAGCAGAACTACGACCAATCGATCGCAGATCAAAAGAAAGCCATCGAACTCGATGGGAAAAACGCTCTGGCGTTCGAACGTAGCGCAGTTGCCTACTTAGCAAAAAAAGACCCAGTGAATTCGAAAAAGGATTTGGAGGCCGCGTTCAAAATCGACCCCAACCTTCCCGAAGCGCTCTGCGACCGAGCCGTAGTTTTCGCGGCAAACAAGGATTACGTCCGCGCCAATGCAGATCTCGATGCAGCTCTCAACGTGAATCCCCGCAATGCACAAGCTCATTTCATTCGAAGCAAAATCTTCAAAGTGCAAGGCAACAATACCAGCGCACTCAAGTCATTGGACTTAGCTATTGCCGCAGGTGAAGATCCGAACATCTACTGCGAGCGTGGCAATCTCCAGTTGGAACTCAAAGAGGAGGAAAAAGCACTTAGCGATTTCAGCCGAGCGATTGAACTCAGTCCCAACATGCTGGCTGCTTACCAAGGTCGCTATAAGACCCACAAGAAGCTCGGGAATGCCGAACAAATGCAAGAAGACTTGCTCAAAGCCAAAGAGCTAACTCCCGCCAAAGCCGAAGAAAAGAAGAAGGGCGAGAAGAAGATTGAGCCTCCCATTCCCAAGTTCGTCGCCAAACCCAAACCAGTGGATCCTGCTAAGCTTCCGCAAACTTTGGCTTCGGCCAAGAAGATCGATAGCTTGGTGAATGCCAACTACGCAAAGTACAAAACAAAACCCAACAACGCATTGAACGACTATCAGTTTGTGCGCCGCGTTTACTTGGATGCGACAGGCTCCATCCCAAACTTGCGAGACCTGAACAAGTTCATGATCTCGACCGATCCAGACAAACGCTCCAAATTGATCGATGAGCTTTTGAGCAGCGAAGGCTATTCAAGTCATTACTTTAACTATTGGGTCGACATTCTTCGCTATCGAGACTCTTTGAACAACAGTGTTCGAGGCGAGCCCTACCGACAATGGATCAAACAGTCGCTCGCAGAAAACAAGACTTGGAATCGAATGACCTACGAAATGCTCAGCGCAGAAGGGCTCGTTTGGGACAACCCGGCTTCTGGTTACATGCAACGCGATCCGGGTATGCCACTGGACATCATGAACAATACCGTTCGGATTTTCCTTGGAACCCGAATCGGTTGCGCTCAGTGCCACAACCATCCATTTGATCGTTGGACCCAAAAAGAGTTCTACGAAATGGCAGCCTTTACTTTCGGCACAAAAAACTCAACGCACGGTGGCGACAAGCGATTCTTCTCCGAGGACCCAGCCGTCCGTCTACGAGCGGAATACGACAAGATCGAGCAAGAGGAAGAAGATCGTCGAAACAATGGTTATGTTTTCGATCGTATGATCAGCAACAACATGACGATCCTGAATGACGATATCAATGCCAAGATTCGGTTGCCGAAAGACTACGCCTACGAGGATTCTAAACCCGGCACCGTCGTCGAACCCAAAACGATTTTTGGAAAACCAGTCGAAATCAAAAAAGGCGAAGCGCCTCGAAAAGCCTTTGCTCGCTGGCTCGTCTCCAAAGACAATCCACGCTTCGCAAAAACGATCGCCAACCGCCTTTGGAAACAACTCTTTGGCGTCGGTCAAATCGAGCCCGTCGATGACATGATGGATTCCACCGTGGCTGAAAACCCAGCCTTGATGGACTTCCTCGAGTCGGAAATGAAGCGACTCGGTTTCGATATGAAAGAGTACATCCGAATCCTCATGCATACGGAAGTTTACCAACGCGAAGCCAGTGGAACAGAGCTCGTCTCCGAGGAACAATACCACTTCCCTGGCCCAGTGCTCCGTCGCATGACGGCGGAACAAGTCTGGGATTCATTCCTGACCCTCACAGCCGATTCGATCGAGTACCGAGAGCAACCCGCTAGCCTTCGTACTCAAGTGGTCAAGCTGGATCTAACGAAAGCAAAAGCCATCGAAGTTGTCCGCGCTGAACGTGAAGGTGGAAAGGTCGACAATCAAGCGAACGCCAACAAGGGCAAATTTCAGTTCAAAGGCCAGTTCATGGCTAGAGCATCAGAGCTGCCGTCGCCACTGCCACCAGACCACTTCATCCGTCTTTTCGGTCAATCGGATCGCGAGTTGATTTCGAACTCGAACAAGTCTGGATCGGTACCTCAAATCCTGATGATGTTCAATGGGCCGATGTCCCACAAGCTTCTTGAAAAGGATTCGACCATTTACAACAGCATCATTCGCAAAAAGACGATCCACGAAGGGATACGAACGGTGTTCCTCACTATCTTGAACCGTCCACCCGATGCCGATGAGTTGGCGTTGGCTGTTGGTGAAGTCAAAGAAGATGGCCCCGTCGGCTATGGTAACGTGGTATGGTCCCTTTTGAACACCCGCGAATTCCTCTTCATTCAGTAAGGATTAAATTATCATGAAAGATTCAGTACGCATGTTGAATTCGCAAGATCGACGTCTCTTTTTGAGCTCGGCCGCGTTTGCTTCGCTTGGTGTCAGCCTCTTCCCCCGCCTCGACAACGCGGTGGTGGCAGCTGAAAAATCGAGCCCAGGTAAAGCCAAGCGAATCATTTATCTGTTCATGGCTGGTGGGATGAGTCACATCGACACGTTCGACTTAAAGCCAGGGCATGAGAATCAAGGGTCAACGAAAGGGATCGCGACCTCGGTGACTGGCTGTCAGATCAGCCAACACTTGCCAGTGCTCGCCTCGCAATTTGACAAGATGGCGGTGATTCGCTCCATGAACACCCAGACCGGTGACCATGAGGCGGGCGAATACTTGATGCGAACTAGCTACGAAGCAATCGCAACGGAACGCCACCCCTCGATTGGTCCCTGGATGCAAAAGCTCTTGGGACGAAAAAGCAAATCGTTGCCGGATACCGTCATGATCAGCCCATCGGGACAACACCCAGGGCCTGGCTTCTTTGATCCCTCGATGAGCCCACTGCCGATCGCTGATCCAAATCGGGGTCTTGAAAACACGAAGCCACCTGCATATTTGAGCGACAAGTCGTTTGATAAACGAATCGAACTGATCAATCGATTCGATAGCAAGTTCCAAAAGAAGTATAAGGACCATGGCATTAAAACTTATACGGATCTTTATTCCGAGGCCACAGCGTTGCTCGCCAGCGACGAGTTGGTTGCATTCGACCTCAATAAAGAGAAGAACGAAGATCGCGATCGATATGGTCGGGACCCGTTTGGTCAAGGATGTCTTTTGGCTCGACGCTTGATCGAGAACAACGTTCGCTGTGTGGAAGTGACCTGCGGCGGCTGGGATATGCATACGGCCATATTCAATGGAGGCACCCTGCCTGCGCGGGCGGCCATGATGGACAAAGCGGTTGGGAATTTGATCAAGGATTTGTCGGAACGAGGATTGTTGCAGGACACGTTGATCGTATTGACTACGGAGTTTGGTCGTTCGCCAGCGATCAACTACAATGTAGGCCGCGATCACCACCCAGCTGTGTTTTCCTCGATGCTCGCTGGCGCTGGTGTTCGGGGTGGTCAGTTTTATGGGGCCTCGGATGCAGCCGGATTCGGTGTCGATAAAGATGGCGTATCACCAGCCGACTTCAACGCGACGATTGCGAAATTGTTGGGGTTATCGTTGGACGAGATCGTCATTTCGCCAACCGGTCGCCCGTTCAAGGTTGCCAACGAAGGCAAGCCGATCTCCGCGATCCTAAGTTAGCGTAAAGCGATTGTCTCAATCGAGTGTAGAGCGATTGTCTCAATCGCTTTGAGGGCACTTCAGGTCCATTTTGCTGAAACGGACCTGAAGCGATTGAAACGTCGTATTGCGATTTCGGTTTCTTACTTCCGGGGCGATTGAGGACAATCGTTTTACACTCGTAAACCGTACTAACCTTCTGCGATAGAATCGCGAATGCGATGGGATTTTCCAGCCTGGGGTAAAGTTCGCACAGCGAACGAAACCCAGATCCCATGCTTATTGCAACCTAACAGCTCAGCAACGATTGAGGACAATCGTGCGACACTGTTCGAAAAATTCATTCAATCTAAACAGAACCATCACTCAGTTTGGTAGATGGAGGCGATAAAATAAAATACCTTAACAAGTACACCACTGCTCCACCTTTCCACCCTTGAAAATCCCCATGTTTGACCTCTCGCGAATCTCGAACGCTGTACGATACGAAGGCGGTGTCTCTCGACGACTTGTTCTTGCTTACGGTGCCGCGCTGGCTGGACTACCGCTCGTCACATCTCGCTTGGCCGCAGCCGATCGCAAGGTCGCTTTTGAAAGCAATCCCTTTTCCCTCGGGGTGGCTTCTGGAGACCCAGATGCGACGAGCGTTGTTCTCTGGACCAAGCTTGCACCGGATCCGACCGCACCCAGCGGCGGCATGAAGACCGAAATGGTCTCCGTCGCGTGGGAGATCGCTGAGGATGAAGCCATGAGCAAAATCGTTCAGAGCGGCAATGCCATTGCTACGCCCCAACTAGGCCATTCGGTGCACATCGAGGTAAACGGTTTGAAGCCAGCTCGTTGGTATTGGTATCGATTCAAGGCAGGGGATGCCGTAAGTCCGATTGGTCGAACACGCACACTTCCCGATGCCAACGTGGAACCGGAGTCGCTGCGGTTTGCTTTTGCTTCTTGCCAACACTATGAACAAGGATTGTTTACGGCTTACGAGCAAATGGCCAAGGACGATCTCGACTTGGTAATCCATTTAGGGGATTACATTTATGAATATCCAGGTGCAGACAATCGTGTTCGCAAGCATAGCGGACCGGCCGACGGCAAGATCAAAACGTTAGACGATTACCGATTGCGACATATGCAATACCGCTCGGATGCTCTACTTCATGGCATGCACGCACAGTGCCCTTGGTTTGTGACTTGGGATGACCATGAGTTTGATAACAACTATGCCAACGACATCCAAGAAGAGCAAAAGAACGACAAACTCAAAGCGGACCCAGTTGACTTCTTGGTACAACGCGCTGCCGCCTACCAAGCCTACTATGAGATGATGCCACTGCGTAGGCAGACGTTACCTCAAGGCCCAGACATGACGATCTATCGCAAAGCATCGTTCGGTCGCTTGGCTGAGTTCTTTGTTTTGGATACACGCCAATATCGCACCGATCAACCCAATGGTGATGGCCTAAAGCCACTGAGCGAGGAAGCTTGGAAGCCATCCAATTCGCTATTGGGCAAGCAGCAGCGAGGTTGGCTCGACCGCAGTTTGCTCGAATCAACAGCGACATGGAATGTGCTTGCCCAGCAAGTCATGTTTGCGATGGTCGAAATCAGCTTGCGAGATCGAAGCGGCTTTTCGATGGACCAATGGCCAGGAGCGGCCCACGAACGGTTGGCCTTGATGAAGTTCATTGCCGACCGCAAAATTCCGAATCCAGTTGTCATCACAGGGGACATCCACGCCAACTGGGTCAATGACTTGAGGGTCGACGATAGGCAAGCGGATAGCCCTGTTGTTGCGACCGAGTTTGTGGGTACCAGCATTTCTAGCGGAGGTAATGGTCCGAAAGAAGTGAAGAATTTGGATAAGCTTATGGCGAATAACGCTTGCGTCAAATTTCACAATCAAGAACGAGGCTATGTTCGCTGTGTGGTGACGCCGGACAAGTGGACGAGCGACTATGTTGTGGTCGCGGATGTGAAGACAGCGGGCGGTACCGCATTGACTCGAGCGTCTTATACGGTGGAAGCCGGCCTACCGGGGGCTCAGTTGTCTTAGTCAAACGGCGTATTCCGATATCGCTAGCACGACGCGCAAGCTAGTGAAATGAGTTCCAAATTCACTAGCTTGCGCGTCGTGCTACAGATAGTAATCAGGCCGCCGCTCGCCTTAGTACGCCTGCGGCTGACTGTGAAACGACCCGCATCTTTGCCCTTCTATTCTTTTCCATTACAATTCTTTGCCAACGACCATTTGGAATCCATCTCTCAAATCAGTAAGCAAAGAAACAGCATGAACGCAATTAGCAAGAACACGATTGCAACGATCGCGTACGCGAAGCAAATTTTGGCGGATATCGATGACAGCAGCATGTGTCAGCAACCGTCTGGGCTCAACCATCCTGCGTGGTTGTTGCTGCATTTGGCGACGGCAGCCGACTACGCATCGAGCTTACTGGGCGGCCAAGGTGTTTGTCCCGCGGGGTGGAATGCGTTGGCGGATACCAAGAAACCACAAACTCAAACACGCAGCGATTACCCATCGAAAGACGAATTGGTCAGCAACTTCGAAGCGGCCTTTCAGCACGCTGCGGACCTATATGAGAAATCCAGCGACGAGGATTTGAACAAGCAGCAAAAGTTAGGGTTTTTCGAAACAGAGCTGCCAACCGTTGGGGACATGGCGACATTCTTGCTGATTGCCCACACCAATCTACATTTGGGGCAACTATCAGCATGGCGCCGTGCGACGGGCAAGGCACCGTTGTTCTAAGAAGCCGTATCGCTTTCTCATTGGAATTGCTTGCAATTTCATCGGGAGTGCGAGGCCACCGCTGTAAACATGTTTCCAACGAGTTTACTTAAGCAATTCATTGCTCGGGAGGGTGAGGCTCCTGCCGAACCTTTGCACCGTCGGCTCGGCAGGAGCCTCGCCCTCCCTAGGGTTTTCAATGGAATTGACTTTGCAAAGATGTTCACAGCGGTGGTGCCGAGCTATTTACGCATTAAGCAATGTTTTGTTGGGTTATCAAAGTGACTGTCATCTTGGACCTATCACCAGTGCATGACAAATCCACCGTCGACGTTGATAGTTTGCCCTGTCACATGCGCGGCTCGATCAGAAGATAAGAAGACGATCATGTTGGCGATGTCGGCTGGCGATTGCCATTTCCCAAGTGGTACTACCGCTTTGATTTTCATGTCGGTCCAGTCTTCGTAACTTAATCGATCCGATTGGACGGTTTGGTTGTACCACGCTTGCCAGACTGATCGGTTCAATGGGGTCTGAACCATACCTGGACAGATTGTGTTCACTCGAACACCATGTGGCGCTAAGTCTTTTGCGAGGCACTGCGAAAAATTAATGTTGGCTGCCTTGCTAGCGCTATAGGGTGGGTCGGTTTGCGATCCGATTTGGCCTGCAACGGATGCCAGGAAGACTAGTGTTCCTTTCTTGTTTTCGATCATGCTGGGTGCTATGGCATGGGCAACATTGACCATCCCCATGATGTTGACCTCCAAGATACGAGGCCAATCTACGGGCTTGAGGTTTGTGAAAGGGAAGCCGAATTTGCCTGAACCAATCGCTGCACCATGCACGAGGTGGTCAATGGGGCCAAGGCTTTGTATCGTCTTGGGGACAGCATCGCATACCGATGGTTCGTTCGTGACGTCGACCGAGACGCCGATGGTTCGAATTTGAAAGCGCGCTGCAAGTTCTGCTGCGACTTGTTGCGTCGAATCGGCAATATCCCAAATGGCGACGTTGGTACCTTCCGAAGCAAAGCACTCGGCGGTTGCCAGGCCAATTCCGCTCGCGCCACCAACGACGACGGCGGTACGGTCTCTGAGATAGAGGTCCATGTTCACTTTCTGATTGTTTTGTCAATTCGATCCAGGGGCAACGACGCTATTCGACATTTGCAACAGTGAATTGTCTACCAGTCGTGGGGCTAGGAGGCCCCCCTCCAACCATCTTTCCTAAGAGTTTACCTAAGCAATTCATTGCTCGGGAGGGTGAGGCTCCTGCCGAACCATTGCGCCGCTGGCTCGGCAGGAGCCTCGCCCTCCCGATACAACTCGCCCTCCCCATACAACTCGCCATCCCGGTATAGACAGAACTGCCGCTCGCGTAAGCGAGGACTTGGTCGCAATTCCTCGCTTACGCTTCGGGTTACCATCTTCATTTGCTAGCTCTTCAACTTGTCTTATCGTGCGGTCGCTTCGTCTTGCTTTGCTCGGGCTAAATTGCTAATACCCATCTCATGTATTATTGCGTCCCATTTTTCGCGACCCAACAGCCCTGCCGATCGAAACTTGAGTTCCGACCGTTCGGAAGCGTTTGGGCCAACGGGAAAGCCTTCGCAATCCTGCTCGTTTTGCTTTTTTCCTTTTCGGGTTGCAATAGAAGCAATCCGTATTTGACCGCTAGCCCATCGGGGTTCTTGGTTCCCAATTCGGCTCCAAGCATAACCAGTCCACAGTTGCCAGCACAGCTTGCAGAGCTCGAGCGTAGGGCAAAACTGCTCGATGACAACAATCGGCAACTAACAACACAACTGGCTCAATCCCAGCAGCAGATGCAGTTGTTCAAAGAACGCTCCGATCTGATGCAGCGTCAGCTTCAGGACGTAAACAATCAACTTCAACAGTCACGAATGGCATCGGCTCAATCGAGTCAACAAATGCGAGGCTTAGCCGATCGTGTTCAAGTCGATCAGTCCCTGCAAGAGCGGCGTGGCGGAGCCAAGCTCACCGCGAACACCAGCGGCAAAATCGTGAGCGAACCGCTGCGCGATTTAGGCTATGCCGTTGAAAATGAAGGAAACGTCGTCCGATTGCGAGTCCCTGCCGATCAGCTTTTCCAGCCAGGAACGGCGCAGCTCACCCCATCCGCGTCGGGAATTCTGGATCGAGTCGCAGAAGCTTTCAAAAGAAATTATGCAAGGCAAAGAATCGCGATTGAAGGACACACCGACAATTCGCCACTCTACGGCGGTGCCTTCTCCACCAGCCACCAGCTCGCCGCAGCCCAAAGCAACGCCGTCCTGGAACACCTGACTCGTCGAAACCAGCTGCCAGTTAGCCAGCTATTCACCCTCAATCACGGGGACAACTATCCCATCGCGGACAACCAAAGTCCTGCCAATCGAGCGAACAATCGGCGTATTGAATTTGTAGTCCATCCAGAGACATTCTAACTAAATCGCCACGTTTCATCAGCCAATCAGCCGGTGGGCTATGGCCCCGTTTTGTTTTACAAGGATTTAAAGTCACCCTCCCTCGGGGAGGGTCGGGACTTCGGGCCGGGGAGGGTGAACTGACTTTTGCAATCGTTGTTGGCACTTCACCCCACCGCTGTAAACATCTTTGCAAAGTCAATTCCGTTGAAAACCTTAGGGAGGGCGAGGCTCCTGCCGAGCCAACGGTGCAATGGTTCGGCAGGAGCCTCACCCTCCCGAGCAACGAATTGCTGAGGTAAACTCGTTGGAAGTTGGAAACATGTTTACCGCGGTGACTTCACCCTCCCCTCGCTACGCTCGACCCTCCCAGCGGGAGGGTGTCTAGACCGGACTCTCTCCCCTAGACCGATCTCTCGGCTAATTTGGTCATTTTATTCGAAGAGTCCCAGGAAAAATGAGTATTTGTCGGGGCAATTCGATGCTGTTGCTGTTGAATAGCTGTCTCAAAAACAAGACAATGGAATTGGGAGCAGCTTTTGAATTGCTCATTCCTTCCGGAAGTTGGTTTTCGTCCGTGCTTTCCTTTCGAGTTGGCCAATGCTGAAACGACCCAATACAACCGCTGACCAAGCTTCGGAATCGCAATCCGATGCGGAGGACGGATTCGATCTGCGAGAGGAGGCTGCAATCGTCTCGCAAGCGGACGCGACTGCAACGGCAGAAGAGGACGTCGCAGATGAGGATGGCGAAAGCGACGAAGACGAGGATGATGACGAGTCTGGCGATACCTGGTTTGATACGGAAACCAAGTCCTTTCTGGCGAGCATGCTGGTCCACTTGGTGATCATCGTCGGGCTTGCTTCGTATACGGTTGTTTCTCAGCCCGAAATCCTCTCGATGTTCATCGAATCCAAGCCGATTGCCGAGGATCTTTTACCGCTCGACATCGTAAATGATATCGCCTATTCCGAGGCCCCATCGGAAGAGATCGGTGCGAACTCGATCGGCTTAACCGATATGGCGTTGTCGACAGCACCGAACCTGGCAGACATCTCCGAGGTGCCGACAATCCAGGTCGACATGACCATGCCGAATGCGAATATGCATGTGTCCATCGATATCAAAGAGGCCGTTGGACTAACGGAGTCGAACAAAGCCGTTCGTGGAATGACAGGAGTCGGCGAAACCGGCACCGAGGGAGCTGTCGACCGAATTACCTACGAGCTATTGCAATCGATCGAACAACGCCCAACGCTCGTGGTCTGGCTCTTCGATAGTTCGATCTCGATGGTCAAACGGCGGCAAGAAATTCGCGATCGATTTGATCGAATCTACGAACAGCTTGGGATCGTTCAGGAAGAAAAACGCAAGAGAACCGGTTACAACGAGACCGATTCGTTGATCACTTCGATCGTTTCCTTTGGGAACGAGGTTCAGTTTATGACCAAAAAGCCCACATCGGATCTGGCTGAGATCCGATCCGCTATCGATAAGATTGCGATCGATGAATCGGGCGTCGAAATGGTTTTTCATGCGATCAAAGCCGTTGCCGATCGGTACAAGACCATGCGTACCTCCCGAGGACCGAGCGATCCGGAGCGAAACGTGGTTTTGATTACGATCACGGATGAACGGGGTGATGACATGCAAATGGCAGACGAAGCGATCGCGCTTTGCAAGAAGTTTGCGATCCAGTCCCACGTCCTCGGGGTTCCAGCACCTTTCGGCCGCGAGTTCACGTACATCAAGTTTGTCGATCCCGATCCAAAATTTGACCAGACGCCTGACTGGCGACAAGTGGATCAAGGGCCTGAGACATTGCTGCCCGAACGCGTCCAACTCGGCTACCAAGACAACTATTTCGAAGAGCCGGTCATCGACTCGGGCTTCGGTCCCTACGCTTTGGCTCGCATGTGTTATGAGACGGGTGGAATCTATTTCTCAATTCACCCAAACCGCAAGGTCGGAAAGAAAATCGAAGCGGGCAGTATCGAGGCGTTCGCCTCGCGCATGAGCTATTTCTTTTCCCCTGAAATCATGGACTTGTATCGGCCCGATTACTTGAGCGAATCGGAATACATGTCTAAGGTCAAAAAGAGCCCTTTGCGAGAAGCGTTGATCCGAGCCGCTCAGATCGCTAGGGTTGGAACACTGGACAAACCGCAACAAGTATTCATTAAACGAGAAGAAGCACTCCTCGTTCGTGACCTTACATTGGCTCAGCAAGAGTCGGCCAGGTTAGCGCCGGAACTTGTAGCGTTGTGCACGTTGCTTGCTGAAGGGGAAAAGTCTCGCAGCAAAGAGTCCTCCTTGCGTTGGCTCGCCAGTTTTGACTTGTCCTACGGAACAGCTGTCGCAGCCAAGGTGCGAGCTGAGTCGTACAATGCGATGCTTGCCAAGGCCAAACGAGGCATGAGCTTCGACAAACCGGAAAGCAACACTTGGAATCTGAAGCCTTCGGACAAGATTACGGTGGATAGCAAACTGGAGAAAGAAGGAAAGCAGGCGGCAGAACTATTGAAAAGCGTCGCCGAAAAACACAAGGGAACTCCGTGGGGGCTTTTGGCAGAGCGCGAACTGTCTCATCCGCTTGGCTGGGAATGGGCGGAATCCTTTACCGATCTCAATCCACCGCCGAAGCCGGGCCGACCAGCAACTCCCGCACCGCCAACGGCAGCCGCAAACGAAAAAGCGAAGATGCTAGCTCCCCCACCTCCCAAACGCCCTGTCACGAAAATCTAAAGTGGCTCACCGCAATAGCACGACGCGCAAGCTAGTGAATAGTGCCTCACCGCAATAGCACGACGCGCAAGCTAGTGAATAGGCCCTCACCGCAATAGCACGACGCGCAAGCTAGTGAATAGGCCCTCACCGCAATAGCACGACGCGCAAGCTAGTGAATAGGCCCTCGCATCATTGCTTATCAGCCACGGCCAGTGATATGTCGGCCTGTCCGGCCTAATTTTTGCAAATTCACTAGCTTGCGCGTCGTGCTAGTATTGTTCACTAGCTTGCGCGTCGTGCTAGGATTGTTCACTAGCTTGCGCGTCGTGCTAGGATTGTTCACTAGCTTGCGCGTCGTGCTAGGATATCGTTCAGTAGCTTGCGCGTCGGATTTTTTTCATTCAAGGAATTTTTGCAAATGTCGAAATCGCGTCTCAGTTTGCGTTCTGGTCTTTTGTTCGGTGCTTGTATTGCTTTGTGCAACAACTTTGCAGGTGCCGATGAGGTTGCTGGACAATGGAATCAATGGCGTGGTCCCAACCGTGACGGGATTTCGACCGAGAGCGGTTTGCTGGATGCGTGGCCCGAACAAGGGCCAGATGTAGCCTATAGCGTCAAGGGACTTGGGAAAGGAATGGCAAGCGTCGCGATCGGAAACGGCAAAATCTTTACAATGGGCAACAAAGACGGTAACACCAAATTGATTTGCTTGGATCAAGCGAACGGCGAAATCGAATGGAGCGCACCCTTCACGCCAGCCAAGGGGGATCCAAACTGCACGCCGACCGTGGATATGGTAGCTGGGCTTGTCTACGGGTTGTCTAACGATGGAGTTTTGGTCTGCTGCAAAGTCGATGGCGGTGAAGTGGTTTGGCAAACCAGCTTTACGAAAGATTTCGGAGGCAGGATCGAATCGAGCTGGGGATACAGCGAGTCGCCACTCATCGACGGAGACTTGCTCATTTGCACCCCTGGAGCTCCCGATGCGATGGTCGCGGCGCTCAATAAGAAAACCGGTGACGTCCAATGGAAAGGCAGAGCTCCAACGGGCAAGCTTCGAGGCAACGACGGAGCAGGCTACTCGTCGGTCATTATCTCGAATGCAACTGGGGTCAAGCAGTATGTGCAGTTGGTTGGCCATGGCATGGTCAGCTACAACGCCAAGACCGGCGAACTCCTTTGGAACTACGACCGCGTTGCAAACACAACCGCTAACATTCCGACCCCAATTGCCAAGGATGATTACATTTTTTGTTCGACGGGTTATGACGATGGCGGAACGGCACTGCTAAAGATCACCAAGAAAGGCAATCAGCTTGAGGCCAATCAGGTCTACTACAAGACAAGCAAAGAATTGCAAAATCATCATGGTGGCATGATCATGATCGGAGATTACGTCTACATGGGGCACGGACACAACAATGGCTTTCCAGCCTGCGTGGAATGGAAGACGGGAAAGAACCTTTGGGACAAGTCGCGAGGTGCTGGTACCGGTTCGGCAGCAATCGTAGTCGCCGATGGCAAACTCTATTTTCGATACCAAGACAGCACGATGGCGCTCATCAAGACGAACACGGCCAAGTACGAGTTGATTAGCAAATTCAAGCTACCGACTCACAATGGCGAAAGCTGGCCGCACCCAGTCATCGCAGGTGGCCGGATGTACATCCGAGATCAAGACGAGTTGGCTTGCTTTAAGATTGCGAAGTAGTTTTCAGTTTTCAGTTGGATTGAACTGCGGAGCAGTGGCAGTTGAATAGCCACGGATGCAATCCGTGGTGGGCGATAAACAGATGAGACGAGAGTCGCAGAGCGACGACATTTCCACTTGGGTCGGAAGGCCAGTGGTGATCAATACCTGCAGCGTTACCTGGGGTTTCGTTCGCAAAGCGAACTTCACCCCAGGCTATAAACTGCCATCGCATTCGCGATTCCAAGCACAGCGCGATGTGTTTTGCCGGTCCATTAGCCGTTGGGCGCTAGCCCCGGTTTTCTGATGTGCTCGACATCCGTCGAAAACCGAGGCTAACGCCGCTTGCATTACACGCATCTTCTCGACATTGCTCCCCTCGCCGCGAACAGCACCGCTGTGAAGAATTTCAGGACGGCAGGGGCTCGCCCCTCCGTCCGCAGCTTTGGAGTTCTAGATTCACGTAGCCCGACCCTACACCTCCGGATTCGTTGCGAGGCCCAGTAGAACACCAAAGCAGTGTCTGGTCGGGCCAAGCCCGAGCCGGACAAAACAACAAATCGGTCCCTGATTTGTCTGCGGGGCGAGGGGCTTGTCGATTTAAACCTGGTTCAATTGCACTTCGTTTAACAGTCAGCCGTAGCTACGAACTGTGGCCGTTACACCTCACGCCTTACCCCTCATTAATCACATTGATCAACTGCCTGAGCCTTCCGATGCTTCGTCGATTGAAATGTAGATAGAGCCTTGGCAAATCATTGAGTTCAGGCTCATTGGATTCTTCGGGCAGTGCCTCGCGTTGCTCAATCGTCCCCGAGACCACGATGTCCTTGAAGTCTTCGTTGATTTTCGCGAGCTTGGCATCGGACACTTTCCTGTTCATGCGGATAACGAGCAGGTCGTTTACATAACGCATGCTATGGTAAACGCGATAGAAGGAGAGAATCTCTTCGATTGCTCGGTCTGCGTTGTCGGTGACATAATACAAATGCACGTCTTCCGGACTGATCAGCTTTTGCGTGAGCAGGTGGTCGGTAATAAAAGTCTCAAGTCCCTTCCAAAACTTGCCCCCTGGTTCATCCAAAAGGACCAAGGGGAACATGGCTTGCTTGCCGGTCTGCAACAGGGTCAATACCTCGAGCGTTTCATCGAGGGTTCCGAACCCGCCTGGGCAGCAAATCACGGCGCTGCATTCCTTGACGAACATCAGCTTGCGGGTAAAGAAATATTTGAGAGTAACTAGTTTCGGGTCCCCTTGGATGAATGGGTTGGCAGACTGTTCGAAGGGGAGCATGATATTGAGTCCCATCGACATATCTCGGCCGGCCCCTTTGTGGCCCGCTTCCATGATGCCGCTGCCGGCACCGGTGATCACCATCCAGCCATGATCGGCAATCTTTCGGCTTACTTCGACGGCCTGGATGTAATTGGGATGATCGGGCAAGGTGCGAGCGGAGCCGAAGATCGTGACTTTTCTACGACGACGGAACGGTTGGAACACTTTGAAGGCGTATCTCAGCTCACGCAGGGTGCGGCTCAGGATTTTGAGGTCACCGCGGGTAGTCCCGTCCAGATAGAGGCGGTCAACGGTGCGCCGCATCATGTCGATCAGGTCATCGCTTTCGAGGGCCGAAGGCAATTCGTCGGCGGGCTGTGGCCGAGCCTTTTCGTCTTCTCCGAGGGCTTCTTTTTGGATTGGGGCGGGCAATGGTGGTATTTCGGGTGCTTCATCTGGCATGAAGAGATTCCTAGTTGCAAAAATGGCAGCAACGTCGACCGACGTCGTGTCTCAGGGGCAAAAGCCAACTGACAAGTCCTATTGTAGTCGAAGAATCAAATGGCCTGAACTGCGAAGCAGTGGCATTTGACAGCCACGGATAAAATCCGTGGTAAACAGTGCATAGAATGCGATTGAGTCGCAACGCGACGGCATTACCAGGGAGGCAAATCGCATTGCGACCTGCTAAAATTTTTGGGGCGGTTTCGATTTGCACAACTCTCTGTCAGGGCCATGATTATGTCAACACATGCCGGGATACTTATTCATGCCATTTTCAGCACGAAGCTTCGATTCAAATTGTTAAGTGAAATTTGGCGAGACGAGTTATATGCTTACATGGGTGGAACGATTAGGGAGCACCGTGGCGATCTGTTATCGGCAGGTGGAGTCGAAGATCATGTGCACCTCTTCATGCGTATCCATCCAAGCTATGCGATCTCAGACACGATGAAGCTAATCAAAGCAAATTCTTCTCGATGGATCAACGAGAACAGGAAAATCGGAGCGAAGTTCGAGTGGCAACGTGGCTACGGCGCTTTTTCCGTGAGCCAATCCGTGGCAGCCAAAGTTGACCGATACATTTGCGATCAAAAAAGACACCATGCGAAGAAATCGTTTGTCGACGAATATCTTGAGTTGCTACGAGCTCACGAGATTGAATTTGATCCGAAATATGTATTCGAACATGAAATCGTGGGTTAGCATCACTGACTAAAAAACAATGCCGCTCCTTCAGAGCTCTCGATCGATCGGGACGCGGTACCTGGGGTTGCGTTCGCCATGCGAACTTTACCCCAGGCTGGAAAATGCCATCGCATTCGCGATTGAATCGCACTTGAATTGACACTCACGATTTGATTGCACGGCAAGGATATTCGCGATTGAATCGTACTTGAATCGACACTCGCGATTGAATGGCATCGGTCTGAACTGTGGAGCATCGGTCTGAACTGCGGAGCATCGGAATGAATTGCGGAGCAGTGTCCTGAACTGCGAAGCAGTGGCATTGGAAAGCCACGGATGCAATCCGTGGTAAAGCGTGATTTCATTGCGATTGAGTCGCAACGCGACGGCATTACCGCGTTGCTCGCGAACCAAACCAAAATCAACGATCCGTTTGTTTATGCAATCGATTCGCGGACAATGTCGCTCCTTCAGAGCTCTCAATCGATCGGGACGCGGTACCTGGGGTTGCGTTCGCGATGCGAACTTTACCCCAGGCTGGAAAATGCCATCGCATTCGCGATTGAATCGCACTTGAATTGATATTCGCGATTGCATCGCATCGGCCTGAACTGCGGAGCACCGGTCTGAACTGCGAAGCATCGGTCTGAACTGCGGAGCAGTGTCCTGAACTGCGGAGCAGTGGCATTGGAAAGCCACGGATGCAATCCGTGGTAAAAGCGCACAGATTGAGCGAGAGTCGCAACGCGACGGCACACGCTCATTGATCGCGAGGCAAGTCATGAGCCAAAGGTGTATTGGATAGGGGATTCTTCCCCAACAATGTCGCTCCATCAAAGCGCAGAAAGGCGTTGGCCACTTGAACCCGGGTTTCGTCCGCCATGCAAACTTCAGCCCAGATTACAAAAGCAAGACACACGCGATTCCCTCTCCAGAGCGAATCGCGATCAATTGGTCAGATCATGTACCACAGATATCTGCTGCAACGTTCCTGCTTTATTATCCATAACACGAATATTCGCTTGTATTGAAGGCATTTTGTAAGGGATCGGTGGACTTGCCTCTCTTTCCAATGCATCATCTCCAATGCCATCTGTACCAATATCGGGATCACCTGGCGCAACCGCAAATCCAAACCTTCGAAGCCCACCCTTCCACATCAAATTATAAATACCTAATCGAGGTGGCAGAGTTTGCGGGACCTGCACCAACGCTTCGCCATCAAACTCGTAGGCATTTGTAAATGTATCGAACGCAGGCTGATAGGATTGGTATACAGTGGAGTCTATATAAGAACCAGATTCACGCACCGAGGCGGCCATAGCCAAGCCGCGTGCATTCAAGTTCGCATCCAAATCTGTATTCAAATCAAGAAGACTCAGGCTAGTCGCAAAGTACTTTGTAACGCCAGCCAAATTTGCGGCTGTGGACAATCGAACATCGGGGGCGCCAATTCGATGGTGCGTAGAGTTGACGAGTTTGCTTCCCCAACCTGCATCCACATATGCTCCAGATGCCGACTGGCGTTCAAATAAATTTGGCACTTGTCCATTGATATACGCGGTATTGATCAGGTCCAACTGCAAGGCATATCCGGGATCAGATGGGGTAAGTGACAGGTCATCCGTTCCAGGCCAACCTGCTTGAGCAATCGTCCCATCGTACCCCCAAATTCCGTCGGCACCGGGGTTGGCAAGTTGCTTTACGGACGTATCGAAGCCCTTCAAATCAAACGCCACCACATTCGATGCAACGATCTCTTCAAGGAGAGGAATAGCCGGCAATGAACTTATAGTTGGTTTTGTTCGCATAAAACAAGGTGGCATGAATCCGCGGTCTATCAGTTTTCCATTTACGGTAACACCGATGTTTTGGAAGGTGGGATCGGTCATAGCCGAATATTGCGCCGCGCCGGATTCTGTGGTAAGCGCAAGTTGCGGAAGCGTTGTAGCCAAGCCACCAATCGGAAACACGTAATGCGCGAATCGGTTCTCCGGAAGCTGCAAGTCCTCAATGGAGTTACATTTGTTCGTGAAATACTTATTGTTCCCCTCTATGATCACATGTGGCCGCACGCTTAAATCGCAACGCTGATATGGATACTGCATCATCAATCGAAATGTTCCTTCCGAACCCGTTGCTGTACTTGGAACAAGCGGCTGCATTGTCAAGTAATCGCCAGCTACGACTATATTATTGGCGAACATTGTCGATGTCGCTGATATGTTTAAGTCAGGGCGAATCAGGAGCACACGTCGGCATAATGCAATGCGGTCAGGCATTCCGTCAGAATCTGGAGCGCCGTCGCCGTTCAAGTCAACGCCGGTCGGGGTGTCGAACACAGAATTGATTGAGTTAGTCGGATCAATTGAATTTAATTCATTGAGAGGCAGCATGAACCAAACGATTTCGGCCGTTTCCGAAGAAATGGTGACATCCGTTTTCCATGCCTTCGTCCAACCTGTAGCGCCATCGGCATCTGCAGCGTTCCAGTTCGCGATTTGATCTCTCGGATCCCACGTGTTACCCCGTTCTAATTCGTCGTTAATCTTATCGATGATCAACAACGCCCAAGGGACCTTGCCACGAAACACTTGGCCAGGCTTAGCTCTCGCTGTGAACATCAGAATATCGTCGATATCTCCCCATCTACTCGCGGAAAGCTGGCTTTCAACTTCGGGAGTCAATGGGAGGTGATTGAAAAGTGTGGCAGTAGAATCAGAAATTGGGCCATCGTAATACTTGAAATACCCTGTCGCCGATAGAACGGATTGAGGTGTATCACTAGTGGTTGTGCAACCTTCTAAATCGTTCCTCAAAAGCGTACTCAAACCACGAAGCTGATCACTTAGGATTAGCTTCGAACGCCCCTCGCTTACCGTCTGGCTAAGCGTTTTGAATCCTTGCGCAAGTGCCAACATCATCAACAAAGTTATGGTCGTAGCGATCATCACTTCAATCAGCGTTAGCGCGGAACGGCGACTACAAACAAACGCAAACTTTGCACCCGAGTTCATCTTCATAATATCGATCCCTTAAGGCAGTTTGCGTTCGAGTAGAATCGTGCGCTCTGTGTTCAAATTTTCGCCAGGCTTATAACCAACCGGTATTGTTCGATCGATTATGAAAAACTGACGCTCTCTTTCGGGTAGACCGTTCTCGCCAACATACTCATTTCCGAAACCTGTAATCGGATCATATTCATGGAGACTAACGGTTACCCAAACGGCAAACACATTGGATTGGTTGGTTACAAGGTTGGGCAGTCGCATAGCCCGTTGCATTCGTACAAACGGTTGCGTTGCCTCGAGTTCATCGCCAATCTGATTCGCTTGCAGCAACAATGGACGATTTGCTGTTGCAGCTTGAAGTGTAACCAGACTTTGTGAGTTGACGGTCAAATCACTTGAGCGAAGCAGTGTCGATTCTACGCCATATCGACTGCGCATCTTCTCCGTTGCAGTGGCCTGATCCAAAACTGGCCCAAAGTTCGCAGAGATCGCAGGCCGAAATGCCCCAATAAACCGTGTTGGATAATCGGGATGCATTCCCGCGATCGGTTGATTCAAAAACTTGTTTACTGGTTCCGTGCCCTTTGCAAAACCTTGACGCGATGACATAAAATTGTCTTCTAGTGGACTGAAATCATTTGCTGTCCGGGCGGCGTTGAGAAAGTAGTTATGCTCAATTGCCTTCAATGCGCGGCTGTGCCCGTCCGTGCCAAACGCAAGAGTATTTAGATTTATCTTCCCAGCGGACACAAAACTCGACTTCGTATTAAACGGTCCCAAAAGGGATGGCCCCCGAACCGTCTCTGGCTCAGACATGCCCGTATAATTCGAAACCAAATAGGAATTCAAGAATCGCGAAGCAACTCGATCGTTAAGAGAAGCAGGAGCGATTGGATAGTTGGAATTCGAGAGGCTCAACATAGCAAACGGATTATAGAACTTTGTCGAATCCGCAAATGGTGGTTGTGTCTCAACAAAATCCAGTAGCAATGGCCAATCGGCTAGTCGCTGCGCCCCACCAGTTGCATCTGGTACCGCCCAATATCCCGGCGATGTCGCTGATGCTGGCAGGCTTACACTCCATGCATTGGACGTTTGGTAACTTGGAACATAACCGTTTATATCCCGCGAGTGAGTCGACGTATACGCAGAATGATGCAGTCCAAATTGCCCTGGTCCAGTCAGCGGAACCATCATGAGTTCGTATGGTGACGCGAACGGCCGATTGAACCAAGTTAAACCTGCTAATCGTCCTGTCGCTCCGTTGAAAGTTGCGTTAGCTGAATAGATTGGCGGTCCAAACGCATCGAACGATGCGGAAGTCAAAGTACTCATCGCCGCAATTGTGGGATATCCCGTAGGATTTGCCGGATCGGTATAGTAGCCTACATTGCAGTAACCAAGGGTTGTTCCGCTGCAGCCAATGTTTCCTGTATATCCTTGGCGATCGTACCCCAACTGGTACATAAAATACGCATCGGGGTTCGCTGTCAACGTACCAGAGGTGACGGTAGCTGGAAGACTGGTTTGAACAGGAGTTGACCTAAGAGCGCTATTGATCGGCGAATAGTAACTGACACCATGGTTTTCTCCAACGGCATGGCTACCCGTTAGCGGCGAAAGAGAGCCGTTTTTGTACCGAGATTGAAACTTGACCGTATTTCCACCCGGCGTTGGATCGTCTGTCGCTTCTGCGCCGAGTGGCGCTTCTCCATTGTACACAGTCAAATCGATCGACATCCAGTCGACAGTGATGTATGGATTGCTAACCGGATCGTAATGGTATTCTGGATCAGCCAATCTCTGCAAATAGGCAACGCGGAAATCTTCGTAGGTCTTTGTTCGATAACGTCCAGCCAAAACGCTATTGGTTTTATCGATTGGCTTATCCGGGAACTTTTGCGTCGCGGGTATTGTAGTTGCACCAGTATTGACCCAACTATCTGGCGGAACCGTGACGCCACCATAAGAGGTGTCGCCAAATCCAGGTGTGTTATTGGATCGAGTACTGATAACATCCAGAGAATTCAAATAGACGAGTGGCTTGTTCGCATCGGCCCAATATGGCTCGCCAGCGATTACTGGTTTCGGAAAAGACACATTCGCGCCAATGCCATAGGGAAACGCAGTTTGCCAATCCGCGTCCGCTGGTGCGGGAACAGTACAGACAATCGTTGTTGGGGCTTTGATGCGTGAGGGCGACGCGTTTGTCCACGGTTGGTTTGCGACTCCACTATTCAGCAAATACGTATTTGCGCCACCTGAAAGCTGAATCGATTGAAACGATGGTGATAAAACAGGCCTATTTGCTGCGGTGAACTTCCCAGCACCTGTATTCTCCAATTTGTCGGGAAAAGCAACTCCTGTAAACGGATTGTTCTTTAAGGAACCAATATAGGTTTGCGATCTTGGGCCAACTACTAGGTACGAACCTCCAGCAAGCAACGGTTGTGTAGTTGCATTATTAACAAAAACGCACTGTCGCCCCATACCAGATAGTGCTGGAATGCTGTCCGGAATGGTCGTTCCTTGAGCTGGAGCTGTATTGCTAAACCAAAGGAATCTTTCAAATCCTTTGGACATAACTGAGGTTCTGTTTGCTAAGCTATAATCCAAATTATTTCCCTCAAAGGCTTCGACGGTCCCCGTAAGTGTTGCAGTCCCGTTTCTCGCCGTAACGTCTTGAATGTTTTGATGTGTTACGTGAGGCAAAGAAGCGTCCATGTTCTTAAGCAAATAGTTGGGATGATTTGCATCGTTTTCGTCGTATGGCTCGGAAATCGCAACACGCCAAACAGGCTGAACACCGAAGGTCGCATTCACCGTTCCTAAAGTAGGAACACGTCCTAGGTTGAGCATTACCTGCGATCCAGAGAGCGTATACAATGAAAGTGGAGCTCCCGGAATGAGATTGTCACTGTTTAAGCCCGTGGTGCGTGGAGCGTAAAACTCCATGAATAAGGATGCTTGCGGAAATCGATACTGGTCGAAGTCAGCATCACCATCCGCGACGGTCTTGCCAGAACCATTATCCAAATCCGTATCGCGAACGCGCTTGTCATGCAAAGCCAACGTTTCGGAAATCAAAAGCTCCGGCATTTCCATTCCCCAAACTACGCCGACGTACATTTTGTTGGAAACCGAGTTTACGGTCTGGTCGATTCGGTCCGGGGCCCAATAGGCTGGTCTAGCTGACGTACCACCATTTGTGCCGCAGCCAAATGGAAGGATATCGAACTCAAACCTCGTCATTGCCGCATCGGTATCGCGAAAGTCAACAACGTTTACGGCCCATTGCGCAATTGCTGTCGCACGAATACGGGCGTTCGCGAGTGAGAAACCACCACTCATACCAGGAAACAAATGGTCTCGAGGGATTAGTAGTTGGCCGAGACAATACAGATTTCGAGCAAGGATTTGCCTTGATCCCAAACGTCCGCGAGTCGCGCTCGAAAGATTAAACTTTACGTCTCTAGTGTAAGCGCCATTAGCAACAATAGCCGGTGGGTTCGGTTGAGCGGTTGTGCTCGGTTGCGGGAACACCTCCTGTTGGATCACAGTATCAATTTCCGAAGGCTCATCTATCTCGCCACCTGCATCGTCGTCGTATCCATTTCCAAATGGACGATTCAAGTCCATGCGAAGTCCTTTCGCAAAATCCATCGGAAACAATTCTGCTAAAGCAGCATAGTTTATCTCGGGATCATCCGCTGCTGCATTGCCTGGGAAAGAACGAAAGCGATATCGTTGCGAATGGAGCATTTGAATGTATCGCAAGTAGCTTGGAGTAGTATTTCCCGGCGACTGTGCGGTAATTACATTCGCTGACGCGGTCGCGTCCCATTCCTTCAACGCAGCGGACAAATTTGGATATCGCAGTTCGCCACTTCGAACGGTAATTTCGCGATTAATTGGGTCGGCGTTGGTGAAAGCACCGTTGATCAGACCAACTTTTGAACGCAACCGGTCAGACAATGCAGCCGCATCTTCGTCATATCTCCGAAGAATCGCTTCTAAATCGCGGAGTCCGAGTGGATCATCGGCAATTGGATTGTCCATTGCCGTCGACTCGTACTTGTCATTACGAGTTTCGCTTGGAACGGAATAAATGCTTGGATCCCCTAAATAAGGATCCCCATCCTCAACCATCGAATTCACGAGAGCCGGATTGCCATGTAAGTCATACGCAATCCCATGCGATCCACGCTTGGCAAGTGGTAAGCCCGGCATCGTGCTGTGCGAAAATGGAGTATGAATTTCTCGCTCAAACAATTCTGATTGAGAACGTGCGGCAGCCATTCTCACCTGCCCAGGAACGCGATCGAGTACGTTGTTAAAAATAATGGTTCTGGCGGTATGTCTGCGAGCTCCGGTTAATAAATCGAAGAACGAGAAATCATACGCATCGGAATGCAAAAGCCTTCTATTGTTCTTGAACAGACTCGTTAGCGAAATCTCAGCTGGTCCGACTCCAAATCCCAACGACTGCATTTGATTCGCGCGTCTGTAGGAATCATTCGTGGTTGCGTCGAAGCCCGCTCCACCTTGAACTCTGTCGCCAGAAGTGTTGAGGTTAATACGACTGTCCATGTCCTCGATCAATACCGATGCTAACGGTCGCAGACGACGTCCATCCGGAGCAAATACGGTCGCCAATCCCGGATCCATCCAAATACTGTCCGGTATCGTATCATTATCATTATCAACATCCCATGCTCCCGAAATTTGGTTGAAAACAAAAGCGCGGAGTGTCGCAATTTCTGCGTTTGTAGGATTCGGTGCTGACCAAGTGAAAGTTGTAGGAAGCCGAACAACCGTCGGGTCATTCTCTCGAAAGCCGACATTTTTGCTAACACCGTTAAAGCTGTAGCTCAAAACACGGGCTGTCGACGCATCGATCAGCCTCAACATTTCCTGAACATCGGCCGCAGTCATTTGCCCCGTGATCGTTGGATCGCCAAATAGATTCGAGATGTAGTTTACAACCTCAGGGTTATGATAGGATGGCTTGATAAGTCTAGTCGTGGTATTGGCGATGTTGGACTGGTTGGCAAGCCAAGCATCACGGTAATCCGGAACATCGAAACCTTCATTGCTCGAACCGTTGAGCACGAACTGAGTATCCTGAGTTCGGCGAGTTCCAATGCCATCGACACCCACCGCACCGTTGTAGGAATTCGTTGCCATTATTGTGCCATCTTGCAAATAATCGTAGTGTGTCAGCAACGTTGGGGATACGGTACGACTTGTCATGAGTAGTCGCCGACTATCAATATTGCCGAAACCAGGAACCGGAATCCTTGGACCAGCACCGTTGGGCAACGACGCAATGTCCTCAAGACCGATTCCCGCACTATTGAACGGTGCGTCATTGATCAAGAACTTGTAACCGCGAGGAACAGCCGAGTTAAAGAAGAATAGCGACGCGATTCCGCGTCGACCAATCCAATCACCGAGCGTGTAGCTTACCGTTTTAACCGTGCCGTCAACATCCAAATACTCCCCAGGAAACTCCCGTCCTGCCACTTCATTCAGATCAAACAAAACCGAGTATTCAACACTTTCGGCGTACATCGCATCATTGCCAGGAGTGCCCGATGAGTACGTGGGGTCGGACCATGGAAGAGGAACGTTTGTACTAATGTTAGTGTCCGTAGCCCGAACATTTCCAACATACTTTAAAATTCGAAACGAATTGCCTGTTAAGGGCCCTTCCAATACTGTCAAAATCCGCGAGTTGTATTCGTTCTCAAACGGGGACAAAGGTCCATTCAACGTTGCGCTAGGATCGACCGAAATCTTAACTAAATTCACTCCAGTGTTCGCAGCATAAAAATGCCGAGCTGGAGCTACATTGGCCGTAGTTCGAAACTGACTTCGAATCGGGTTGGGACCAAAGACGTCTCCAATGATACTATTATTGAAGAAGGGTGATTTTTGATTGTTCGTCCCTCTCAGCGCGTCGTCCATGACTCGCCTAGCAGTTCCGGCAATTGCTAATCCTGAATTGCGAGCCCGAACTTCCAAAGCGATACTGCCAGCGCGCGATGCGCCTGCCGATACGACATAAGTTACGGCCAATAGCGTGAACATGGCCAACATGCCCAAGACAATCAGCAGGATAAGTCCCTGTCTGCGATTTTTGCGAATGCAAATTTTTCGATGAGTCATTTTTTTTCTCTCGCGATGGTGTGTGTGGAGAGTGGGAAGTTGGAATTGGCTTATACGCTAAACTAGTTACTACTGATGGTTAATGAACGCTGGTATACGTTAATTACATGTGGAACGAGTGTCGCAACAGTGCTTGGAAACGTGGGGATAATGAATCCCGGCGCCTTGGATAATCTCTCACGGAACGAATCCAATTCGCTAATGGTCCATCCCCAAGGCTTTCCTGCGAGTCGAATCTGGCTGGTAACAATGAGGTTTCCCAATGGGCCAACAGACTCGACCTGATCGGAAATGCTGATAACGCGATACCAAGCATGATTCTGTCTCCTACCGATCCAACCATTGACCGCTTCAACGACGATTTTGTCTCGTGACAGCATGAGCCAATCGCCAACCTTCGTCTTCAAACCAACTGCTGCATCGACAGCCAAATTGACATCGAACGTGCTCGAACTAGACGCCTCTGCAGGCACCGGAAAAGAAACGGCCGCAAGCCTCTCGCTCGACGCAGGAACTCGGGCAGCGTTAAATGCGTTGTAGGCTGCCGCATCGGCAAACACGAGTTCTTTCGTATCTCTCTTTGCAAAAACGACGATCGACAAATCGTAGCTCTCTGGAACAAATGGTAACGTCAAGCTTGGGAAGGTAGAGACCTCTACGATTGGCGACTCGTCGGAAGGAACGATCGTTGCTAACCAAGTCCCCGTGGCTCCTACACTTCCTCCCTGTGGCGACGATAGCAACTCCCCATTGAGCATGGAACTGCGGAAAGAACGGAGGGGCGGGCTGCTCCTGTCGCGATCAGGTTTTACGGGAGTGATGTCTCCACCGTTTATCATTGCCAGGGATCGGGAAGCACCGCTTCGCAGCCACCCATTGTTACCATTCGCATCGGCCCCAACCGGATCACGCAACGAGATTCTCAATAGTCTTGGCGTGCTTAAGGTCGCTCCAGTGCCAAACGGATCGAAGTTGGCTGGATAAACCTCATGGTAGAATGGAAATCGCGTCCTTCGATAATTCCCCCAACTGCGGTCAGTTATTAGCTTGGGATTCGTTGGATAACGAATCTGATTTCCCCAAAATTCAGGATCCATACAAAACCCTGTACCAAGAACCGCGTTGGCAAGCTCGTATTCTTGTTGAATTGTCGGCGTTGTGGGTCGAACTTCGGCATAAAGTGTACTATACAGCCGTTCAATAGAAACGAAGAAAGTCGAAGCCGAATCCGTCGAATTCGCTGTACCATCGTCAACGACTTGCCACGGTGTATTCAACGTCGGTTTCAATACCTGATTCGAGTTCGCAAACTCAATCAGGTTATCGCCCGTTGTGAGTGTCTGCACGATCTGGTAACTATCTGCTGCTTGGCGACCTGCAAACGGGATCATCGCCGCGATGCCAACAAGACCAATCAACATGATTGCCATCGCAAACAAGCACTCAAGTACAGTTAACCCAAATCGGCGATTATGAATATTGTGTTGCGTCATAATGATTCTCACTGACCTGAGAGGGGAATTCCATAAGTACCTTGACGTGTCAACTCAAGTAAGGCGCCAACGCTTGCAGATGTTGGAATCCCTTGGGTCGCGGGAGCAACGCTAATCGCCCCCGATTTCGGCGATAAACGCACGATGTAGGTACTTGGATCAATAATGTTTTGGGCAATCGACGTATCAATAGCGGCTGGTTTGATGACGTCAAAATACGCAGGGATCGCGACCACTTGATCAATTTTGCCGACGTGAAGGAAAAAATCGTCTGCAGTTTCCACAGGCACGATAACGCTGCTTGCTACGGCATTAGCCATGACGCGAGAGAGCCCACCATCGGGACCGAATACAACGTAAACTGGCCTTAGCTCGGAGGCATTGGGCACAGTGGTTGTCGTATATAACCAAGCAGAACTAAATCGCATTCGCTGATCTCGGCCAGCGATATTTCCCCTGGTCGAAAAGCCACTCAACGACAGGTCGACGCACGTCCCTTTGGGGAGTTGTACAGCAGGCCCGTTGATGGGACGCAATTTCGGAAATATTACAAAGCTTGATAGCATCATAGGCGGATTCGCCAAAATTTCATTTGAGGGAATCGCTTGTTCCAACGAGGACAGCACACCCGAACTGCTAATTGTCGTAAACCAAAGTACGTCATTTGTTACATCGATACTCGTTTCGACAATGAGATGCCTTGTTGTCGACTTATTAAAACTGACTTCGTTCCCGGCTGTAAAAAATGAAGCAAGAACTGGATTCTTCACCGGTCCGTTTATTGTGAAGTAGTTTCTTGCGTCAATCTCAGCAGTCGAAATCGTCGGTTGCTGAATATCTGGTGGAGGAACATAAGGACTACCCCATGTCACTGGTGCTCTTGCAAAAACAGGCGTCGTCACCCCAAGCGACACATTTGTAACAGGCAATGGTTGCTCGGCCATACTCATTCGAATTGACACATTGTAGGGCAGGAAATTCGTATCGAGCGACGGACTACTTGGTAGCGGATCTGTTGCAGTGGCGGATAACAATCGTCCTTTGGTTTGCGGTGGAAAAACCTTCATGTCAGATTCGTTTATCAAACCGTCAGGATAAATATCAGCAGGCTGAGATGAGAGTCGCTCAAAAACGACTGCAACCGGAATACCTCTACCCACGGCCCGCGCTCGAGCCGCTTCCAGGAAGTTTCTGACCATCGTCGCGGAACTTGTACTTTTGCGGTCGGTTAACAATGTCTTGACCGTTGGCAGAACAAGTAAAGCAAGTAAAGAGACAACCGCAAGCACGGTCAAAAGTTCGACTAGCGTTACACCTTTACGACGCAAAAAAATCATAGCGACACCGCCGTTCCGTCGAAATTGCTAATATTGTCACCGGCATGCACAGGACCAACCGGAACGCCATTCTCAAAATTGAGATCCGAGGCTGATACCGTTTCACCCATTCGGACTCCGGTAACGGTCGGGTCCCGAGGAAACCAAGGGTCGGTAAAGCCCGAAAGTCCGTATTTACTTGGCGACTCGACCCATGGCGCCTCCGCAGACGAATACGACGTGACGGATCCATAGGTGCCAACGGCAATTGGAATCGATGCTGGTA
This sequence comes from Planctomycetota bacterium, assembly GCA_026692905.1. Lineage (GTDB taxonomy): Bacteria > Planctomycetota > Planctomycetia > Pirellulales > Pirellulaceae > JBKCUI01. Next base: position 47,258 of record JAPLNL010000023.1, read on the forward strand.
GGTTATTTCTATTTATTTCTCGGAATCGAATTCCAAACTTTCCATCTAGCCCGGCACTAATTACCAAAGGTGTGAGTCCGATTCCTGGCTTTTGTGCTGGTGTGGGACTTGCAATAGCCCAACCCGGATCCGTTCCCAATCGATCGATAGGCTCGGAGTTAACCACCAAGCGACTACTTACGGTTACCAGCGATGGGTCCAACATGTCTGGATAGTATCGAGAGGCTCCGGCAAATCCAGCAGGCCAGCGTATCCAACGAATTGGAGTTCCAAATGCATCGATGAACTCATTGAGCCCGTCGCGATCCGTATCGCCGATCTCAGATTTACCAAACAGTTCTATAGCGCTTGTTCCATTTAGGTCAGAGCCCTCGACTATAAGGTAAAGCAACTCCGCATTTGCATTGAAGTCATCCCAATCATTGCTTTGCGACGCTGGCTTTGGCACCGGAAGACGATTCATTAGGGCTTTCGTTCTTGCCGTAAATGGTGCCGAAATTCCAAAGCCTGGAATTGGTGAAACGAATGTATTGCCAAGTCCGGTGGGGATGGTCTTAGGTAAAGAAAAGGGATATGCAGTAAAGCCGAGTTTGGTCTTCCAAAAAGGTGTGTACTTCAAGTCATCGGGATGGTCAGGCATTTCCATGCGCATCAGATCGCGCAAAGCGAGCAAGCGAGCCCGTTCTTTCAGGGTTACCGCGGACTCCACCGACGGATTCCAAGAAGTAACATTGGGTGGAAGCGGGAAGGATGAAGTTCGCAAAGCAATCGGAAAATTGACATACTCATCCATTCTTGCATTGAGTACCTCGCTTATTTTCTGAATTGTTGTTCGGGTCTTTTGCGAGTTTGCTTCCTGCGACGCGCCGCGGTACGCAACAATAAACATACC
>JAPLNL010000024.1 GCA_026692905.1 Planctomycetota bacterium
ATTGAATGTGAGCGCTTACGAAGCAGCTGAGTTAGCCTCGTCGTTGCGGGCGGCACTCGTCGCACAACGTGAGAGCTTTATTTTCGAGACTGTACTATCAGATCCTGTCGGTGAGAAAGTCGAACAGCTCTCAACGTACGCCGCTCTTGGGTACACCGTTGTTCTCATCTTCATCCAGATCGATAGTCCAGAAGAATCAATCAAGCGAGTCGCCATGCGCGTGAGCCAAGGCGGTCACGACGTTCCTGACGAGAAACTTCTTGCAAGATTCGAGCGAACTCAAGCGAACTTGAAACGTGCCATTGAGCGTCTTCCTTACGTCATCGATTATAGTAACGACGACATTGCCTATCCTTACAAACTCGTTGAACTGTACGAGCATGGCAAGAGTATTATGAATTCGTAAATGGAGTGAAAGGCATCTTGACGGAACCGTTGATCTATTCTGTCGGTACTCAAGTCGTCGTACAAAAGGAGACCTACCACGTTAATCGTCGTATTGCACATCCCGCCGGTTCGGTTGGCGTCATTGTTCGGTCGCCAATCGATAGAACGCATGCTTATCGCGTAAAATTTAACGATGGCTTCGAAGCAGCTGTACACCACGATCAGTTGATCGGGCTGTCCAAATTCAAACGCGATCCTATCAGGGGCAGCGCAGAATCGTCGTTGATCGATCTCAATGAGCGGGTCATCTACCGCTGTGTAATCGGCTCGCGTGCCTACGGATTGGAGGATGACCAATCCGATACGGATCGTCGCGGCATATACTTGCCGCCCGCCGAACTGCATTGGTCGCTCTACGGAGTTCCTGAACAATTGGAGAACGAGGAAACACAAGAAGCCTATTGGGAGCTACAGAAGTTTATCGTTTTGGCTCTCAAGGCGAACCCGAATGTGCTGGAGTGTCTCTATTCTCCAATCGTCGAATTTGCGACACCCTTGGCCGACGAATTACTTTCGATGCGCGACGCGTTCTTGTCCAAGCTTGTATTCCAGACTTACTCGGGGTACGTCGCGTCCCAATTCAAGAAAATGCAAACAGACATTCGAAATCAGGGGCGAGTCAAGTGGAAGCACGTGATGCACCTGATCCGATTGTTGATCTCAGGAATCGATGTACTTCGCGAAGGCAGGGTCACTGTTGAAGTAGGCCAGCAGCGAGAGCAGTTGCTTGAGATTAAACGAGGCGAAATTTCATTCGCAGAAGCTGACGCTTGTCGCAAACGACTACAAGTCGAATTCGAACAGGCGTTTCAGCAGACTACTTTACCTGATCGCCCCGATTATGAACGAGTCAATGCGTTCTTGATCCACGCCAGAAAACTCGCCATGCAGAAGGAATTACCATGATCGATTACGAAAAGATGATGACTCATGTGAAGTCGCATCCATTTCCACTGGTGTTTGCCACAATCAGCGGTGCTCACTTGTATGGATTTCCATCACCTGATTCCGATTTCGATTTGCGCGGTGTGCATTTGCTTCCGCTTCAAACTGTTTTGAGCCTGGACGATGGCCAACAGACGGTTGAGAAAGAGGGGATCTATGATGGCTTGGAGATAGATCTAGTCACTCACGATGCCGCGAAGTTCCTTGGTCTAATGCTAAAACGGAATGGCTATGTGCTTGAACAGCTTCTGTCCCCGCTTGTCGTGTTCACGACGCCGGAGCATGAAGAGCTCAAAGCGATTGCGGCCAGCTGTATCACTCGGCATCATGCTCATCACTACCTTGGCTTTGCGGCAACCCAATGGAGACTTTTTGAGAAAGAATCGCCACCGCGAGTTAAACCGCTGCTTTACACGTTCCGAGTTCTGTTGACTGGGATTCACTTGATGAGGACTGGTGAAGTTCAAGCCAACTTGTGCATACTCAATGAGTCTGCAAAGTTGAGCTACCTGGATGAATTGATTCATAGAAAGCAGACCGGGGCAGAGAAAGGTGTTTTGGATGCTGCAGACATGGAATTCTATCGTGTCGAATACGAGCGACTAACGAGCGAGTTGGAACAGGCATTCGAGGAATCAACTTTGCCAGAAATGCCATCAGGTCGAGCTGCGATCAATGATCTACTGATCCGTTTACGATTAAACGATGCCCGATCAGCGGTACTGCAAGAACTAACTGCACAAGCACAAGAATTAAAGCTGGGATACTAAGCACATCGTTGAATACAGCGGCGATGTTCTGTGGGCGTTAAAGTTGTTCCTGGTCGTGAGCTTTGTACTTGCTGGCCAAATGCCAAGATCGTCGCGGTGGAGCCCTCCCCGATCCGAACGCTCTCTGCAATGAGTCTCTCCACATGGGGTTCCTTAACTATGTACATAGCAATACTTTACGCTTTTCGTGTCCACTCAGGTCAGGTGTGGAAGCGTCGGAATGGCAAACGCAAAGAGCTTGTACCTCAATCCTCCCCGATCTGTACGCTCTCTGCAATGAGTCTCTCCACATGGGGTTTCTTAACTATTTACATAGCAATACTTTACGCTTTTCGTGTCCACTCAGGTCAGGTGTGGAAGGGTCGGAATGGCTAACGCAAAGAGCTTGTACCTCAATCACCTAAGGCTGTTAACCATGTGAAAGCTGTTCGTAGCCAAAATCGGCTCGTGGATCTGGTTAACAGATTAGCAGTCGTCCAATCGACCGGCATTCGATCCGGGGCCCGCTGACGGAATAGGGCTAGCAACGCACGACGTTTGCGCACCCGCCCGTTTAGTGCGAGCCGGGGGACGTCCGGTACAAGCCAGACACCGCGTCGCGATACGGGCGATCGTCGTAGTTAACCGGCGCTGGGGTGTGATTGTCAGTTAGCTGGCGGATATGCTGGCTTGGGACGTGCAGATCAGTTGCTTGCCGTGCTGAGCGACCGCATCCGATGACATTAAAACTCTAGAATGACTTGGCAGGGAGCGGGGCTCGAAAAAAAGCTTAGAAATCGCGGTCGAAAACTGTGGCGGAGTTTTTGTATCTCGCGTGGTGTCGCGTTGACCTTCCAAATCAAACTGGACGATCTCCCGGAGCGTGATCCGTAACGAGAAATATCCGGAAATGTCTATTTTTTGGATGACAAAGGTCGAAAAATCCGGCCTTCTAGGAATTGCATTGCATACAGTGAATTGCTTGGGTGGCGGTTCCCGGCGAAAAAATTCCTTAAGTATGCAGTGTAGATTGGAACCCTCTCTAATCCCAAGTATTCTCATAGATGAACTTTTCCCTGAACCCAGAGGCAAGACATGACAAGCGAATCGCTAGCGTTATTGCTTGAGGCCAAGCGAGGCGGGGCTGTGGAACAAGGAAAGCTCCTATCGCTGTACTCAAATTACCTCAAACTCCTAGCCCAGACGCAACTGGATCGACGCATTCGCCGACGGGTCAGTGCTTCCGATCTCGTCCAAGAAACCTTGCTCGCGGCTCATCGTGACTTCTCGGATTTTCGCGGCGTAACCACCGCCGAGTTCGTTGGCTGGCTTCGCTGCATCTTGGTTCACAACCTCATCCGAGTTACGGAAAAGCACTTGCGAACGGACAAAAGGGATATGCGTCGAGAAGTCTACATCCATAGGCTCCACGCTTCAATCGAACAGTCGAATTCTCGATTTGAGCATGTTTTGGTTGGCCGGCACGAGAGTCCAAGTTCGGAGCTGGGGCGACATGAACGAATGCGCCTTCTCGCCGATGCGATGGCCAAGCTTCCAAAGGAGCACAGGCAAATCATTCTGATGCGACATATTGAGGGATTGCCGTTTGCCGAGATTGCAACGCAAATGGACCGCACATCGGGAGCTTGCCGAATGCTCTGGCTGCGAGCGATGGACCATCTCCGAGTCAGCTTGGATGGAGCCGAATTCGAATGAAGACCGAACTCGATGCATCCGATTTTGTAAGCCATCTATCGCCAATCGATCAAGAAAAGCTAGCCGTCATTTTGGACGAGTATCTGATTCAGCTCGAACAAGGCTCTGAACCGAACTTAACGCAACTCTGCCGAGCGCATGTCGATTTAGCGCCAGCGATTCGTCACTACGTTCAGAGCCTGCGGGTCATCAAGAAAGCAGTCACCGACCAAGACTCGCCGTCTCCCTACTGTCTCGAACACATCGATACGCTAAACAAGCAGATCGGCGACTTCAAGATTGTCCGCGAAATAGGTCGCGGCGGAATGGGCGTTGTCTACGAAGCCTTTCAAGTTTCTCTAGGTCGCCGTGTTGCCTTAAAGCTCCTACCGTTTGCTGCCGTTTTAGATCAACGCCAAATCGCGCGCTTTCAAAATGAGGCCCAAGCTGCAGCGCAATTGCATCACCCGCATATCGTTCCGGTCTACTCTATTGGAAGCGATCGTGGCACCTATTTTTACAGCATGCAGTTTATCGACGGGCATTCGCTCGAGCACGTGATCACCGGCTTGCAATCAGGCTGCGATTCTTGGACTCCCGCTAGTGAAGATGTCCATCGCGATGAAGTCAGTTGCGACCGGAATGCGATAACGATTGACCGCCAGTTGGTTCGGTTGGATGGTTCGCTTGGCAGTCAAGCAATGCAAAGTGCTAGACAACGCGATGACGTACGACAGCCATCAGGCGGACGCAAGGCGGCTGAAACTAACAATCAGAAAATAACGCATGTTTCAGCCAGGTCGCGCAATCATGTCAGACGCATTGCGGAGCTGGGGGTCCAAGCTGCAGATGCGATTCACTTCGCAAATCAACACGGCATTGTGCATCGCGATATCAAGCCGTCCAATCTCCTTATTGATAGGGCAGGCAAGTTATGGGTTGCGGATTTTGGCTTGGCCCAATGCGTTGGTCTTGGGAGCTTGACCCGTTCGGGCGATATTGTTGGAACGCTTCGATACATGAGCCCTGAGCAAGCAGCTGGCAAAACGCATTGGATTGACAACCGAACAGACATCTATTCCCTCGGCGTTACGCTTTACGAATTGTTAACCCTGAGTCCGGTGGTCCAGGGAGATGATCGAATGCACATGCTGCGTCAGATCGAAAACGAACAGCCTACCGCCCCCAGTCGTCTCAATCCGTCCGTTCCGGTCGAGCTCGAGAACATCATTCTAAAGGCCATTTCCAAGGAGCGAGATGATCGTTATGACACTGCTAGCGAGTTGGCGAAAGATTTACAACGATGGCTCGACGGCAAATCCACGCTAGCTCGCCGGCCATCGGTCGTGGACCGTGCGTCGCGTTGGGTTGCGAGAAATGCACGAGTTGTCATGTTCGGAATCGCAGCCTTGTTGATTCTGTTTGCAATCACGATGGTGACGGCATCCTTGTTCAGTGCCAAGAACAGAGACATCCTAGCAGCAAACAATCTTGCCACACAGCATCTCAAAAGTGCAAACGAAGTGGTTGATCGATTCGGTGCACAGCTTTTGACTAAATTGGAGTGGCTGCCTGGTACGGAAGCGCTGCAGCAAGAAGTGGCACAGAATTCCATCGACTACTTGACCGCCTTTGCTGAGTACGCATCACACGATCCCAATCAAAGAGCGGCGGTTGGCCTCGCACTACTCAAGCTTGCGAAGTTGCAAGAACTTCGGGGTGCTGCCTTGGACGCCATCAGCACGTATCGTCAAGCCGCGGAAGCAATGAATGGCTCAGGGCACTCGAATACCAATGAAAGCAGCCTTAGCGACGAGCTCTTCATGTGTCGAAACAACCTCGCGTGTGTATTGTTGCAAATCGGTCACTTGAGTGACGCCGTCGATGGCTTCCTTGATTGCCTTCGGCTTGTTGATCAGAGCCTGTGTGAAAACGCTTTGCAGGAAAACAAAAAAACGCTTCGGCAAGCACTGATTCGTCTCAATCTCGGTCACCTCTATCGTGAACGAGGCGACAACCGATTGGCTACACGGGAGTTTGAATTAGCTTGGTCCCTGCTTCGCAAAGTCAACAACAGAGGACATTCAAAAAAATGGGACATGGCGTTCGATCTCGAACCGATGTTGGTCACGGCTTTACTGCAGGTTGCATCTAGCGATTCGCAGGACCATGAATCGGTCGTTGGGATGCTGCGTCTAGCGTTGTCGCTAGCTCAATGCAATGCAAACTCCAATGTAGACTCTATTGCCGCTCAGCATGAGGTCTGCGTTTGCCAGTTGGCCTTGGGCGCATACATGCGAAGAAGTAAAGACCTGGCGCAATCCAAAGATTGGTTCGAAGAAGCCGCAGCTGGTTTGCATCGGCTCGCTGGCAGTATACCTAACGCGGTTCGATTGCATTGCGATGAAGCCAGCGCACTGAACAATCTTGGGCAATCGGAATTGGAGTTAGGTAATACGCTTGCTGCGATGGAAGCGTTTGCGTCGTCGCGAAAGATCCTTGAGGACTTGGTGATGAACACCTCGGACTACACGATCCGAAGCAACCTTGGAGGCGTTTTGCACAATCTAGCGATCGCTGAAGAAAGCAGGGGCAATATGGAAGTAGCTCAAGGTCTATTGAATCAAGCGATTGAGAATCAGAAGCTCGCTTTGCAAATGGCCCCGGACTGCAAACGTTGCCAAAAATTCTTGGCGGAACATACATCGCATTTGTCGCAAATATCTGGCAAAGCAAAATCGACAACCCAAAAAATCGGCTCAGTATCCAACGACGAGAGTACTCATGAGAAGTTCTAAAAGTGCAGCCTATCAGGCCAGAAGGAAAACTTTTTGCCGGCTGGCGCAACGACGCTTCGGCTTGGAGTGTTTAGAGAAGCGAACTGTTTTTGCAAGCGATCTATCGGATTTTCTCAATGAAGCTGGCGTTTGTTTTGAATCAGCAGCCGAGGAAAGCCGATCAACGCCAACGCCAAGTGTCAACCGCACCGTTGAGGTCGCGAATTCGCAATTGTCGTTGCTTCAAGGAGATGCCCTCCGATTTGAAGTGCCGGCATCGCTACTGCTTCAACTGACCGACCGCGACTCATACCAATTGCAAGTGTTTTATTCCGAGAACTATTTTGCATACGATTCCAATATGCTCCAATCGCGACCATCGGAAGTCATTTATGGCGATATCGGTGCAGGTTCTTTGCTTGCAAATGCGGCTGAATCTCACCGACAAGTCTTGGCTGATCGACAAAACGATCAAAACGTTACCGACAAACCCGCTAGCGATTTCGATTATGCCACTGGTGAGTATTCGGCCATCCTACTTGGAAGCCTTACCGCCTCGAGCGATTTCGATGGATATGTTCGCGTTTTCGATTTGGTTCAAGAACCAGGCCTGGGTTCGACCAATGCGTCCATTACAGAGCTTCCGAATGAAGTGAGAATTGTACCGAGAGTCACGGTTCCTACCGCCATGCGTGATCCCGGTGCTACGCTGGTCAAGACGATTGTTGTCAACCGTGCCACCAATGGCATTTTCGTCGCTACCGAGAACAGTCGTATCGAATCGGTCGCGAATGATGGAATCGGGGATGCGGATGCTACCGACTCAAGAACTACGGACGCACCGCCAGCTACTTCGGATGAACAGAAGCAGAGCCGCTCTGTCGTCACGCTCAAAACGATCGATATTTCGCTTGCCCGCCGAAACGAAGTTTCTCGCCCTTGGCTTCGATCCTCGAGCATTCCCAACCCTGTCAGGCAGCGAGAATCCGATTTGATAGAAACGGCTTCTAGGGCAATGACCATTGTGTCGACACCTCCTACAAAATCGGATGCAGAATCAAACAAGCCGACGCGGCGGGAGCTGCGTGTCCCCGGAACAAAGCTCCAACCGGTCGAGTTCATACTGGCCGAAAGCATCATTGATCTTGACGGTGTGAGGCCCAGGGATAGGGATCGCATTCGGGCTACCGATCAAGCCATTAGTGACTACACAGAAAATGAGTGGACTGAAAGCTCGCAAGCATGGGGTCAGTCTGGGCTCATGCAGATGTCATTAATCGAACTGAACGATCCAGTTTCAAAGCCGCTGTTCTTAGCGGATAATCGAATCTCGGCTTGGGACCGAAGTAATAAAACAATGCTGGCACAATTGGAAGATTGGTATTTCCTGTCGATTCACAGCGGCTTTGCATCCAACAAGGAATCTTGGAAGAATGCGGTGCGATCCGCTTCCGAATCCGTGGTGGGACAAGCTATGCTCGCCAGCTTAACTAGTTTAGCAGTCCCGCATCGAGATATGAATGCTTTTGGAACAAAAACAGCGTGGGACTTCGTGACAAAGTCAGCTGGGACCCGTCCTGTATAGAAACCAGACGAACCCGTGTTCTGCCATTTCCATCCGAGAGATAAACCATGATCAAATCACGCCCCAGCCATCGCAACTTGTTCCGAAAGCTTTTTGTTGAGACGCTTCAGGATCGAAGGCTTATGGCTGTCGATATGGCAACTCCCGCGGCGGCAGAATTCATGTTGTTTTCTGAGAGCGAAATGACGGAAAATGACATTGCGAAGACCGGTATCGTGGCGAACGACATAGGTGAGATCGCTGAAACCAAAACTTTCTCAACTTTTCGGGCAAATGACGCATCGAAACTCAGCCACTTTCAATCCGAAGCGGAGGCGATTGCCGCACTAAAGCAGATGGCATTGGAGCAGTGGAATTCGCCGCCAAGTTATTTCACGTTAATGGACAGCCAGCCACTGGTTCTCAACTTGGATCGAGTTGGCGACGCAGTAATATCTCCAGCTGCAGCCTTTTCTGCAGATTCGAGGAACTTGCAAACAGCTGGCGTCGATGAAGCGGATAATGCCGTTTTCTCGGATGATGGCTATGCCTTTGTTTTTCGCGACCAAACGATTCGAATCATCGACATCAATGATCCAAAGAATCTGAAAGTGGTGTCCCGTATCGAACTACCTGGTTTGACTGCCACCATGCATCTGGTAGGCAACAAGCTGGTCGTTGTTTCTCATGGCTACGCAGCGTCGTCGGTGTCTTCTTTCTCAGAACCAAATTTTTATACTCAATTGAAGTTCTTCGATGTATCGGCCAAGGATGCGCCAGCCAATCTGGGCGGCTTTAACATCGAGGGTGGTGTCTACGTCTCTCGAGTTGTCAACGGCAAGCTGGTGCTTGTTCAATATACGCAGCAAGCGATTCCACAACCACAATGGGTTGATTCGAATGACAGTGCTTTCAGTGGCTGGGGCGGGCGATACGAGACCAGACAGGAGTATCTCGCACGCGTGACCCCCAATATCCTCGAATCGACTTTGCTCAATTACCAAAAGATTGGCAATGACGGCAAAGTGCTTTCTGAAGGGGTGCTGGGAAATTGGCGTGATATCGCTATCGCCGGCGGCAATCAATTGACCAAGATTGTGACTCTGGACCTCAACGCTGAATCGCCGAAATTGGATTCTATGGAATCGGTGCTTGGTGATTGGGTTACGAATGTATATGTGACTGGCAATAGCGTCTACCTAACGCATCTAAAGGGCGAGGGTTCAACAAGGATCATTCACCTCGATTTGGGCAACGCTGCCACCAAGGCAGATGCAACGGGCCAATCAGGCGTGGTTGCAGATGCCTTTGGTGATGTCAAGGGAACGATTCGCAATTCGCGTTTCTTGGACGAATACGACGGCTACCTCAGGGTCGTGACGAGCGAAGACGGTTCGAATAGCAGCGGGAGAATTAGAAACTCCGCAAACCTCTTTGTCATGAAGGTGGTGGATGGAGAACTAAAGACGGTCGGATCGCTCCTGGATATCTCGCCAGGCGACCAGGCTTACGGCGCTGAGTTCGAAGGTCCTCGCGCCTTTATCACGACAGGCTTCATTGACCCTGCATTCTTGCGGGTATCCGATCCGTTGCATGGAATTGATTTATCAGACCCCACGAACCCCAAGGAACTCAGCGACGTCGTCATCCCCGGCATCACCAACTACGTTCAGTGGGTCGACACCAATCATTTGCTTGGAGTGGGAATGATCGAGGAGAATTCGCAGTGGTTCACCAAAGTCTCCCTGTACGACGTAACGGATCTTGTGAAGCCAAAAACACTGGATGTTTGGCATGGCTCTACCCCGATTCAGCCAAACGCTTTTGACTCGATCAACCCACTGGATATTCATTACGACGCTCAGTCCAAGACGTTGACTGTACCTCACGCACAGGGCCTGATGCCGACTTCCGACGTCATCGTTTTGTCTATCGATGTCGATGCCGATGATCCGTTGTCGTTCCTCGCTCTCGTTGGCGATGGATCTGGCATGGGACGAGCGGTGGTCGTAGGCGATTCGCTCGTGGCGTTGACGACGATGTACCTGTCGACCTACTCGATCGACGCACCTACGCAGGTCGTCGATCGCATTCTATTGTCGAATCCGTTACGCCCCGATTGGGTCCAAATCAACAGCGCCGCGAAGAAAACAGTTATCGACGTTCTAGAAAACGACTCTCGCTTGGTGGACTATAAGATCACCGCAATCAAGGGCGATCAGACTAACAGTAGCAACCGTGGTACGATGAAGATTCTTCCAGACCAAACCTTGGAATATACGAGCCCAGATTCGATCGAAAGTGAACCCTATTGGTCGGAAAACTTTACGTACGAAGTAACCACAACCGAAGGGAAGAAATTCGAAACAAGCCTTTATCTGTGGGGCATGTGGAACAACCCCGTAGACCCGATTCAAGGCTCCGGATCGATCTCGGCAAATGCCGTGGATGACGACAACAATCCGCTCGACGCGGTGGCCAAGGGAGATGAGTTTTGGGTCGACATCATGGTGCAGGACGGGAGGCCAAACGGCCAAGGAGTCTTTGGTGCCTACGTAGATGTCGCATTCGATACGAATGCATTTGAAATTGTCGGTGACGCCGAACCATTGAGTTTTTACAAAAACGGTATAAGTGGCGACAAGACGAGCAGCGGATGGAAGAATCTAGGGGGCTTCAGCGACTCGCCGACTCCGATTGGCTCTAGCGTTCAGTCCCTTGTTCGATTCAAGCTTCGAGCCAAAGCAGATGCGGCCTTCAGCATGTGGATTTCCGCTAGCGATCGGTCTGATATGTTGACTCTGTACGGGTTGGAGCTGTCGATTCCGAGCTCCAACATTGCTTTTGGTAGTCTTCAGTTGCCACAGCGTGTCAGCCCATCTGCCAGCATTGGACTAAAGGCCTATGACACAGAAAACAAACCGGTAACGTCAACGGCCAAAGGGGATGAGTTCTGGGTCGAAGTGATAGTGCAAGATGGCAGACAGAGTGGCCAAGGTGTTTACTCCGCCTATATCGATCTTGCTTTCGACACCAAGGCTTTTGAAATCGTTGGCGAATCGGAAACACTAGAAAGATTCACCAACAAAGTGTCGGGCATTAAGACGAACGACGGCTGGAAAAACTTGGGCGGCTTCCGCGATACGACGTCGCCGGTCGGGTCGGGCGAACAGTCCCTTGTGAGGTTCAAGCTCCGCGCCACAGAGGACGCCATATTGAACCTCACAGCATCTGCAAGTAGCACAGCGGGCTATGACCTGACGCTTTACGATGTCGATACCATTATTCCAATCGAGAGCATCAAATCAGGCTCACTTGAATTACCGATCACCAAGGTGACCGAAAAGGTTTGGGATTACGACGTCAACGGCGACGGTATCCTGTCACCGATTGACTCTCTGATTGTGATCAACAGACTCAATCGCGAGTCCGTTGACGCCGTGTTCAGCACCGAGATTTTGGCGAGTTCAAGCAGCACCAGATTGGACGTGAATCAGGATGGGTTCATTTCACTTTTGGATGTATTGACGCTGATCAACCGCATAAATCTCGAGAATACCGTTCCCATGATGAACACCGTGGAATCCACCGCGACGGAGACTGTTGAAACGAAGAAAAAGAAGTAGGCAGATTTTAAATTGAACAGCGTTGTTGATCATTCAGGCAAGGGTACTTGGTCTATTGACATCAAGTAGGCGGATTCAGGGTAACGCGGAAGCTGACATATTAGTTGCTTTCCGAAGAGTAGATTTTAGTCCGAAACGCCGACCGACATTGGTTAGCTTCCTGGTACCAACCGCCGCCCCGAATCACTCGGCTAGCGGCTAGCTTGACGAATTCGGCAGGATGCATGACAAGCTCCTCCACGGTGGAAAGCGTCGTACTCCTTCTGGATCGGTATAGCCAGCAACGAGCGTCTGCCACTTCCACAGTTTGGACTGAGGCTGGATTCGCGTCTAGCTCTAGCTTCATGTCCACAGTTGGCTGCTGTAGGTTTTCTGCGGCACACAAATGCGGAAACTGAAGTCCGACGGCTACGGACTTCGCAGATTTAGCGTCTTTCCGCCAAGTTTCGCGAGAGCAATTTTCCTTTCGGCTGTCATAATCGAGTCCCATTCTCTGTCCCGCTTTGCTTCGATTTTCGATAGTGATGCAGTGTCTCGCTTCTTAGCATTCGCTCTGCTCTCCTGGAAATATGTTCTCTGTGCAACGCGAAGTTGCCTTAACTCGTCGTCGTTGAGACCAATAGCTTTTGCAACGTTCGCATCCAATACTGCATGCCTACCCATTTGTTGCACATGGATTTGATGCAAGCGATCGATTTGTTCGAGACTAAGTACTTCACTTAAAGTTCTCTGAATCAGTTCATCGCTAGATACTTTCGAGTGTTCAACGCGATTTCTGCCAACTATGCCCTTCTCTTCCAACATGCCTTTTATTTTCTTGATGCTTTCGTCGTTCATCGCGATATCGACTTGAACTTCTTTGACTAGAACCAAGTGAAGGGGAATTCCTTGACGCCACGGGGGCGATGGCAAGCGATCGTCTCCATCAAGTTGGCCATTGGTGGTGTCACTTGAAAACATAATTGCCAAACACACATAGAGTACCAGCCAAACACTTTTCTGGTCCATTGTTCAATTCCCTATTTTGCGATGTCACTTCTTGAATTGTCCTTACATGTTAACCTCTATTTCCAAGTTTCGCAGCAAATGACAGTTTCGCTCCAAAATGCAAGTGGTGTCACATCACCTCTGGAGATCAGCCAGGTGAAACATGCTCAATGCGCGCAGCTTCCAAATCCATAATGTCAGCCTCCCTTCCGAGTCTATCAGTCTCAATCATGGTTAATTAGCTAGATTGACAATTCACCGACCTCTCTTCAAAATCTAGGTGTATCAATTCCAACTCGGAATGAAAATCAAACTGGCGATTCGTTCCTTGCACTACATGGGCTGAGTCTGCCGATGGAGGAGCGGTTTTAGTACGATGATTAAGATTTGCGTTCACACCCATCTGTTATTGTTTGCAGCATTTGTTTTGAGCGACACGACGCTGGTACAAGCTGAAGTGTATGGACCGCCGGGCGATTTTGGTTGGCGAAAAAGTGTGCCACTACAATTCATGCAACTTGCAGTGGTCGCTTCTGATCTTGGGCTCAATGACGAAGCGGCAGGCAAGTTAAAGGACCTACAACGTCAGGTTCAAGCGGAATTTGAGGAAGCACTCGTTAAGGCTAGATCCAGTGATGATCCGAGAGCGAGAATCTTTTTACCAAAAGAGCTAGTGGGCAAAAATCCGGAGATTCTGAATACGATTCGGAAGAAGTACGCCGAACAAATTAACAGCTTGCTCACGCCCGAGCAACAAATGCGTCTGCACCAAATTCATTTGCAATATGGGACCGTGTCTTCGAACGCTCGCCTTTTTGGTCTCGGTCGCACTTCATTGAATGACGACGCCGACGTCCTCAGCGACTCCGCGGTCGCCAAAGAACTTGAACTGACTGATGCTCAGCGACAAGAAATTAGATCAATTCATGTGGCAATCACTCGCGCTGAAGGCGCAAAAGTAAAATTGGGGAAGAATTACGATGGACCTAACTACCTCAATCTAAAGGACGAACGTTCGGCAAAAATTATGAAAGTACTGACCGCCGATCAACGAGAGGCGTTTCAGAACTTGAAGGGAAAACCCTTGATGATCGATCAGGGGAGTTTCCTTGCATTGCCGTAAAAAGTACGTTAAGTCAGCGGCAAACCAGTTGAAATCGGAAAGGGTAACTGTTTCGCCTCTGGCTACTTGACAGACAGAGTCAGAGCAAC
>JAPLNL010000025.1 GCA_026692905.1 Planctomycetota bacterium
ATGGAGAACGTCCACTTTTCGTCGGCTCAGTTCCTTGGCAAATCGCCACGGCAAAGACAAATCAATTCCTGGGGATCGATTCAAAACAACCACGGGCACTCCGGCTTTTTCCATCCGTTCCCCCAATATGCCAAGCGAATCAAGGCAAAAAATGGTAGGTTCGATCTCGTCCCGCAAGCGATCAATGAGTTGCGTAACCAGCACCTCCGCGCCAGCGACTTGCATTACATGCACAACAAATCCAACGCGAGTCTTCCCTCCAGCCGAAGGCTGCGTGAGCATCACTTAAACCTCCTGCATAGCAAGCTGCTCGCTTTTATTGGCAGTTGAATAGATCCCCAGCAGTCTATCGAGCGGCGCTAGACATGTATTCCAATTGAATTCCAACTCGACAAATTCTCTCGCTACTTCGCCCATCTGATGTCGTGCCTCGGGACACCTTGCCAGTTCAGCAAGATTTTCTACCCAATCCTCGGCAGTATCCGCGACGATGTAGTGTTTATCCGAAACCGCATCGATGCCCTGGGCAGCCAAAGTGGTCAGCACCAGAGGCTTGGCCATCGACATTGCTTCCAGCACCTTGTTTTGAATACCGCGAGCAATTTTCAACGGAGCGATCACGACATCAGCGGCCGCAATGAAGGGGCGAACATCCTCTACCGCCCCAACAAGACTTACACCTGGTTGCTCCGCGAATTTCGAAATTTCTAGTCCCGGGTTTTTCCCGACAATGTCCAAAGTTAAATTCGGAACAAGTTGCCTTAATGGGTGCCATACATTTTTCAAAAACCAACGTAAACCCTCAATGTTGGGGAGGTAATCTAAAACTCCGACAAAAATGAGGCGAAGAGCGGCTGGGTCAGGTTGGTTCGGTTGGCATGAGCCTCGAAGGTCTGGCGGGGGTGCTTGGCTATCAAAATAGACAGAATCCACTCCATTACTGACTCCCAAGATCGAAGATTTCCCTCGATTTACCTGGCCTCTCAATAGAACCGCTTCCGCTTCGGAGGCAAGTAAAACGGCGTTGCTTTCGGAAGCGCTAAGCTTCTCCAGACGAGAAATTCGCCGAGCTTCAGAATGATAAACCTGACGACGAATCCAATTTGAGTTCTCCGCATAATCCTTCCATTTTTGACTGTCGACGTCGACTAGGTCGACGACTCGAGGCAGAGACCGCAAACTTTTCCGCCGTGCATAAGGCAACATGCTGCTGCAGTAAACAAAAACTTGATCGAATCGGGTAACGTCAGCCCAATAATCGAGAGTGTGCGCAAATTTCCTCGACCAGAATAAGCCTTCGGTCAATGATCTACCGGCTAGCCAATGGTTACCCGCATGAAACCATCGCATTCGACGGTCGAGCGGTGCAATCAAGACGCGGTCACACATTGAACGTACTACATTCATTTGCTCCTTTTGAATCGGGGTGTCGGTCGTGCAAGCCAACGAGACGTTAGCTCGTTGCGATAAGTATCGTAGGATGTTCCAAGAACGAATTCGATCACCGCGATCCGGAGGATATGGAAAACGGTGAGCAAGGAAAAGGATTTCTGGGCGACGATTTCTATGTTCGGTATTGAGATTCATGGCTTCGTCTAACCTGTTTGAGATAATTCCAGCGTCCCCTTGGGAATTGGCAAAGTATTTGGCAAAGTATTTGGCAAGGTGTTTGGGAGGAGAAAGTGATTCATGACATCGCCCATCGTTGAGAACCGATTGCGATCAAGTAACCAATTCAATTTGGAATAGGTAGTACTGAGTCCCACCGAGTGCCTGAAACGATTCATAAATCGGACACCGTCGACGCGCGGTTGCTGTGGGTCAATCTCCCAAGGATGTACATAGAACATGGCTGGGATGCCCGACCGACGCGCACCGTCGATCGCCATCTGTGTCAACCATCTTGGCGCCAAGCGGAAATAGCCGCCTCCTACGGGAACTCGCAATGCTCCAACTTGCCAAGCCGTGGGAGGATACTCGACAATAGATTGTTGAATGGCATTGCGTACATGGATTGCGGATGTTGAATCTGGAATGCCATAGCGATCATGTTGGATTGGAAAAATACTAGAGTCAACTTGGAACCCCTGTTCCGCAAGAATGTCGAGCGCCCACAACGATGACTTTGTGATCGAGAAGCTCGGTGCTCGATACAAACAAACCTCGGTCCCCGCTGCTTGCTCAATGGCGGTGCGTGCTTGAGTCAAATCCGCGGAAAACTCCTGTGGTGTCATGTTGTAAACCAAGCGATGCCAGTAGCTGTGGCAACCCAATTCATGCCCCTCGTCCGCAATCCTTTGAATCAGCTTGGGATAGCGTTCCGCTACCCAGCCAAGAATGAAAAATGTTCCATAAACTTGCTTTGCCTTTAGAAGTTCCAGCAGGCGTTCCGTGTTGGCTTCGACGCGACAGGGAATAGAATCCCAATCACTCGGCGATATTCGGTCTGAAAAGCCGGACACATGAAAGTAATCCTCTACGTCCACAGTGAACGCATTGGGTACATGAGCGGGGAGTTTTCCACTACCCAAAGATTGCGGAGATCTTAGGGCTGCTAAATGCATATCATTCGATACGACGAGGCGGCCAAGCTTCGTTGATTCGGATAATGGTACCGCTGTTGTGCTTTCACTCGTCTTCGATTGTTTAGCAGAGAGCGAATCGGGTATCGCTCGATGCAATCCAAGGGCGCGAGTTACGAACTCTCCGGGTAATCCCAAAAGTCTCATGGTGGTCGCTAGCAACATCCTAAAATCGAGCCATAGATTTGTTTGTTTAATGTAAAGTAAATCAAGGTATTGTTTGCGGCGCACGTCATCAATCGTTTCGTCCGGTGGAAGATTGATTTGGGCTAAGCCCGTGATTCCAGGGAGCACCGAGAGTCTTCTCTCGTAACCAGTTATTTCACTTTTTAACTTGACTACAAAGCAAGGACGTTCCGGTCGCGGCCCCACTAACGCCATTTCTCCTTTCACAACATTGATCAGCTGCGGTAACTCATCAAGATGCGTCTTGCGAAGAATTCTCCCTAAGGAAGTGATACGAGGATCTCCTTTGACACACCACTTGGCTTTACCATCCGCTTCCGCATCGATAACCATCGTTCGCAACTTGAGTATTTCAAACTGTTTTCCTCGGTAACCGACCCGGGTCTGCAGGAAGAATCCTCCGCCTTTCGAGTGCAATCGAACTATACACCACAAAACAGCGATGAGCGGTGCTGCAAGCACCAATAAGAGACCTCCGAGGATACGTTCCAATAAATATTTTCTGCGGAAATAAGTCCAGCGAGCTAGGTTGTGATTTGTACGATTTCCCAACACCGTCCAAGGCTCAATGGGAAAGGGATAAGTAAATAATGCTTTTTGACAAAAGTCATTTTTGGGGTTTTTGAATAACTCTATTTCAGGAGTCAGCGCGGTCATAATTTACAAGGGTTATTTCAAGGATGTAGGTTCTAGGTTGGGAGCTGCTACAGCTTTAGACAGGCCTTTAAAGCAGGAACAGCGTACTGAAGAAAATTCTCACAGGCACTCACTTCGTCCGATGCGCCGGAGGGACCGGATAATTGAAGTTTGAAGAGGCTTTGAGTGGTCCAAAATCGAGGATAGTCGCTTGCAATCCATTCGTTTCCATCGCTCCATGCATACCAAACCTCCATATCCGAGCTCTTACTACTAGGGTTCCTGAAGTCTAGACGCCAGAATGAATGGCCTTTAATATTACCACCAGGCACCACCTCTTCAGGCTTACCGTTTGGTATCCGACCACGGCTGCTGTAGCAAATCTCTGGGGTATGCACCGCCATAGGACCACGCGGCCCATAAAGGATTGCAAGAGAGACACGATGTCCGGTCTTCGAGTTCCAGTAGACTCGATTGACATAGCCGTAGCATTTCAGAATCCGTTCCACTACGGGTGTAAGCGGTTCTTCGGAGACGGATTCCCAGTCTCCAAACTGCTTGGGAAATTCGGAGAGATTTTCTGCCAGTTGCTGATTGGAGATGCCATGGAGCGATCTTCCCTCGAGCCAGGTCGGGCAGAGGCTTGTGAGGGCAGCAATTCCCGTTACGATCATCAAGCGCTGAACTAGTGTTGTTTGAATCATAGTGATTCCTCGCCATTGAGAAGATCAGGATTGGTTTGCCGAAGTGAGTTAATGGCTTTCTGTTCGCGCGTTGTGAGCACAATGCCTCGCAGGCCGGAAAGCTTAAAGAACTTGAGGCGTTCGCGAAGTTCCGCCTGTTTCCCTTGGGCTTGTAGTGACTGAATGAGATGCAGCAAAGTACGAGCATCCTGTTTCTCTTCCCAGGAAGCAGTTAGAGTGGTTTGCGCCTGAGCCGCGAGTCCGCACGTTAACTGCACGGTGCCGAGAGTATCTAGAAGATCGGGGGATCGACCAAAACGTTCGATCGCTTTCTCGATACGAGCTAACCCTTCCTGTTCTCTACCAGGGATTTCGGATGCAACGATCGCTAGGTTGTTTAAAGTAATCACACTTTGTGGGGCGATTTTCTCTGAACGAATTAGCAAATCGAAAGCCTCTTGATATCTTTGCTGGAATAACCGAAGGGTACCCGCCAACTCCAAGAGTTGATAATTTAACGGGAACCTCGCCAGTGATTCCATAATAATCTGATCGATTTCAGGTTCAATAGGGAACTGACCCACGCTAAAAATTGCCAAATCGACAAGGACGGAGACTGTCTCCACAGTCGGTTCCACCCGATAGCGTTCCACACAGAGCTTAAAGGCATCCTCTATTTTTCCTGCTCTCGATAGCGCAACAATGAGGGGACGCAACCATTGTGGATCGATTTGGTAAGCGGACTGAAGGTATGGAATTGCGTCTGAATGCAAACCCTGAACCGAGAGTAAGCGACCCGCTTCCGCGAGGAGCGGAGCGTTTCGATTGTCAAGTTCTTTCTTCACCCATTGGTGGACTTTCTCAGCTAGCCGTTCGACTTTTCCGCCTCCTAGGGCAACTTGGAATCGAAGATTCAGCAGAAGTGGGCTACCCGAAGAAAATGCATCTAACTCATCAATCAATCGGACCACTCGATCTCGCTCGCCAACTTGCAATAGAAAGTCTGCATGCTGATACCAGTCGTTAATCAATGTTAGACGCTCGGGGCCACGCCATAAGGTATCGAATAGCCGCTGGATCTCCCGCTGGTGTACGAGCATCTCTTCAGGCCGCTTGGCTCTATTCGCATCCTCCCATGCCTGCCGGTGGATCGTGATGGAGAGTCGAATCGCATCCTGGGCGACCAGAAGCTCATTGCTGGAGAGCATTTCGCTGAGCACTTTCAAAGCTTCAGCGCGTTGTTGTTCGGCACCGCGAGTGGCCAGAAGAAATGCATAAAAAAGCCTTTTGGAATCGGGGCTTTGAGATTCGATGCCCTCGGCGATGGAGCCTATTCGAGCCCAGGGTACTGTACCGCCCGAGGGGTTGTGGGTGGCCAGCATGATCGCCAAGGATCGCGCGATGTCGCTGCGTTTAGGATTGATGCGATAAGCTTTCTCGAGCATCTCCAACGATTGACTGGGTTGACCATTTAGTCGGTACACCTCTGCCAGTGCGTTCAGGATATCCAGATCGTAAGGCAGTTTCTTCGTGGTGTTTGATAGTGCATCAATGGCTTTACTATAATAGAACATTCGGGTGTACGCTTGGGCGGTCAATATCCCTCGTGATTTCTCCGAAAGAGAGCTATTGCGAAGTTTCTCAATCAAAGACTCCGTTGCTTCCGCTCCGCGAAAACGAGAGTAGAAGCGAAATTGAGTCACCCAAATCGCGGGGTTCGCACCGTCCGAGATTTCGCTTGCCCTTTGTAAGCATTTCTCCGCTTCATCAAGAAGTTCTCCTTCGCGCCCACCCGTATGAGCGTGGAGCTTTTCGGCCGCTTGGGCCTGTAGCAACCAAGCCGTGGGATTCTGAGGGTGTTGTGACGTTGCAAGGCGGGCTAAGTCAAGTGCGTTGTCTTCCTTACCCTTTTGCAGTTCTAGGCCGATGGCAAACTCCGAGATCGCACGGCTCTCGGCGGACAAATGAGAGATGCGTTGAAATTCAATTTCCGCCTCGCTAAATCTTCCGAGTTGACTTAACTGTTGCGCCAGCAGGAATACCGTGGCTACGCGCTGGTCACCTTCGGCAATCGCTCGGCGATAATAGGTTACGGCCTTCTCCGAATCAAAAGCCGCAGTGCGAATATCTCCCGCAAGTTTCAGTGCATCCGCCCAACGCGGCCGGAGTTCGGTAACTCGAAAAATGGTTTTTGTAGCCTGATCTAAGTCTTTTGGATTTCCAGTAGACTGTGCAGACCGAAATAACTTAGTCGCATCAAGGTACTGTCCTAATGTTCCTTGGGGGCCTTCGAGCTGTTGAACCCTCGCGACGACTTGTTCAATGGCCAAGGTGAAGTCTGTTGAGGGCGATTCACTGTTGGATGGTTGCCCTTGGTTAGGGGTTGTTTCCAGTAACTTATTGGCGAGGAAAAAGAGGTAGGAGAGATCATCCGTATCTTTGCTCTTAAGAAGAATGTTGCAAGCATCCTCGAGATCACCCACTTCCAAGAATGCGTTAGCAACGACTCGATGTAACGTTAGCTCCGGCAGGATTTTTTCTATGGTAGCCTGTTGAATCAACTCCTTGGCCTGACTTTTATGCTTCCGACGCAATTGGATTCGCAGGTTGGTATCGAGCCAAGTCTGAGGTGATTGGGTCTTGAGTCGATCAAGATTGCTCAATGCTAACGCGGTCGATTCCTCGTTTCCAATGGAATCGAAGGATCGGGCCGCAAGAGCTTGAAGTTCGCCTTGATCTGCATACGCATGGACTAATTGGAGCAGATCTTTTTCCCAGTGCATGATCAACTCAAGCTCAACCGATTCAAGAGAATCGACGGTATGACACAGTTCAAGCATCTCAAAAACCCAGGCATTTTCGTGTGCCTTGCCAGCGGCTCTTTCATTGGACAATCGTTGCTTAGTTTGGTTTTGCAGTTGCCTCAAGCGGTCGATTTTACGCATGGAAGCGGGCATGGCTTGCTGAATCTCAATCATGACCTGCAGCTGCTGTAGAGATGCAGAAAAACTCCCATCATCGGCCAGCTTGAGTTGCGGTTCCGCTCGTGCCAAGATCCCCGCCCTTAACCACGCATCTGCCAGGCGTTTTCGAATGAATTTGTCATCGGGGATAAGATGCAGAGCATCTTCCAATGTTCTAGCCTCCAAGTCCCATAGACCAATGCGAGAATACGCATTCGCTAGAAGCAGGTGGGCTTGACATCTCAGGGAGGTTGGAATGTCTTGCTGGGACTGCAACAGTTCAACTAGTTCTTGAATGGACTGCCAGTTTGGGTTGGAACGCAATTTTTGTTCGGACTTCAATAAATCGGTCTGCCAGCGAATATTGGCTAAACGCTTCAATTCTCGTTCTCGAACAGCGTCGCGAATGGGAGAAGCAAAATACACATTGCGAGTCGTTTGAATCGCTTGTTCCAAATCCGAGATGGCGGTTGCTGCTTGATCGCTATCATCCTGGGCGCATAGAATGACGGCGATCAACTCCCATAGCTCTAAAGTACTACTAGGGCTGGTTTCTTTGCAACCTTTTCGAAGTACCTCCAAAGCTGATTTGTGGTCTTGTCGCTTCCAAAGTGATCTTCCGAAACGAAGATGCAGGTCGGCTCGTTGCTCTTCTGGGATCAGGTTTTTGTCGACGGTTATCAATTGATTGTAGAGCGAATCTGCCTCCTCGAAGCGTCCCTCTGCCTCCCATTTATCTGCTCGAGCCATCGCAATGTTCATATCCCAGTACCGAGTGGCGGGGCGAATGTCTTGACGCTCGGTTGTGGGCAAGGAAGATTCTGGACTTAGCAGGCGGTCAACCGCCTTGGATGTAAGTTCGGTTAGCAAAACGCCCGACTGCTGCTTGTCTAGCTTCTCTAGAAATGCAAAGCATGCCCATTCGGCTCTTCCATCGTCATACGTTTGCAAAACCTCGATCATGCGGCGCGCCTTGTCGTTGAGAACTTGACGCGTGTTATCGGTGAGCGGGATATCGAGTAATTCTGGGCGTTCAATGTAAGTGCTCAAGAGAGCGATTTTGAGATCACTCGCCCTTGGATTCACCGCTTCCGCAAACTCAAGGACGTTACCTACGCTTTGGCTACTCATCCAATTCCAGTAGTCTTTGTCTTTATCGAATCGCGACTTCAGGCGCGGCCGCCATTCGCCATTTTCTACTTGTACGAAGAGACTCAGGGCCAACCAACGAAGTACTTCGTGATCGTCTGAGCGCGCCTGCAGCAATAGTATCTGTTTCTCGGCCTCCACAGCCCAAGTTGCTGGCATTTCGAGCAGACGCTGAATCAATAGGCGTCGCAGTTTCTGAAGACGCTCAAGTTCATCCGAATCGTTAAGTGTCGCCATAGCCCTTACCAAGGACTGCCTCGCCTGATCAATCTCTGCGAGCGAGGATACGGAATGGTTTGAGGCGATGGCCAATCGCTCCAGAGCTCGATCATATCGGAAATCGAAAGCGACTAATTGCTTGAGCCATTTCACCTCCATGGCGTGGTCTTGCTGAGACATCGCTTTCTTCGCGAGATTGGACAAACCTTCCGCAACCCGCCTCGCCTGCAACGTATTAATGAAGAACGCTAGAATGAGAAGTCCGACTACGGAAGCGGCCGAGATGCCCAGTAGAGGTAAATTCCATTCCCACCGAATTTTGCACCGTACCTGACGGTCTTCATGCCCTAAGGCTTCCGTGACATTCCGAAGGCTGATTGGTGTCTCAGCCTCGACTTCAGAGAAATGGCCTAACTGTGGATTTTGTGTTTTTAAGCTTGGGGTCATTGGCATGCTTTCTTTCCTGTTACTTGGTAGGCGTAGACCGCGGACTTTTCGCGTTCTTAGTCTGTTCAGGATTGTCGTAAATCCGTCGACGATGACTCTGCATCCAACGGCATGGAATAGCGATAGTCGCCGTATCGATAAAGATATTGACGTATAGGCATTCCGCTAAAAACAGTACCGATAAGTTTCGCTCCAGATAGATTTAAACGCCTTAGACATCGCTGCAAATGGTCCTGCCGCGTCACGTCACGCATTGTGCAAAGCAAAGTTCCATCAGCTCCAGCCGCAAAAGACAATGTTTCACTGGCTGCTAAAACGGGAGCCGTATCGATGATGATAAACCTGTACTTCCCCTTGACTTCTTGCATCAGTTTTTCAATTCGTTCCTTCGAGACGATCTTAGCGAGATCCTTACGAATCTCGCCGGCAGTCAGAATGTGCAATTGTTCTCCCAAACTGGTGTCGATTGCTTCCTCAAGAGTCACTCTTCCACGGAGTACTCCAGCCAATCCCTCAGACATTGGTAAACCGAACAAATGATGTTGATCCGGACTTCGAAAATCAGCATCCATCAGCAAAACACGACCTGCACCCATCTTTGACAAAGAAATTGCCAGGTGAGTTGCAAGAGTACTCTTCCCCTCGCCGGGCATACTACTTGCAATCACTAAACTTTGGGTATTTCCTGGATCAGAGAGAATAAAGTTTGCGCGTAAACTATCGATACTTTCATCATAGGCTCGCTGCTTTTTTGCCGACCCCGAGTGGCTTGGCAACATGACAACTTCGCCCAAAACGGGGATTTCTTTTTCACCCTCCAACGCATCCGAGTGGGAGATTCGTTTCGATTGTATTTCCAATAAGAAAGCCAATCCGAAAGGGGTAGCGAAAGAGGCCACGGCAAACATCAGAATTTTTTTCCATGGAACGGACTCGATTGGGGCCGTCGGCGTTTGTGCTTCCGCCAGCGTTTGAATGGTGCTACTTTTTTGTCGTTCGGTGCGCAACGAAGCTGTGCGTTCGTTGAGGCGTTCTAGTATGTTGCGCGCTTGTAGATACTTTTGCTGCGCAAAATAAAGCTCCGCGGTCTCACCCGCGAATTTAGAGAGACGTTCTTCTTCGGCTTTGAAATTGTCCTCGATCACGTTCCGTCGCGTTCGTGTCCGCGTTAATTCGGCTGTTTTCGCCACCACGGCCGACTCTCGCCACTTGGAAAGGACTATCGGTCGAACTGCTAGCTTCGCTGAGCTCAATTGGTTCTCCAGTGCGGCGATATCTTTCTTAATATTGTCGTACCATGCCTGTCGAGTTCGCACGAGATCCGACTTTTCCATCATTCGCATTTCTTCGTTCTTTTCACCTAGCAATCGGCTTGCGATAGCGACCTCTTCTTGTTCCTTTACCAAGGCTTCAAAAGTCATCGGATCGATATCGACAAGCTCGTTTTGCGCGGGTTTAGATAGGGCATCTTTTAACATCAAGAGTTCCGCTTCGATTACTGCTTCATTCGATCGTAATAAACTCAATTCATCACGCAAACTTGTCAGGTAGCTCGAGTCGCTATTGAGACGCGTCGTTTCCTGAAAAGGATCGAAACCCTTGGCTTGCTTGCTCAAAGTGACGATCCGTTCCCGATGTTGCTCGACTTCATCCTGCCAAAGCTTTAAGGCTGGCTGCAACCAACCCTCGAGGTCCGAAATGCGCCGATCATCGAAACGTTGGCGCTGCTGCAAGTAGGACCGAACAATGGCGTTGCAAACATTAGCGGCCGCAACGGGTTCGGTGTCCCGATAGGACACTCGCAACAACGTTTTTGAGCCCGCGTCGCTCAAGCTCAAATTGCGGCGAATATTCATCTCTCGCGAATGAATATCCCTTAAGCTGGGGGCTTCACATATCTTGGGATCGGACAGCACGGGAGACAGCACCAGGTGGTTTTCAATCAGCGGCCGTTCGTTTTGCAAAAGGTCAGAATGGCCTTGCATAACGCCCTGAAAAACGACAAAGTCCCGATTCGCTTCCAGAAGATGCGATGCTGAATACTCGGGAATGAAACGCAAATAAATGAACCCCGAAACTAAGCCCGATATGACAAATCCCAAGGGCACTGCCCACCGCCAACTGCGCCGAATGGTGGGTATGATAAGCCAGGGGTCAAAAGGGAGCTCCTGCCACGGGTCCTTGCTCTCTAACCCTGTTGCTGTCATCTTTTTACTGTGCATGGCACTTGCTTTCGATCAAACAATGGATCAATGAAAAAGGTATGTTCGGATTCGACTTAGGAAATCTCTTGTCAACGGACCATCGAACGATTCGCAGGAATGGAAACCCAGGCTGGACGGTACAACCGCTCCCAATACTGCTTGACCATCCAAACTAGCGAGGCCGCCAGCCCAATCATGAAAATCCCAGCCCAATCATGTATCCTGTTCGCTATGCGAACATCAAACCAATAATAGGACATGCAAACGATGACACTTCGCACACAATTAGCGATGATGGATAAAGGAATGACCGAGGCGATTACAACCAATTTGTCAACCCAAGCTCGTCGAATGAGCGTTACCCAAAAGAAAGCAAAAGCGGCCATTCCAACAAAGATGCGAAGACCTGAACATGCTTCTTCCACCAACATCTGAGACTGACCAATCCAAATCGTATTCCCCTCCGATACCGCGGAGAAACCGAGAATTCTTAAAACGGCTGAAGAAAGAATCGTTACCAACGATTGCAACTTCCAACTTAATAGAGTCTCAACCTGGAATGGGAGTGGGACCATAAATAAGAGAAAAAGTAATGCGGGCGCAGCCCACATAAGAGCACGTGGACCCAATAACAAAGCCACGCACCCACCAAGCCACGGGACAATTGACCAGCCTTCAAGAAACTCCATGAAGAACATAAGACCGATGGCTTTTATCAAACCGGCAAATAACAGTAGCACCACTCCGAGCCAATGAAGCCTTGCATCAAAGCCCGGAAATGTGTCGCGACGAGAATAGAGGATACCCAGACTTAAAAAAGGGATCAGATAGCCATGGGAGTAATCTGCCTCGGTACGCCATTGATACTCCAACTCCCAAAGCGTCTTTCCGTACAAAATCAAAGTGAGTAGTAAGATTGCAATGGCCGATGTGGCGATCACCCAGGCGTACTGTCGCAGGTACTCATCCGTTATAGGAATTAAATTGTCGACCTCTTTTTTCGCCTTTTTCGGGGTTTCGGGTAGCGCCGACACCTGGCGTTGAGGTCCTCTTTTCTTTTTGCCAAATTTCGCTGATTTCATTGGATGCCAAGGATAAAACTGCTGTCAGCCATGACAAGGAAGTACTGCGGTGCCTGGGTCCAAGAGTAGTTAGGCCCCTCCTCCGTTCCAAGATGCAAAGCCCATTATCGTTGAATTGAATCGTTCAGTTTGGTCCGATTGCACAGGATATTCCTTCAGGGCGCATGGAGTTGCCCTATCCTTGGGGGGCACGCGATCGCCTGACCTTGTCTAAATCAGGTGGAATCATCTGCTAGATTCGTTCTCACGAAGCACATGGATTGGAAGAAGGGATGTTGCGAACCAAAACCCTTTATGCCGCCACCTTGAGATGCCAAGTCCGATTATAATCCTCGAAATCGATTTCCTGACCGCACGCGTTTCACCGTTTTCCCTTGAGAATTATGCTTGGAATTCACTCTTGGCACATGCAAATTGTCAATCGCAGTAACATCCGTCGATTGGCCTCTGTGTTTCTCGGCTTTCTGTGTTTTACGGCGACAACGATTGCTCAAAAGCAAAAAGTCTACGAAACCCCAGAGACCGCTCAGTCCGATCCTGACTTTGCCGTTCAAGGAGAATACGCTGCACCGAGGACAGGGTTGCAAGTGATCGCTTCGGGGGACGGGGACTTCCATTTGTTGCTTTTTCCTGGTGGGCTTCCTGGTGCGGGTTGGAACGGGGCTCCTCCACAACGCACCGACGGCGACGCCGAAACCGTTGCTGAGATAGTCCAGGGAAAAGGGTTAACGAAGATCGAACGTCAAAGTCCTTCCTTGGGCGCGAAACCTCCTTTCGGAGCAATCGTGCTTTTTGATGGAACGGAAGATTCGATTGCAAAGCATTGGGATAGCGACGCAAAGCGAACCGACGACGGCTTGCTCATCCAAGGAGTTACGAGCAAAGATACCTTTCGCGACTACACGCTGCACATCGAGTTTCGAACTCCTTTCCAACCCAAGGCTAGCGGTCAAGGTCGAGGCAATAGTGGCGTATACCACCAAGGTCGATACGAAACGCAAATTTTGGACTCGTTTGGACTTGAGGGCAAAAATAACGAAACGGGAGGTATTTACTCGGTTCGCGATCCCGACATCAATCTTTGCTTTCCACCGCTGACATGGCAAACCTACGATATTGAATTTTCAGCAGCCCGCTTTGATACGGCGGGCAAAAAAACGTCCGATGCAAAATTGACCGTACGACTTAATGGTGTCGTTGTTCAGCGTGATGTGCCTGTACCCGGCCCAACGGCTGCTGCCCCAAACGCCGAAAACAATTCGGACGGCCCCATTCATTTGCAAGACCACGGAAATCCCGTTCGATATCGAAATATTTGGGTACTACCTCGCGATGCGGACCGCGAATCGTTGCGTCCGATTGTAACCGGTGCTGAGCGATTCTCTGAGGATGCTTCGCTGTCCGGCAAGATTCTTATTTCTGAACTTGGATGCGTCGCTTGTCATGCGACGGACGACGCAGAGCTCGCTCGCAAATCCGCGCCGATACTCGATCGAGTTGCCTCGCGATTGCGGCCTGACCATATGCTCAGCTTGATCGAGGCTCCTCACCAAGCGAAGGCGGGGACGACCATGCCCGATTTGTTTCACGGTCAAACGACGGAGGAACGGACTAAAGTGATACAAGCGATTGCGAGTTTCCTTTCGACGACAGGTAAGCGAATGGACCGTTCTGGTGACTCCGCGGCGGCACTACGCGGTGAAACTTTGTTTCACACCGTTGGTTGCGTAGCTTGCCACGCACCCCGCCAAGGTCATAACATATTGGTGGGCACGAGCGTGCCGCTTGGTGATCTGACAAGCAAGTACACGCTCGATGGTCTTCGAGCCTTCTTGCTCGATCCTTTGTCGATACGTCCCAGCGGGGCCATGCCGAAGCTGACGAAGAGCCGCGATGAAGCAAACGATCTCGCTTGTTATTTGCTTGGTGACAAAATCATCGTTCCTGGTGTCGAGCAGTTTGCGGCCACTGTCTATCATGGCAAATTCGATAAGCTCCCAGATTTCGATAAACTCAAAGCGATCAAGACGGGCACGACCATCGGCCTCGATTTATCGATTGCTGGCCGCAAGGATAATTTTGCACTGCGTTTTGATTCCTATTTTCCAGTGACCACCGCTGGCGATCATACTTTTCATCTCGGATCGGATGACGGTAGTAGATTGCTCATCGACGACAAACAAGTTGTCATATCCGATGGTATTCATCCGAAATCAGAGGTGAGAGGGACGGTTCGCTTGGAGACCGGCATCCACAAGCTGAGAATTGAGTACTTCGAAGCGTCGGGTGGCGAGGAGCTATCACTCGAGGTTGAGGGCCCAGACGTTGTTCGAACCTCCATCGGCAACATCGTCACATCCGACCCATCTGGAAACGTCCGAGACGAACTGATTGAGGCCAAATTTAAGCCTGACCTTTCTCAAGTCGCTTTTGGGCAAGAGCTTTTTGAGTCAAAGGGCTGTGCGAATTGCCACCAGCTTGAATTGGAGTCAAAAAAAGCTGTCGCGCGAATTACTTCCAAGCCGCTCAAACGGCTTCGACCAGCACAAGGCTGCTTAGCCGAGAAGGTTTCGCCAGGATTGCCAGATTATGCATTGACTCGAACACAACGAACTGCAATCGAAACCGCGTTGGTCGAACCAACCGAGCCGATGACTGATGGCCAGTTGGTTCATTTGCAGATGGCAGCCAAGAATTGCTACGCTTGCCATAGTCGCGATTCGGTGGTTGGACCAGAGCCTGCTCGCGATGCATTGTTTACTACGACCATGAAGGAAATGGGCAACGAAGGTCGAGTTCCTCCGCCGTTGACAGGCGTCGGTGATAAATTGCAGCCAACAGTCATCGACAAGATCATTGCAGAGGGAGCAAAAGATCGACCTTACATGATCACACGTATGCCAGGCTTTGGCGCCGGGAACTTGCCAGGGCTTCGGTCGAAGTTGGTCGCCATCGACGAACGCAACTCCGCAAAACCGTCTCACATCCCGAACATCGAAAGCCCCGAGGGCAAAGAGTTGCTCGTTGCCGGTCGCAAGCTTACCGGCAGCACTGGTCTATCGTGTATTAAGTGCCATCGGTTTGGTAGCAAGGGGACGCCTGGAATCCAAGCGATTGACATGTTGACCATGACGGAGCGATTGCGAGAGGACTGGTTCCATCGCTATATGCTGGCTCCAACGGAATACCGGCCAGGAACTCGTATGCCGCTTAGTTTCCCTGAGGGTAAATCGGTGCTTGAGACCGTTTTGGAGGGGAATGCGGATCGTCAGATCGATGCGCTTTGGCTGTATCTTTCTCAGGGCAAGGACGCGAGCAAACCGACGGGACTTGATGCCGAAGCGATTGTACTGGCAGCCGATACAAAGCCAGTAATCTATCGCAATTTCATCGAGGGGCTTAGCCCGCGTGGCATTGCAGTCGGATATCCAGAGCATGTGAATCTAGCATGGGATGCTGGAAACATGAGCTTGGCCATTCTTTGGCAAAACGAATTCATCGATGCGGGAAAGCACTGGACGGGACGTGGCGAAGGAGTCCAAGGCCCGTTAGGAGATAAGATCGTCCGATTTGAAAAAGCGGCCCCAATCGCGAAACTTGCGTCCCGATCGGACGCTTGGCCCACCGAGAAAGCACGAAAGCGAGGCTATCAGTTCCGCGGTTACACGTTGAACACTTCGGGCCAGCCTACATTTCAATATCAATTCTCGGATGTCGACATCGAAGACACGCCGCGTCCTCACACCAAAATTTCTGGTGGCGTAGATTCTGGATTCGACCGCGAATTGAAGATCAAAGTCAACAAGCCAACGGACGGCCTAACGTTGCTGCTTGGCAGCGGCCAGATACAATCTGAGGCCGATGCCAGCTATACGTTGAACAAGCAAGTTAAAATTCGAGTGGCCGGCGTGAAGGTTGATGTGATTGCGATAGGCGACCACCAAGAGTTGAGAGCGTCGCTGCCTCGCGAAGGAGTAATTGTGATCACGCAATCGATCTCTTGGTAGAAAGAACTGCTTTCGCACGATGCGAAAGCTAGTGAATCGACTATCCAATTCACTACAGCATTTTTATGAATTGCGCAGGCCTTACTGTGTTGCGGATAGATAATCGATCAAACGTTACCTTCGCTTAGGGCGACATTGTCGCTCGTCGCTCCGCGACGATTGCGTACACGCGACCGTGATCTAGACCGACAAGGAGAAAACATAAACCCAATGCTCGTTCCAAGTCTATATCAAGTTCCAGGATTCACTAGCTTGCGCGTCGTGCTAGTCGTGTTCACTAGCTTGCGCGTCGTGCTAGTCGTGTTCACTAGCTTGCGCGTTTTGAAGTTGCACACTTTTTGCAGTGTTCTATGCAGCCATCCGGTATTCCCTTGGTGAAGTATTATGTAGCCATTGTTTGAGTTTTGCGATGCCTCCGGAAGTTTTTAATCGATTTGAGATGTA
>JAPLNL010000026.1 GCA_026692905.1 Planctomycetota bacterium
AATTCACTAGCTTGCGCGTCGTGCTAGGAATTCACTAGCTTGCGCGTCGTTCTAGGAATTCACTAGCTTGCGCGTCGTGCTAGGAATTCACTAGCTTGCGCGTCGTGCTATAGTGTTCTCTATCCGATCCCAGGCTAGAAATGAGTTTCGCACCGAGGACAATGCGACCCCATGTTAGAAGAACTATTCGATGACCTGTACCGTTTGCTTCGCGGTTCGACTGCTGCCACCTCTTTGGTCGACGCGAAGACTTTTTACACGGAAGAAAAATGGATCGAATGCGTTTCGCTTCTGGAAAACACTGCAAAGCGGTACGCAGAAGCGAGAGAGTCCACACTCAACAAAGACCTATCGCACGTCGAAAAGAATCAACCTAACACGTTAGACAAAGAAACCCGACGACTCGTCCGCAAACAAGATAAAGCCCACGACGTTTTAGACCAAATGCAAGAATTGATCGAGAAGATCCGACGCAATACACGACTGTCAGATAAGTTACCCAAGACTTCGAAAGCGGCATTGCCTGAAGCAAAAACACCACAGCCCAGGGCCATTCTTCCACTTGAGGAAACCGTCAAACCAGTTTCCCTTGGTCCGATGGCATCACTGCTTGTGGATTTCCGCCAAGCGAGTTCTTTTGAAGAAAAAAAAGCGGTCGTCGAAAGCTATTGCGCGCTCCAAACCATCGAATCGGTGTCGGCTATCCGACCCGGTGACTTGCTCCTCGCCCTCAGCGACGGCCAGCAATTCCTGCTGCAAGTGGACTCTCCCGCAATCGAGGAAGGTGCATTGCGAATTCACTCCGCGACCGAGGGAACCAAGCTTCGGCCACTTCCACTGGAGAAGGTATCTCGATCGATTTCTCGATCCAAGCTGCATTTGTTGGTCTTGAAGCGATCGGCCAATAGCCAAGGACCAGAACATTCTGTTCTTGAGCCCGAGTCGCAAGCCAATTTCGCCGAGTACGCTGTTAGCGACTCAGGCCCAACGGTTAACGTTCAGGAACCTTCTCGCATCGAATCGACTGCAGAATTCCCCTCGGACTCGGCCTCCAAATTGAGCCAGCAGCAACGGGACCAGATCTTAGACCCCGGCGCATTTTCTCAATTGATCGACGCCGCTCAACGCACTGGAATTGTCCCTGGAATTTCGATCATTATCCAAGTTCGTGATTGCGAGTTTCGGCTCGGCAAGCACCATCAAGCACTTCAGTTGATGGAGTCGCAACTCTCTGCTTTCGTTGGCAGTGCGATGCAGCGAACGCAAAGATTAAAACGCGAAGAGCAAGACATCGCGAGCGGCAAAGTAAAAATGTCCCCCAAGGACATGCAGGCAAAAAAAGCCCGAGACAACAAAGATTCCGAATTGATTGAACGAGCAAGAACCCGATTCACCCGTGTCCTCGAAGGTATACGAGCTATTATTCACATGGAAAATGAACTGGAAAAGTAGGGCGAGCCGATGGCTCCTTGACTTCGCTCCCCTCGCCCCTTTTTAGGTAACGCTGCGAAGGATTGTTCCTGTGTTTTCGCTACCACTGGCTTCATGCCAGTGGGGCGGTAATTTGCAGCTACATGCAACCATTGAGGGGCTAGGCTCCGCCGCTGTAAACATCTTTGCAAAGTCAATTCCATTGAAAACCTAAGGGAGGGCGAGGCTTTGATTCCCTTCTCCGGCCTTTTCTTCGGTGTTACGTCGGCAATTCGTCTTGCGAGATAATGGAAATGGTAGTGATTGACATAACTTTAGGCCAACCGACTCAATCGTCGAATGAGCCATTCCATCGTCAAGCATCCAACGATTAAGGCCATCAGGATTCCCATGAGTCGCTGCTGAAACTCGCGGTCCGGTGAACCTGGCAAATAGTTTGTCTGATTTCTTGACTCGATCGATTGCGGTAGGCTCGACATTTCTGCAACGACATTCGTTGAATCGGCATTCACCGGCAACAAAGAATCCATACCAACCCAAAACTTGCCGCCCGTGCGATTAGCCAGTTCGGTAAGCAATGGATCGTTTCGCTGTGGACGTTGTATCTCCAATGCTGGTACGCGGACAGTCACTTGCTGAGTGAGCAACTTCTGGTCAGCCAAACCGCCAACTGGCAATTGAACTTCGTAGGTACCAGTCGCCTTTGTAAAAAACTGTCCCAGATAAACGCCGGGCTGAGATGGGTCAGGGATGGGCGTGAGCACAAGCGGAGCATTGCGACCTGAAGGCTCAATCAATTTTGCTTTGACATCGGGCTGAATCGTCGGTTGGAACTGAGCGTCGCGAAGAACCGCTCTCACCATGACCTGCTCCCCCATGATCGCTTGTTGCTTGTCCAAAAGGAGAATTCCCCGATCGGAATCTCTCAGCATCCGTCCCTGGCCAGCCCATCGTACAAGCTTGGTATAGTACGTGTCAAAGTACCCATCACCTACCTCTCGCAACCTCCAAAACTCACCACCGCCTTGAAACGCGACTCGTCCTGCTCCGTAAAACTGCGTAGCGAGGTAGATCGGCTTCTTGCCGCTATTCATCGTGGTTGGATCGGAGAAGTATGCGATCGGTGTCGCACCAGGCTTCGGCTCGTCGCAGGCAAAGAAGCTATACACTCCACGGAACCGCTCCCAAATTTTTCGACTATCTTCTACCGTTTTCGCAATCTGGACGAAGTCGGTTTGCCATGCGTCTTTCGCAAACTCCAACGGCCAAGCCGTCTCGGACTCAAAGCGACCAATGGATACCATTCTGGATCCACGCGTGTTCATCACTAACGGAGATAGGTTCCGCATGATCTCTGCCTTGCGATTCCCGTTTCCACCGCTGCCTGCCCATTTTGGCGTCGACACGGGGCCAGCCACCATCACGAGGCCGCCCGCTTGTTCACTGATCCATTTTTCGAGCACCTCGATTTGTTCGAATTCCAAAGCCGACCAATCTGCATCGAAACCAATCACGCAATCGTATTGGCTCATTTCGATACGCGTCTTCGGAAATTCGGTTAATAGTTTCTTGGACTCTTGAGAAACGCCAGGCCCACCCGTTTGCAAGAAAACGTGGGATTGAACAGTCGGGTCTCGAAACAATAGATTCCGAACAAATTGATACTCCCGAGTCGGCCCGCCCGCGATGATCAAAACAGTGGACTTAGGCTCGACCACCCGGACTTCGCTCTCAAGCGTATTATCCAACGGGTTGGAATCTTGTTCCGGAGGAAGTGCTTTGACCTCGTAGATCCAGGAACCGATTTCTCGCGGCTGGATATCGAAAACCAAACTCGACATGGTGTCCTCAGACTCGAGCGTGATCGTCCGCTCTTCCTCGATCGCCATGCCGGTATTCTTTTGCCCGCCAGCTCTTCTGCGAAGCTGGACGGTGATCTGTTTGCCTTCTAATCCCGAGGCTTGGAGCAACGCGGTCAATCGAAATCGATCCCCCGGGAAGACCCGCTTGGGAGCTTCGATATCTACCGTCCGCACGTTGATTGGGTTTTTGGCCGTCCCCATGCCCACCGTATGGATCGGAACCCCTTGCAATGTCGCTTCGGAAATCGTCATCAAGGGGTCCACTCCTGCATTGCTTCGACCGTCTGAGATCACAACAATTCCTGCGAGTGGCGAACCTCGCTCCTGTTCCAAGATACTGTTGATTGCGTCCCCCAGTCGCGATTCCGAACCCGTTGCGGCAAGCTGCGATTCCCAAGCGACCGCATTGGGCTCAATTGGCTTTTCGGCGTCTGGCTTATCACTCGTTGGCGCCGTTGCCCCCGATGCATCCGATGGCGAAAAACTCCAAAGACTCTTCCATGGAATTTGGTCCGCTCGCAAAACAGCAGTGGACATCATCACAAATCCAGAAACAACCGCGACAACCGCCGCCACCAAAACATACGGCCACATGGGGCGCAAGTCGCCATAGACGCGAGCCACCAACGAAGTCAGCATCAGCAACAGTCCGGCCAACGTTAAACCCGTTCCGGCGATCGCAAATCGACTCAGCGTGCGCCAAAGACCGTCCCTCGATTCAGCGGACTCGGTTTCCGTTGTCGCTTGTTTGGGTTTCGCAAACGAAGCGACCGTACTCGGACGAGCGCTCTGGTCGAATCGAAAAACGCTGACGTCATGCTTCTGCTGCAATTGCTTGAGCAACGGCGATTGTGCAAAGGATTGCTGCACCGCTGTGATGCGACTCGTTGCGCTCGTTGAATTGGTCGAATTATCATCTTGCTGAGGCATGGACATACTGAGACTCGTATCCACCAATACCGCAAGTCTGGACGAGCGGGTGACTCGCTGCTCCGTCCTTTTCTGCAAATCAAAAAAGAAAATCAAGATTCCCAACAACGCCAATAGTCTCAGCGCAAAGAGCGTCCAACCAATGCTCTTGGGCAACTCGACCCAATCCTTGCGGTACCAATAGAAAACGTAGGACACCAATCCAACCAACACGCACCCCAACACGAACCAATGTATCCACTGATCCATCTGCTCAATGCGCATCCACTGGTAGAAGACTCGCATGTCTTCTTGGGCAAAGCATTGGATGTGATAAGGAAGCATTTGTGAAGTTGGAAGTTGGAAGTTGGAAGTTGGAAGTTGGAATGAGATCGAAATGTGATTTGGCTTGTGCCTTAAGCCTTGAGTCTTAAGCTCTAACTCTTTCTCCCCGGCAAATGATAGGACGCGCTCCAGGCCAGCCATTGTTCGAAAAGCAAAAGGACCAGTAGCAATGCCATCAGGAGCATATTGCGATTAGCGAAACCAGCCAAGGCCGTGTTGGAACCAAGCGATTCGGACGATTTGTACGTGAACTTGACCCCGCTCAACGCGCGATTCAAATCGATCAATGGTACTTTCTCCGTTTCGCCCTCAATGGGCGGCGGGTTTCGGGCGAAGTTCTTGACGATGCGCTCGCCTTGGATCGAAGTTCCCCACCACTCAAAATTGCCGGCTGCTAAAACTGCTCGCAGGGAGTCGTCCGTTTCTTGACCGGGCTGGGCGTTCAATGAAGCTTGAAATGCGGACTCACCTGCGGGCGTTGCGTTAATGTTGAGAAGCGATTTGGCTCCGTTGCTGACCGTCGGTGGACAAAACACTTGAATCTCAGGCAACATCTCTTGCGAAGAAAAATCCCAACGCATCGGCGTACCTGCCAAACGGGCGGCATCGGGCGTTCGAAACGAGGAAAGATACCCAACCATTTTTTGGGCTGCGACCACGAACGTCGGATCCTGCGGCCAATTCGTCCACTGCCGATCCAATGCGGTCAGGCCATAGAGCACTCGTCCGTCGCCGATGGCATGGTCGATGATGATCGGCTTGCCGTTGCGAAGTGTTGCGACCGCCTTCCAGCCACTCACGTTCTCCTTGTCATCGACTGCTTTCGAATCGCCTATATCCTTTTCTAAATCCAAGTATCTTTGAATGCGAACAAACTGAAATGGGGAGTTGCTCAAGCCGAAGAACTCCTCAAAAATCGGATGGTTGTCGGCAATCAGGTCCGGTTGGATGTCGCCGGCAACTTGAGCGAGATCAGCAGCCCCCTTGATCGAAAACGGCATCAAAGGGATCGCATTTTCTGCGGATGGAATGGACTTGGTCCAAACCGAGTTGTATCGAAGATAATCAGCCGTCGACATCTGCTCGCCGAAAAAGACACCGAGGCCCCCCCCTTGTGATACGTACTTATGAAGATTTTGAATCGCCCTTGGGTCGAGCGAAGGTACCGCTTGAATGAAGATGCATGCATAATTTTGAATCGCTGCAAAGTCTGCGTCGCGTAAAAACTCGGGGCCTTCGCGGGACACTACAAAGCCCGTTTTAACATTTTCGCTCGGATTGAGTGCGGACTCAAAAAAGAACGAATGCTTTCCCGTCGAATCGCCATCGACCAGAAGCACACGTTTTCCGTTCTGCAAATCGAGCACGCAGCTCGCCTTGTTGTCGGCATTCAGTGAATCGGACGGCAATTGTGCTTCCACAACATGAGATCCACTTTTCGGGAAAAGCACTTGAACATGTCGCGTCACCAGCTCACCGGGCTCGATGCGATCGATCAGTACGGGAGGTAACTCCGTAATCAAACCAGAAAAAGCCGCCGTCGGAGCGGGCTCCATCTGTCGATTTCCGTAATCCACGGAATTGACACGGACGGAAATGTTTCGAACCGGCGCAATCCCATTGTTCCGCACTGAAATGTTGATCATGGCTGGAACACCAGCCGCCAAAACTTCCCGCTGTGGCAACACCGAAACCAACGTAAGATTTTCGTGCCGTTCCGCAACGCAATCGATCAGCTGCAGCTCCGCATTGGTCGTTGGTAGCGATTGCAACTGTTGCTTTAGCATGGCCGGGTTGGTCCAGTCTTTGCTTCTGAAATCGCTCATCAAATACACGATGGATTTTTCCGAAGATGCTTGTTGCAGCAACGGTGAAATCAATTCTATCGACTCACCCAGACCACTATCGAGCGATGTTGGTGTTGTGGAATTGATCTTGCTAAGCAAGCTCGAGGGATCCGTTGGGATCGTTCGTGAAAGCAGTTCGGCGACCGAGTCGGCTTGTGGCCCTTGCTGCTCAAGGCTTTTGGCTGGAGTAGAAGAGCTGGTTGGGTTGGAATTAGTTGGCTTGGTCGCAGTTTTCGTCGTATCCGCGGTGGTCGACTTTTCTTCTTTGCTCCTCCTAGATGCCAACGCGGCTCGAGAAGCTCGAATCACGGTCAGCAAGTGAGAGCCTTCTTGCGTGTTCGCGTTTGCGGCAATCGACTGCACCGCCCCCAAAGCCGATTGGTAGGCCGTTCCCTTGGACGAAGTGTCGCTCATCGAAGCAGAGTCATCCAGGATCACGTAATGGTGCGTCGTCGATTGGCTAATCATGGCCAACCACCGCGAACCGCTCACCCATTGCGCCAACATGGCCACCGCAATCGCAACGATCAGCATCCGAGACGCGATCAACAACGCTTGTTTGAGCCAAACCCAACGCCGCAACTTGCGGTAGCTTTCCAGCAAAAACTCCATCGCCGCCCACTGCGTGCGGCGATGTCGAACCAAATTGATCAGGTGGATCAAAAGTGGCAACAATACGAGGAGGAACCCCCAAGCGAGCGGTTGAAAGACGAATTGCATGGTCGTTACTTTTTCCTCATGTGAGCCATACGTGAGGTCAAGTAAGCCGTCAACGTAGCGTCCATATGCCGACTCGTGCGAATTAACTGATAATCGATCTGATAGCTTGCGCAAGCATGCCGAACACGATCCAAAAATCGTTGCAGCGATTCAAGGTAGCCTTCACGAAGCGCTCTTGGATTGCAAGTAAGTGCGTCCGTCGACTCCATCCCCTCAAAGCGAGTTGGGTCGTTAAAAGGAAAATCAAGCTCATCGTCGTCCATCACATGGAAGACGAGAATGTCATGTCCTGAGCGTTTTAAAGCGGCGAGGCCTTTGAGCGTTTCCGCTTCGCTACCCAAAAAATCCGACGCGATGACCATGAGGGAACGCTTTGGATAGGTATCGTTGATCTCGCGGAAAACTTTCGTCAAGTCGGTTTTGTCTTTGGATGCCGTTTGCTGCAGCGACTTAAAAATGCTTTGCAAATGGGAACGACTCGATCGCCATGGGAGCCGCGAGCGAATCTTCTGATCGAACACAGTCAGTCCAACAGCATCTTGTTGCCTCAAAGTCAAATAAGCTAGGCACGCGCAAATGGTGGCCGCGTAGTCAAACTTATTCAGCGATCCACGGCCATAGTTCATGCTAGCGGAAGCGTCTAACAACAAGGTGCACCGGAGGCTCGTGTCTTCCTCGTACTGCTTGATGTAGAGCTTGTCTTGCCGTCCATAAACTTTCCAATCGATATGGCGAAGATCGTCGCCAGGGACGTATTGACGGTGCTGCACAAACTCGACCGATTGGCCAAAGTAAGGGCTGCGATGCATTCCCGACAAGAATCCTTCGACGATATTGCGTGCTCTGAGCTCCATCGACGCGATGCGTCGAATGGCTTCAGGATGCAAGTATTCTTTGGAATCGGGCATCGCGTAGCAATTCGTCTTGGGCAGTCGGTGTGTTGGAAATAATTCGATCGATGACTGCATCGCTCGTAACGCCATCGCTTTCGGCGGCAAAGTTGACGACCATACGGTGTCGAAGCACAGGCTTGGCACAGAACTGGACGTCGCTCGGATCCACATGCGATCGCCCCGATAACGCCGCTCGAGCTTTCGCACCGAGAATCAAAAACTGCACCGCTCTCGGGCCTGCGCCCCAAGCAACTTGCTCGCGAACGAAGTCAGGGATGCCTTCTTGACCGACGCGCGTTTGGCGAACGATTGCCAGCGCGTATCGGATGACGTTCTCAGAGACTTCAATCCCGCGGATAAACTCTTGAAGGCTTAGGATTTCGGCGCCGCTCAGAACTGGTTCGATCGCGGCCGAGCTCTTGCCCGTCGTGCGCCGAGCTACTTCGAATTCGTCAGCAAAGCTTGGGTAGGTCACGTGTACCTTGAACATGAACCGGTCTTGTTGGGCTTCAGGAAGCGGATACGTTCCCTCTTGCTCGATTGGATTTTGTGTTGCCAACACAAAGAACGGATCGGAAAGCGTATGCCGAACACGCCCAATCGTAATCTGCCGTTCTTGCATCGCTTCCAGCAAGGCGGCTTGGGTCTTCGGCGGTGTTCGATTGATTTCGTCGGCCAAAATCACATTGGCGAAGAGCGGGCCTTCCATGAACCGTCGTTCACGCGAGCCGGTCGTGCGGTTCTCCTCGATGATCTCCGTGCCCGTGATGTCAGCTGGCATCAGGTCAGGAGTGAACTGAATTCGACTAAAGGAAAGATTGAGCGTCTTGGCAAGCGAACTGATGAGAAGCGTTTTCGCCAGCCCTGGTACTCCCTCGAGCAAACAGTGGCCTCGAGCAAACACACTGATGAGCAGTTGTTCAACCACATCAACTTGTCCGACAATCGTTTTGGACAGTTGGCCGAGGATTTGTTCTCGAGCACGTTGCAATCGATCCAAATCCGCTTGGGCTGATCCGTCTGTAGTCATGCCGTACTTTCTAAAAAAAGCAATTCAGTGAAACTAGTACGCCGAATTGTATCATCCCGCAAAGCTTTCTGCATCCTGTCTATTCCTGCGTATGCAAACCGCATTCGGTTTTACCCGTTCCGCTCCATCGACCGGCCCGTTCATCTTCTCCGAGGCCAACGGCTCGCGTACACGGCCAACAGCCGATGCTGGTGTATCCCGAATCGTGTAGCGGATTGTAGGGTATGTTGCTTTGAACAATCCGATTCCAAACCTGCGTTTTCGTCCAATTGGCAAGTGGACTGATTTTCACCAAGTGGAATTTTTTGTCCCATCCAATAATGGGCGCAACGGACCTGTCTGGACTCTGATCTCGCCGGATCGCGCTTGCCCAAGCATGCATCCCTTTGGCTGCTTTCTTGAGGACCGTCAATTTGCGATCTCCGCAGCATTGAGTCGGGTTCGACTTATAGAGTGGCCCGTTATGCAGTTTTTCATAGGCAAAAACCGTCAATTCGGGCCGCAAAAGCTCAACTTCGATACCGTAAAGTTCTGCGACTTTGTCTCTCAACGCAAGCGTTTCTGGAAATTGATAGCCCGTATCCAGATTGAATACCCAGGTTTTGGGACTGATCCGCGATAGCATCTCCAGAATGGTCATTCCCTCAGGCCCAAATGCCGTCGCCATGGTGAACTTATCGCCATAGCGATCGATAGCCCACTCTAGAATCTCTTCCGGTGTCGCCGTTTCAAGACGTTGGCTATGCTCCGCCAATTCCGCGAGAACTTCCGGTTGCGGAAGAAGTGGCGGATTGGCTGCCTGAGAGCCAATTAACTCGTTGCTCGAGCTATCGGACTCGCTAGACGCGTTGTCATGCAGTGGGCGAGGCCGTTCGGACAAGATAGATTTGGGGGAGGTTATTAAGGAAAGTTTGGGGAGGTTATTAAGGAAAGGGCGAGGAGATTTGTGGGTAGCGAATCTCATCAAGAGGTTCGGAAAGTTCGTAAATCGCCGAAAGTCTAGACAACTTCCGCTACGTATCAAAAACCTTCAGCCTACGGCTGACTGTTAAATGATTAAATCGAGGCACGCGAAGGCGATGGGATGGGAGTCTTCTCGCTTCGCGTCGCGAAATCATACTAGCGGACGACTCGCAAGGTCAAGCTGATGCAAACCGGCGCTGACGAAGCGCGATCCAGTCTGTACGCTGGTGTGGTGACTGACACGAACACCGATACGAGGCCAAAATATGCCTATTTACGAATTTTATTGTCCACCCTGTCATACGATCTACAGTTTTTTCGCCCGTTCCATGTCTCAACAGGTTGCGCCCAGGTGCCCAAAATGCGGCCGCAAAAAACTGGAAAAAAAGATCTCACGCTTTGCAATTTCCAAAGGACTAACCGAAAGTAGCAGCACTCCAGACCCATTTGAAAACGTCGACGAAAGCAAAATGGAGCAGCTCATGGCCGAAATGGCGCCCCATCTTGAGGAAGGAGGCGATGGCCCTGAAGATCCCAAGCAAATGGCGAATGTCATGAAACGCATGTTCGAATTGACAGGCATGCAACCCACCGGGGCCATGTTGGAAGCCATGAAACGCATGGAGGCGGGCGAAGACCCAGACAAAATCGATGAGGAGATGGGGGACGCGCTCGACGGCGAAGGCGATCCCTTCGCAGCACCGGGCAGCAAAGGAAAAAAACTCTCTCGCTTTTTTGAAGCTCCCAATGTCGATCCGGAATTGTATGATTTGTAATCGAATCGGCTGCGCCATCTCTCCTGCACAGCTGATAAAATTCCTTGTGTCGTGTGAGTACACAATTGGTAGTAGGCCGACCCTGGTTCTGGTAGTCTTCAGGCTGTTAATCATCTGATGTCAAACTGCTTAGCAACGCCAGTTGCTATACGCTTGTTCCTAAAAAATAAAACCACATGCAAAATCACAAAGCAACCGACCAATCGATCGACCTTGGATGGCTTATTGACTCCCCTGAGCGAATGCTCTCCTGGGGGCGTGATGCCGATCGCAGCGGAAAAGCGGCCGCAACGCTCCGGCAGTACATCTACATGCAGATGGCAGCCTCAGACTTGGTACTGGACGAAGAGGCTCGACTCAAAGTCGACCTCCCTGAAGGTCTGCTCGCAAACCTCGAAGAAAAAAATCGGCTGCTATCGCTGCTCAAAGCCCCCATCGATCAACGCATCGAGTCATTTCTCGCCGGACACTTTGCTGAACTAAAATTAGAAACGCCATTGCAGTTGCCTTCGATGACGCTGGTCTTGGACCACCACGGTCTGGCACGGCAACTCAGCCTACCTGACGGAGGTGAGCGATTTGAAAACGAATTGGTCAGCTCCTATCGCGTTGCAAACGGCGTGCTCCACAACCCGCGCGCCGACCGACGTACTACTCAAGGGACATTTCACGTT
Source organism: Planctomycetota bacterium (assembly GCA_026692905.1). Lineage (GTDB taxonomy): Bacteria > Planctomycetota > Planctomycetia > Pirellulales > Pirellulaceae > JBKCUI01. The sequence goes on from JAPLNL010000026.1 coordinate 11,451, forward strand.
ACCGAAGGCGGCTTGCCTATCGCCGGTGATAAACGAAGTGTTCCAAAACATGTCTTCGCCCAACTCTTCCAGCACGCGGTCAACCCACCTGAAAGTCTTTTGGAACTGCCGTTCACGCAATCCAATTCCGTTACCGCCAAGACGTTCGTTTCGTTGCTGGTCCGTCCTTTGGTCTGTCCCCAAGTGCCTGGTTATTGCGAACACAAATCGATGGAGATCCGATTTTTCGCTCCGGGTGGACTTGTTAGCAATCTCGATTTCGTCGAGTCCATCTTCGGCAACTCTGGCGATCCACTTGTGCCGGAGAACGATGCGGCCCTCGACTGCATGCACTGGACCGGTCACACAGGCTGTGTCATTCTGGCTCCGCATTTGATCCACTTGACCAAAGAACAACTTGGATTACCGCACCTTTCCAAAGCGACCGAACTTCAAATTCGCGATCGCATGTGCTGGGGAGATCCCAGCGAAAAGTACAACGATGGCCAAGCGTTCAAGATCACGTGCCGAAATCAAGAAGGCGTGATCGTCACTCTCATCGCAGACAACTACTACGGCTACTGCAAGAAAGAAGTCAAAACTCAAATCAGCTATGCCGCCAACCTCCTCGGTAATGTCGAGGAGGAGCACGCCGGTGGCACGCTTGCATTCGTTTCGCACAACCTCGGCGAAGAGTTTCAATGGGATTCTCGCCGATACAACGGTCGTGATTTCACCGACATCGAACGAGAGTACGCCAGCTTTATCGATATTAAGCCAGAAGGCTACGGCGTCGACCGACAGCATCCAAGCCTAGTCTACGTCCCCGAAAACGCCTTTGCTTCTCTCTTTGATCGAACTATTCGTTGGACACGAGCCGGAATAGAATATTCGATCCCGCTAGAAACAAACAAAATTTACATGGCTCCGAGCGGCTACAAGGTGCAGATGGAAAAGCACCCATGCGCTCCCTCCTGGCGATTGATCGGTACTGGTGGTGAGGGGACCGTTTGCCACAAGCCATGCACTGTCAGCGGCGGCGGCAAAAGCGAAATCAGCAAATCCCTGCGTGACTATATGCAAGGCGGCCCTATCTTCGTGGCGGATATGGATAGCGATTTCAACCAACTTCAAGAAATTTTCGATCGCGATTACTCGGATCGATGGCGAGAGGACTCCACCGAGAAACCTGACTACGCAAATCGAGATAGCCGCAAAGTCCTAGACCCCAACCGGACACTTGGCAGCGTTATCAAACTGCTCACTCCGTCCCGCGAATACACGGAGCAGTACAACAAATGGCTGAGCGGCATCCCCACGCATCTCTATGCCATGGCCTTTATTATCAAGCGATTTTGCAAAGCGGAATGGAACGGCAACTGGCGCGAGCACTTCGGCGTCGATGTGGTCAACGGCGACAACGGCCACGAACTGAAATACGGAAACCGAAAGCTTGTTGGTATGTATCTGCGAGTAGGCCTCGACCCGCTTGGTCGATGGCGAATGTACAAACTCCGTCAAGACTTCGCTGCCGCCGAAAAGATCCAACTTGAGGACGATATCACGGCGAGTGTCGTTGTTCCAAAACGATACCTATCAACCTTGCCTGACCCTACCTCTGGTGACCAAGCTCGAAGCTATAAATTTGTTGCCAACTGCGAGTACCGGCTATTTCAAAGGCCAGATGACGCAGTGCACCGCGGGCTCGACAAACAAACCGAGCTCGACATGGCAGATGTCGGTAATTTCTTTTGCAACTTCGAACCGCTATCGAGACAGGTGGTCAGCCAAGAAATTGCCAATGTGATCGACTTCGAACAATACACTGCGCCGATGCAGAACCGCATGAACGCTTTTATGGAAAGTGCTCAGTCGTTTGTCGTCTCCTCGGCCCAACCTCGCATCGTCGATGGCAAACCTTCAAAAAACCCTCGTTACCTGCAAGACCGAACCGATCTCCTCGATCCGTTCGATCGTTATGTCGCCTATCGAGGTATGCAACTCTACCGAGGAACGCCTGCGGGCGCGAGCGTCCCGACACCGGTCAACGCGATTCTCTCCGGTCGTCGCAACAACCCACCCGATCGCGAGGCAGGGATCCGTTCCCTAGCCGTCTTCAGCCCGATCCATTATCAAGAGCTGCCAGAACTGATTATGGACTACGTTTGTTCGTTGACAGGCAAAAGCCCCTCGACCACTGGCGCTGGAAGCGAAGGAGCACTGACCAAAGGCCCGTTCAACGCGTTAAATATGGTCTACGACTTGAACACCTCGATTGTCAGCATGATCTTGACCGGTCTTGGCGGTTTCAGCACGGCTGCTGGGCACATCGGACCCGACATCGAAGTTGGCCACGACATTAGTATGTTCGTCCCGGAAATCTGGTGCCGATTGCGTCCCGAAGAACGCGAACCAAGCTTCCTCATACGCGAGGGCTTACTGGAGAAAATCGAAGACTTTACGCACAAGGGCGTTGATATTCCAGCCAGTCGTCTCGGCTACCGCATCACCGCAAGATTTGTTCGCCGGTACTTTGGACGCGTGTTTGACAATCCAAGCAAAGTCTTTGACGAGCGAATCCTGTGCCCGGAAAAGCAAGATTTAGATTCCTTTGCCGACGGTATTTTGCATATCGCGGAAGCCCAAAAGCGAGTCGCCGAAATCTACCTCAACGATGGCAGTTGCAAGATCGCGTGTCCACCGTTGCAGGCGATCCTCAAGATCATGGCTGAGGGTAGTTGGAACGGATTCGGACTCAACTCGCCCGAAGTTCGCCAAATGTTCACTCGTGAGAACCTTGAGGCCAGCAGTTGGTACGCAGCTCGACTGGCTGCCAAACAGCGAGTCGACCAAAGGCTCTGGCAACGCCACGTCGAGGTTCTAACGGAATACTGTAGCCGACCAACGCATTCCGCTGTAACCAAACGATTGGGCCTCTATGCGAAGCTGGAACACGCGAAATCTCAACTCGCACGCTGCTCTCGAGCCGACTACCGCGATTCGCTGATCGGAACGCTGGGGGTTGACCCGTCGCTCTAGTGAAAAGAAAATAGGCAGGTCATAGCACCGACGCATGGCTGCGAAGCACATCCGCAAGAGTCTTCGAGTGAAACAAACCAATAGCCGTTGGGCGCTAGCCCCGGTTTCCCACTCGACATTCGTCGAGAACCGGGGCTAGCGCCCATCGGCTAATTAATACGAAAAACAAATGCCGAAGTGCGTAACAGCGTTTGCAAAGCGAACGCGGGTCTTGAGCCCTAGTTCGCATAAAGCATGGTGGGCTAACCGACTCAGCCACCACCAACGGAATCTAGCGAAGGCCCGGATTCGCGATTGACGTCGGAAGGTGTTTCGGTCCCAATTGGAAATCCTCTTTCGGATGTCAGCTTAGGTTCAATCGAGCCCAAGGTGGCAGATGGTTATTGAGTCGGTTGCTGAGCGCCTTGCACCAGCCCAATGGCCGACCGTTCCAATTCGCAACCGCCCATGCGCTCGCCGCCTTTTTGCCCGAGCTCCCCTCGATTTGCGAAAATGGAATGGGAGCTCCGTTTGCAAATTGCGCAGCTTGGTTGCTGTCCAACTCAATGGTTCGATTGGGCGCGAAAATCTCCTCGCCCAATAATGCTAGTCCCTGCGTCGGAACAAAATGATTCCCCGACTCGATCAGGATCGCCATTGGCTCCATCGCAACTTGCCGATAGTCGTTTACTGCGTTTCGCACGCCGGGCGTCATGCATTGCAAATAACCGTTTTTCCATTCGGTCGCAACATGGTTGAATACCCCCAAATCCAATAACGACTCTCGAACGCTTTTTTGTTTCAGCAACTCGCTGCGGTCCGCCCCCTTGTTCGCTTTTGCATCCCATTTTTTTTCTGTTCGATCAGCACTGCCGATCGGTTCCAGGTCAAGATCCTTTACCAGTCGCAGTCCAGCAGCGAATCCACCCGAACAATGATCCCGATGGGGCCAAAGGCGATAGCAACCGGATTGGACCGGTGACCGCCATGGCGCGAGGCCGATGGGTTCGATGGGTTCCCAGGCGTTAGGAAACTGCTCGTGAAGCCATTGGATTTGGGCTTCGTTCTCTTCCGTAGCGAACGTGCAAGTTGAGTAAACAAGGCGACCACCCACCTTGAGCATCCGAATGGCCGACTCAAGGATACGCTTCTGCCGAAGTGCACAATGCTCGATCTGGTTGGCCGAAAAAGCGTTGTCTTCCCGTTTCTTGCGAGCGACCAATGTTTGGCCACTACACGGTGCATCGACCAACACAACGTCAAATGCGTTAGGCATACGGCTCGCCAAGTCACCTGGATCGTACGATGAAACGGCAAAGCATGGATTGCCGGTCTTGACCAAGGAGTACTTTAAGACATCGACCCGCGAGCGAATGCTCTCGTTGGCAAGCAGGAAGCCATTTGTCCCCAATCGCTCAGCAATTGCCGAAGCCTTACCGCCCGGTGATGCGCATAGATCGCATACCAAGTCGTCTTCCTGCAGGCCGACGAGAGCGAGCGGCAACAAAGATGCGGCATCTTGAATGTAGTAGTCGGCGGTCGCGTATTCGAGAAACGATGCAGGCCGAATCTTTGAGTCTACGAGAAATCGCCCCCATGCGTACCAAGGAACTTCGGTTACCGAAAAAGGCAACTCTGAATCCAAGCGGCGAACATGCTTGCGGACACAGCGATCGCTATAACTGAGACTTGCCTGATGGAAGGCTTCGTGCTCGTTGGTGGGCAATAGTGGGGGTAAGTTCATCGATGAGGCGCTAAGTGCGAATGAGTTGCGAAGCGCGGACACGCAGGACAGGGCAGCCAGGTAGAGCATCTAGAAAAGTCTGCCCATAGGCTTTCGTGGTCATACGAGGGTCCGTGACCACGACGATTCCTGAGTCGGTCGCAGTCCGAATCAAACGGCCGAAACCTTGCTTGAACTTGATCACTGCTTCCGGCAACTGGTAGTCTTGAAAAGGGTTGCCGCCCGCTTTGCGAATCGCTTCCAATCGGGCCTCCAATAGTGGGTGGTCTGGTACGCTAAAGGGAAGTTTGCTAATGACCACCAAGCGGAGCGCATCGCCGGGGACGTCGACTCCTTGCCAGAAGCTCTCAGCCCCGAACAATACCCCGCGAGGGTTCTTTTTGAAGGCTTGCAGCAGTTGGTTGCGAGGAACACCGTCTGCTTGCGAGTAAATGGCCAAATTGTTTTCATTCATCCAAGGGGTCAGGGCTGCGCAGGTTTTGCGAAGCATATCGTAGCTCGTGAAGAGCACAAAGGCGTGGCCATCGCTTTGCCCCACGAAATGCTTGAGCACCGGTACAATGGCTTGTTCGTACTTGATTTTTTCGAGCGAAGGGTCCGCAATGTCGGTTATCAAATGAACTTCTGCGAGCTTCGGATAGTCGAACGGGCTGCCAACTTGTAAGGTCTTGGAACCGACGGCACCGATTCTTCCTTGAAAGAACGAAAAGCCTTTGCCTTTGGTCTGCCCTGTGGCGACCGTCGCGCTAGCCATGATCACGCTTTTGACTTTTCGAAAGAGATGTTCGCGCAGGTGGCTGCCGATATCGAGCGGACTGCTTCGCATGGTGATTCGGACTACATTGCGCGATTGGATGCTCTTGGTCTGCTGTTCAAGCCAGTAGACGGAGTCTTCGACTTTTTGTTGAAGCCATTGATCGACGCTGGCTGCGAGTGTACTCAATCGCTGACTGGCCGACATCATCTCGAGGCGGCTGTTTGCGTCCTTGAGGTCTTGTCCGAAACGTTCTAATTGTTCGGAGAGCGTTTGCAATCGCTCACCGAGAACCGAATTGATTTGCAAGGGTTCTCGAACGCGACCGTTGGTTTTCTCTTGTCCCAATTGCCAGCCGGCAAGATCGGCTGTGAGGTCGTCAAGTGACTCCATGCATCGGTAGGTGTCCTGCGTCAATTGCTTGAGCCCCAACGCGACCAAAATCCCCTTCTCGGTTCTCGGGTTATAAAGTTTGCGAAGCGTGTAATCGATTTGCGAGTTGCTGATCTGAAGGCCAAGGTGATCGCCCGCGACCGATTCGATGGTATGGCATTCATCGAAGATGACAGAATCGTATTTCGGAAGAATACCACCGCCCTGCGCGCGCAATGCCAAGTCGCTGAAGAAGAGAGCGTGATTGACGACTAGGATTTGCGAGTTCTGAACGCGGCGGCGGGCTGCGTAATAAAAACAAGATTCATGATGTTTGCATTTGCGGCCCATGCAGTTGCCTGAATCGCTTGCAACCTCGTCCCAGACATTGCCGGGTGGACGAAAAGACATGCTGCTGAGCGAACCGTCGTTCGTGGAACGGGACCATTCTTTGATGTAGTTCAGGTGTTCGTGGTCTTGTTCATTGCTCCAAAGGCTAACCGACCGGGATTCCGCCAATTCCAATCGCCGTTTCGACATGTAGTTTCCACGTCCTTTGACTAAGACGCTGGTAAACTCGCGAGGGATGACAGCTTTCAGGAGGGGCAGGTCTTTCGAAATGAGTTGCTCCTGGAGGCTGATCGTGTGCGTGCTGACGATGATGCGTTTGACCGAATCTTTTTCGTCGTCCTCCTCGCCGTTGGCCTTGCGATTTTCTTTTGGAGGGGCGTCGGGTTTGGGACTGGCCATGGCATTTTCGGCGGAAGTCGCATGCAGGATAGCAGGGACGAGGTAACCGAAACTTTTGCCGACGCCCGTGCCTGCCTCGACAATCAAATGATTGCGATTTCGAAGTGCATCACCGACCGCTTCGGCCATCGCAATTTGTTCGTTGCGATGTTCGTAGTTTTTGATGCGACGCGAAATGCTGCCCTTTGGGCCCAAGATCGCATTTATGTCCAGCTCGCCCATCAAACGACATTTCCTAAAAAAGCTTGGAACTGGGCGAACCGATTCCCCAATACCCCTGCCGGGTATTGTAAAGCATGATGTGCGTTATCGGCACCGCAAATCGTTGAAGACGATGGCCGAAAGAAACACAAAAAGTCAAAAGAAATAAGGAAGAACCTGCTTTTAATGGAGAATGACTTGCTTTCGAAATAATGCGCGAATCCGTCGAGCTTGTTCTCGACAAAGGATAACCTTAAGGTTATAATTTCGCGATATGGGAAATTGAATACACAGATGAATTCGGGGAATGGTGGAAGTCGCTCTCCGAAAGCGAACAGGATGAATTGGCTGCGAGTATCGGCTTGCTTGAGGCGTTGGGTCCAAATCTCGGACGGCCCCACGCAGATCATATTAAGACCTCGAAACACTCCAATATGAAAGAGTTGAGAACGCAAGTAGGAGGAGAGCCTCTGAGGACGTGTTTTGTTTTCGATCCCCGTCGAACTGCCATTCTCTTAATTGGCGGAAACAAAGGAGGCGACAACAGGTTTTACGATCGCATGATTCCGATTGCTGATCGACTTTACGATACTTATTTGATTGAACTTAGGAATGAGGGGTTATTGCCATGACTGGTCGAAATAAATTTTTGGAATTGAAAAAAGGCATGGGATCGGTTCGCTTGGGCACAGTGCAGGCCAACACGAGAATGATGCTAGGTGAAATGCTCCTTTCTGAGATTCGCAAACACTCTGGGCTAACTCAAAGTGAGGTTGCCGCGAAGCTTGGGATTAGTCAGCCTGGATTGAGCAAAATGGAGAACCAGGACGAAATGTACATTGGCACGCTTAGCAAGCTTATCGAAGCGATGGGGGGGACGCTTGAAATCATTGCTCATCTTCCCCAAGGCGACTGCCGACTAACACAGTTTGGCGAGTAGCCTAGACATTCGCTGAGCCTGTAATCGCCATTTGCAACTGGCGAAACTGGGATTTCATCATGGCGACGGCCATGGTGTGCATCGACTGATTCTTTGCAATTTGGGTGACTTGCATTTCGAGGCTGTCGTCGCTCCCGTCATTGTAAACAATCTGTTTCATGGAATCGCGAACGCTCTCGATGGCAACTTTTTTGGCGTCTTCAAACGTGGGGTTCGTGGCGGGATTTGCGGTGCCAGCCAAGCTCAATCGATGGCCAGGTGACATTTCTCGCTGCTGCCGGTCCGCTTGGATCGCATCGCGCAGACTTCGCTGGAAGTTATCAACCGATAGATCCTTAGAGTGGTAGCCCGGCGTGTCGGTGTTCGCAATGTTGCCAGCAAGAATCGCGTGCCGCCGCTCGGTGAAGGCGACCGTTTGTTCTAGGCTCTTTAGTGTTGGATTCGAAAACATCCTGTTATCCTTCGAAGTGGAACAAACGACTACCCCTCAATGGAAAGCGTACTCTCAAACGACAACTCATCGAGGTCGCTGGACTGGTATGCGTTTTGAATGGTGCTTGCATCGATGTTTTGTTGAAGTTGAGCTGCCACAGTATCGCGTTGCAAATTCATGTTTCCCAATGAGCGGTCCTCCATGACGATCAACTCTTGCAAGAGCTGATCGCACCGCGCAACCATCTCTTGGCAGGTCCTGCGGCGTGCAGGACTCGACCATTTCCGCTGCTCGGGGTCTTGCCCCTGGAAATGCGCGAGCTGGGCTTGAACTTTACCGAGAGCTACCATCAATTCTTGTTTGCGTGACAGAAGCGTCATTAATGCCGTCATGTCGTGTTGGGAAACGAAGTCCGTTTGTGCCAACGACATGGCCTGCATCTCATTTAGAAGGTGCAGCTTGGATTCGATCAATTCGAAGAGTGATTCGGTCGAGAGTTCGATAGAACGAATGGCTTCCTGGTTCATTTTGGTTCTCGATGACTAAATAATATTGGATGATATTGAGGGAAATACCAAAAAACGACGAGAAAGCCAAGACAGAACCGGTGGAAAGTTGGCGGCACTGCCGGTAGATTGGTCGGCCCGCTACAATAGCAGCGGTGCGAGAGCGAACAAGGCACTTGTGAGGACGTCCCTGCGACTGGGTCGAGTCATTTCATTTCTAAACAGGCAATACGGATAGCGTTGGAATATGAGTAAATCTCCGCGGGAGGAAAAGAACGAGGGACCCACCATTCAACCAGTCCGACGAGGCCAGGGCTTCTGGATGGTTGGAATCGTATTGCTAGCTATTTTCTTGATGCTTTTCCTACTTCCAGGTTTGAGCTCGAAAATCGATTACAGCTTCTTCTTGGAGCAGTTGGAAAAGGAAAATATCCAGGAACTGACTGTCTACGATTCGTACATCCAAGGTGAGTTCAAGGTTGCGCCGGATAAACCGCTGCCGGCAAATTATAAGCCCAAAGAAGGCCAAGAACCACCTCGAGAAAAGCTGAACAAAGCCTTCGATGTCTTTATCCCAAGCGGGGCGGACACACAGAATGCTCTTTTCGAGAAGTTTAACGCGCTGCGCGAAAAATCGAAAACAACACTCATCGACCCGAATGACCCTGCGGCAGTCGCTTCTCCTCAAACGCCGTTCAAGTACGATATCGTGCAGGGATCGACGAGCAGCAACCTGATGACGTTGATCTTTTTTGCCATGATGGTTGCGACCGTCATCGCATTGTTCATGTTCTTCCGCCGAAGCCGTGATTCGATGATGGGTGGCGGATTCCTAACAAGTTTTACAAAATCCACAGCCAAACGCTTCGAGCCATCCGACCAGAGCATTACGTTCGATGATGTTGCGGGACTCGAGGGTGTCAAAGCGGACCTACAAGAAATCGTCGAATTTTTGAAGGCACCCGAAAAATTCCAGAAGCTTGGTGGCCGGGTTCCGAAGGGCGTTTTGCTCAATGGACCTCCAGGTACCGGTAAGACTCTATTAGCCAGAGCCGTCGCAGGCGAAGCTGGCGTGTCGTTCTTTTCGGTTAACGGCAGCGAGTTCATTCAAATGTTCGTTGGCGTTGGTGCATCTCGTGTTCGCGATCTCTTTGCAACGGCCAAGGAACAGTCACCTGCGATCATCTTTATCGATGAAATTGACGCGGTCGGTCGGCAACGCGGCGCCGGACTTGGCGGCGGACACGACGAACGAGAACAGACCCTCAATCAGATTCTTGGTGAGATGGATGGATTCTCACCAACCGACTCGGTCATCATCATGGCTGCAACCAATCGTCCAGACGTTCTAGACCCAGCGCTGTTACGCCCAGGTCGATTCGATCGTCTGATCACGGTAGGAAGACCGACGCTCAAGGGGCGAGAAGCAATCTTGAAAGTGCACGTCCGCGAAGTCCCTTTGGCGGACGATGTCAACTTGCACACCATGGCCGAAGCCACCGTTGGCCTGACAGGCGCCGATCTACGCAATATCGTCAACGAAGCGGCATTGTGGGCAGCTCGTCACGACAAGACGCGTGTCAGTATGTCGGACTTCGATTATGCTCGCGATAAAGTCTTGATGGGGGCGAAACGCGAAGAAGTCTTGATGCCGAGCGAGAAAGAAAAGACCGCTTACCACGAAGCAGGCCATACCTTGACCGCTTGGTTCTTGCCCGGTGCACAGCGTGTTCACAAGGTAACCGTTGTGCCTCGAGGCCAGTCGCTAGGCAGTACACAAATTCTGCCGAACGAAGACCGCATGAACATGTCGGAAAGCGAAATTCGTGACCAACTGGTGGTTCTTTTGGCTGGTAGAGCCGCAGAAAAGATCATCTATGACGAGACTTCGGTTGGCGCTGAAAACGATTTGGAACGGGCAACCAGTCTAGGGCGACGCATGGTTTCCCATTGGGGCATGAGCCTCAAGCTAGGGCCTGTGTCGTATAAGCTCTCCGACAGCGATCCTTTTCTTGGCCGCGAGATCCACCAGCAACGGCAATTCAGTGAACGCACTCAGGAAACCATCGATTCCGAAGTTGGCGACACACTGCGAGCTGCCGATCGACGGGCTGCAGACATGCTTCACTCTCGCCGCGAAGAACTGGAGAGACTCAAGGACGCGCTCATGGAACGGGAAGAGCTCGACGAAAACGAGATCACAGAATTGATCGGGCCAAGTGTCCACGTCAAGAAGTCCAGTACGACGGAAGTCGTCAGCGTGACCTAGCAAGTATGGCTCGCAAAAAATCCAATAAGGTCCGAATCGAATTTCGAAAGAAGCATCAGTCTCAAGCCAGAGATGCGGACCTCACCAGCGATTACGCTTCCGATCGCGAGGATATCGATACCGTTGCTTCGCAGCGAGTCAGTGGAAAAGGGGAGCAGACCAGGCACCGAACTGTCAAAGGCAATCTGATCGCCGACGAAGGTTCTGATGCACTCGGACAAATCGACTTGGATGTCAACGCCCAGCGAACTCTCAGTGGCTTGGTTCTTAAGGTGCACGGCGTTGAATCGATCGTGCAAGTTGCGGACGGTCGCATTTTCCGTTGCGCAGTTCGACGAGTCCTCAAGAACATGGCGACGGACCAGCGGCACGTTTTGGTTGCCGGCGACCAAGTCATGTTGCAGCCCGAGGGGGAAGCTCAAGGCTGGATTGTTCGCATTGAGCCTCGACGATCGACGCTGAGTCGGACGAGCAAGCAGCGTCGTCACGTCATGGTGGCGAACGTGGACCAATTACTCATTGTGACCAGTGCTGCCCAACCGTCGATCAAACCCAATTTGATCGATCGCGTCTTGGCGACGGCGGAGCAGAACCATCTGGATGCATGCATCTGCATTAACAAATGCGATCTCATCGATGCATCGGCCTTGCAGCCGTTGATCGGGACGTACGCGCAAATGGGGTATCGCGTTGTCATGGTTAGCGCGTTCAAAGGCTGGGGGATTGAACGCCTAAGATCGATCACCAGAAACCGTAGCAGCGTCGTCGTGGGGCAAAGTGGCGTCGGCAAGTCTTCCATCCTGAACGCATTGGATACCGGGCTCAAACAACGCGTTCAGGCGGTGAGTTTAGAGAATCAAAAGGGCAAGCATACGACCACCACTGCCGAAGTTTTCCCGCTCAGCTATGGCGGTTCGATGGTCGACACACCGGGAGTTAGGCAGTTTCAGCTTTGGGATATTGTCCCGAGTGAAATGTCAGGCTTGTTTCGCGACATTCGGCCGTTTGCCTCGAACTGCCGATATCCCAATTGCTCCCACATCCATGAGAACCTTTGCGCTGTCAAAGATGCCGTGGCCGACGGCCGACTGGATGCACGACGCTATGATAGTTATTGCCAAATGGTCGAAAGCCCAGGCGACGCGGTTCGCGAGGATTTCGACGAACTGTAATTCGTCGAACGGAATGGGTTACAATTTGATTGGTCGAATTGGTTAACTAGGCACGTCACAATCGCGTAGGTAGAAATGGACCGGCGATGGTTAGGATGGTTTATTCATGAATAGATGCTTATCGGAGTGAAACAGGACTTCCCTTGCTTTTCGAAGAGAGACTGATTTCTTCGAAAACGATTGGGGTTGTAACGGTTAGCGCAATTTTACCAATATTTGACTGCGAATTCGCGTTAACAGATCCGCAAAGCACAGCTGCGATCGCATTGGAATCGAATCGAAAACTAGAGTTCTATGTCCAAAATTCCTAGTTTCATTTCCTTGCGATCTACCCATGCCATCCCTTCGAATTGAATGTGTCCGCGACACTGTTGCTCTAGAAACCCTTAGCCAGGATTTCGAGGGGCTTTCAGGTGGGAACGCAATGCGACGACTCAGCTGGTTGCTCCCGTGGTGGAACGCCTACCAAGCGACGCATTCATTGCATGTGATCGTGGCATATCGCGATGCGAAGGTTTGCGGCATCATGCCTTTGGCTGAGACAGCTTGCTCATTGACTGGTCGATCACTCGTCTTTATGGGCAGTGGCAAGGTATGTTCAGACGACTGCGGTATTCTCGTCGGGGCAAGTGATGCGCAAGAAGTCTCTGAAGCATTTGCTACCTGGATGATTCAATCGCCGGAGTGCTGTCGCTGGGATCATCTCAATCTGGATGGTGTTCGCGAGAATAATTTTGCAATGGAATGTTTCGCTTCCCAACTGCAGAAACTTTCGGGGCAACAAATCGAGCGGAAGCCTGGCCCGAATTGCTGGTCGGCTCCCTTGGCCGGCGGTTTAGAGGCCTTCAAAAACCGATTGTCAAAACGGGCCAAGAAAATATTCCGCGATGCTGAGTCCGTCCTCGATTCTGGCAAAGGGACTTTTGAAATCGCTCAGTCCAAAGAACAAGCCATGGCTTTCGCGAGGCAGATCGAAGACATGCACCAATCGCGATGGCAGGAACGCGGTATTCAGGGGTGTTTTTCGACGCACGAGTTCACGAGTTTTATGGATGGTGCGGTTGCACACATGTGGCAAGACGCATGGGGCGACGGCATGAAGTTCGAGGATGTTCAATCAAACGAAACACCGGCGGGAAAACAACGCGTGCTGGTGGGACTGTTGCGCATCAACGGCATCGTCGCGGCCGGCGCCATTTGCTTTCGAGATCGCAGCGCGGTTGCGATGTACTTGGTCGGAATGAATCCTGAGTGTGCGCAGGATAGGCCAGGTTGGATACTCAACACAGCGTTTATCAAGTATGCGATCGAGCAGGGATGTTCTGAGTTCGACTTCCTGCGAGGCGACGAGGAGTACAAGGGACGGCTAGGTGGTGTTCCAGCCGTTCAGCACCGCTGGATAGTTCCGTCCAAGCGTTGGCCATCTCAAGTTCGCAATCTGGCGTATCAGACCGCGGTGGGTCTGAAAGCTTGGTGGAATGACAAATCTGCAGGCACAGCTCTAGTAGGCAATAGCGCTTCGAACGCTTCTTCATGAGAATGGTTCGAACTTCCTTTTCAAGTTTGCTCCTTGCGTTGCGTGCGTGCAATGGCAAGAACGGACCGCATGGTTCTTGCTCTTGAAAAAATCAAGGCTTTTGGTTGTGGATTGATGGATAAAATTGCAATTATCAAACACCCCCTCACTTCATTTGCGTCGATAATCAATTGATCTTCTTGATCTGGCTTCAGCACACGATTGCACGGTTTATCTACACCTTGCAAAACGAAACATCGACAAGGTGAGACTCATTCAATGCAGATGAAATTACACCCCGTGGGATGTTATTTCAAAGGAGTCGCAAACGAACCATGCTAGAACAACAAATGAAAGCGGCGATGGCATTTGTATCGGAAGGGATCGTCTTTCAGGACGCAAAGGGACAGATTGTTGAATGCAACGCCGCAGCAGAGCGAATATTAGGGCTAAGTGCGGACCAAATAAAGGGCAAGACTTCACTGGATCCCGATTGGTATTCTGTTGACGAAGAGGGTAGCCCACTGCCTGGTAACGCGCATCCTGCCATGGTCACGCTGCGAACCGGGCTCCCAATTCGCAACTTTGTTTTCGGGGTTGGAGGGCATGTTCGAGCCCGTCGATGGATATCGGTCAATACGGACCCTATCTTCGGCGAGTCAGGTGATCTCGAATACGTGGTCGCTAGTTTCGTGGACGTAACAGCCCAACGCGAACAATCCCGAAGTCTGGAATTCATCGTCGGCGCATCTAAGTTAGGAACTTGGGACTGGCATATTCCTTCAGGGAGAGTGGAATACAATCAGCATTGGGCTCGAATGCTCGGTTATGATATGTCTGAAATTGAACCTCGCATTGAGGCGTGGGAAAAGTTTCTTACCCCGGCGTCGCGTATCCAAGCCTGGGGTAAAGTTCGAGAGCATCTAGCTGGCCAAACGGACGAGTATCGAAACGAACTGCAATTTTTACATCGGGATGGGACCTATCGGTGGGTGCTTGCTGTTGGACGGGTCATATCACGTGATATTGATGGCGCTGCCCAGAGAATGGTTGGTATTCACATCGACATATCGGAGTCGAAGAGGCTTGAATTAGAACAGAGAACTCTAGCAGAACGTTACGAAGCGGCGATCTCAGGTGCAAGCGACGGGCTTTGGGACCACGACTTCGAGTTGGATCAGGAGTGGTATTCCAAGCGATTTTGGACGTTACTAGGTTATCCAGACTGCGGTCCTTTCCCCTCAAATACACATCAAAGTTTTATCGATCACCTACACTTGGAGGATGTCGAAGCTTCCACAAACGCGATCCAAAAAAGCCGCATGGAAGGCTCGCACTACGAGAACCAATATCGGTTGCGTTTACAAGATGGAACATACCGTTGGTTTCTGGCACGGGGAGATGTGCGACTTAACGAGCAAGGTATCGTCGTTCGGATGTCTGGAACGTTGCGAGATATTCATGAACTCAAATTGGCTGAAATTGCTCTCTTGGAAGCCAATGAGGCAGCGAAAGCCGCGAATGCAGCCAAATCCGAATTTCTTGCCAACATGAGCCACGAAATCCGAACTCCTATGACTGCGATTCTGGGGTTTGCCGAACTGCTGGCGATTGAGGAACGCGCCACCTCCAATAACGCATCAAAACTGGACTACATTGATACCATTCAGCGAAACGGAGAACACTTGCTGGAACTGATCAATGATATTTTGGATATCTCCAAAATCGAAGCCGAAAAGGTACAATTGGAACGATTGGTTTTGCCTTTGTCGGAACTACTTCAAAATATTGTTACCACTCTAAAGGTAAAAGCGAAAACAAAAGGGATTGAACTGAATTTAGATATCGCACCCGAAGTCCCAGGCTTCATTGAGTCGGATCCCGGTCGATTGCGACAAGTCTTGGTGAATTTGATTGCAAACGCCATCAAGTTTACAGAGCGAGGGAGCGTTCGTATCCGTGCCAGTGTTGATCGGGAACGAGGAGAGCTGTTGATTGCCATCGAGGATACCGGCATCGGTTTGACTGCCGAGCAAATTCAAAAATTGTTTGGTGCATTCGAACAAGCTGATGCGTCGACAACGCGAAAGTATGGTGGCACGGGGCTTGGACTGCGAATAAGCAAGCGTCTAGCCGAATTGCTTGGAGGCCGCATCTCGATTCATAGCGATTTCGGCCGTGGTAGTACATTCACGCTCCATCTCAAGAAAACATCCTATGAAGTGACTACGCTCTCTTCCATTCGTCCGGATGGTGCTGTAACGAAGTTAGCAAGTAATTCCGCACCCCATTCCGCGGTATCGCTTTCTGGCCTGCACATCTTGCTGGCGGAAGACGGTCCAGACAATCAACGCTTGATCAGTCACATTCTTCGAAGAGCGGGTGCGACTGTCGACCTGGCGGAAAACGGCAAAGTTGCAATCGGAATGCTAACTCGAAGCGGAACAATTGATGGAGAACTGCTGTTCCCACAACCATTCGATTTGATTCTAAGTGACATTCATATGCCAGAAGTGGACGGTTATTCGCTCGCAAAGATATTGGCCGCCAAAGGCTCGCGTTTGCCTATTGTTGCGTTGACCGCCCATGCGATGAGCGACGAACTACAGAAATGCTTGAATGCAGGTTTTAATGCTTATGCATCCAAACCAATTGACAAAGCCAGTTTGATTTCAATTTGCCATACCTGGGGCTTTGGGGCCAAACTGAAGGACGAAACAGCAACTCATAACTTACGATAAACTCTAGCGGTACGTTCCGCCATCTTCAGGTCTGAGAAACCTTGACGGTGTCTTTGTACTGCGGATCGACTCATGTTGCACCAAGAGGCTCGATCCGAAATGAAAACTTGAATCGCCTGCGAAAGAGACTCCGGGTCTTGAGGCCGAGCCAAAAGCCCCTCTTGGCCATGACGGATTACTTCTGGGGTTCCCTCGACGCTTGTTGCGATGACTGGAACACCGCAGGCCAAGGCTTCCAGGACGACCATCGGCATCCCTTCGCCAAACAAACTGGGCAAAACCATCGCATCGAGTGTTCGCATCACTGCTGGAACATCTTTGGTGAATCCGCGAAGGTGGACGATACCCTCAAGTTGCAATCGATGAATAAGTGCCCGAATGCTCGCTTCGTAATCAGCCGTTTCGAATCCTCCGATCACATCGAGTGTAATCGAATTTGGGCCCCCCTGAAGCTTTGCGATCGCCTCAAGCAGAACTTCGATCCCTTTGCGTGGGCGGACGAGCGCGACCATACCGAGCTTCCAATGCCGATGGTTGAGTCGTTCGATTGGGTCGATTGGTGGTTGCTCCGCGACTCCGTTGGCCACCGCCGTGATTTTGTGTCTGGAATAGCCACGCGAAAGCATTTCTCGCCGCAAGGACTTGGAGACCGTGATAATGTGATCCGAATTGCGGAGCGAATAGGCTTCCACCCAATCGTTCACTCGATTGACGAGTCCTCGGGTGGAATCGCGTGCGGCCGGTGAGTGGACATGGTACACCCAAGGAAGATTGCGTTGTTTTGCCACAAAACTGGCAATCATCGCGGTTCTCGGCGTGTGGGCGTGGAGAACATCTGCATCGATATCTAACGCAAGCTCTGTGACACGCCCAATGATGCTCAAGTCAAATCGACTTTTCATCCTAACCGAGTGAATCAAGTCTCCGTCGAGGCCACAGAGCTCGGGAAACCTGCCAGGCTTCAAGCAAGCGAAATGGGCCGAAACGCCGAAATCAGGAAGCCGCTTGCCGAGGAGTTGTTGGACTCGTTCTGCTCCCGAAAAGTGTTCGCCATTGATCAAATGCAGCGAGGAAACGAGTCGAGGGCTAGCGGCGTTTTTGCTTGGAGAAGCGACAAGCGGAACACGGACGACAGGGCTGTATGTGGGTGTTACGGTGGACATGATGATCGACGCAATGGAGTTGTGACTATACGGCCTTACGAACCCTAGGTCAAAACGGCATTGATAGCTAACTTTTTGGGAAAACCTCTCGCGGTTTTTTGCGGTCCAATCGTTACAACTGGAGAATTCGGTCTAGGTAGTTTTGGGCGGAGTTGCTATCGTGCCCAGCGATACCACTCGGACTGGCCATGATTCGACTGAACAGGTCAGTCGAGTGCAGTAACAAACCGGGCCGAATGGAATGGCCGACTCCAAATTCAGTAATATCACGGATGATGAATATGAAGACTCAGGGGACCTGGTTCTACAAAAGCTTTGCATTGCAATGCATTACGGGCACCGCTTGCATGATCGGGTTTGGCTCTCTTGCCTTCGGGCAAGGGGTAGCACCATCGGCAAACGGCTATGGAACCCGTCCAGCCTCGCCAACCAATCGTCCTGCTGGAACCAACCAACAGCCATTCGCTCCTCAAACAGGTGGCAATCCAGCAGGTAGCAATCCAGCGGGGCGGCCCAATCAAGCACAGGGGCAAGTTCCTGGCGGAGCAACAGGGCAGGTGCCGCTGCAAGGCCAAGTTCAAGCACCAGGAAATCCAGGGCTTGGGGCTGGTACCCCTGCAATGAACAATCAGGTACTCAACCCTGCTTTCAATCAACGCCCAGTTGGGAACCAAATTCCAAACGGAAGCAGTGGTAACGAAGTTGTTACCGAGAATCCTTGGAAAGAGAATCCAGCAACTCCTGAAGCAGAAGCGTACTTAGATCAAATCCTAAAGCATTGGGAAAATTCGACAGCGGACATCCAACGCTATTCCTGCTTGTTTACACGATGGCAATACAATTCCACGGACAACTTCGTCGATGAGTTGGCTAAGAAGGTGGGAAGAGATATTCGCACCGTTCACGTCTCCGCATCTTCCGGAGAACTTAAGTACATGGCTCCGGACAAGGGCATGTTCAAGATCGACATGCTTCTTAAGCTCTCGGGGCAGCTTGATGCAAAAAATCAACCTGAGTACAAGGCTTTCGAAAACTCTTTTGGTGAATGGTGGCTTTGCGATGGCGAAAAGGTCTACGAATACGATCGCAGCGCGAAGCAATGCACACGATTTACGATGCCTCCGGAACTAAAAGGAGCGGGTGTTTTGGAATCGCCGATGCCGTTCATGTTTGGGGTTAAGGCAGAAAAGGTCAGGGCTCGATATTGGGTGAGAGCTCTGCCGCCTGTCAAAGACGAACAGGGTAAGGAACTATTGGTAATCGAAGCCTATCCGAAATTGCAATCGGATGCAGTGAATTACGACCACGTTCAGATTTATTTGGACCGAGAGTTATCCTTGCCTGCGAGGCTGGTCAAGTTTAATACCGAGCACGTCGACAAGCCTGGCGAGATCCTCAAGGACAGCCGAGAGATTTTCTACTTTCGCGATCCTGCGATCCAAGGATCAAAAAGAAATATGCTTCAGAAATTTACAGATGTGTTTGCCAAGTCCTTCATTCCATTCGACATTCCAAGCGACTGGAAAGTTGAGGACCGAGTCTTTGCCCCTCCCGCAATCGACAACGTTCGGGCTGCCAACAACCCTAGCGCTCCACAACCAAACGGCGCACCAAACTCCCCGAATAACTTGCGAAAGTGATCGTCGCGGCGGATGAGTTTCACGCGTTTCAATCCTATGTTAGCAATAGGCTGTTGTGCAGCCTTGACACTCCAATTTGGCTGTGCAACATGGCTTCCTAGCGGAGAGGAACCGGCAGCCCCGAAAGGAATGCCCGGTTTCGGAACGGCTATGGTCGCTAACGATGCAGCGGGCGTTGAAACAATCCTCGTTCGACTCAATGCATCGCAGGCAGCGCGTTTGCCCGAACTCTGGGCGCAAATCGATGAGCAAGCGTTGAAGCCAGAATTGCGCATCGCGATGGACAAGAATGGGATGCGTGCCGGGAAAATCTCTGGTAACTCACCTCCGCTGCTCGATGAGTGGGTCCGCCAAACCGTCCAACGTATCGGCGAAGATCCGTTGGAGCAGGCTGGCTTTGCGGCCGATGTCTCTTCGTTTTCTCAACTTTGGCGATGCCGAACGGACGTACGCAAGGAACTTTCAATTCGGAATTTCCAAGAAGGGAATTTGTGCGTCTTTTACTATGATGTTGCTTCCAAAGGGCATGTCTACGAAGCCCCTCACTTCCAATACGCCATTCAAGCGACGGCACATGGCGACGCCTCCGCAACCATTCACCTGACCCCGGAAATGCAGCACGGCGAGCTCGTCAAAAAAATGATTGCACGCGAGTCCGCTGTACGCACCGACACGCGTCGGGAATCGATTGCTTGGAAACAGCTTTCAATCGACCTGCGCATTCAAAAAGGTGACTACATCGTAATGGGTCCGACTGCCGAATCGCGTGGTCTGGGTGAGCATTTCTTTCATACCAAAACACAAAAGGGCGAGATCCAACCTGTGCTCTTGCTGGTTCGCTTGAGTGAAGCCAACTCAGACAGTGCCTTTACCCGGACTTCTGCGGCACAAACTCCACCAACCAAGCTCCTCCGCTAAGGCCGTTTCAACATGAACATAGAATGGTTGGAATGCGTTCGCTGGTGCCATTCCAACGAGGACATCGATGTCGTCGATGCGCATATCGACGCGCTAATGGAACTTAGTCGACACTCTACCTACGCGACTCCCATCTTGACCAGAATTCGCGACATACGCGATCGTCGTGCTGCTGGATATGTCATTTTATATCCAGGTGCGTTGGCTTCGATCGGGAACCTCCGATGCGATGCAAGCGATGACAAGGAACAGGACCTGCTCCAAATGGCGAATCTTGCGAAAGAGCTTTTCTCTGCTGCGTTTGATCAAGGCGCTGAGATGATTCAAGCAATCTCGCTTCTGATCGCGGATCGCATCTCGAACGATGTCGATTCGGCTTTCATCCCAATTGACACGAAACGGGACCTGATGTTGAAGGAGGCGGGGATGATTCCAATGGCCAAGCTTGTGCAGATGGAGTGTATGAGAATACAGGATATTCCAAGGCTCTTGGTATCCGAATCGTCTTGGCAATTGGGCCAAATCGACTTCATTCCGCACCATACAATCCCGTCGGAGGGCTGGGGGAAACTCGTGGAAAGCACCTATGTCGAGACTCTCGATGTCCCCGAGCTCAACGGTTTGCGCAGTGTCGAAAACACTTTGGCCGGTTACGCTTCCACGGTATGCGGCGTTCCTCAATCGTGGTGGATCGTGCGATGCAACAATACCGATATCGGTTGCTTGTTACTGGCACCGACAACTCCGGGGTGTTGCGAGTTGACTTATGTCGGTCTTCAGCCAGAGTGGAGAGGCAAAGGCATTTCCAGGATCATCATGAACTTTGCGCGTGATTGGGCTCTCGGAAATGCGCCAGATGGAATCACGTTGGCTGTGGATTTAAGGAACTTGCCGGCGATTCGCCTCTATCAAGCCTGCGGATTCACAACCCAACGATTTGTTCAAGCTTGGATCTGTTTTCCGAACATGCCTCAGTCAGACAGCAGCACCTAAACCACCCTAGCACGACGCGCAAGCTAGTGAGTCCACTATCTACCGCCCTAG
Source organism: Planctomycetota bacterium (assembly GCA_026692905.1). Classification (GTDB taxonomy): domain Bacteria; phylum Planctomycetota; class Planctomycetia; order Pirellulales; family Pirellulaceae; genus JBKCUI01. The sequence continues at coordinate 32,611 of JAPLNL010000026.1, forward strand.
CACGACGCGCAAGTTTTGAAGTTGCACACTTTTCGAAAGATGGCCGAGACTGATATTGCATTGAAAGCGAGTTCCCCTGTAGGCGTTTGTTACCAAGCACACGACAAACAAGGGAGTTCTCGCTATGGTAATGGT
>JAPLNL010000027.1 GCA_026692905.1 Planctomycetota bacterium
GCAGGAGCCTCGCCCTCCCTCCCAAAAATGAAATGGTTGAGGCCACTGAAAACTGACAACAAAAAACTCATCTCTCCGCCATCACGCTGCGTCCGCGTTCCTTTGCAACAATGATATGGTCCAGTACGCGGATTCCGACCAGATCTCCGACTTGAACCAATCGGTCGGTAACTGCTTTGTCCTCTCTGCTTGGAGTTGGGTCACCCGACGGATGGTTGTGCACCAGAAGAATCGCCGAAGCGGAGTCACGGATTGCGGCACGAAATACTTCGCGGGGATGGACGAGACTAGCGTCGAGCGTTCCGACCGTTATCCGATGCGAGTTGATTGGACCGTGTTGAGTGTCCAAGGTAACGATGTGAAATTCTTCTTGTTTGCCATCGATGGCAAGACGGCTAAAGATTCGCATGCAATAGCGAATCGCGTCGTCGGAACCACGGATGCGTTCGGGTGGCTGGGGTTGATGGTCTTTGAGCACGGCGATGCGCCGACCAAGTTCAATTCCTGCCATGACTTGTGCGTAGCTGTCCTTGCGAATTGTTTTGCTGATATTTCGCAGTTCGGGCAGACTTGCATCGGCCAATGCTGCGATGCGATCCTCGGGGAATCGGTTAGAAAGCTTGCGACCGGCCTGGATCGCTGATTCGCCGACGATTCCAACTCGAATCAAGATCGCGATCAATTGAGCGTCCGTCAGTTTGGCAGGACCGTCCCGAAGCAGTTGTTCGCGTGGACGGTCTTGCTCAGGCGACTGCTTGATTTGTTCGCCGTAGACTTGGTTTTCAATCCAATTTTCCGGCGTGCAGCTCGTATCCCGAACCCATCGAAAAAAATCCTGTTTGTCACGTTCCACACGACACAGTAGGCCGTCGCGAGCAAGCAGATTTAAAACCTTGGTGACATAAGCAGCTTTGGCGTTGCGACAAACTTGTTTCGCACCTTCCGAAGAAAAATCATCCAATTCTCGGATCGCATAAAGGATCGCAGTTAACTTTTGCTTGCGCTCGTCACTCATCTGAAACCTTCAAAAACCGGGCGTTTGTCTTCCAAAAGACGCAGATTCAACGGCAAAAGTGATCTCCCCTTACCATCTCTCTAGAATTCTCCAGATCTAAATGCCGATTGCTACGGGGGACGGGCGCCTGGGAGCGACATTTTCCTTGGATTTAGATCCATGTTGCCTTCGGTGCGACCATTTCCTAGGATGGACTTGTGATAAAGTAAGGCGTTTGGGCGGGGAAATCGGGCGGATACCGAGGCAACACCTTCGAGGCCAAAACCAAAATGACTGCCCGTCGCAATTTTGATCCACATTCAAATATCAGCAAGAAGTTTACCATGCGCACGCGAATTCAGAGCATTCGAAAAAGGTCCACTCGCAAAGCGTTTTTAGGAGCACTCCTAACGTCCTTCGTCTTTGCGGTCCATGGGATGCCATCAACCCTCATGGCGGACGACATTGCAAAAGTGCGAGACGTTTCCGGGCAGCCGGATGCAAACAGAAACGTGATCCGCGCTGTTCGTCAGTTGGTTGAGCGAACGCACATTCTGCACCCGAAATTTGACGATCTCGTCTCTTCACACGGCTTTGATCTTTTTCTCCGAAGCGTCGATCCAATGAAGTCCTATTTCTTGGCGTCGGACATCGAAGAATTTAAGCCATACGAAACGATGCTGGATGACCTACTGAAGAAGAACGACATTTCATTCGCTTACATCGTGTACAAGCGATATCTCGAGCGGCTCGATCAAGTCATCCCGATCATTCATCAGCAGATCGACGCGAAACATGATTTTACCATTGCTGAGTCGATTACCTCCGATGCGAAAGAGATGGGCTACGCAAAGGACTTGAACGAACTAACAGACCGTGCAAGGAAGACGATCAAACTAAACTTCCTTTCCAAGAGAGCTGACGGAAAGACGGACGATGAAATTCGAGAATCGCTCCACAAGCTCTATCGAACCGTCTATAACACGAAGTCCCAATTTGATGTCGACGAATTGCTCGAACTCTATTTGACTTCGCTTACAAACGCTCTCGATCCACATACGACCTACATGGCTCCCCAAGAGCAAGAAGAGTTTGGGGTTCACCTCAAGCTTGAGCTCAAGGGAATCGGTGCCACACTCCGACCGGACGATGGCGCGACGATCGTGGAAACCCTCGTTGCCGGTGGTGCCGCAGATTTGGACGGTCGAATCAAAGTCGGTGATCAAATCGTTGCTGTTGCGCAGGATGACGGCTCGTCACCTGTCGAAACTCAAGACATGAAGCTGAAGGATGTCGTAAAGATGATCCGTGGCGAGGTCGGAACACGGGTGAAGTTGCACGTCAAAACCAAGGCCACCGGGACAGTCCAAGTTTACGAAATCACAAGAGCACTGATTAAACTTGAGGACCTAGGTGCAAGATCTGAAATCGTTGAAGACGGTACCAAGTCCGACGGCACCCCATACAAGATCGGGTACATCAATCTACCAAGCTTCTATCTCGACATGGATGGATTGCGTGCAGGCAAAAAGAACTACAGGAGCACAACGCGCGACCTGGAGGAAATACTTGGAAACTTCAAAGCCAAGAACGTAGATGCAGTCGTTTTGGATTTGAGCCGAAATGGCGGCGGATCGCTGCCGGAATCGGTCTCGGCCACGGGACTTTTCATCGACCAAGGCACGGTTGTTCAAGTAAAATCGCCGGACGGCAAAATCGAATCCCTCGATGACGAAAAGAAAGGTGCCGCTTGGAATGGCCCATTAGTGGTCAAAATCAGCCAAATGAGCGCTAGTGCCAGTGAAATTTTTGCGGGCGCCATCCAAGACTATCAACGCGGAATCATCGTTGGTGATCCGAAAACCCACGGCAAGGGTACGGTACAAACGCTGATCGATTTGGTGCCGCCAATCGTACCTAGTTCCGACTCCAAGAAGTCCGGCGCTTTGAAATTGACCATCCAACAGTTCTATCTGCCAGATGGACGGTCGACTCAACTGGAAGGGGTATCAGCTGACGTCGTCCTGCCTTCGATTACGGCCAAGTTAGATATTTCGGAAAGCGATCTGGACTACGCACTTCCTGTAGACAAAATCCCGGCTCGTCCGCACAAAAATTATCACATGGTCGACAGTGCGATGAAAGTCATGTTGCAACAAGCTGCTGACGCGCGCATTTTACAAAACCCGGAATTCGAAAAGCTCATCTCGAAAATTGATGCCTACGTCAAAGGAAAAGACGATAAGACGATTCCGCTCAAGGAATCGGATTTCCTCGCGCGTCGCAAGGAAATGAATTCGGAAAAAGAAGAGGATGAGACAAACGAAGCCAAGGCAGAGCAAAAGAAAGTGTATAACAATACCTTTTACAACCAGGAGCTCATTCGCGTAACACGTGATTACGTCGAAGCTCTTAAGGTGAATAATAAGCTGACAGCCAAATAAATGCGTGAACCAACAAACTCTCCGGACATTCAAGAGTCCGCAGAGCCGAAATCAAAACGAGATAGGCATCCCAAAAGGTTGCCTTTCTCCGTTTTGATCATTGCCCCATGCATCTTTGCTACGATCCCTCTGGCCCGATGGTTTGTCTACGACATTGACCATCAATTGGCAAACATCGTGGGAATGGTGCTTTTTCTTTTGGGAAGTGGTGTTTTCTATTTGGGGTTGTGGTTTTGGTTCGCCGATTCCTGGCGGAAGCATTTGGTCTTTTTCTTTTTGCCGGGCACGCTTTGCGCCATGGCTTGTCTGTTCTTCGAATTCGTCGGTTTTACCGGCGAGACCATGCCTGTGTTCCGCGCTCGGGCTTGGCTTAAGGGGACGACCAAGTCTCCTCAGAGAACGAGTTCTTCCTCTGGCGAAATCGCCTCCTACGCCACACGTGACAGTTCCACGAACCCGTTTGAATCGACTCAGTTCCTGGGTTCGGATCGAAATGGCATCGTGTCCAACCGCGAGTTCTCGGTTCGTTGGGATTCCCAGCTGCCAAAGGCCGTATGGAAGATTCCAATCGGCGCGGGCTGGTCAAGTTTTGCGGTCAGTTCCGGACTCGCGATTACGCTTGAACAAATCGATGAACAGGAGAGTATCACGGCCTTAGAACTGACCACAGGCAATGTGCTCTGGCGTCAGCAGTCACCTGGACGACATACCCAAGCGTTTGGCGGCGTCGGTCCGCGATCGACGCCCACCATTTACCGAGGCAAAGTTTTTGCGCAGACAGCCATGGGAATCGTGTCGTGCGTTGAGTTGCAGACAGGTAATCTGATTTGGCAACAAGACCTGCTCAAGCTTGCAGGCATCGACAAGGAAACATCCGAAAAGGCGATTTCGTGGGGCCGAAGCGGTTCGCCGCTGGTCGTCGATGACCAAATCGTCGTTCCATTCGGTGGAAGGAGTGGCGACAGCGCACTGCGTTCTCTGATCGCATTTGAGTTGGAGACTGGAAAAGAACGTTGGAGAAGCGGCCAAAATCAAATCACGTATTCGTCACCTGTATTGATGACCCTTTGCGGTGTGCGCCAAATCGTAAACGTGAACGAAGGCGTTGCGGTGGGTTGCAACCCAGCCAATGGCAAAGTCATTTGGACCACGGAATGGCCAAGCAACTCGAACGGAGACGCTTGTTCGTCACAAGCAGTCCAGCTCGATGAACGGCGCTTGTTGCTGGGCAAAGGATATTCATTGGGTTCAAAAGCCATCGAACTAACTTACAGCGGTACGACTCCAGAAAACGAATCGGACCCAGCCTTTTGGAAAGTGGAGCCAGTTTGGTCCAATACTAAAATCCTCAAAACAAAATTTACAAGTTCCATATTGTTCGATGGCTCGCTGTTTGGCTTGAGCGATGGTGTTCTCGAATGCGTCGATCCGAAGGACGGAACTCGCATTTGGCGAGGGAAAAAGTACGGCCAGGGGCAGCTGATTGTTGTCAACCAAAACTTGCTCGTCACAACTGAGGATGGGCGAATTGTGCTGATCCCAGCGACGCGTGAGGGGCTCGGCAAAGCGATTGCCGAATTGCCCGTGTTGGAGGGCATCACTTGGAATGTGCCAGCCGTAGCAGGTCCCTATTTGCTGGTGCGGAACGCCGAGTTCGCAGCATGCTTAATATCGAGCGCAGAAGCAGGGCATGATGCCAAATCCGCCATCGAGTAAAAGCCGGGTCATCCTGGGGCTCGATCCAGGGCTCGCAATCACGGGCTACGGTATCATTCGCAGTGGCCCCAAGATTCAGTTGATCGAAGCTGGCGTCATCCGAATACGCCGAGATCAACCTCTCGCGGCAAGGCTCAAGGAGCTCTACGCCGGCATCATGGAGGTCTTTGAAAGCCTCCCAATCGAGGATGTTGCGATCGAGCAACTCTATTCCCATTACGAGCGGCCCAGAACCGCAATCTTGATGGGGCATGCGAGAGGTGTGCTCTGTTTGGCAGCGGCCAACTCGGGGAAGGCGGTTCACTCGTATGCACCGACCAAAGTCAAGAGTCTGCTAACAGGCAACGGTCGAGCTCCGAAATCGCAAATGCAACTGGCGATACAACAGCAGTTGATGTTAAAAGAAGTACCCGATCCACCTGACGTTGCCGACGCGTTGGCCATCGCTTTGTGCCATCATTTCGCTACCGGCCCCTTTGCTGAACTACTCAAGAAATCCAGGAAGCCACTTTGATCACCAAAGTCACAGGACAGTTGCTGACCCTCGCAGACGACTGCGCAACCCTCAACATCCCGCCCTTTGAATACGAGATAGCGATCCCTGAGTATACGCGTCGGCATCTTCAAGCGGAAATCGGCAAAAGTATCGCTTTGCATACGATCCACTACATTGATGGCAATGCAGCTCAAGGGGGGCGACTCATGCCCAAGCTGGTCGGATTTCTGACGACGATCGAGCGCGATTTTTTCGAGCTCTTTTGTTCGGTAGATGGTGTTGGGGTCAAGAAAGCGCTGCGAGCTATGGTTCGACCGGTGCAAGACACGGCCATCATGATCGAGCAGCAGGATGCCAAAGCATTGTCCACGTTGCCGGGCGTTGGGCCAGCGACTGCCGAAAAGATCATTGCAACCTTGCGTCGCAAGATGCCTCGTTTCGCATTGCTAGTTCGGCGCGAAATGCCAGGCGCCGAAGTGCAAAAGCCGGGTGTGGTGGACGAGACGTTCCAGGCATTGCTGGTACTCGGGCACAACGAAGCGGACGCACGTCGCCTCATCGAACAAGCTCTAGCTGGCTCGAAGAAGTTCAAAGACACCGAATCGATGATCCAAGCGATTTATCAAAGGCAAGCCACCGGCGGGTAAGTGCGCTGCCATTTGGGTGGCGGGCATGCTGCCCCTGGCATCCCGCCGACTTCTTTTTTCTTTATTCGCAATGCAGCTTGTCTAAATTCCCCTTTTCGGTACACTTCTATGGCGGCCGAACCACTCCTTTGGGGCAATTTGTTGCACTTTTGTTGGCAAAACAAGTAATTTTCATGGATCTCAAAACCCAATCTCACGATGCTCCGACCAGGCCGGTAGACCAGCTGGTGCTGGATCTGCTCCGTCGGCAGGAGGGGTTGTCTGTCACCGACTTGATGGAGCGGCTCGAGGTCACCGCGACCGCCATCCGTCAACGCCTGGATCGACTGGAGGAATCCGGTTTGATTGAGCGTCGCAAGCAAGGAGTTGGCCGAGGCAGACCTTCGTTCAACTACTTTTTGACGGCCAAAGGGGCACAGCAGGCCGGCGTGACCTACAGCGATTTGGCGATTGCTTTGTGGAATGAGATCAAATTGCTCGCGTCTCCCGAGCTCAAAGCAACACTGATCGAACGCGTTTCGGAACGGATCGGAGGTTCGTTTCGCGAACTCCTAGCCGAAGGTCCTATTGAGGAACGCATGCACTTGATGGCAGGGCTTTTGACGAATCGGCGAATCCCGACCTGCATGACGAGCGGTATCGGATTGCCGATCCTTGAGGTGCAAGCGTGTCCTTATCCTGATTTGGTGGGGCACGAACATGATCGCAGCGTGTGCAACATGGAAACAAAAGTGCTCAGCGCTGCTTTGGGACAAGAAATGGAGTTGTCTCAGTGTCGCCTGGATGGCCACAGTTGTTGCCAGTTCAAACCGACGGTTACTGTTGCGGGTGCTGCCAGCTAACCGTTCTCAATCGATATTTGATTTCTAAATTACTACCCTATTTCAAACTGACCTTGGATCGAAAGTACAGATGTCACATAAACTCCGAATCGAAAATTTGCATGTCGCTGTCGACGGAAAAGCGATTCTACGCGGCGTTAACTTGGAAATAAAGTTCGGCGAAACTCACGCTCTGATGGGGCCAAACGGCTCAGGCAAAAGCACGCTAGGCTTAGCGATCGCAGGACATCCGAACTACGAAATCACGGCGGGTACCATCTCCCTTGACGAGCAAGACATCACCGAGTGGGAAGCCGACCAACGAGCTCGCGCCGGCATCTTCATGGCTTTCCAACGCCCCATCGCTATCCCTGGCGTGAAGACGGCAGACTTCCTCCGGCATGCTACGACCAACGTTCGACGTCCGGACCGTAAAGAAGGCGAAGACTTGATTCCCATGCGCGAGTTCCGCAAAGAGCTTAAGTCGAAAATGGAGCAGCTCAAGATGGACTCCGAGTTCGCTCGCCGTTATGTCAACGATGGATTCTCGGGTGGCGAAATGAAACGCGCCGAAATTTTGACGATGGCCATGCTGTTGCCGAAGTTCTCGATCCTCGATGAGACCGATAGCGGTTTGGACGCGGATGCCGTGAAGCTCGCCAGCGCTTCGATCGCGGAAATTGGCCGTGACAAGATGGGGCTGTTGATCATCACTCACCACGACAAACTGCTTGAACACAACAAGCCGCAATTCACTCACGTCATGCTCGGTGGCCGCATCGTAGAAACCGGCGGACCAGAACTGGCTCGCGAACTGCATGACCACGGTTACGAACGTATCCGAAAGACATACCCAGACGCCGAAGCGGCCAATCAGGAAATGCTCGGCAAAGAAGAGGCGGTTGCTGTCTAGGCAATCGCTCTCCCACGATCTAAGTGAAAACCAAACAACCCAACGAAAACATACATAATGTCCACAGATATTGCAGCAAATGAATCGGTCGGGGAAATCAACAAATACGATTTTCGCACCGAAAGCAAAGCGGTCTTCAAGGCTCGAAAAGGGGTCGATGCTGACATCGTCAATCAGATCTCGGAAATGAAAAACGAGCCTGAATGGATGCGTGACTATCGCCTCAAAGGTCTCGAGATTTTCAACTCCAAGCCGATGCCGAAGTGGGGCGGTGGCATCGACATCGACTTCCAAGATATTTTCTATTACCTGAAGCCAACCGATAAGCAGGGTAAGACTTGGGACGAAGTGCCTAAGGAAATCAAGGACACTTTTGATAAGCTCGGTATTCCCGAAGCCGAAAAGAAGTTCCTGTCGGGCGTGAAGGCTCAGTTCGAGAGCGAAGTAGTCTACGGCTCCCTCAAACAAGACCTTGCAGACCAAGGCGTTATCTTTACCGATACCGACTCGGCCGTTCGCGATTATCCAGAGCTCGTTAAAGAGTATTTTGGAACGATTATCCCATCGACCGACAACAAGTTCGCTGCCCTCAACTCGGCAGTCTGGTCTGGCGGATCGTTTATCTACGTGCCGAAAGGGGTCAAGATCGAGTTTCCATTGCAAGCGTACTTCCGCATCAATGCAGAGAACATGGGGCAGTTCGAACGAACCCTGATCATCGTCGACGAAGGGGCATCGGTTCACTACGTCGAGGGTTGCACGGCTCCGATGTACACCTCGGAGTCGCTTCACTCGGCAGTGGTCGAAATCATTTGCAAGCGCGGTAGCCGTTGCCGATACACCACGATCCAAAATTGGGCCAACAACATTTACAACTTGGTGACCAAACGAGCCGTAGCTTACGGCGACGCGACCATGGAGTGGGTGGATGGCAATCTTGGTAGCAAGCTGACGATGAAGTATCCGTCGGTATACATGATGGAGCCAGGGGCGCACGGTGAGATTCTCTCCATTGCGTTCGCATCCAAAGGCCAGCATCAAGACGCAGGTGCCAAGCTGGTTCACTGCGCTCCAAACACCACTGGTCAGATTATCAGCAAGTCCATTTCCAAGGGGGGCGGACGAGCGAGCTATCGCGGTTTGGTTCGCGTGGAAAAAGGGGCCAAGAACTCCAAGTGCAACGTCGTTTGCGATGCTTTGATCTTGGACCCTGAGAGCCGAAGCGATACCTATCCCTATATCGAGATCCTTGAGAAGGACGTTAGCGTTGGCCACGAAGCGAGCGTGTCCCGTATCGGTGAGGAGCAAATGTTTTACTTGATGAGCCGCGGCCTGAGCGAAGCAGAAGCGAGCACGATGATCGTTAGCGGCTTTATCGAGCCACTCGTGAAAGAGCTGCCGATGGAATACGCTGTCGAAATGAACCGACTGATTCAGCTTCAAATGGAAGGTTCGGTGGGCTAAATGACAACGACTATTGCTAAAAAGGAGACCGTGGGTTTCGATCAAGCGGGATTCGAACAATTCCTCGATCGCCGAATCGACCCTGTTTGGATTACGCAATCGCGGAAAGATGCATGGGCGACCTTCGACACGATGGGTTGGCCCCACCCACGCGATGAGAATTGGCTAAGGTCGGACTTGCGCGGATTCAAACTAGCGAAGTATACCCCGACCAACGAAACCGAATCGCAGTCGGTTGCTAGTGCACCGGTTCGGCTCCTCGACGGAGTTGAGGTCGCTGGTTCGATCCGATTGGAAAATGGATTAGCAACGGCGGAGTCGATTGATCCGAAGTATGCAGCGAAAGGCGTCGTGTTCGGTTCGCTGAGTCGATGCGCACGCGATCATGCTGAGTTGGTCAAGAAGCACCTTCATGCTCAAATCAATTCAAGCACCGATCGCTTTGCGGCATTGCAGGCAGCGATGTGGACTGACGGTTTCTTTTTGTATGTCCCCAAGAACGTCGTGATCGACAAACCGCTTCATATCCATGCTGCACTGGGGGATGGCAGCGTTGATTTGTCTCACGCGTTGGTCGTGCTGGAGGAAGGTGCGGAAGCGACCGTGCTTTACGAGTCCAGCAGTGCGACTCCGGAGTCGTCTGGTTTTCACTGTGGTGGTCTCGAGCTCGTTGTCGGTGCTCGCTCGAATCTTCGATTCGTCGGCTTGCAAGATTGGGGGAGCAACACTTGGCACTTCGCGCATAAACGCGCAAGCGTTGGTCAAGATGCAAACCTGCAATGGACGATTGCCGCGGTGGGTTCCAAGTTTTCGCAAGTGGACCAGCAAGTCAATCTGGTCGGCAAGGGAGCCAATAGCCACGTGAATGGGGTTCTGTTCACTCGCGATCGCCAGCACTTGACCTACAATACCATTCAGCGGCATTCCGCTACGCACTGCACAAGTGACTTCTTGTACAAAGCGGTTTTGCAAGATAGGTCTCGCACCGTTTGGCGTGGGATGATCAAAGTAGATGAAGGGGCGAACAAGACCGACGGATACCAACGCAATGACAATTTGTTGTTAAGCGACAATGCGCGTGCGGATTCGATTCCTGGGCTTGAGATCAAAGCGGATGATGTGCGTTGTACGCACGGCAGCACGAGCGGTCGAGTTGACGAGGAGTTGATCTTCTACGCTCGTTCGCGTGGATTCACTCGTCAAGAAGCGATCCTGATGATTGTCACCGGGTTCTTCCAGCAGATTTTCGATCGCATTACGATCGACAGTGTCCGCGATGCGCTCGGAGCGGCCATCGCTCGCCAAGTTCGACAATACGATTAGAAAGACTAGAAAGTACCCCGTTCGAAAATGACGTCAAATACCAGTACGAACTTCGCTTATGCATGCAAGCTTAGCGAATTGAAGCCAAATGTGCCACTCCCATGTGAAGTCAACGACCGATTTGTGGTTTTGGCAATGTTGGATGGCAAAGTATTCTGCATCGAGGACATTTGCACGCACGATGGCGGGACGCTTGGAGATGGCGAATTGGACGGCAACTGCTTGGTCTGTCCAAGGCACGGCGCGAAGTTCGACTTGCGAACAGGAGATGCGATGTGCATGCCTGCCACGGAAGGAACATTATCGCACGAAGTCGAAATACGGGGCGATGAAGTTTTCGTGCAATTGAAAGACAACTAGTGCGGCTTGGTACTTTCGCACGTTTTTTGTCGATCTCTTTCAAGTAATATTTAACACGGGAGGGTGAGGCTCCTGCCGAACCATTGCGTCACCAGCTCGGCAGGAGCCTCGCTCTACCAACATTTGATCCTATCCATTATTCCCAATCCAAAATGCCAATCACAGAAGATCACGTTCGCGAGCAATTGAAACTAGTCATCGACCCTGAACTATTCGTCAATATCGTCGACCTTGGGTTGATCTATGTTGTCGATATTCAGCCCAACGAAGAGGGCAAAGAGAATGTCAACGTCGAAATGACCTTGACCAGTCCGATGTGCCCAGCCGGTCCACAGCTGGTGGCCAATAGCCGCCAAGTCATTGAAGCCATCGAAGGAGTCGGCGCCGTCGACATCAAGGTAGTCATGGATCCACCTTGGACGCAGGATCGCATGACGGAAGACGCCCGAGACCAACTCGGGATTTTCTAGGCGAGCGGCAGCAGAAAACATAACGCGATTCGTAGCTGGATTCGCCAGAATTCAGTAAGTTCTGAATTCTGGCGAATCCAGCTACAGTAGTTTTCTATTCGCCACTCTTCGATACAGAATTTTCTAAACGCATGGACAGTCAAATCAACTACCCCGATCTATCGGAGTTGCAAGAAGAGATCGACGATCTGGAGACATCCGAGGATCGCATTCAGTTTCTGATTGAACTCGGGCAAACTCTACCTCATTTTCCGGAGGAGTATTGCACTGAGGACTTTCGTGTCGTCGGTTGCCAAAGCATGGTCTGGATCGTTCCAAGTTGGGATGGCAACGCATATCACTTCTCGGCATCCAGTGACGCTCCCATGGTACGTGGGCTAGTCGCTGTTTTGATGTCCGCTTATTCGGCGAAAACCCCAGTTGAGATCATTGCGTTTCCAATCGAAAAGGTTCTCGATGGAATGCATTTGAAGTCGTTTCTATCGCCCCTGAGGAGCAACGGTCTGCATTCGATGATCAAGCGGATTCGAGCCTATGCCGAATCCCAACAGTCCTCAAACGGTTTTGACTCAGAATCGGTTTCGCAGAATCGTTCCAATGCGGAGGATCATGGTCCGCTACTCGCACGGATCGATGAGATTCGTAGGGATTTCCAGATTTTGAATCAAAAGAATCAAGACGGACTCGAGATTGCGTACTTGGACAATGCCGCTTCGTCGCAGCGTCCGCAGTCGGTGATCGATTCGATTTCTCGCGTGTTTTCCGAATACTATGCCAATGTGCATCGGTCAGGTCATGAATGGGCGGTGAAGTCCACGGAAGGGGTAGAGGCCAGCCGAGAGGCGGTTCGACGATTTATCAACGCGGCCCGGACCGAAGAAGTGATCTTCACAGCAGGTGCGACCGCATCGGTCAATTTGATTGCCAATGCTTGGGGCAATAACCAAGTTGGCCCAGGTGACGAAATTCTGCTGACCGAAATGGAGCATCACTCCAACATTGTTCCGTGGCAGCAGCTTTGCCAGCGAAAAGGTTGCCAGATACGGTGGGTACCAATCCGATCCGACTACACGCTAGACATTGAGCAGTTTGAGAGGCTGCTTTCGTCTCGCACCAAGCTCGTTTCGTTCACAGCTGTTTCCAACGTCCTTGGCACGATCAATCCGGCGAAACAACTTGTCCGGATGGCTCATCAGGTGGGTGCTACGGTTGTCGTTGATGCGGCCCAGGCCACACCGCACGGTGCGATCAACGTGCGAGATTGGGACGCAGATTTCGTCGTCTTTAGTGGTCATAAGATGCTCGCCTCGACTGGGGTTGGCGTGTGCTATGGTAAGCGAGCCATTTTGGAGAGCATGCCCGAATGGCAGGGTGGAGGGAGCATGATCAAGTCCGTGACATTCGATGGCTTTACGCTAGCGGATTTACCACATAAATTCGAAGCAGGAACGCCTCCGATTGCCGAAATCATTTCGATGAAACCGGCTATCGAGTATTTGGAAGCGATTGGGCATGAACGACTCATGGAGCATGAGAGATTGCTGGCCGATCAAGCGATGAAGGGGCTTTTGGAGATCGACGGCGTTCGCGTTTTCTCGCCTTCACTTGAGCTAAAAAGTGGTGTTGTTTCGTTTGCGATGGATGGAATTCACGGCGAAGAGATCGCTCGGGTGCTGGATGGTCGAGGGGTCGCAATCCGAGTCGGGCATCATTGCGCGATGCCGTTGCATACTCGTTTAGGAGTCTCGGTTACATGTAGAGCAAGTTTCTATTTGTACAACACGCCGGCCGAAGTCACTCGCTTCGTCGAGGCGGTCGCCCACGCTGTCAGGATACTCACGTAGGGAATGAAGGCCGCAAAGCCCGGAGCCGCAAAGCCCTTCGGGCTAAAACGCACCTGGAAATTGAGCTGCAATCACACGCACATTCAAACCCAAAGGAAGCTATTTCGCATCGTTTTCATTTGCTGTTTGTATGTCAGAGCGGATTTGACACAATTTAGCTTTTTTCCGCTAAGATGGGATTCAATCGAATTGTTTCCACTGTGTTAAGAATCGAAATACATGAGTAGCATCGCTGATTCGGCTCCGGGGTTTCCATCGCAAACGCCGGTCCAACCTCGAGTTTACGGACTTCGCTCGTTCCTTCGGCGAATCGTATTTGGCGTTCTATTCGCTGCTCCGATTCTTCTAACGCTTTTTGTCGTCTACCAAATTTATCTCATTCTAAATTCATGGGTGATTGATCCGGTTGCATCTTTGATCGCTCCGCTGATTTTCCCCAAGGGTCTCGACGACAAGAACTGGACAGCTTTTGAAAAGTATGTGACGAATCCGGTTTCGCTTTTGACGGTGCTTTTGATTTTTTACATCCTCGGATATGCCTTTCAATCGCGACTCAGCCGTTGGGTGGATTGGGGGTTTAGTTACATTCCGGGTATCTCGGTATTGTATCGAGCGGTACGGGATGCTTCGCAGGCCATGCAAGGTCCAGATGGGTTGAAGAAGATTGATACGGTTGTGCTTGTGCCATTTCCGCATGCGGGCGCCAAGGCGACAGGCTTCTTGATGGGAGAATGTCAGGACGTTACGACAGGCAAACCGTTAGTGTGTGTTTACATTCCGATCGGTTTATTCCCTCCATCGGGTTACACGTTAATCTTCCCGAGGGAAGATGTGATTGCGACAGGGTGGGAAGCAACTTCGCCGTGGAAGTTGCTGTTGTCAGGCGGTTTGACGATACCTCAAAAAATCCCTTACGAACAGGGTACGAACATTTGAGCGTGAGGATGTTCCATACCGCTGTAAGCATCTTTTCAACGGGACATGACATTTCAAGATGTTTGGAGCGAGCGGAAGGTTCCTCTCGCACAAAATGGGTCCCCATCCAGGCGCTACCAGTAAACATATTGCAAGAATCGTTCGCGATCTGGAGGGCTTAAGGCCTCGATATCGGGTACGACGTAACGATTCTCTTCCGTGTCGATAAGAAGCTTACCTTTCTCCCCAAAGTCGATGGCTTGGCTTTGCGTCCATCGCATTGAAAACGCTTCTTGGCCAAAATCGGTGACGACATCAAATTCCAAGAAGCCTAGGCGAAGCTTGACCTGGGTTACGCTATGAATCTTGCGAAGCAAATAGCGTCGTTTGGTCATGGCGTTCAAGATTGCTTGCTGTTCCGTCGACCATTCGTTCACGTTCGAAATCATTCCGACCTCTTCGTCTTCCCCATGATCCTTCCAGCGACGAAGACTCAAGTAGCGATCAGGCTGTGTTGCTGGAAATGCGGAAACGGCAAAGACACTTTCGGCGATGCATTCGCCATCGATCCATAGTTCGGTACGATGGAGCGGTCCGTGTTTGAGTTGAGTGCGATCGGGAGAAAGCCAGTCGATTGAGGCCGCGTTTGACTTTGCCTCAGATGCGTCCAAATCCGACCTTGGTCGTTCCGGAACGACAGAAGTATCGATTTGTGAATCGTCGGTTTTTGTATTTTCTGCGTTCCACAGGAGTTTATCGACGTTCGGGTCTTTGGAGACTTGCGTTTGAATACGAACAAGCCTTGCGTAGGTCCCGTCCGCCGATAGAAGTTCTGCGTGGGTACCGTGCTCGATCAATCGCCCTCGGTCGAAGACCAAGATTCGATCGGCGTTCCGAAGAGTCGAGAGTCGGTGCGCAATGGCGATGGTAGTTCGCCCGCGAACCAGAACCTCAAGTGCTTCTTGAATACTGCGTTCCGCTTCGGCGTCAATGTTGCTAGTCGCTTCGTCAAGGATGAGAACTTTTGGGTCATAGAGCAGTGTACGAGCGATAGACAGACGTTGTTTTTCGCCACCCGAAAGTCCAGCACCATGTTCGCCCAGCAACGTTTCGTATCCTAGACTTTGCCTTAGAATGAAGTCGTGAGAGCCAGCTGCTTTGGCAGCCACAAGGGCTTCCTCGATGGTGCTTTGAGGGCGGCCAAACGACAGGTTCTTCCAGATTGTTCCGCGAAACAAAAAGGAATCCTGGAACACAATCCCTAGGTTTTCTCGGAGGCTTTGCATGGAGAGGTTTCGAACATCGATCCCGTCGACGAGAACCGCCCCTTCTTGAACGTCGTAGAATCGACCGAGCAAGTTGACCATGGTCGATTTGCCCGATCCACTACGTCCCACAATGCCGACCATTTCTCCGGGAGCGACTTCGAAAGATACATCCTTGATGACAGGTTGATTCCGGTCATATCCAAAGGTCACGTGATCGAAACGAAGATGCCCTTGGGGGGTTTCCCACTTCCTGGCGTGAGCTACGTCTTGAACGCCCAATGGGGTCTCCATCAGCTCTAGAACACGTTTGCTTCCCGATAAAAAACTCGTTAGCCAAGAGGTGAAGTTCGATAAGGCTCCCAAAGGCGCATAGAACATCGCGAGATAGGCGAGAAACGCGATCAACTCTCCCAGCGACATTTCCTTGCCGATAACGTCTCTGCCTCCAACGTACCAAACGATCAAGCCGCCGAGACTAAAGACGATGGACATGGAAGCGGAATACCATGCGTTTGTGTTCTCGACCCAGAGCCGCCATTGTCGCAAGTGATCGCTCGTTTTTCGAAAGCGTTCGTACTCCCGATCTTCTTGTGCGAACGCTTTGACGACACGAATTCCTTGAAGCATGCCGCCCAAGATCGACATTTGTCTCGAGGACGCATCCCAAAGTCGGTAGTAGCGAGGGTAGACTTTTTGCCAAAAGATCCAGGATCCGACGAACACCAACGGCACTGGGATCAAGGTAAACATGGCTAGTTTGGGATTAAGCCACATGAGCATGGCCCCGACGCCAACCAGCTGAGCTGTCTGCAACAGAAAACCGCCGGTTAGCTGATGCATGAGTCCGTGCAGCACCTCGCTATCATGAGCGACGCGGCTGATCATCGATCCAACTTGATGGCGATCGTAGTACGCGACCGCTAGTTTTTGCAGCTTTTGAACAAGCTCCAGTCGAAGAGTGCCGGTCAGTTCGGTGCCGATCGTGGTTGCGATCTGCCCTTTTACGACGCTCACAACAGACATCAAAACGCGAGAAAAAGCCAGGGCAAGAACGACAACCAGAAGTGCGGACTGAAACGGAACCGCGGAGTTGTTTTCAGCACCGGCAACCGTTTGGCCATTTAGGATATGGTCGACCATATACTGTTGGAGTTTAGGCGGTATCAATTCGGCGATCACGCCAACGATGGTTAGGACGCATAGAAAGATTGCTCCTCGACGATGCGGGCGGAGCAGATGTAGGACATGGCGGAGTATTTGTCCTCTTTCCATACACCGAGGGCAAGATTCCTCGACTGCCTGCAAACGGAGCGAGCAAGTGTTGCAGCGAGGCGGATCAAGCGGATCGCTTGTTAGCTCAAGAGCGATTGCCAGAAGAGCCGATTCTTTGCCAACAGCTTCGCCGGACTCTGGTTCGGCTGATTTTTCTTGAGAGGCCTCGCGCATGCGTTCGAGAGACCTCGCTACTTTATGAAAGCGGGTCGCTAGGCGATTGGAAAACCGAAGGAGGTCTGTCCAGACATCCTCTATTTTTACTTGCAAAAGCCCTGACCCGACCCCGGCTACGGTCCGAAACGAGTCGATCTGGCTCCATTTTAGATTCGTTGCTTCTGCGCCTGTGTCCATTGCGACAAGCCTGAGTTCACTTGCGGTAACCTGCAAGACGAAGGTTTGCTTTGCACCATCGAGCGAAAAGTCCGTTTCAACTTTGAAGAGCAGCGATTTTGCATCGCTAGGAAGAGATGATTGGAACGACAACGAGACAGGGGCGGTCAACGTGGTCATGTGTTTTGAGACAGTCCTTTTGGGTTAAGAAATCCTGGATGAATCCTTGCAAGGTGGGTTAGATGCACCGGGCCGAAGTTGGTTCCAAAAATAGTTTAATGCTGAAAATACGATTGTTCGCCTCCCGAGTCGCCAACAATCACACAACGCACTGCTTTCGAGGCTCCTTGCTGCAGGCCGTTGTCAATTGGAGTATGATAGACGTCAGCCCCTCCCACCCCCGTCCGTGTGCCACCCTACCGTGGTTCCATTGTCCCGCCAGCAACTCCAAAGGAAGAACGGATTGCACAACTCATTTTCTCATTTGCGGTACCGACACCTTTTGCCCGCAACTTTCTTGGCTGCCTGGCTTTTGATGATTTGCTCGGTCCTTTTTTCAGTGCATTGCGCTGCGGTTAGCGGCCAAGAAGAAGCCTCGCAAGGGCAATCGCAAGCGACTTCCGAGCAGCTCGAGTTCTTCGAAAAAGAAGTGCGACCGCTTCTGGTTGAACATTGCTATGAATGTCATAGTGGCAAATCAAAGAAACTCCAGGCTGGGCTTCGAGTCGATTCGCGAAAAGCCATGTTGAAAGGGGGCGATTCGGGCCCCGCTTTGATCGCATCCAATCCCGATGAAAGTTCGATCATCCAGGCTGTTCGTTACGATGGATTCGAGATGCCTCCCAAAGGAAAGCTGCCGGCCAATGAGATTGACATACTAACCAAATGGGTCGCCATGGGGGCACCGTGGCCGGCCGAGCAACCTTCCGATGGCGGCGCGGATCGGGAGTCTTTCGATTGGCAAAAACGAAAAGAAGGACATTGGGTTTGGCAAAGCATCCAAAACCCGACTCGACCAACCATTGCCGAAACGGACTGGCCGAAAAGTGACATCGACTTCTTTATTCTGTCCTCGCTCGAAAAAGCCGGGCTCAAGCCGACCCTACAAGCGGACAAGTATGCGTTGGTCCGTCGTCTCTATCTCGACATCATCGGCTTGCCACCTACACCTGAGCAAGTTCAACAATTTGTCTCGAATACCAACATTATCGGTACAGAGCAACTTGTCGATCAACTACTTGCGTCGCCCCATTTCGGAGAACGTTGGGGAAGGCACTGGTTGGACCTTGTTCGCTTTGCAGAATCGAGGGGGCACGAGTTTGATAACGATGCGCCCTACGCGTATCAATATCGAGATTACGTCATTCGAGCATTGAATGCAGACGTCCCTTACGATCAATTCGTTCGCGAACACCTCGCGGGCGACCTGTTGAAATCACCTCGTCTCAATGCCGCAGAGCATTTCAACGAATCCATTTTGGGGACAGGCTTCTTTCATCTCGGTGAGTGGGTGCATTCGCCAGTCGATATTAGAAAAGATGAGTCCGATCGGTTTGACAACATGATTGATGTCATGTCGAAAACGTTTTTGGGGGTTACGGTTTCCTGTGCCCGATGTCACGACCACAAATTTGATGCAATCTCAACCGAAGACTATTACTCCATAGCCGGCTTTTTGCAAAGCAGCGACTATCGCGAAGTCGCATTCGATGCCATGGAATGCAATCGAGAGATTGGGTCTCAACTTGCTGAGCTGGACCAAAACTATCGGGAAAAAATCGGATCCATCCTCTCGAAAGCATCTCCGGCATCGATCCTAGCGATGGATCATGCTTCGAAGGAAACCAGAGAAGCCAACATGCAAAGCTTGAGCGATGCCGTGATCGTAGACTATGCGATTGCGGAGCCCAGCCAGTTTTTTGTCGATGGAGAACTCTTTGGCAAACGGCCGCGCCACGCGGGTGAGATCAGCTTGGTGGTATCCGACGGCAAGGCAAAATTAGATTTCGTTCGAACGAGCGCGGCTGCTAGCGACTTGTTTTGGAACTCCTTCAAGAAACAGGAAGCAAATTCCCCCAATCAGATGAGCAGCATTGGGAAACTACCACGCAGCGGACGAACCTTGCGCTCACCTACCTTTACGCTCCGCGATGGCAAAGTGGATTGCCGAATCCAAGGCCAAGGGCACGTTGTGGCTTGCGTGGATTCGCATCGGTTGCTGGCCGGGCCGTTGCATGGCGAGACGGTTCGAGGGATTCCCAAGGCGGATGGATTTCAATGGGTGACTTTGAATCTTGGTCGCTATGTTGGGCATCGGTTGCATCTGGAGTTTACGCCGGACGTCGATACGTTGATGGAGGTCCAAATCGTAACCCAAGGAGCGAGCCCCGAGCAGCTCAAAGCGATCGAGGCATCCAAAGCGAACGTTGCAAATCAAATTACCGAGGCTGCCAAAGTTATCGATTTGGAACTGCAAAAAGACAAGGATGCAGAGGAGAGAGTCAATGCGATCGTCGAGTCGTGGTCAAAAGCGAGACTTGAGCTACAGCAGAAAATAAGAACGACTTCACGTGTTGCGATGTCGATGATGGATGGAACGGGTGAAGATGAGCACGTTCTGATTCGAGGTAACTCCTCCAATCCCGGGCGTACGGTAGCTCGCCGATTTCTAGTGGCAGTCGATGGTCCAGAACCACTCGCCATCGAGCATGGAAGCGGACGTTTGGAGTTGGCTGAACGCATCAACGCAGCGACCAACCCGCTGGCCTCGCGAGTCATCGTAAACCGCATTTGGCATCACTTGATGGGCCGCGGAATTGTGCCGACAACCGATGACTTCGGCTTTCTCGGGCAACGACCAAGCCATCCAGAACTTCTCGATCATCTCGCGACGAAGTTTCTTTCCGACGGGCGGTCGCTCAAAAAGATGATTCGGTATGTCGTGCTCTCCAAAACCTATCAATTGGGAAGTAGGCCCGACGCGATCTCGACGCAACTGGATCCAAAGAATCAATTCTGGCACCATCATGCGGCGAAGCGTCTCGAAGGCGAGGCGATCCGTGATGCTCTTTTGAGCATATCTGGTCGATTGGATCCCACTCAATATGGACCGTCGATTAAGGTCTACTTGAGTTCGTTTATGGATGGTCGTGGACGGCCAGGACAAAACGGACCGCTCGATGGTTCCAATCGCAGATCGATTTATCTCGAAGTTCGGCGAAACTTTTTGTCGCCGATGTTTGTTGCGTTTGATACACCTACCCCATTTAGTGCGATGGGCCGCCGCAATGTCTCCAATGTTCCCGCCCAAGCATTGATTTTGATGAATGACCCGCTCGTTGCAGAACTTGCCAAGGCGTGGGCCCAGCGAGCCTGCTCTACCGTCCCAATGAGTGAGGGGCAATCGCCAGATGCCCGAATCCGTTGGATGGTCATGTCCGCTTTTTCGCGTGAGTCCAATGAGCCAGAGCTCGCGGCCGCTCGCGCTTTCTTGAACAAGCATGGGCAGGAATTTGGCATGACGATCCGCGACGAATCATTGTGGGAAGACTTCGCACATGCCCTTGTCAACAAGAAAGAGTTCATCTTTCAGAGATAGCCCAATGAACCACTGCAATCGATTTCGACCGGCGCCTATCAATCGCCGTGAGCTCCTGCAACGCTTTGGCAGCGGCTTCGGGCTCACTGCCTTAACCGCACTCATGCACGATCCTGCATTTGGGGCATTGACCTTGGAGGACCTTAAATCCGAAAAATCCGAGGCCAAAGCGGGCATGCCCAACCATGGCTTGCACCATCCGGCCAAGGCGACATCGGTTATCTTCCTCTACATGGATGGTGGACCTTCGCAGGTAGATACGTTTGATCCCAAGCCGATGCTCGACAAATACAACGGCAAGGACCCTGGCGAGTTCTTCAAGGTTGAGGCAACTCAATTCAACAGCATCGGCAAAGTGCTTGCAAGCCCATGGAAGTTCAATCCGTATGGAGAATGCGGGCTGCCAGTCAGCGATCTCTTTCCGAACATAGCCACTTGCTCGGACGATCTTTGCGTTGTGCGTTCGATGGTTTCTGAATTTCCTGAGCATACGTTTGCGAACTATTTTTTGCACACCGGCAGTGGTCTCCAAGGGCGGCCAAGTATGGGCGCTTGGATCAACTATGGTCTCGGAAGCGTGAATCAGAGTTTACCCGGCTTCGTCGTGGTCAACGGTGGCTTAATTCCGCCTGGAGGGCTCGACTGTTTTGGCAGTGGTTTCTTGCCTGCAAGTTATCAAGGTTCGGTGTTTAAGCCCAAAGGAACAGCTGTCGCCAACGTCCAACCGCTTGAGAAAACGATGGAACGCCAACGCAGCAAGCTCAGTCTGGTAAATCAACTAGACCACTTGGCAAGCGATCAGTTTGGGACGAGCGATAATATTGAGTCCGCGATTCGCAATTATGAATTGGCTTCTCAAATGCAGACCGCGATTCCGGAGTTGATGGCCTTCGGCGACGAAACACAAGCGACGCAGACCATGTATGGTTTCGATGCGGCTTACGAGCCGACACGTACCTTTGCTGCCGAGTGCTTGATGGCGCGAAGACTTGTCGAGCGAGGAGTAAGGTTCATTGAATTGACTTGCCCAAGTGTCAGTGGCGATCGCTGGGATCAGCATTCCAATCTCAAAGAGGGGCATGAAAACAATGCGAAAGCTGTCGACCAACCCATCGCAGCTTTACTGAAAGATCTGAAGCAACGTGGGCTTCTAGAAAAGACGCTGGTCGTCTGGGCGGGTGAATTTGGGCGGACTCCATTCGCACAAGGTACCAATGGTCGCGACCACAATCCCTTCGGCTTCACGGTATGGCTTGCTGGAGGCGGAGCAAAGGGCGGAACCGTTTATGGCCAGACGGATGAGTTTGGATACAAGGCCATCGAGGATCGGACGGAGATGCATGACTTGCATGCGACCATGCTGCATTTGTTAGGGGTCGACCACACTCGTTCGACGTTTCGATTTGGAGGGCGTGATATGCGACTAACCGACGTAAAAGGCCACGTCGTTCACAAGATCATCGCTTAGGAAACGGACTATGGCACGCAAGTTGGGGACTCGCCCAGCACGCCAAACATCTTGCGGATTTGGGCACGAAGTCCGTACTCGCTTTGAGGCTAAGCAATCAGGTCGCGAACCACGTTTCCGTGTACATCGGTCAGTCGATAGTCGCGGCCTTGGAAACGGTAGGTTAGCTTGGTGTGGTCGAAACCGAGCAGGTGCATCCATGTCGCTTGCAAGTCGTGGATATGTACCGGCTTGTCCACAATCGAAAAACCGAGTTCGTCCGTGCTGCCGTAGTCGAAGCCACCCTTTGCCCCTCCACCGGCCATGAACATGGTAAAGCAATCGGGGTAATGATCTCGGCCCAGCTGAGCACCGGTTGCCGTTCGGCCTTCCCGAAACGGAGTACGACCGAACTCGCCACCCCAAATGACCAGCGTATCGTCCAAAAGCCCACGTTGCTCTAAGTCCTTGATCAATGCAGCCACGGGGCGGTCCATGGTCTCGCACTTCTTGGTTAGACCATCGCGAATATCTTCGGCTGGACCTGTACCGTGAAAATCCCAGCCCCAATCGAAAAGTTGCACAAACCGTACTCCCGATTCGACGAGTCGCCTGGCTAACAAGCAATTGTTTGCGAGGCTTGCAGCCCCGGCCTTTGCGCCATAAGCATCGAGCGTTTCTTGCGTCTCCTTGGTGATGTCCATGACTTCGGGAACGCTGGTCTGCATGCGGTATGCGAGTTCGTACTGCGAAATGCGTGTTTGCGTTTCTGGATGGCCAAGTTCCGCGGCTTGAATGGCATTGAGTTCGCTTAACGTGTCCAACGTCTTGCGTCGCAGTTTGCGATCCATACCTGCAGGATCCGACGCGAATAGGACCGGATCGCCTTGCGAACGACACTGAACACCCTGGAAAACGCTCGGAAGAAAACCGCTACCGAACGAGCTTCGGCCGCCATTAGGCTGCACACCGCTGCTAATCAAGACGACAAAGGCTGGCAAATTTTCATTTTCGCTGCCTAAGCCGTACGAAATCCAAGATCCAAACGAAGGCCGACCACTGCGCGGCGATCCCGTATAAATCAGCAACTCCGCCGGGGCATGATTGAACTGGTCGGTGTGCATGCTATGAACCAGACAAAGATGGTCGGCCACGCCTTGCAAATGAGGCAAGCAGTCGGAAAGCATAACGCCAGACTTGCCCGACGCAATGAATTTGTGCGATGTCCCTAGAAGCTTCGGCACCCCGGTTGTAAACGCGAACTCCTTGCCCTTTAGAACGGAGTCAGGTGCATCTTGACCATTGAGTTCGATCAGCTTCGGCTTGTAGTCGAACAGGTCCAAGTTAGGTGGCGAACCGGTCATGTGCAAGTAGATCACCCTCTTTGCCTTTGGGGCGAAGTGAGCGACTCTGGCCGCAAGAGTATCACTCGCGGTTAGCGAAGCTGGGCTGCCGATGAGGTTGGACAGCGCAAGCGCACCCAGGCCCGTTGACGCTTGGCCAAGAAAGTAGCGTCGCGTTCTTAGAGCCAGTTGTTGTTCGATGACAGAATTCATAGTATTGTTCAGCGGTTATGGGGTCATCAAGAATTCATCGAGGTTTAGAATCACGTTGCAAATGGTTGTCCAGGTTGCAAGTTCAACGGCATCGGAGTTTGGGGGCAACGGGCCGATGGGTTCGGTTGCAAGTTTGTTTGCGCGATCCAACTCGGTCGAAAGTTCGGTTTGCGTTTCATGAACCAGTTTCAACATGGCCTCGGTTTCGCGAGCGATCGGTCGTCGCGAGAGGGTCAGTTCGAAAATGCGTCCTATACGATCCTCTACCGTGGCGGTGGGCAGATCGTAAAGCACGATGCGTCTGGCAAGCCCCTGGGCCGCTTCTACGTATGCTGGATCGTTGAGGGTAACGAGAGCTTGCAAAGGGGTGTTGGTTCGATCTCGTTTCAACACACAAACTTCTCGATTTGGGGCATCGAATGTAGCCATCGAAGGGTACGGATTAGAACGACGCCACAGAGTATAAAGTCCTCGTCGGAAGCGATCTTCCCCCTTGCTCGTGTCCCAGTCGGTTTTACTACCAAAGGCAGCCGTCAAGCCGAGAGAGGGTTGTGGCGGACGAGCGGGTGGACCGTAGAGCCGTTGCGAAAGAAGGCCGGCGGAAGCGAGGGCCATATCCCGGACTTGCTCGGCGGTAACACGAAAACGCGGACCGCGAGAAACGAAAACATTCTCAGGATCCTCTTCGTAACGTTTCGGTGAGACGTACGAACGTTGCTGATAGGCTTCGGATAGAACCACATTGCGAATGAAACGTTTGGTGTCCCAGCCGTTGCGAATAAGGTCGCTTGCCAAAAAGTCCAGCAATTCCGGATTGCTTGGCAAGTCACCTTGTGAGCCAAACTCCTCGCTGGTTCGAACGATGCCGACACCGAAGAAGTTCTCCCAGTACCGATTAGCAATAACGCGAGCTGTGAGTGGGTTGTCAGGTTGCATCAACCACCGAGCAAACGCCAATCGGTCCATTTTGGGGCTGCTGCTACTCGTGTTCGTTGGCTTCCAAGCATGAAAGGCTTTTGGCACATCGGCTGAGACAAGATCGCCTTTGACTTTGTAATTTCCGCGAATCTGAATGTGTGTTTGCCGAAGCTTTTCCGGCTCCAATTCGCTGAGTATGGGAACGGTAGTGATCGGCTTGATCTCAGCTAGCTTCTTACCAAGCGAATCACGTGAGGTACGAAGTGGCTGCCTAATGGGTGCGATCGCAGAAACGTAAAACGCGTGCAACGCATCTTGATCGGCCTTGAAGAGAGACACTGAATCTTGGGAAAGGAGCTTGGAAATGTTGGACGGCAAGCCAATGGAACGTTCGGCTCGCTCGTCCGTCGTGAAGCCGATTGCGAAACGCGCTAAGACCGCACGACGGTACGTCGATTCGAACTTGAGCGTCACACGCAACGTCGCTCCACCTGCCCACGCTTTCTCTTGGGTGAGTTCTTTCAGTTTGCTGGTGTCCAGGGCTAGGTTCAGTTGATGGGGTTGATTGACGGCTCCTCCTACGGCCCATCCCGACTTGGTATCTGCATCGATTGCATTGGCTGCAGGAAAATTCTCTTGGGAGTAATCGGCATTCGCAAGCTTGATCGGCAGCTTGATGGCGGGTTGAATGTCAAGCGATTGACTTGCTTTAGGCTTTTCCAGCTGCGATTCCCAAAGAGTCTTTCTGTCCTCGCTCAGGATAGATAATTTCGCTCCGTCCAGTCGGCCGCCAACATCTCCATCGGTTCGATTCCAGACAACGATTTTTTCGATTGCGACAGCCTTTCCCAAGTCTACTTCCCACCATGGATTGCTGCTAATAGCGGTGTGGGTGGTTGAGTTGTCCGTATATTTTCCGGATGTATTGCCATCGACGGCGCGTTCTGCTTTGCCTTCGAAGTCAGTGGTGCTTTGCGTGGTGGCGGCGCCTTTCGAAACGACTTCATCGCGTGACACGACTTGTACCTCAGCGAGCGAGAGGATTTTGTTTTCTCCCGCCAATTCGATGCGAACGAATCTTCCGCTGGTCGATTGTTCCGCAGCGTTGAAGAGGGATGCCGAGACATTGGTTAGCACGAAGTTGCCGTCACCGATTGCGGCTCCGCCATTTGGCAACGAAGGATCGGGGATGCTTTGGATTTGAAGCCCCGACAAGGTATCCACGGACACATTCTTTGGAATGGCCCATTCCAAAGTGTAGGTGTCTTTGTCGGCGATGGTATCCACTTTGACATTGCCATTTTCGTGGATCGCAATCGGTGATTTAGAAGAGGCTACGGCGGATTCCAGTTTGGCGGGCTGCCACAAGATAGGCTCGCGGAGCGATTGAGCCCAACGAAGTTGTTCTGGAACGAGCGATTCGTCTGGACTGCTCAACGCCAACTCAACTTCCGCGAGCTCTTTTTGCCATTCTTGCTGATCGCGGCGTTGTTCGTGGGTAAACCATTTGAGGGTTGGGCTCTCGTCACCTCGGTCCGCGTCTTTGGTTTGATTGAGAATAGCGAAAACTTGGAAGTACTCGGTTTGCGTGATCGGATCAAATTTGTGGGTGTGGCATTGAGCGCATGCCATCGTGACCCCCATCCAAACGGCCATGGTCGTATTCACTCGATCGATAACGGCAACGTTTCGAAACTCTTCATCGTTGGTGCCACCTTCGTTGTTGGTCAAGGTATTACGATGGAAGGCAGTGGCTACGAGTTGCTCATCAGTGGGGTTGGGCAGTAAGTCGCCGGCAAGCTGTTCTATCGTAAACTGGTCGAAAGGCATCCCATCGTTGATGGCTTTGATAACCCAATCGCGATAGGCCCAGATGGTTCTAGGTGGATCGTCCGCATACCCGGCTGAATCAGCGTATCGAGCGAGATCCAGCCATTTGCGGCCCCAGTGTTCGCCGAAGGCAGGGGAAGCCAATAACTCGTCGACTAGTCGCTCATAAGCCAACACACTCGTATCGGTTTGAAATGCCTTTTGTTGCTCGAGGGTCGGCGGCAGGCCTATTAGATCGAGTGAAAGTCGGCGCAGCAACGTATTGCGGTTAGCTTTCGGAGTAGGCGTCCATCCCCGCTCTTCGAGCTTTTTCAAAATATGCCAATCGATTGGTGAGCCTTGCCAATCAGGATAGCGCTGCATCGACTCGCTGGCCTCGAGTTTCGTATTTTGAATTTGATCGAACGACCAATGTTTGGTGTACACGGCTCCTGACGCGATCCACTTCTTGAAGAGTTCGATTTCGCGTTCCGTCAGTTTGGCACCAAAATGAGGCGGCGGCATTCGCTCCGCTTCATCGTTGGAAGTGATCCGTCGAATCATCTCGGACTCAGAAAGGTTTTTAGGCACGATGGCTTTGGCGCCAGATTCGGCTGGGGCTGTAGCCAAGGAGAATTCGTGCAATCGCAATCCGGATTCAACATGTGCGTCGTCTGGCCCGTGGCAAGCGAAACAGCGATTCGAAAGGATAGGGCGGATTTCCGTTTTGAAATCAACAGCCGCTGGCGATTCAGGCGAATCGCATTCACCGAATTTGCCGCAACACAAAAGCAAAACGGAAACTAAAAAAAGCGGAGACGGAGGGAACGTGAGTCGCATGAGGTTGCTTGGGTGGGGCCTTGATAGCGTGAGGAGCAAAAAAGGTATTGATGCATTATAGCAGCTGCGGATGTCGAAAACGCCATGAAACGGCCAGATCGCGTCTGAGAACGAAAAAAGGGCTCTCGTTTCCGAAAGCCCTTTTTTGAACGCTGCTTGGACTGACCGAGCTTAACGTGTTTGCTGGAAAATTTGCTGGATGCCGAAGGTAAAGAAGCTGAACATTCCGAAGTTGACCACTTCTTCACAAGGCTTGTATCGCAGGATGAGCGTGTCGCCCGGTTGAATCAAGGGTCGCTCTCGTGGGTCTTGAGCTGCTTTGGCCAAGTCGACTGCAATGGTGACTTGCCCGTTGCATGGAGTCTTGCGAAGGATAAAGAGCTCACCCGGCGGAATCGTGTACTGCTGAATCCCGAAGCCGCCGCCACTGGAACCACCGGCTCGGCTTCCGATGCCTTGGCCTGCGATACCCATCGCACCGAGAACATCTAGGTCATAGTCACGCGGGACCAAGTATTCTCCACCAGGGAGCAAGCCACCCGTGTAGAAAACCTCTGCTTCACGCGACTCGATGTAGACCACGTCGCCTTCCTCAAGGATAATGTCTTCTGTTTGGAAGGCTGGAATGACTCCCGCTGGCAAACGCATTGGAATCTTGAGAACGCTTGGGTCGTCAGGAATGGGTGGTGGACATCCGCAAGGATCAGGATTGCAGTAGTACTGAGCGTAGAACTGCTGAATAAACTCATCCCGTTTCTTTTGGTCCGCTTTGCCTGCACGAAGAATCTTGATCTCGTTTTTGGCGTTGATTCCGGGCAGGCCACCGGATGCCATTAAAGCGTGGAGTACGTCGTTCTTATAAGCGTCGAGCTTGATCATGCTCCCGGCAGCACTTTGGTCCGAACCGCGAAGATAAGCTCCCTTGGCGCCCCCACCCTGTTGCTGCTGTGGACGTTCGGAACCGACATCCTGCCGCACGACGACAACATTGTATTGTCGTTCTTTCAGCATTGTGACAATTGGATGAACCTTTCTTGCATCGGTAAACACACGAGCATCCAAATAGGCTTTTCGGATGAGCTCAGTGATTTGCTCAAGCGTTAGTCCCTTCACTTTGACTGGGTCAATGGATGGAAGTGCAATGGTTCCGTTTTCCTGCACGACGATCGGATACCCGATGGAAGGATCCAGAGTGCTGTCGTCCTTCGGGAAGTTGACTGGTGGTGGTTCCGGTACCCTGTCCGACGCTGAGAATGGCAACACGCCTTCGATGTAGATACCTAGGATGTCCCCTTTGTCGATGAGATATTGCCGAGGAGGCTCTTGGGTCAGTCTCGATGGGTCGAGAGGGACCAGATTATTCTTGGAGGCAGCCAAGAACTGGGGAGGCAATCGGCGGACCGGGATGCCAGCTAGAGGTTGAGTCAATGAAGTGCAGCCAACATTCATTGCGCCTGCAGCCATCAAACTCGCCATAGAGAACGATTTGAAGAGGCGCGTCAGAATGCGACGGACCTTTTGAGTTGATTGGACGAGCGTCATTGGATTCCATTCCATAGACATGATAGTTACCTCGTTCGCCGGTTGGCGTAGATTCTTGATGAATGCAGTTTGTATTTGTATTTGTCTGTGCTTGCGCACATTCAATTAAATTTCGAAACGAATACGGAGCGGTTTACTGAGGAGAATAAATGATCTGCGCAGGCCCCTGCTCGACAGACGCGGGAATTCCAGGTGCGTCACCGATGTAACTCTTCTCTCCCGCGTAGATCTCTGTCGGGAACCCTT
Source organism: Planctomycetota bacterium (assembly GCA_026692905.1). Lineage (GTDB taxonomy): Bacteria > Planctomycetota > Planctomycetia > Pirellulales > Pirellulaceae > JBKCUI01. The sequence goes on from JAPLNL010000027.1 coordinate 29,237, forward strand.
GTGTGGCCACGATTGATTGTGGTCGGCCGTTGGGAACCGCGGATTGTGCTATAGGATACATTCCGCTGCTCGACGTATTTAGCAGGCCGTGTTGAGCGTACTGCTGTTGGATGGTCGAGGATGTCTGGATTTGAGTCCAGTTTCCAATCCCATCTTCTTCGGCGGCGCGAGCGCCGTGCGGGAACCCTGAGTACCAGGCAGCCACGCGTGCTTGCCCTTCGCACGACTGGTACTTCCATCCCCAATATTCGCGTGGTGGAAAGGCGGGCGTGCAACCTGTTCCGCCATCAGCCACTTCCATGTAGCCTGCTTTGAATCCCTGCGAGAATTCTCGCAAGTACTTCTCATTGCAGAAATGGTGCTTTCGGCTGTGCCAAGCTTTCGCGGCCGCCGACTTATTTCGGTGCCCCATCATGGTCTGGTTCCAATACCCGTTGTATTTCCAGGAATTGTTCAAGCCCGTGAATGCTGAACATCCGGCGAACGGTACTAACGCAGACGAAGCGAGCAATAAGAAAGACAGTCGTTTCTTAAGAAGCTCTCGCCAGCCACGCTTTGTGTGCGAATTTGCTTTATCAATATGTTTGACGGACATTCCGATCCCCCCAAAATGTTTGCTAGATGTGGGAAGTTCTGTTCAAGCTAGACCGCTGGTTAGTCCATCGGTCCCGTGGCACATACTCCCTCTGTTGGGTATCGGATGTGGAAGTAGTGAGAATTTAGCGAATGTCCTCATAATGGCGGTTTTAACGGTTTTAGCCAGCGTTCAGATTGACGCGAATATGCGTTTTTTAACGGGCAACCACACATGCCTTTTTCAATCCTTTGCGATTAGAATTGAATGTTTTCGATTTCAAGCTGTCAGCTAGTACAATCGTGTAAGCCAACGTCCCCACTTCGTAGAGGGATTTGTGGCGATGTCCCAAGCTCTCATGGTCGAATGTCTGCGATGCCTATTCGAGGGGAAGTAAGAACCGAAAAGCCACCCAGCTCAAGGGCTAGCGTAAAACCGAGAGATTCCGCAAAAACGTTGCGGGCAATCGACGTTTCTGAATGGACACTCCGTTTCGCCGTTTTGGCTTTGATTGTCGCGTTGCCATGGTACTACGGAAGCGTTCATTGGAGTTCGCAGTACGCGTTGGGATGGGCCGGAGTTGCCCTCAGTGGCGCGGTGGTCTTGCACTGCTTCGTCAGTTTACTCAACAAGTCAGGAGACCTCGGTGTACCGTGGCTGACTTGGGTATTCATTGGATTGGGTCTAGTCGCTTGGATTCAATCCCGGCCAGCATTTACATGGCAAGGGACTGAGCTAGCTCCGCCATCCATTCAAATGCAACGGTGGGCGTTAGGACTATCTGGAGCACCAAGCGCAGCTCAAACATCGCTCCTTAAAACGGAGCTTCCCAACAATGCCGATTCTTCACCAGGAGAAGTGCCATGCGATCTCAACAGCGTGCCTGAATCCGAACGAACTTTGGCATGGAGCATTGAGCCATTGCATACACGCGGGGCTGCCATGTCTTTGTTTTTGTGTGGGCTCTTTGTATGGATTGGACGAATTGTCTTTTCGGATTCCCATCAACAGCTTTGGCTTTTTGGTACGCTGACCTTAACAGGGATTTTGATTTCTTGTGTTGGTATTCAAGGAGCCATCTCATACAACACGCTGAATTTTCTGGGATTGAAAACCGGCTCTTCGTTTGCAACCTTTTTTTCCAAGAACTCTGCAGGTGGGTTTTACAATATTTGTATTGCAGGCTGTTTGGGGCTTCTGGGATGGACGCTACTCAATACACGTCGATCGAGCAAAGACATTCGCTATCGGTTTACAGACAGGAGCATTACTTCCAGGTTACGGGGGTTTGCTGAGGATACATTGTCGGAGCTCAACACTGCACAAATTGCAGCCATACTTTGCTTGATCGGCATTGTGTTCGCTTTGTTGATAAGTCAATGCCGTGGAGCTGCAGTCAGCGCATTGGGGGCGATCCTGCTTGCCGCAAAGGTGGCCAACTCAAAGGACAGCAGTCGTGGAAACTGGGCTATTGCCGTTGCGGTTGTCACCATCTTTGTGACGTCCATGATCGTCTTTCAAGTGGATGAAAAAGCATATGACAGGCTGGAGAGTCTCTCCGAAATCGATATCGAAAGCGAATTGAGACAGGGGAGAGCCTATATTTGGTCTATCGCATGGAAGTCCATGGCTTTCTATGGTTGGTTAGGAAGCGGACTCGGCACATTCCATTTCGCCTATTTGCCGTTTCAACAACCCTCCTCAACGGGTTGGTTTTACCACGCCGAAAGTCTATACGCGCAATGTGGCGTTGAGCTTGGTTACCTGGGGCTATCGGTTCTCATTATCGCAATTGCTGTTCTCCTTTCGAATTTACAAAAAGCACCTGCAAAAGAGAATTGGGGCGTTGCCTTCCCCTCCAAACTAGCCGGAACATACTTGGTCATCAGTCAATCGCTCCATTCGTTCGTTGATTTTGCAATCATTTTGCCAGCCCTCTTTGTGCCAGCTTGCATACTCGTTGGCTCAGTACAAGGAGCTCTTTTCAATGCTCAAATTGCGACCGTGCGAAAGAGGAGTCGGAGCGATAGCAAAGAGCCTACCAAAGCCCTAGCGTCCAAGAATACAAATTGGCTGCGAAATGGAGTCCTTGGCATCGCAGTCGCGACAGGCTGTGGCGCAACCATCGTATCGCTTTTGGAATCGGTGAAGTCGCTGGCTCTCTCGGATGAATTGGTTGATTTTTCTAAAAAAGAAGAGAAAAAGTATCTTGAAGTTCAGTCACCCGATCGCGTGATTGAAATGGCAAAGATTTGGGCTCGCGATACTGTACCGTTGAAGGAAAATTCTATCGCGATGGGGGCGTTTGCTGATTCTTTGCAATTCGACTATCGAATGAATCAAATGATTGCGACTCGGCCTGTTGGGGCATGGTCACAATATTGGGGTAACACATCGCCGGTCATGATCCAGGTGGCGTTGAATAAGGCTCAAGACCAAATAAAAAAAGACCAAATCATTGAGTCCGTCGGTGGTGGAAAAGCGATGGAAATTTTAGGTGGAGCTGCCAATTGGTATGCTTTAGGCCAAACCAAATCGCCGCTCGATTGGCGACTCCTTTGGGGGCGATGTTTGACCAACACTCAATGCGACCGAAGCGAAAGGGCTCGATTATTGCAACCGAGCCTAACCCTTGCCCAGCACAACGCACAGCAATTGTTGGCCGCTGCGGTGATCTACCGCGACAATATCGATCAAAGTCAGTTTGAAGCGGTCTTGGCGCAAGCCATGAAGTCCAATCCTGGGTCCTCGATGAATGCAGCAAAACTCTTAGCACTGGAACGCAAGGACAATGAAGTTGCGATAACCTTGTTTCCACAGCGATACGACATATTACAAGCGATCGCATCTGAGACATTTACCAAGGTCCGATTCCCAGAAACCTACCGTTTGCTTTGGGAGAAAGCCGCTGAACTAATCGCCCTGGCTCCCATGACCCGGTCGCGACGAGAAATTTGGCTCGCTGACTGTGCCACTGCACTCGACGATGTGGATAAGGAAATTAAGCATCTGCAAATCGCCATCATGCACGAACGGAACGATCTCAAACTGCATCTACGACTAGCCAATCGGTTGATTGAAATAGGCGACGTGGAGGGTGCTTCCAAAGTACTCCTGGCTCTTCAGCGGCTGGCTCCGAAAAACCGTGAAGTGATCGCAATTGCTGACCGAGTTTCGGAAATTTGATGCATTTCCGAATACAAAGCCCAAAAAGCCGACAAAACCCCCTCATTCGTTGATTTCCGCACTTTCGTTCCAATCCGAACTTAAGCAATTCGCACCGCCACATTTAGTGAAATCTCCATTTGGGGGTAGTGTTTGGCTGGAATGATTGCCGCGGTCGCTTAAGATATTAGGACCTTGCCTTTGAACAACCTCATCTAAATCAGAAATTTCCATGGACGCAAACAGACCTTTCTCCGAGAGTGGCACTCCAATGCTCACTCAAGGTACACCTGCTAGCCCCGATCTCATAAAAATCTTATTGCGATGGAAATGGCTTCCTATTCTTGGTTCCGCCATTGGTGCAACCCTGGGCTACCTGTATTTTGTGCAGCAAGCACCGCAATACAAAGCCACGGCGCAAGTTCAAGTTGTCACGCCGGGCAAGGAAATCAATATTACGGCTTTCAATAACGGTCAGTTTGTCGAGCAGTCCAAGAACGACGAATTGGTTGTGGTTCAAAGCCCCGTCGTTTTGCGAAATGCGGTCGAGATAGGTGGGTTAGCGCAACTAAAAAAGTTGTCTGGAATGTCGACGGAGCAAATCGTTGCACATCTTCGAAACCCAAAGCTATTGGACGTCCGACTTGGTTCGAAAGACGCTAATAGCAACATCATCAATATTGGTGTTACCACGGACGACGCGGATTTGTCGGGTGAAATCGTTCGAGCCATCGTGTCAGGTTATGAAGACTTCGTCACCCAAAAGTTCAAAGGGTTTTCAGGCGAAGCAATCGCAGCGCTGACGCGATTTAGCGATCAATACGAGAAGAAATATCAGAAAGCCAAAAGCGAACTTGCCAACTTAAAAAACAAATCCGATTTGATCTTTGTCGATGGAAAACCCAGAGATCCAGCAAGTGATAAGATTTTGAGTTACAACGAATCGATTTTGACCATCGACAACAAAATGAAGAACATCGAGTCGATGCTCGAGGAAATCAGCAAAGGCAGGGAGCGTGGTACACCCATAGAAAACCTGCTCAAAATGATCACGTTGTCAACCTTTGACACGGTAAATGAGACGAAAAGCGATACGGATCCAGGTTCCACCAAAGCCCAAAGCCGAGCGATGGCCGCTCAAGTGGATATGTTTGAAGATGACAAGGTTATTCCTGTCCGTGCAAAACTTTCCCTGCTGAAGGAGCAAGATATCGGCGAGTCCCACCCGTTGTACGTTACCACGCGACAGGAGCTAGCGAAGCTTGAGGCTGATCTTGAGCGACGTAAAGCTAGGCTTAAACTAGCTGAAGAAGCTTTTGCTTCAGAATACGGGGAAAATTCAAAGGACGCTCCGACGCTGGGCAGTCGATTAGATGTCGCTGTTGGAGGACTTCAAGCGACACTTGCAAAGCTGAACCTGGAAAAGGGCCGCTACGTCCAAGAAGCTTCGAATTTGCAGTCGAAAATGAAAGAAAATCAGGCCTTGATCGGCGAGTATTCGCTGAACCTCGCAGAACTCGAAGCTGTCGGTGAAGTTGCGGAGCAAATTAGCGAAAACTTGCGAAAACTGAACCTCGGGTCCGAATATGGTCAAAAGACCGTAACTCGACTCGACCTTTCACGAATCGGAGCGTACGTCGGACCCTATGGGTCCCGTTTCCTTGGCATTGGTGCTCTTCTCGGATTCGTTGCCTTCTGTGGACTCGCTTACTTGCTCGAGATGGCGGACCGATCCTACCGCAATCCAGATGAGATCGCAGTTGACTTAGGAATGCCGATCATTGGTCACTTGCCCCTGGCAACTCTTTCCCGTGCAGACCGAATCGACGAAAAAGTCGACAGTTCGATCGTCACGCTCCACAAAAATCGCTCTTCACTCAGTGAAGCATTCCGTGGAATTCGAACCGCTGTGTTCTTCGGTTGCCAGCAAGGAAATATCAAAGTCATTCAAGTGACAAGTCCCGTTCCAGGCGACGGAAAATCTACGGTTGCGGCCAACATGGCGGTTTCCATCGCCCAGTCAGGACGGCGCGTTTGTCTCATCGATTGTGACTTTCGCCGCCCTCGAGTTGCAAAGATCTTTGGCTTGAAAGAGGATGTTGGTTTGGTTCAAGTCATCGGTGGAAAAGTCGAACTGAAGGATTCTATTCAGCAAACAACCATCGAGAATCTCTTTGCCGTGACATGCGGTCGCCGTCCTGGAAATCCTGCGGAATTGCTTTCTAGTGAACGATTCGCTGACGCTGTATCCTCACTCAAAGAACAGTTCGACTTCGTCATTGTCGATACTCCACCAATCCTGGTCGTCAGCGACCCAGCCAACGTGGCCGGATTGGTGGATGCCGTGATCTTGACCGTTCGGCTCCGCCGCAATTTAAAACCGATTGCAACTCGGGCCGCGCAAATGCTCCACGCCATCAACGCCAATATGCTCGGTGTTGTGGTAAACGGAATTGGCGTTGGCGGCAACGGATACGGTTACGGGGGATATCGCTACGACAACTACAGCGGTGGCAGCTCCGGCGGATACGGCAAGAGCGGATACGGCGGATATGGGTACGGTTCGACGTATCAATATGGCGGCTATTATGGAGGTACCATGGTCGGTAGGGACTACTACGATGACCAAGTGCCAAAGCCACTTCCCAAAAAGTCCAAGGTCAATTCTTAGGCGGACTGCAGAACGAAGATCGTCTTTGACGGAACGACCGTGACCAAAGTTTGCATCATCAATGTTGTCGGATTGACTCCTGAGTTGCTTGAGCACGCGCCCAACATCCGACAACTGGGTACGGCATTTCCTTGGAATGCCCCTTATCCTGCTGTCACTTGCACCTCGCAAGCGACTATGTTGACCGGGTTAGCTCCCAAAGACCATGGAATTGTAGGAAACGGATGGTATTTCCGTGACACCTCCGAAGTCAGGTTCTGGCAACAGTCAAACAGCCTCATTCAGCACCGCGGACTCCTCTACGACGGCATTGAAACCGCCAAACTTTTTTGGTGGTTCAACCAACATGCACCCGTCCGCTGGAGCGTGACGCCGAAACCACATTACGGGTGCGATGGCTCCAAAGCATTTGATGTGCTCGACCAAACTGGCTGCAACCTAACCAAACAACTCGGGGCATTTCCTTTTTTCTCGTTCTGGGGCCCCAACGCTGGACTTCCCGCATCGGATTGGATTGCCAAAGCCACTGCCATCGTAATGCGTACCAACCAACCCGAACTCACACTCACCTATCTGCCCCACCTAGACTACGATTTCCAAAGACTTGCGTCTCCGCCAATAGAAAGAGTCGCTGAAGTCGATCGCTGCGCAGCGCTGGTGATTGATGCTGCCCAGACCATCGGTGCAATCCCCATCGTTGTCTCCGAATACGGTTTAGTGCCAGTCCGCAAATCGGTATCGATCAACCGAGCGCTCAGGCAAGCAGGGCTGTTAGCCGTTCGAAATGGTCCCTTCGGCGAAGTGCTTTTGCCGGGCGACTCCAAAGCGTTTGCCGTCGTAGACCATCAACTTGCTCATCTATATGTTCGTGACCCGGGCTTGATGCAGGAAGTAAAGAGCCTCGTTCAGTCTTTGGATGGCGTTGCTTCGGTCTTGCACCCTGCAGAACTGGAACTCGACCATCCTCGCAGCGGTGAATGGATTGTTCTCGCAGACGAAGACGCATGGTTCAACTACTACTATTGGCTTGATAATGCCTTCGCACCGGACTTCGCTCGTACCGTCGATATCCACCGCAAGCCTGGATACGATCCTGTCGAACTCTTTATGACATCAAAACTGCGTGCAATGGCTCGATTGGCTCAAAAGAAAATCGGCTTTCGTTACAAAATGGATGTGATTCCGCTGGATGCTAGCTTGGTCCAAGGTAGTCATGGATTGAGGCCTGTTGCCAACAAAGGTCCATTGATCGTCGGCCCTGGTGCTCCAGCGGATATGCTTCTCTTCAAAGACTACGTACGTAGCCTACTCGGACGATAGCCATGCAATTTGTCTACTTTCTCATTCTGCCTTCTGCCTTGCTCTCGAGTCATCTCGTCAGCTATGCGGGCACAGAATGGATGTCGGACGAAAACTCAAGTCTTAGCGTTTCAGGGAAAACGCTACTGAACATTTGGTTCGTGATAGGTTGCTTTGCACTGGCATCGCGTTGGCTTGAGAAGGCCCAACGACACCTTTCTTTCGCATCGGTCCACACCGAAGCACTAGGCTGGATATCTTCCGCCCATTTGCTACGCAATCGCGAATCTCTGCTGCTGTGGCTATGGTGTGTTCTGCAACCGATATGCTTGGTCTGCTCAGGTTGGACACAATACACACAAAGCCTGGCGAGTCATGGGAACTCTCAAGCGTTCCACCTATTGCTTTTGCTCGCGCCAAGCATCCTGCTTTTGATCTTGGTGGAAGCCATTCGATGCTCGGCTCTTTATCGAAAACGCCTTAGTGCCTCGCCGTTGTTGTTGAAAGCTACCGTTTATCGACGTGAGATGACCCGCGTTATCGTCAACACTTGGCTCTTCCCTTTGTGCCTACCTATTGCCATCGCTGGACTCGTCGATTTGGGTAGCGTCACCCATCTTACCGGCCCGGGACAAGGGTTGTTCGGTACCGTTCTTTTCACTCTTGCCACATCATCGATCGTCACGCTCCTTATCCCGCACGTCTTCACGCGACTGATCGGTGCAGGCTCGATCGATCAAGAGATCGCAACGATCGTTGAGCAATCTTGGCGACTTGGCAGCAATCGAGTACCCACCATTTTGCACTGGCCGACCGGTTGCCGCATGGCCAACGCTGCGGTGGTGGGACTCCTCAGTTATGGTCGCAAATTGCTCTTGACCGATGCCTTGCTGCAAAAGCTTGATGACCGCGAGTTGTCGATGGTCGTTTTGCATGAGATGGCACATTGTGTTCGATGGCATGCATGGATTCGGATGCTGCCGACCCTTGTCGCCGTTGCTCTACTGCTCAGTGCCATGACTTTCCTGTCTGGACTTTGGCTGAGCCTGACCTGTTTCTTGTTGCTGTGTCTGTTTGTCGTTTCTCTCGTTTCCATCTGTTGGTGGACAGAGTTCGATGCCGATCGTATGGCTCTTGAGTACGCGATTCGCTCGCATGAAACCGCCGATCGCAAGAGTGGCCTAATTGACCATGGGCAAGCCCTGTGCGATGCTCTGAGCAAAATATACGGCTCACGAAATCGCAAACGAGCCAGCTGGATGCATCCAAGCTGCGAACAGCGAATCGCCGCGATAGATCGACTTATAAACGGCAGTCAATCACAACCCGAAGCGTAAGCGAGGGGCTTTGAAGCCTCGTTGGGGCGACGCCCCAATGGTATTGTGGGACGTCTCAATTTCATTTTGGAATTGCTCGCAATTTCATCGGAAGGGTGAGGCCACCCCTGTAAACATGTTTCCAACGAGTTTACCTAAGTCATTCATTGCTCGGGAGGGTGAGGCTCCTGCCGAACCTTTGCACCGTTGGCTCGGCAGGAGCCTCGCCCTCCCTAAGGTTTTCAATGGAATTGACTTTGCAAAGGTTTTCAATGGAATTGACTTTGCAAAGATGTTTACAGCGGTGGCCTCAGCCTCCCGTTTTCCCTCAGACAAGACTGGCTCGTCTGGGGCCTGCAAAAACAAAGGTCCAAAAATGCGAAGATCTCCTAGGCCCTATTTGTTCATGTTGAACAAAATAAACGTGCCGCTTTTGCCTGCGACCGCAATGTCAATTCGCTTGTCGCCGTTGAGATCGCCGGTTGCGATCTGCAGGCCAATGCCGACGTGGCCTTGCTCGATCGACGACTTGCGAAACTCTCCGTTGGCCAGCTTATAAGCATTGATCTCGGGCATGTCTTTCCCGCCTGGGTCGCCACCGTTATGGGCAAAGTAACGCTTGCCGCTGATAAGTTCGTCCACTCCATCGCCATCGAGATCGGCAAACGCGAGCGCATGAGGCTGGGAAAATGCTTTGTCGATCAACCTTTTTTCAAACTGCAAACTGCCATCGCTTTTCTTATCGGTTTGACGCCACCAGAACAAGCCGAAGTCATGCCCCTCGCCGACCAGCAAGTCGTTTTTGCCATCCTTGTCCACGTCGCGCACGATCATGGGAATGCTTCCTTGGATGTTCCAGTCGGGATGAAACTGCCAGTCTTGCCCCCATGGATTGCTAGCCGGATGTTCGTACCAGCCAGAGCCGATCAAGACATCGATTCGGCCGTCGTTATTGATGTCTCCAACGCCAAGTCCATGTTGGTTTCCTGACTTGCCGATGACCGCTTGCTCGAGCTGAACGACCGCACTGTTCTCCTTGGTTGGTTCGGCCTTGTTGAATCGCCAGACGCTTAGGGGATTCTTTTTGTTCCAACTGTTGACGACCCATTCTGGCTTTCCGTCGCCGTCGACATCTTGCATGAGTTGAGCTTCGTTTTCAGTGGCTTTGGTATCGACCAGCAGATGCTTTTTCCAAGTCTGACCGAGTCGCAAGGCTTCGTCGCCTGGATTTTCATACCAAGAGACTTCGGTAGGCACAAAGGAACCTGCGATCACGTCCATGCGTCCATCCGCGTTGACATCCATCAAGAAGTCGCCGTTGCTTTGAACGTAGCCATTCCAATCCTCGATCGTGCGAAGTGGCCGCGGTTTGAAATCAGGGGCAGCGTACCAATTGCGTCCAGCAACCACATCCGGTTTTCCGTCCCCATTCAAGTCACCAATCGCGCATCCCTCGTTGGCATCAAGAGTCAGTTGCTCGATTTTCCAGGTTAGTTTGGACAACGGATTGGTCTCCTGCGCGTCGGCTACAGGGAGAGCAAGACAGGAAAGTAGGGCGGCTAAGAAGGTTGTTCGTCTCAAGATGGAATCCAGGCGGGAGAGGTGGGGAAGGGGAGGAAAACGTGGTTTCCGGAAATTGGATGGTAGTCGTTTCCAATTGCCAATGCAACGAGGCACAATTCGTACTCGGGCTAGGTGCAATTAAAACGCGGAGAAACGGTGGTACGGAACATCGCGGAGAGTCTTGCATTTTGTTTCAAGACTCCGAAAACATGGAAAAGTAGTGAACTTCGCTATCTTGTTTTGCGGCTGCGGACGCTAAAATAGAGGGACTCCAGCGTTTCGGCTCCCCCGGCCGAGGCCTCCCGCCTACCTTCCGTTTGCTCGGAATTCCGAAATGGTTTTTAACTTGAAGACTGTATCCGCTCGTCTTGTCTCTACATGCGTCCTCGTGGCTTGCTGGTTCACTATTGGCAATTCCAGCTTGAATGCGGCTGGAACGATTCAATTTAATCGCGATATTCGCCCGATTTTGTCGGAAAACTGCTTTGCCTGCCACGGTCCCGACTCCGCCAAGCGTGCAGCCGACTTGCGACTCGATCAGCGCGATGCGGCCATCAGCAAAAACGCATTCGTTCCAGGAAAGCCTGACGAGAGCGAAATCATTCGACGCATCTTCTCGGCAGATCCAGAGGCTGTCATGCCGACACCCGATTCGCACAAAACCCTTACGCCACAACAAAAAGAACTACTCAAGTCCTGGGTGGCTGAGGGGGCTGAGTACCAAGGGCATTGGTCCTTCTTGCCTATTAACAAACCGGAACTCCCCCAAGTCCGGAACAATGCCTGGATTCGAAACCCAATCGACCGGTTCGTGCTGTCCGAGCTAGAACGCAAAGGACTTGAACCGTCTCCCGACTCGGAACTTCGATCGCTTTTGCGAAGGGTCACGTATGACTTAACGGGCCTGCCTCCCTCTCCCCAAGACATCGATCGCGTGCTGGCTGATCCTTCGCCCGAACGCTACGAAAACTACGTGGACGAATTGCTGAAACGATCCGAATGGGGCGAGCATCGCGGCCGTAATTGGCTCGACTACGCTCGCTATGCCGACACGCACGGCATCCACTTCGATAACTTCCGCGAAATGTGGTCCTATCGCGAATGGGTGATCCAAGCGTTCAACCGAAATCTCCCGTTCGATCAGTTTACCATCGAGCAACTTGCCGGCGACTTGCTTCCCAACGCTGACATCGATCAACGCATCGCGACAGGTTTCAATCGCTGTAACATCACCACCAACGAAGGGGGTGCGATCGATGAAGAATACAAAGTTCTCTACACCCGTGACCGAGTTGAGACCACCGGCCAAGTCTGGCTGGGACTGACAGTTGGTTGTGCCGTATGCCACGATCACAAATTTGATCCCATCAGCCAACAAGAGTTCTACCAACTGGCCGCCTATTTCAACAACACGACTCAAAGGGCCATGGATGGTAACATCAAAGATACGCCCCCTATCATTCCTGTTCCCCGTGTCGAGGAACGTGCACGGTACTTCGAACTCGAGCCTTTGACCGAACAGGCCAACGCAGCTTTAGCGGCCAGAAGAACCGCCGCTCGACAACCATTCGATGAATGGATCGCTAAGCCTGAAGAAAAAGCAAAGCTAACTTGGCCTACTCTCCCAGCCAAAGAAGCCCTGGAAACACATATTCCGCTTTCAAGCAACGATACCAAGTGGATTGGCGCACTCCATCAGAATCAATGGTATCCCATTCCATCGCAGCCGGATGCTACTTTGGTTCCAGGCCGCATCTCCGACCTGGCTTGGCAAGTCAAAGACAGCTTTCCATCGATGCCGTTTGGCGATTTCGAAAGAGATCAGCCTATGACTTTCTCTGTTTGGGTGAAACCCGCCAATGACAATCAAGGGGGCTCGCTCTTCGCCAAAATGGATGAAGCTGGCATGCACCGAGGCTGGGACGTTTGGACGGAGAATGGTGCCGTTGGGACTCACATCATTCACCAATGGCCTGACAATGCGTTAAAGACGGTCTCGACAACGAAGCTATCCGCCTCGCGATGGCAGCACGTCGCGATCTCCTACGATGGTTCTTCGAAAGCCGAAGGGGTCAAGATCTTTATCGACGGCAAGGAATCTGGAAAGACCACGCAAAGCAATAAACTAACGGAAACGATCAAGACTTCTGTGCCATTGACGATTGGACGTCGTTCGGCCGGAGCCCCAGCCGCCGGAGCTCAGATCCAAGACGTCCGCATCTATCGAAAGGTCCTCGATGCGAACGAAATCACCCAGCTCTATGAAGTCCCACGCCGACAGTATCTGGTCTCCAAACCAGTCCGTTCCAACGAAGAGACCGAAGAACTTTACACTTGGTATCTCAACACCAACGACCCCGAGTTTCCTCAACTAAGCAAGAACGTCCAATCGTTGGTCGCGGAACGCAACGCCATCAAACAACGAGGAACCATCGCGCACGTGATGAACGAAGCTCCTGAGCTACCAAAGGCATTTATCTTGATGCGAGGCGATTACGACAAACGGGGAACCGAAGTTCAGCCTGCGACTCCCAAGGTTTTACCACCAATGCCAGAAGGCCTGCCAGCCAATCGACTCGGTCTCGCAAAATGGCTTTTGCAACCTGACCATCCATTAACTGCTCGAGTTACTGTGAATCGGTTCTGGCAAGAAGTCTTCGGTTCCGGTCTGGTCGGTTCATCAGGTGACTTTGGTGTCACAGGCCAAATGCCCACACACCCTGAACTGCTCGATCATTTGGCAACATCCTTTCGCGAGGATGGCTGGAACATCAAAAACCTTTTCCGATCGATCGTCACGAGCTCAACCTATCGTCAGTCCTCCTGCGTCACCAGCGAAAAGTTGGCGATCGACCCGACCAACAAATGGCTGGCGCGCGGACCTCGATTTCGCATGGATGCCGAGATGATTCGGGATACTGCGTTGATTGCAAGTGGTCTGCTCGTCAACAAGCTTGGCGGCCCAAGCGTCCGACCTTATCAGCCACCAGGAGTTTGGGAAGCCGTCGCGATGCCTGGCAGCAACACGCGAGATTATGTCGCAGACAAAGGCGAAGGACTTTATCGCCGAAGCCTCTACACGTTTCTCAAACGAGCCGCCCCGCCACCGAACATGGAAGTCTTCAATGCGACGGCTCGCGAGGTTTGCACGGTCAAACGGGAACGTACCAATACTCCTCTGCAGGCCCTTGTGACGCTGAACGATGTTCAGTTCATCGAGGCCGCGCGCGTGCTTGCTTCGAAGACGATTCAAGACGCAAGTCTCGGTGGCGACCCGGGTGCTCGCATTCAATCGATATCCAACCGAATCCTTTCGCGACCACTTCGTGCCGAGGAACTTGGAATCGTAACAGCTGGTCTAAACGAATTGACTGCGCTTTATCAAAATCAACCCGAAGAAGCGGCCAAGCTCGTCGCGCTCGGTGAAAGCAAGCCGGACGCGAGCCTCAATGCGAGCGAACTAGCCGCTTGGACGATGTTAACCAACGAATTGATGAACCTGGACGAAGTCCTTACGAAGTAACAGAAATCATGCAATCCAACAATATTCATCCGCTGTTTGAACAATACGTCCAAAGCGAGACCCGGCGCCAATTCTTCCGCCAAGGTGGCAACGCGCTGGGGTTGGCCGCGTTGGCGTCGCTCGGGATGCCCAATCTCGCAATGGGAGACGAGGTCGCTGCGACTGCGGATAAGCCATTAGGGGGCTTAGGGACGCTGCCACACTTTCCAGCCAAAGCAAAACGTGTGATCTACTTGCACATGGTCGGTGGCCCGTCGCAGTTGGATTTGTTCGACTACAAACCGCAGATGAACGACTGGTACGATAAAGACTTGCCTGAGTCCGTTCGCAACGGACAACGCTTGACCACGATGACCAGCGGTCAAGCTCGATTCCCAATCGCGCCGTCCAAATACAAATTTGCCCAGCATGGTCAAAGCGGGATGTGGATTTCAGAACTGCTCCCGGAAACAGCCAAAGTCGCAGACGAGATGTGCTTCGTTCGCTCCATGCATACCGAAGCCATCAACCATGAACCTGCTATCACGTTGATGCAAACAGGAAACATGGTAACCGGCAAACCGTGCCTTGGTTCTTGGATGTCGTATGGCCTCGGCTCCATGAACAACAACCTACCGACCTTCGTCGTGTTCGTTGCACAACCATCAAACACGGAGCAAATACAAGCGATTTCAGCCAGGCTGTGGTCTTCCGGTTGTTTGCCGGGTGAGCATGCCGGATGCAGTTTCCGTTCGAGCGGTGATCCGATCATGTACATCAACAACCCCGCTGGTGTCTCCGCCGAAGTACGTCGCAAAACACTTGACGGATTGAAATCGCTCAATGAAATGAATTTCCGAGCCGTTGGCGACCCGGAAATCCATACCCGCATTCAGCAATATGAATTGGCATTTCGCATGCAATCGAGCGTGCCCGAATTGACCAATATCGCAAGCGAGCCGGAAAGCACATTTGAACTCTACGGCGAGGACGCAAAGAAGCCTGGCTCGTTTGCCAACTCGGTCCTGCTCGCGCGTCGCATGGTCGAGAGAGATGTACGCTTCGTTCAAGTATACCTCAACAACTGGGACCACCACGGAAACGTCAACGCTCGTTTGCCATCGCAATGCAAAGACATCGATCGGGCAACATATGGCTTGATCACCGACTTGAAAGCCAAGGGACTTCTCGATTCGACCTTGATCATTTGGGGCGGCGAGTTTGGTCGAACGATCTATTCTCAAGGTGGATTGAGCCGAGACAATTATGGTCGAGATCACCACCCGCGTTGCTTCACCATGTGGATGGCAGGTGGCGGTATCAAGGGTGGCGTGATTCACGGCGAGACAGATGATTTTTCCTACAACATCGTCAAGGACCCGGTTCACATCCGCGACTTCCACGCAACCGTGCTGCATCTATTGGGGATTGATCACGAACGTTTTTCGTTCCGAACACAAGGACTCGACCTCAAGCTAACGGGCGTCGAACATGCCAAGGTCGTGAAAGAGCTACTAGCGTAAAGGTCTGCAGAAGGCGTACTCGGCATCACAAAATAATGAACTCGAACGCTTCTTCCGCTCAGAAAAACAGCTCCTACGCAATCGGTTCGGAAAACAAATGGATTTGGGGCCCGCTCGGAGTCTTCAAACTCGAACTTATTCGGACTCTCACGTTTGGTCGCATCATGACTTGGCTCGTCATGGCCTTGTTTCCCCCGACCTTGATCGGGATCGCCAGTTTGCAGATTGGTGGCCAGAGCTCGATTGGCGCGGCAGAGATGAACCTGGGTTACGTGATCATGCTGTTCTTTTTGATCCCGCAAATTGTGACAGTGCTTGGGCTGCTGCTGTGGGCAACGCCCATCGTGCATGCAGAACTTGAGGCACAGACCTGGGGATACTACGTCGTACGGCCAGGAGCCCGCCGTGCTGTTCTGCTCGGCAAGTACGCGATTGCGGTCCTGTGGGCTTTCTCCAGTACGTCCGTTGCCGTGACCTTCGCGATTCCTTTCGCAGCTTTGACCAATCCACTCCAAACTTGGGCAGTGCTCTGCTTTTTGAATTTGATCTCCGCGCTTGCCTACGGTGCCCTGTTCACAACCTTGGGCACCCTGATTCAAAAACGAGCGATGGTGTCCGCATTCATGTACGGAATCATCGTAGAAGGAATCTTATCGACGCTACCGGCTGCCATCAATCAATTCACCGTCAGCTTTCGATTGCGTTCGATTTTACAGCAGATGCTTGAGATGGATTTGAAAGTCGCTCCCAACATGGCTAGGTTCTTCGACACCAGCACTTCCATCTCATTTCACCTCGTTTGCCTGGGTTTATTTACTGCTGTTTTGATGTGCATCTCGCTTTGGCGAGTCGAGGCGAGCCAGTTCGCTTGGCAGTCGGAGGTTTGAGCCTTTTCCTCCGACAGGTTTTCCACCGTGCCACGACCGTCGCTTTCGGATTCTTATGCAATCCCGGCCTGTCACTTCCAAGCGGATTTTACCGCATCTTCCTCATCGAAAATTAATTTCTTAAGTTCCGAAACCGTTTTCGAATTTGACTTAATAGCTAGCGTTCATAGAATCGTCGACCGTTGAGCCAAACGGGGTTCGCAAACTTGTGAATGAGACCTAGGTCGTCTTTGACTCCTAAGTCTATTTCCAAGGGCGATGCATCCGCCGTTGGGTTTCGCATCAGATAGGATGGTTCCTGTTTGGAAAGGATACTGCGGGTGAATGATTTCTCATCCGCAGACTCGCATGGTCAAGGAGTTTGCGATGAAAATAGCGCACGAAGTTGCTATGTTCGATGGTTCGATCGCTGATTCGGTCGAAACCAGGCTGCGCCAGAGGATCGGAAAAGATCGGATGGATCTTTGGTTTGGAGGTGATGCGAAATGGTCGCAGATCAGCCATAATGTGATCGGAATCGAAGTCGCCAGCACTTTCATCGCCGATTGTGTTTCGAAAATGTTTCGGGACGATCTACAAGCGGCAGTTACGGAAGCGGCCGGCGGCCATTTTGGGTTCCAAATCTCAATCGCTTCGTCGACACAGGCGAGTGATAAGCAAGCCCCAGCGCCAACCAACTCCTGCAAAGCCGATTCCGTGCTCCTTACCAAACCGATTACTCCTCCGAAAACGACCAACTCGTCTCCTGCCGATCATGTGGCAAAGGCGAGTGAGCGAGTAACCGTAGAGCCAGCAGCCAAATTGCGTTTGGTACGCAGCGGCCCAACCAGTCAAGAAGACGACCGTAGCTCGGTGGGCGACGACCCCAATCGGGCATCGGTTGACATCCAAGTCGATCGGTTGATGGAGCTTCGGAAAGAGAACGAACGACGCTGGGACGAGTTTGTGGCAGGGGACCACAATCG
Source organism: Planctomycetota bacterium (assembly GCA_026692905.1). Taxonomy (GTDB): domain Bacteria; phylum Planctomycetota; class Planctomycetia; order Pirellulales; family Pirellulaceae; genus JBKCUI01. Next base: position 46,702 of record JAPLNL010000027.1, read on the forward strand.
TCTTGCCTACACAGCCGCTGAGATGGTCTTGGAGCGTCCAGGCCAGATTAATCCTTTGCTCATCCACGGACCAAGCGGGACAGGAAAGAGCCATTTGGCAATCGGCCTAGCTCACAAGATGCGAGTCGCTTATCGCATGCGACGTGTTTTGGTCCTAACAGCCGAACAATTCACGATTGAATACACGGAGAGCGCCAGGGGCGGTGGCTTTGCCAATTTCCGACGCAAGTATCGCGACGTCGAAGCCCTTGTGATCGATGACATCCAGTTCTGCTTGGGCAAAGCGGGCACACTCGTAGAGCTGCGCAATACCATCGACATGCTGTTGCGGGATCGACGTCAAGTCGTTCTCGTTTCCGATCGCGGGCTGAATGACTTGGCTGGCCTTGGGGCTGACCTCTACGCACGTTTATCAGGCGGTATGGCTTGTGCCATCGATCCTCTCGATGCCAAGACGCGAGTCGAAGTCCTTCGGCGCATGTGCGCGAAGTCCCAGGTCGACCTCTCGAACAAGAGTATTCAAAACCTTGCCGAGCAATGCTGTGGCGACGCTCGAGTCTTGCAAGGCGTATCGCACCGGTTGGTCGCGCAGCAACGAGTCGTCGGTCGACCGCTGACAGACGACGAAGCGATCCGATGCACATTGGACTTGATCCGTGCAAGCCACCCCGTGGTCCGAATGAACGATATCGAGAAGGTGGTGTGCGAAGCTTTTGGACTTGAGAGCAAGACTCTGCGGGCCAAAACCAAATGTCAAAATGTAAGCCAACCTCGCATGCTGGCCATGTTCTTGGCCCGAAAGTACACGCGAACCGCCTTATCCGAAATCGGTGACTACTTCGGAAATCGACAGCATTCCACTGTTATATCGGCTCAAAAGAAAGTAGAAAGCTGGATCGAATCGGATGAACTCATCGGATGTCGACGCGGTCAAGTTGCCGTTCGGGACATGCTCAAGACCTTGGAAGCAACCCTGCAAGTAGGATAGGTCGCGAAGTTATTATTGCGATTGCGAGCCTTCGGGAGGGCGAGGCTCCTGCCGAGCTTGAGACGCCACGGTCCAGCAGGATCCTTACCCCACCGCTGTAAACATGTTTCCAACGAGTTTACCTAAGTCATTCATTGCTCGGGAGGGTGAGGCTCCTGGCGAACCTTTGGACCGTTGGCTCGGCAGGAGCCTCGCCCTCCCCTAAGGTTTTCAATGGAATTGACTTTGCAAACATGTTTACAGCGGTGGCCTTACCCTCCCGAAACCCGCCCTGCTAAATGGAAGAAGCGTTTCCCTCGCTGTTATCCAACTCGTGTCAGCTTGCGATTTCTCAACTCGTATCGCTTTTGCATTTGTTCGGCCAGCGATATTGAGTGGGTTACGACGATAAGGACCGTGTTTTCTTCTTTCGGAACCTCAAGCAGCAATCTTGCCACGTTTTCTGCTGACTGCTGATCGAGATTCCCCGTTGGCTCATCGGCCAAAACAATCATCGGCTTAAGTACCAAGGCTCGCGCCACTGCCACTCGTTCACGTTCACCGCCCGATAGTTGGCTCGGCAAATGAGTCATGCGGTCCTTGAGTCCCACCCGCTCGAGTAACGCGATCGCGCGCTGGCGAATCTCTTCTGTCGGTTTTCCTTTTGCCAACGCTGGGAGCAACGTATTTTCCAAGACGTTCCATTGCGGCAAAAGATGATGGTCTTGGAAAATAAAACCGATCCGTTCGTTCCGGAACTTCGCCTGTTGGTTCTCGTTTAGCTCGTAGGGATCTTGGCCGCCGATTCGGACAATACCGCTGGTCGGCGCATCGAGTGTTCCAAGGATCTGGAGCAGCGTCGATTTACCGGATCCACTTGGGCCGATGATCGCTAGGTTTTCTCCCGCGTTCATGGAAAACGAAACACTTTCCAGCACCACGATCTCTTCGGACAGAGTCTGATAAACCTTGCGGATTTCAATTGCTTCGAGCGTTGGATTTGTCATGGATAGACCGTCAGCCTAGAATCATTTTTTGGAGGAAGTAAATTGCGACGCCACCCAAGTATCCAGCCAAAGCAAGGGGTGCGATTCGCTTTGCATACCACATGAAATCAATCTTTTCGAGTCCCATAGCCGCGACGCCGGCCGCGGAGCCGATGATCAAACAACTACCGCCGGTCCCCGCGCAGTAAGCCAGCAGCATCCAAAAAGAATCGTTGGGCGGCGTGTCGCCATACATTTCGATGCCCGCTGCAACCAACGGGACATTGTCAACGACCGCCGATACTAATCCGATGATGATCGCGATAATCGAGGAGTTTCCAATGGTGTTTTGAAGATACACTGCAATATTCTTGAGCACCTCGACGCTGCCCAGGGCTCCGACGGCGAGCAAGATTCCAAGGAAAAACAAGATGCTGGACATGTCGACGCGTCTCAGTGCCGACATGACACCCGTCGAGCTTTTCGTTTTTTCATCCATTGTGTGACTGACCAATTCAGAGACAACCCAAAGCACACCGAGGCTGAGCACCATCCCCATGAAAGGGGGCAAGTGCGTGTATGCCTTAAAGATCGGGACCATCATCAAACCGGCCAGCCCCAAACCTAGGAACAATGCCCGATGCCAAGGTTGAATCGTCTTGTCATCGTTCTCATCGGTGACACTGGAAACCAGAGTGAGCTCTCCCGTCATCGAACGCGATGCAATCACAAGTGGAATGAGCAAACATACGGCGCTGGATAAAAACAGCTCTCGCATGACGTCCAGGGAGCTAATCTTGTTCTTCACCCAAAGCATGGTCGTCGTAACGTCTCCAATAACGGTCCAGGCTCCACCTGCGTTTGCAGCTATGATTGCTATTCCCACAAACATCAACCGCGTCTCGCGATCTGCCACGAGCTTTTTCAGGAGCGATACAACGACAATAGCGGTAGTCAGGTTATCCAAAACGGAAGAGAGAAAGAACGTGACCCAGCCGACGATCCATAGCAAAGTTGTCTTATTCTTGGCTTTTACCAGTCGAGTCACCAACGAAAAGCCTTCGTGGGCATCGACCAACTCGACAATCGTCATCGCTCCCATCAAAAAGAAAAGGATGCCTGCGATTTCGACAAATCCTTTTGGTAGTTGCGATTCGGTGACGAATTCCAGTTTCGCTGGCAAGTGAGCGACCGCATGGGCATCGGCGCCAACCGAATGCAATTTCTCCCATGCTTCAAAGGCAGCTTGCGGTACAAGCTCTTCATAGCCGATCGCGTAAATCGTCCAGCACAGGACGCCTGTTACGATGGCGGAAGCGGCTTTGTTGATATGGATCTGATGTTCAAAAACAATCGCCAGATAACCGATGACGAAAACGAAGATAATCGCGGTTAGCATTGAGTCATTATTCTGCGGGGATATGCTTCGGAGTCTTTATTGGTCTACCAGCCAATTCGTCTTCGTAGTGACCTCGAACGTGCTTAATATAGTCGACCATAGCGTGATCGCTAAAATAATCCAGTTTCCAAAGCCGCAACGAGGCCAGCAATCCCAAAAACCGGTCGCGGACGCGATGCCACAAACGCAAGTCGCTGATTCGACCATGTCGATCGATGTAAATCTCTTGCCCCATATGCCGATAACCAAGCCAACGGGGTGGAACTCGAGGGATGATGTCATTGTTGTTCACCCAACGGTAGTGCTTTACCTTTAAGTACGAGGAGTAAGATCTGTCGCCAACACGCGGTGCCCCATAAGAAAAGATTGCTTGGGGATTCGAAGGAATGGGGGATATTTTGCAGCGCACGGCGCATACAGCGGCCATGGCACCGCCGAGCGAATGACCACAGAACCACATGGGGCGTTGGTTTTCTTTAATCTGCTGCTCGAGCAACGGCCAAAGCTCGTTCACCTCAGAATGAAAGCCGCTATGAACTCGACCAACTTCGGACGCTACAGTCCAAGCGTTCGCGTCTGCCTTGATATCGTTCCATTGATTCGGCTCCGTGCCTCGACATACAATCATGCAGTCAAAACGATTACCCAAAACATAAGCTTCGGCACCATCACGCGCGATGAAAACGCATTGATCCAGACCAGCTCCATAGAATTTCTTTTCGACATCCTCGGGGGCAGCGTAAGCAAGTCGCGAAAGCTCTGCAAACACCAACGACCTTTGAATCCACGACATTTCCGCCAAAGGCTTGTCTAGCTTGATCGTGATCTTTTGGTCCGCCGGGGGCGTCTTTCCCGTTGCTCTAGTCGCGTCCGACGCGGCCATATCCGAAGGAACCGAATCCGAATGAGCCGACATTCCTGCTCCTAACTAGCGATTTTCTATCGGGATGATATCGCGTTTCACATGTCCGGTGTACACCTGCCGTGGACGACCGATACGAGTCAAAGGAGAGTTTTGCATTTCGATCCAGTGGGCAATCCAGCCTGGCAAGCGTCCGATGGCGAAGAGGACCGTGAACATCTGAATCGGAATTCCCATTGCGCGGTAGATAACACCGGAATAAAAGTCCACGTTCGGATAGAGCTTGCGTTCAACGAAGTAAGGATCGCGAAGAGCGACGGCCTCAAGCTCTTGGGCAACGTCAAACAGCGGATCCTTGAGGTTCAGCTTGTCAAGGAGAACATCGCAAGCCGACTTGATAATCTTGGCGCGAGGATCGTAGTTTTTGTAGACACGGTGTCCGAAGCCCATGAGGCGGAAATTGCTCGACTTGTCTTTGGCCATGTCCACGTACTTCTTAACGTTACCGCCGTCGTCTGCGATCTGCTTGAGCATGTTCACGCAAGCTTCGTTGGCACCGCCGTGGAGAGGTCCCCAAAGGGCACAAATTCCAGCGGAAATACACGCGAACAGATTCGCGTTGGAGGAACCTACCAAACGCACCGTCGACGTACTGCAATTTTGTTCGTGATCCGCGTGTACGATCAGCAGCAGATTCAGGGCCCGCACAAAATCAGGGTCCGGTTGGTAGCGTTCACTTGGCAGAGCAAACATCATGCTCAAGAAATTCTGGCAATAGTCCAAACTGTTATCTGGATAAATAAAGGGTTGGCCAAAAGCTTTTTTATAGCTGTACGCTGCGATGGTAGGCAGCTTGGCAATCAATCGATGAACTGAAATCTCGACTTCTTCAGGATCATGGGGGTCGAGCGAGTCTTGATAAAATGTTGATAAAGCCCCGACCACGCTGGAAAGTATCGCCATCGGGTGGGCGTCGCGTGGGAAACCGTTGTAAAACGTCCGCATGTCCTCATGAAGCATCGTGTGCTTCTCGATGGATTCCTTGAACTGATCCAGCTGCTCCTTGTTCGGCAAGTCGCCGTAAATAATCAGGTAACTCGTTTCCAAAAAATCGCAATGTTCAGCCAATTCCTCGATCGGATACCCGCGATAACGGAGTATTCCACGATCACCATCCAAGTAGGTGATGGAACTGGAGGCGGCTGCTGTATTCGCAAATCCATCATCGATGGTGGTATGACCGGTGTCCCGAAGGAGCTTGGAAATGTCGATAGCCCTGTCCTTTTCCGTCCCTACTAGGATGGGCAAGACGTATTCTTTATCGCCAAGGGTAAGCTTGGCCTGTGCTGTCGACGCGTCAAGTTTGGGAGAACCGGTGGGGGCACTCATGAATTGCTCCGGTGCGCTGGGTTTTTCCTAACGCAACCTCAAAAAAAGGGTTAACAGATTTGCTACAGCAGTGTAGCCGGAAGCCCGCTTGGAGACAATCAGCCAAATGAAAATGCAGTCTAAGGGCGAACGTCAAGTCTTATTGAGGGGTATCACGCGAGCCGAGGTTGTGTATTTGCCCAGAGCCTACTACCCCCGTCAAAATGCTTTTCTCGGGAGAGTGAGGCCACCGCTGTAAACATCTTTGCAAAGTCAATTCCATGGAAAACCTTAGGGAGGGCGAGGCTCCTGCCGAGCCAACGGTCCAAAGGTTCGGCAGGAGCCTCACCCTCCCGAGCAATGAATGACTTAGGTAAACTCGTTGGAAACATGTTTACAATGGCCTCGCCCTCCCACGAGTTTCTAGCGGAGCTGGCATCTCATGATGCTTGAAGCGGTGGGCTCGCCAAACGACGTTTCCCGAACTCATTTTCGAGTTACGAGCCGCAAAACAAAGGCGTCGTCGAACTCGGTTGGCTGCGAAAGGGTCCGGAACTCGAGTCTTCGGTCGAAGACAAAACCAAACTCGACGCAGGCAAGGTGGCCTTCCGAATTCCGACGTTCAAAACCACATAAAACCTGGAGATCCCGATAGGTCATCACATCATTGTCGTTGTTCGGGAATTCGATATCCCAAGTGCCGCCGCCAAGCCGGCCAGCGAGATAAACCTTGGATTGGTTGTCGATCGAGTAATCGATCCGGGGTCTTGGGAACACAAGATCGAAACGCATATCGGGTATGCCCTGTGGTCGCCAAGAGACGCCTGCAACCGGCAGCAGCTTGATGTCGTCGCGACTCAGATAATCGACTCCAAAAACCAAATCGAATTCGGGTTTCATATGGAGCATACCGACAGCGTGACCAGGGTAGCGAACGCCGTCTTTGGCGCTGTCTTCGAAATCGCTAAACAAACCGATCGTCGTGGCCAAATCGTAACTCATGACGTCGCTGATTCGACCTCTCTTCTGATAGCCAAGCGAGAAGTCATAAAGACGTGGCGGAATAGCGACCGAATTCGGCCCGGAAAGAAAGTGTATGTTGATGGCAGTCGTTATTCCCGACCGGTAACCACGAGCCAGATAGGGCGAATTTTCCAACGACACCCAACCAAACTGATCTGCCCCCGCGGGCAGGTAGTTGAGGCCGCTTTCTTCTGAGCGGTAGTTCAAGTAGGGCTCTTGGGAGAAATAGGACAATCTGGGCAGCTTGCAATCCGTGTTTGCGTCCGGATCAAACATCAACTCCGCCCCAGCCTCGCTTTCATCCATCGGCGCATATTCCCGCAGTGAACCTCGATCTCCAGGTCTTCCCTCGATCGACACCAATTTGCCCAGACTGCGTATTCTTGGCAAACCAGTTGGCTCGTCAAAATGGGTTGCTTCATTGAATGTCGTTGGCGACTCACCTAAGACTGGTTCGTCATAGGGAAAGGCTGGGTATTCTTGGGTGGTGAACAAACCTGTTTCTTGTGAAAAAGAAAGGGAACCACCCGTGAGGAAAAGCCAAATCGCGAAAATGGCACGCAGCCCCAAGATCATTCTGGAACAGATTGGAAAATGCTTTCTCAAAAACACCGACATGCGTTACCCTCGTTGGTAAACTATCGGGTTTGCGATTTCGTTTCTAGAGCCATTTCGTTTGCTTTGAAATCGGAACTGGATAGCCAGCAAAAGATCGAAGCAGAAGAAACCTAGCGGTCGGTTTCTCTGAGAAACGCCGCTACTGCAGTAAAGCCGTGAGTTAGGTTGCGATTGGCCAGCGGTGCGAATTCGCCCGCAGCAAATATTCCTGCGAGCGGGAGCCCTGGAAAATACTTATCGATCGCAAGTGCATCGTGGTTGGGTTGCGAAAACATACGATGGCCTCGTCCGTTGCAACTGAATAGCAAGCCGGCTTGGTTTTCGATTCCTCCTCGACTCACTCGACTCAACAGGTTCATCAAGTCCGCATCGGCACCTTGTGCGTCACGGACATGAAATCGGACTGTCTGTCCCACCTGAAAGCGATCGGTCACGACGACCCCATTTAAGTCCGAATCGATCCCCTGAACGTTGCGAATCAAAAAATCGCCATGCGAAAAGGTGTCACTGTACTCGGTGATGGCTCTGCCAATTAGCAATGCATCGATGGCCATCTCGCGTTCATGGCTCGCCAGCTTATGAAACATTTCGCGAAGCATGGTCAGAGCCGGTTTGCCACCTAGCCCCAGTATAGTGTTTCCGTCCAACGCCGTGATGATCATCGGATCGCCGATGGGGCTGCAACCTTGACTGACGATTGTTTGCCAGTGCAATTCGGGAGGCAAGACCATCCCGACCGCACCGCGATTCATGACTTGATCGTTGCAGAACAAGAGGTTTGCGCTCTCCCAATTTTGACTGCTGCAATAGCCACCTAAGATAGGGACAACATCCGTGCCTCGTTCCGGTTCTAATGCCTCGATCAGCATGTCGACGGAAAAGCTGAGCGGACAACCTGCCACCAACATCCCATTGCAAGCGCGAGCTCGTTCGATGATTTCGTCCGTGAATCCGACTACCGTCGGACCATCTGGCGTTTTTAGACACTCGAGCGGAAAAATAGTGGGCAGTTGAGATAGCTCGCCGATCAATAGAACACTCGCCGCCGTCTGCCCCTCGATCTCTCGGCCTCGGCCAACGACGCTCTCCGCTGAACAACCGAAGACGGGAACGCTAGGCGCAAGCTCGTCCAATACCGAGCGAATGGCCGTTGAATGGCTATCTAAGTTTTCGCCGCTCACAAAAAGAAACAGACAAGAAACGGGGCTTCGCAAGTGATCGGAAGCATTGCGAAACGCATTGCGAACAGCCATGTGCACCGAAGCGTGCTCGGCAACTCCTGAACTAGCGATCATCCGGGTCAAGCCCCTTGAATGATTGCTACAAGATCACGGTCCATCTGGCCTCGTGTCATCACGGCGTCCGCGCCAGCCTCCTGCGCCAATGTCAAGCGTTCGACATCGACATGCGGCCCGTACGCGATCACTTTGCAATTCGAAAACGACTGGTGAAGGAGTGGAATTTCGATGCTTAGTTCGACCGCTCGCAGCGTCAAGTCGACCAGCACCAGCTTGACCGTGTCTGGTTCCGCGACCCGTTCGACCAACTTGGCAACCGATCGATCCACCACGCAGGATTTGCCTGCCTCACGTGCGGTCGAGCTGATCCTGGACTGAAACATCAAGTCGCTAGACAATAATAGTATCACTAAACAGCTCCTGGTCCTCTTTGGCCATCATCGATCGTGATGGCCTCTAGTGTTGGCAAAACAAATATTTTTCCGTCCCCAACGCATCCTTCGGTTCCCGTTCGAGCGATCGCGGTAATGGTATCGATGGTGCGTTCCAGGAAATCGTCGTTAACGCAGATCTCCAACGTCACTTTGCGAAGCAAATTTACGCGGTACTCGACGCCTCGATAAGTTGACGACTGACCTTTTTGGCGGCCGTACCCCTGGCCTTCGATGACGGTCAATCGCTGAACTCCTGCATGATTGAGCGCTTCTCGCACCGCTTGAAGCTTGCTCGGTTGTATTACCGCAAACAGCATTTTCAAGATGTCACTTCGCTTCCGCTGCATCGTAGCTGGAAACGACCAGTTTGTCATGCTCATCGATGGCAGCTTCGGCAAACGACTCATCGGTTTCCCAGATTCGGACGCGGTTAGCAACTCCTCCCATCCCCTCAAGAAGCATTGGACAAACTTCTTCAAGCAGGTACTTTGCCATGTTTTCGGCGGTTGGATTGTAAGGCATGACGAACAATCGGCACGGCTTGACCATCTTCAACGCGGTGATTGCGTTCTCGTCTTGATCGCAGACCAGAAAACTATGGTCCCAGTTCTCATCGAGCCAGCCTTTGCATTTGTTCTTGAGATCGGCAAAGTCCATAACTCGCCCCACGGAGTCCTGAGCTTCCCCAGTCACAAAAAAGTCAGCAACATAGTTGTGGCCGTGGAAGTGCTCGCATTTACCACCGTGTTTGAACAATCGGTGGCCCGCGCAGAATTTGATTCGACGCATAATGGTAAGACTCATGATTTTGGCTTTCGAAAATGATTAGGGTTGGAGTTTCGGGTTGTCGCGATGTCGCGTGGCGTCCCGCATTGTCTTTTTCAGTAAGTTGTCGTGGATTGCCCGAGTCAAATCGACCCCCGTTTGATTGGCTAGGCAGACCAAAACGAAAAGAATGTCCGCCATTTCATCCGGTAGACTATAGGCAGCATCCGATTTTTTAAAGCTTTGATCACCATAAGTTCTTGCCAAAATTCTCGAAAGCTCCCCCACTTCCTCCACGAGGACAGCAAGGTTCGTTAGCTCAGAAAAGTATCGGACGCCCACCTCTTTTATCCAACTGTCTACCTTGCCCTGCAATTCTAGAATGGTCATTTCGTCGGGATTTCCCAAAGATGCATCGGAATCGTTCATCGCTAAATTGCCTGCGTTTTTCTGCAAAAAGGTCCAAAAAAGGATTGGAATCGGGAATTATAGCAAATCACGTTCCAAAATCGCAAATTATTCACAAGTCAAGTCTGCACTTACGGCGGTTCAGGTGATACAGTAAAGGTAGAAGTGTTCGTTTCAATCAACTGTTTTAATGGATTTAATCATTATGCGTCTGTCGTTCGGACTCGAAGCACGTCAGATTCAGACCCAAAAGCTGGCTCCCCGGATGATCCAGTCGATGGAGATTCTGCAACTGCCAATTTTGGCGCTGCAGGAGCGCATTGAGCAGGAAATGAATGAAAATCCCATGCTCGAGGTCGAAGAACGGGATGAGACGCTGCCCGACGAAGAACCGTCGGACGAAGAAAGCCCGACCGCCTCGCGAACCGAAGACGAAAAAGAACTGATCGTCAAGGATAGTCAGTCCAACGCTGAGGACTTCGAGCGGTTGGCCAACATGGACAATGACATGCCCGACACGTTCGATGATTTTCGACGTTCGAGCAGCCGCATCCAAGAAGATGGCGACCGAGCCCATGATTTGATGGCCAACGCGGCCGAAAGACCGGAATCGCTAAACGACTATCTGCTCCACCAACTCGCCGAAATGGATATCGATGACGATATCGAACGCATCGCCGAACGCATCATTTCTTGTTTGGATGCTCGAGATGGCGGTTATTTAAAGACGTCTCTTTCCGACATACTCCCACCCGACCACAAAGCATCCGATTTGGCACTGGCCGAAAAGGCCCTTGCGATTGTTCAGTCGCTTGAGCCGGCAGGTGTTGGGGCTCGCAATCTTCGCGAATGCTTGATCAATCAGCTTCGCCCAGAAATGCGATTGGTAGATGAAATGCGAACGTTGATTTCGCAGCACCTCGACGACTTGGCCGAAAATCGCTTGCCCGTGATTCAAAAAAAGACGGGCTACTCCATTGAACTGATCAAGGAGATTCGCGAACAGATGCATCAGTTCAACCCGAAACCGGGTGCTGCCTTCATGGAAGTGCACGTGCCACTGGTAACTCCTGACGTCATCGTTGAGTCAAACGAAAATGGCGTATACACCGTTCGATTGGTGGACGATTCGTTGCCACCTTTGCGAATTAGCGAATACTACCGCCGCCGATTGGGAGACCCCAAGGCCAGCGAGGAAGAAAAAGAATTCATCAAGCGAAAGATCGGCAGTGCGCAATGGTTGATCGAGTCAATTCAACAACGCCGAAGAACTTTGACCCGTGTTTCGCAAGCCATCGTAGATTACCAAACCAAGTTTCTCGACGAAGGCCCCGAGTCGATCGAACCATTGAAAATGCAACAGATCGCTGATCAGGTCGGTGTGCACGTTACCACCGTCTCAAGAGCCGTCGATGACAAGTGGATTCAAACCCCGCGAGGAATTTTGCCTCTACGTCGATTCTTTGTCTTCGGTACCCAAAGCGCCGACGGTGAAGATGTCGCCTATGAAACGATCCGTATCAAGCTTCAAGAGATCATTGGCAAAGAAGACAAGACCAACCCTCTCAGCGATGACGATTTGGTGGACGAGCTCAAAAAGCAAGGGCTTGGCGTAGCGCGCCGAACCATCACCAAGTACCGCAAAAAAATGGCCATCCCCAGTAGCCGCCAGCGACGAGATTGGTCCAAAGTTTGACCGGAAGTACCTTAGCACGACGCGCAAGCTAGTGAATGGGACCGTCGATTCACCAGCACGACGCGCAAGCTAGTGAATGGGACAGTAGATTCACTAGCTTGCGCGTTTTGAAGTTGCACAAATCAGGCCTGAAAGGCCGACCTATCCCTAGCCGTGGCTGATAAGCCACGGTGCGAAGCTAACTCGGCTCGTCCACTACTCCAATTCATAGCACTCGAATGGCCAATCGCGACCCATATTGGATGAGTCTCGCACTGCAACTCGCAACGCGTGGACGTGGATTTGTTGAACCCAATCCCATGGTGGGTTGTGTTGTTGTCGAAAAGGATGAATTGCTTTCTTCGGGTTACCACCATTATTTTGGTGGACCGCATGCCGAGGTGGACGCGCTTTCGAAATGCGATCCGAAACGACTGGCTGATTCGACTGTCTATGTCACCCTTGAGCCGTGTAGTCATTTCGGCAAAACGCCTCCTTGCGTTGATCTGCTGTTGCGTCTTCGCCCCAAGCGAGTTGTTGTCGCGATGCAGGATCCATTCTCGGAAGTTTCAGGACGAGGAATCCAGGCGCTACGCCTCCAATCCATCGAAGTGGATGTCGGTGTTTTGGGAGCACAAGCGCAGGAACTCAACGCACCCTATCTCAAACGACTAGCGAAAGGCATACCTTGGGTTACCGCTAAATGGGCCATGACTCTTGATGGTGCAATCGCTACACGAGACCAGGATTCCAAATGGATCAGCAATGAATTGTCTCGCGGAATTGTGCATCAGCTGCGTAGCGGAATGGACGCCGTTATCGTTGGAATCGGAACAGCCATCGCAGACGATCCGCTCCTCACAACGCGATTGCCCGACGGGACTCGCCCCGCTCGTATTGCGACAAGGGTGGTCGTCGATCGGGAATGTAGACTTTCACCAACTTCGATGCTCGTCTCGAGTATTGCAGAAGGGCCAGTTTTGGTCGCTTGTTCCGAACGGGCGGAACCGGAGCGCGTTCGCAATTTAAGATCATCTGGCTGTGAGGTCTTGATGATTCCAGAGCCAGAAGTAGTGAGTTCGCTCGAGTTCACGTTGAGAGAGCTTGGCAGTCGCCGGTACACCAATGTGCTCTTGGAAGGTGGCGGTACGTTACTCGGCCACGCTTTCGATCGAGAGCTTATCGATCAAGTCCATTGCTTTGTCGCTGCGAAGCTGGCAGGTGGAGCGAAAGCCATGCGACCGCTAGCTGGCGTGGGTAAGTCACTAATGAGAGAAGCCACTGAGCTTGACAACACAACCATCGAAACGTTGGGTGACAACGTGCACATTCAAGGAATTGTGCGTCGTGTCGCTGCACGTGACTGACTCAAAGCGAATGATTTTGTTCTTCCGCGATCATGGATTCGAGACGATTTAATTCTTCGTTCATCTCGATGGAGAATTTGTTCAATCGAACTTGCTCTCGCTTTCTAACTCGTATGGCCGGTGGGGCTGTTTCGCTCGAGGATTTTTGGAGTCGCTGAACAACCAATTGCTCCAGCTGCCCCAAGTAGGATTCTTCTTCTTTGCGATTAACCCACGCGTTCATTTTCCCGTGCTCCAGGTGGAATAAGCCCGCCAATGTCCCAAGCTGCCTGACAGCTAGGAATGTTTGTGATGCCACCGAAAGATTAGGTCATGTTCCACGGACAGCTTTCGAAATCTAGCAAAACAGTCCGAGTTTCGAAAAAAGGAAAATGATTCATCGATACCGCTGGAACAATTGTATCGACCGGAAAAGAACAGAAAACCTGAAGGTTTCGGGAGCGTCCAAGCCTTTTGCTAAACTTGGAACTACTTCTTTGCCGGACGCGCTCCTAGATAGCGTTGATCGATGACAACGAATTCGTATCCGCCAGCCTTCTTTTTCTGACGGCACTCGAAAACCGTCTTTGCGATGTCAGCAATTCGCACTTCTTTGCTGCGTTTCTCCATGTAATAGGCCGCCTCAGCCTGGGCCAGCAACTCTTCCGTTTCCTTTGGGACAAACTTCAAAACTTGTCGACCGGCATTTGGGATTCCCGCGGTTTGCAAGATCTGCTTTTCGTATTGCTCAAGAACATTTGCGGTCGTGCTCATGAAATACAAAACCCCCTTGAACTCCTTGGAAGTCCCGGATTTTTTGCTGGGAGCACTCGCAACATTTGTCACATAGTCAACGGTAGCGATCCCTCCACCAATGGCACCGACGTTGATCTTAAACGACTCGAGTTGCAATGAATAATTGCGCTTATCTCTGGCTGTAAACTTCAATTCCCATCGCTCGCTCCTCGGAACGTTCTTGTCCCCTTCGCCTTCTGGGCCAGCTTGTCGGCTATCTCCTCGCCCGGAGCCAGTGCCGTTGGCTGCCATGCTGGATTCGATGCTCTCCAAAGAAGCCGAAATGTTACTAATCGCTTCTGTTACCATTTGCAAAGTTTGCTCGAGGGCCGGCTCGGAAAGTTGTTCGACTTCGTCTGAACCTGGAGGATCGAAATCCCGTTCAAACCCTTCGGCGTTTAGACCACGCCCTTCAATCGACTCAGGCTTGACAATGAACGGCTTCGTATAGTGAGACATCGACCGCATGATGAACAGCACCGCAAGCATGAAGACGGCTATCCCGATTAGGATAATCATGCTCAGCAAAAAACTAGAAGTCTGGTCCACTTTATTCGTTCGCATCGAGGATTCATCGACAGCGAGAATGCTCTTCACGGGTTTGACAGACGGTGCGGACGACATTGTTTCGATTCTCTGTGAGCGGCTTTAGGAAACTCTTGGGGTGGCTTCTTTGTAATTGCTTAGTCGTTAAACACGTAGTCAGGTCGGAGGCTCAAATACCATTTTTTCCACTCTGCACCCGCTTTGATTTTTGCCTGGTCGGATAGTTTTCCGTCCTTGCTTTTTGGCAAATGATAGGTGTCGAGTTTCCGCGAGATAAGTCGGAGCGACTGTTCTGCAGTTCGAGCAACTTCAGCATCGGGATCGGTCGAAACAGCGAAGATCAAGGATGGTACCACATCCATATCGTCGCCGCGACCTAGCATCTTCGCGGCAACTTTTCGCGATTCGGCTTCCTTGGCGTTTAAGAGTCGCGTAAAACGATTGAGTTGGTCTTTGCGTTGCTTTGGATCGCTGGATAGTTTCATGTTATCTGCGACGAGCTTTCCTTCGGTGTTGCCTTTGCCATCCTGCTCCAGCATTTTGAGGGCGTCGTCAACCGAGGTCGCTGTCGATTTCGAAACGACTTTCCCTCCATTTACCGTGACCGAATTCAAGTCATCGGGTAGGCCTTGTCCGCCGACGTAATACGCTTCGTTGAGCGATCCAATTGCTTTTTGTGTACTTCGAATAAGAAAAAGGACGGCAAAGCAAGTGCTGGCTTCTGGATTTAGCAACGAATCGGTGTCGCCGGCCACGGCTCCCCAGGCGCCCGCGAAATTCCCGTCAGTACTCTGTGCTGCTCTCAAAGCTTCGACCGCTTGGTTGTACCATTCTGGGCTCTTCTGCTGTTTGCCTTTGGTTATTTCCAAAAACGACTCGTATCTTTCGCGGCTGTACATGTAATAGTAGTGCCATATTGCTCGCTTGTATGGATTTTGATTGTGCCAGGCTTCTCCCCTTTTAGCGGAGTTGTCCAAACGAGTTCGATCGAAGTTGGCTTTGGTCTTACCTGTATCGGCAAGGATCCGTTTGAATGCAGCTGGGATAATTCCCTCCTCTTCTTGATTTTCTGCGATCTTGCTTCGATACTGCCCGAGCAAATCACCAGCAATCAGGAGTGCGGAGAAGCCCGCTGCGGCCAGAGAATTGGACGTTGCCGCATCGACGGTTCCAGTTCCCGCTTGATAGGGCCAAGCTCCATCGTTGTGTTGAGAGGCGGCCAAAAAGGAAATGGTGCGAATAATCGCCTCGTCCGGTACTTCAATACCAAGTTGGCTCATGGTCCAAAGACAGAGCATTGCATATTGGGTTTGGGAGATGTCTCCTGAAGCAAGGTATTGGCCATCAACGAGATAGCCAAATCCCCCGTGTGGCTTTTGCGAGGCCAACAAGAAATCGCGAATCTGTCGAATTTCAGCTCCATAGGCCTCGACGTCAACCGAGGCAAGGAGCATGCCTGCAAGAGCGGGTACGTACATCGATCTAGTATCGCCGTTCTTTCCTCCGCTGGCCACGACTCGGGCCAATTCCCGCGACTCGGCAATGGCACTTGCAACAACCGGATGTTCGGTGTTCCCATCGACCTTAAAGAGCGTATACCCCATCAAATAGTGCATTCCTTCGCCGGTGGTCCTGGCTCGAGAGGACCCCAGGAACGCAATTCCTTTTGCGACCATGTCTTGGACGACAGGGTGATCCGGAGTGTATTTTTGAGCGAAAGTGTGGCTCGAACCAGTTGCGAAACAAACAAGCGTCGTCACAAGCAAAAAAAACTTTTTAGAGGAAGTTTTTTGAGCAAAAGAAAAGGAAGCCATTTGCGTGCAATTCCCTGGTTTTTGTTGAAAAGCTGAGAAGATACTTGACCCGGCGTAACCAGCCAATCGAAAGCGTGCATCTAGGTTATCCGATTGAGACTCGCAAGACAAATGCATTGACCCCGAATTGACAAAAAGTGCAGACGGAAATACATTGCAGAGAGAACGCGTTGGTTAGGTAGCTCAGTTGGTAGAGCAACGGACTGAAAATCCGTGTGTCGCCGGTTCAAGCCCGGCCCTGACCACTAACGAATTCCCAGGGTCAACCTGGGTTTCTTCGTTTAAAGGGGTAACGGTAGCCGAAGCATCCGCCCCCGATTCTGCCCCGCTTTCCGACTGTTTCCGACCATTGCGGGCTGTTACTGCCCCCGATTTAGGCGGCCTGGGTTGGGATCTATCCGATACCTCGGTTTTGGTCTCTGTCGCTTTTGCGAAGGCGTCCCTTGTGATCATTAGGGCAATCATTCACGGCCGATGCCGCTCCTTCAGAGCTCCGAATCCATCGAGGCGTATTAAGCAATTCGGCATGAGTCTTCAAGTGAAACAAACCTTCTCGACATTCGTC
>JAPLNL010000028.1 GCA_026692905.1 Planctomycetota bacterium
CCTAAAAGGGGCGAGGGGAGTAATTCCAAAAAGACTCTCACCTAAGTTTGGCGAGGGGAGCAACGTCAAAAGATTTGGGCTATGACTAGTCACGTTACAACACCTACCAATGAACCCAGCGTTGCATCTGGGCCTGCTGCCGATGATGCTCATCGGGCTGAGATGCTGGCTTACTACTGGCAGAAGGGCATCCCCTCCGTCATCTTGGCTATCGTTACGCTCGTGCTGGCTGGCTATAGCTATTGGTTCGTTCAGCCCAACGTAAAACAACGCTACCGCGATCTCTGCGCTCGCAACTTCTTACTCCTCGAAGGCAACTCCCCCGACCTGAAGAAGCCCGAAAAAAACGAGACCAAGCAGCCTTGGCAATTTGAAACGAATGACAACAACTCTGCGACAGATGCGAGTCAACGTGGTTCCGACGAACGCCGGCGCTTACTCGAACAAACGCAACTTTGCCTGCGACGACTGATCATCGGGGATAAATCGGATGACTCCGTTCGATATCAATCCGCACTCGTCGCAAACCTCTTGGCCGATTGGTATCTCGATCGCGCTCGAGCTCTGCCGCCCGGAGAAGGAAACCAAGACGATATGGGATCGCTCGTCTCGCGCTCCCTGGCCGAACGCAAGAAAGCTGCCGATGCCATGCGAGCCGTGCAAAAGCTGGATGGCAAGTTCGCAGCCAAAGCTCTCTTGTGGACAACTCGGCAGCAACTTCACGACAATCTTGAACTGCCCCCCGATGAGCTTGCAACCATGGCGACGCGGATTTCCGAGTTGCTTGCTAATGGGGATGGCAGTGCAGAGGAGATCAAGGTCGAGGTTGGTGCGTGCCTTGCCGAGATCTTCGTTCGACGCTCGCTGAGCGTCGCCAGTTTGGATCGCGTCGATAAAGAGGCGACAGAGAACAAGGTCGAAACGCTAGAGATCCAACCACAGGTCCTGTCGTTTTTCGACACTGCGAAGAACGCTTCGATCGCGGACTTGGCTTGGGCGGCGGAAGCGATGTCGATAGTGGACTTGACTGCTGGCCAAGCAATGGCCACTAGAGCGATGCAAGCGTTTTGGGCGAAAGGGGAGAACGATCCTGTCTCGGTCGAGACCTTGGTCTCGGTTTTTCGCAGTCTGATTCTTGTCAACAGTATCAAGGAGTCGCAAGTCCTCCTTTCAGAACGTATCCCACAAATCGCTCCTTTCGAGCAAGCGCGATTTCGATCGCTTGCCGCCGCGGCTTGTCTTCGACAAATTGTGCTAAACGCCATCGCAGATAAGCAGGGTACCGATTCCACTCAGACTTGTCCGGTACTGTTTTCGCTGTCGTTGCAACTCAATCCTGAATCCGAGCAAGCGCTCGCGATGCTTGAGATGGTTAGCAACCCAATGAAGCTGGAAGCGAGTTCGCTTCGGATGAAAAAGCTGATGGGGATGAGTGTCGAAGGCGCCAAGTTAGGTCGGACCGATCCGGGCTTGGATGGCGGAATGCGATCGCTGTTGAGCGCAAGCGTTGGTTTGCACGAAAGCCCAATTAGCGATGAAGCGTTATCAAATCTAACGGCGGCGGTCAAAGCGACTGCTGTGCATGGAATCGTAGCGAGTCGACTTGCGATGCGCTTGGTGGCTTCGGAATCGATTCGAGTGGAGGAGGCGATTCGATGGATCGGTGCGATCAATGTTGCATCGCCTGAGGTGTTGGGCGCTTGGTCGGATCGTGCAAAGTTGCATTTGCAGAACAAGGAATATGCGAAAGCGATTGAGTGCTATGAGTTTATGCTTGGGAAGCTACCTGGCAATGAGCAGGTGGTCGAAGCGATCGAGGCGGCGAAGAGTCAATTGAATGGTGAGGCGAAGTGAGCTAGCGCGAACCTCCTCATCCCCCGGCCCCTTCTCCTCCCGAGGAGGAGAAGGGGAGGAAGAACACGTGGGGACTGGTATGTCAAGTTCACAGCTTCCTTGTGTTGGCGACGCAGGACCGCGTCGCCCTCTAGGAACTAGCTCCCCTTCTCCTCTTTTGGAGGAGAAGGGGCTGGGGGATGAGGAGGTTGATCTTGGTTACGCAATCTCATGATGACATTATCGATCGCTAACAGTACGCGTTGTGTATCGTTCTCGATTTGATCGCTGTTGAATCGAATCACTTCTATGCCTTGGCTATTCAACGATTTTGTTCGAGCCCGATCTCTTTCGATGCCCTCAGGAGTAAAGTGCGGCTGGCCGTCGCATTCAACACTCCAACCTCCTCATCCCCCGGCCCCTTCTCCTCCCGGGGAGGAGAAGGGGAGGAAAAAGTTGATACTTTGTTCCCTATTTTATAAAAACCAATCGGCTGCTTGAAGCCGTTTTACACTAGAAAACCGAATAATTTGTCTATCGTCTTTTTGAATCGTTGCTACTGGCCGGATAGCGAAGCTACTGGACAACTGCTCACCGAACTTTGCGAATTCCTTGCTCCGCGTTGGGATGTGTCCGCGGTTGTGGGACAACCGAACTGGGATACAGAAAAAGAAGGCTTCGTTCGCTCTGGTACCCAAGAACGCAACGGTGTCCAAATCCATCGCTTGCTGCACAGCAAACTCCCCAAAGGACAACGCTTTGCTCGCATTCGTAACTTGATTTCGTTCACGCTCGCGGTCCGAAAATGGGGAAAACAATTTGCTCAGCAAGTGAGGTCGAAACAGTTCGCCTCGACTCCAATGCTGGTCTGCGAGACAGATCCGTTTTTGCTACCGCTTGTGGTTGGGCCATTGGCCCGCAAAACGAAATCGCGTGTCGTCTATTACTTGCAAGATATCTATCCCGATGTTGCCGTGGCGGTCGGAGTTGCCAAGAATAACTTCTTCATTCGAACGCTTCGGGCACGACTCAAACGAGAGTACTTGAAAGCCGATGCGATTGTCGTGCTTGACGAAGACATGAAGGATCGGCTCGTCGGTTGGGGCTTGCCCGCAGAACAAATGAAGATTGTTCCTAACTGGATGGATTGCTCTGTCGTAAAACCGATCAAGACGAACAACCCGTTTCGAGTCGAACATCGGGTCGACGATCGCTTTGTGGTCATGCACTCGGGCAATATGGGGATGACGCAACGATTGGATGTGCTGGTCGATGCGATGAAGTTGATGCCAGAAAGTTCAGCAACGCTGATGCTGGTTGGGAACGGAGCGAAACGAGCTTCGCTGGAGGAGCGAGCGAGTGGATTGGCGAACGTCAAATTCTTAGACTACCAGTCTCGCGAGAAGCTTTCTGAAAGTCTTTCGGCAGCCGATCTGCATGTGGTTTCCATGGACCAAGCCATCACCGGATGTTTGGCGCCAAGCAAACTTTATGGCATTCTCGCGAGCGGTACACCCGTGCTTGCGATCGTTCCTAAAGAGAATGCCGTCTGGCGATTGGTCGACCAAGAGAAACTTGGTTGGACAGTAGAGCCGGGTGATACCGTGGGAATCGCAAAAGCGATTCAGGAAGCCGCGTCGCTTGATCGCGATGAGCTTCGTGAAATCGGACAGCGTGGGCGCGTGCTGGCTGAGAGGTTGTTTGACAAGCGGATTTGTTGCGAAGCGTTTGAGAGTGTTATTCGGCAGGTGACCAGCGAGTAAGGTTCTAACTCCCCTTCTCCTCTTTTGGAGGAGAAGGGGTTGGGGGATGAGGAGGTTGGCAAACTGTACCTGTGCCGCTCCTTCAGAGCTCTAAATCTAATTGGGTAATGTACCTGGGGTTGCGTTCGCAGAGCGAACTTACCCCAGGCTATAAAATGTCATCGCATTCGCGATTTAGTCGCAACATGCCTCTGGCGATTCCATCGCATTCGCGATTTAGTCGCAACATGCCTTTGGCGATTCCATCGCGTTCGCGATTTAATCGCAACACGTTACGTCGGCCTCGGCCTAATTGGCCCGAGCTGGTTCCGTTGGTCGGGCCACGTTTGGCTGGATTGGCGGGTTGGGAATAGAACGTGATCCAAAATTAGCGGGATATTGTGGGTATGGGACGAATGATCCGTTCGGAATATATCCGCTACTGCTGTTCGGCGGTACAACGAATGGAACAGTCATAACATTCGGGCCATCGAATCTCTGCAGCTCATTGAACGACTCGGGAAATGAAAGACCTTCGGCGTCGTTCTCCATCAATTGCATTCGCAGTTCGATGATCTTGCTTTTGGACTGCTCGCGTTTATCTAGTTGCTTTCTCAACTTCGAGACTTGCTCTTCAAGTCTAGTGACCTGTTCGCGGCGCATCTTTTGATCTCGCTCGAACTCGTCCTCTAAAAACTTTTCGATCGCAGCGCGCGCTTCCTTCTTGTCGGATTCCGAGGCGTCTGGTGCGCGGAGTTTCGACTGGGCTTCGCGTAGTGCTTGTCTGCCTTCTTCGTGACGTGGGTCTCTTGGGACAGGACCGCTTGGACCGGCGTAAAGTTCTCCACCTGGAAAAGCAGAGCTATAGGGCAGACGTTGGTTTTGCTCAAGGAATTGACCATTTGGCTGACTTTGACGATTGGAGCCACCTCCGTTTGGCTGTTGGTTTGGCTGTTGGCCCAATAACCTTACACCGCTTGCCGATGCAATCGTCAGAATGCAGCCAAGTCCGAGAAATCCGAGTAGAGTCCATTTCATAACAATTCTCCGTTTTCAAAAAGTTCGTTTGTTTGGGTTTTGTGCCGCTCGTACCAGTAGACGGTCACTTTCGGCAAAAGTGACCCACGTAAGTAGACACAGATAGCAGGGCCAAATCTTTCAGTCAAAACCAAAAACAAATGGGAGAGCGAGGCCACCGCTGTAAACATCTTTGCAAAGTCAATTCCATTGAAAACCTTAGGGAGGGAAAACCTTAGGGAGGGCGAGGCTCCTGCCGAGCCAACGGTCCAAAGGTTCGGCAGGAGCCTCACCCTCCCGAGCAATGAATGACTTAGGTAAACTCGTTGGAGACATGTTTACAGCGGTGGCCTCACCCTCCCGAAGATCTTAACTGGACTTGGCAACTGAAGGGAAGCTAGAGTAGCCACCGTCTGGCGACGGTGGCTACTACTTGGAATCGCAAGTGGGTTGGGAATTGATTAAACAGACAGCTTTTTCCCTTGTTTGCCTATTGGCGGTTGTGCCAACGACAAAATCCGAGAAAATATTCGGTCTGGAACGAACCGTTGACCTAACGTGTCAATCGCTGATGGCCTAATAAAGAAAGCGGGTTCCGCTAGCATTCTTTTTTTCAGGTTAGTCGAGCGGCAGAATTAAAACTACCGTAGCACGACGCGCAAGCTAGTGAATTGGATCGTAATTCACTAGCTTGCGCGTCGTGCTAGGTATGATCGCAGGATCACTAGCTTGCGCGTCGTGCTACGGTATGATCGTGCTAGGTATATTGGTACTCGCCGCTCGCCCTAGGAACTGTGCAAGGAAGTGATTCTGTTATGGCTACCACCAAAATTCCATTTCGTCAGCGTCGACCGCTCCTCGAGCAATCGCAGTCCATCCAAGTTCATTACCTTGGCTGGAATGGCCCAATTCTCCATGCTGCATGCGATTATTTGCAAAAGCAATATACACGCGGCAGCAAATGGGATATGGACCAATGCCTCCTCGTTCTCCCCGGCGGTTTCGCTGGTCGACGATTGACTCAGCTCATGGCCACCCGTGCCAGCGAACAATCGCTGGTCCTGCGGCCGCCTGAACTGCTGACCATCGGTACCTTGCCGGAAAAACTCTATACCGCCAAACTCCCATTTGCGAGCGACTTGGAACAAGTGCTGGCGTGGACCAAAGTGCTGCGGGCCGCCGATCATGATCTGCTCATCCCGCTGCTCTTCGAAGTCCCCGATTCGGCCGAGTTGCGACCTTGGATGGACCTGGCTCGTATCTTGAGCACGCTCCACCGTGAGCTCTCCTCGGACTTGGTCGACTTCGATGACGTAGTGCAAGAACTCACCGGCTCACCCGAAGAAGTTCGCTGGAAGGTTCTCTCCAAACTCCAGCGCGCTTACTTGGACGAATTGCATACCGCTGGCCTTTGGGATGTGCAGTCCGCACGGCGGTTCGCAATCGACAACCAAGAAGTCCGCACGGATCGTGAAATCATCTTGGTGGGTGCCGTCGACTTGAATCGCGCGCAGCGACGATTTCTTTCCGAAGTTGCCGATAGTGTGCGCGTTCTCATCGGTGCCCCCGAGTCGTACGCAGCCGGCTTCCATCAAGACGGCACGCTTGCTTCCGAATACTGGCAAGACATCGAAGTGCCGATCGATGAAGAACAACTGCATGTCCGGTCGAGTGCCAACGATGCAGCCAATGAACTCGCAACCCAACTGGCCAACCTCGGCAACGACTACTCCGTCCAAGACATCACCGTCGGCATCCCTGATCCACAAATTGTACCGGCCCTTCAAGAGACACTTGCACGCGGCGGCATCACCCTACGTTATGGCCCGGGCGGTTCGGTCACGCAAACGCCACCGTTGCAAGTGATCGAACGGATCGGCGACTATCTCATCGATGGCTCAATCGATATCTTCAGCAGCTTGGTCCGATCACCAGCCATTCATGATTGGCTTATTCGCTCGGCCAAAGATTCGCCAGAAGCCGCAGCGCTTCCAGGTGACTTCCTAGCTCGCTTGGATGAGTATCAGCAGTCCACTTTACTCCGCAGTGTCAACGTTCCGGAATGGCCGGAAGGCAAAGGGAAAGAGAGTTTCTTGGCTGTCTTGACCAAGCTGGATGAATGGTTGAAGCCGCTTCGGATGCTCAATGCCAAACTGACGCAGTGGGCCAACCCGCTTCGACAAGTGATCAAGACAATTTACGAAGGGGTCCAAGTCGATCGGAACGACGTTGCTGGCAATCTATCGCTTCGAGCTTGTGGTGAAATCAATATAGCGTTGTCGAAACTAGCGGAACTGCCGACCAACCTCGACGCTCAAGTGACCTTTCAAGAGGCGATGGCTTGGTTGCAAAGCCAACTCGAAACGGTCAACGTCCCGCCGCCACAAGATGACTCGGCCGTTGAGATGTTAGGCTGGCTGGAATTAACCTTGGATGACACTCCGGTCTTGATGTTGACTGGGATGCATGATGGGATTGTTCCAGAGAGTGTCAATGGCGATGCGTTTCTTCCGAACCAATTGCGTTCCGATTTGGGATTGATGGACAATGCACGTCGTTATGCTCGTGATTGTTATGCGATCTTGGCGATGCTCAACACCCGCGAGCGAATCGATTTCGTTCTCAATCACTTGAGCCTCGATGGCGATCCGCAGACACCGAGCCGTTTGCTGCTGGCCGTTCCGTCCGATTTGTTGGCTCGCCGAGTGAAGCTCCTCTTGTCGCCAAAAGAAACGGCCGACGATGCGTTGATTGCCGACGCTTGGGTGCCTCGCGAAACGCAAACCAATATCCCTATCCCGATTCCGGATACGAACAAAGTCGTTCGGGACATGGCGGTGACCGATTTCAAAAAGTACGATCAGTGCCCATATCGTTTCTATCTAAACCGGGTCGAAAAAGTCCGAGCGTTTGAGCACGATCGGCTTGAGCTGGATGGGGGTGGATTTGGCGATCTATTGCACTTGTGCCTCGAGGGTTTAATCGACTCGCCGGTTGCGGCATCCACCGATGCGCATGCGACGGCCGATTGGTTGACGGAGAACCTGAAAGCGATCGCCAGGAAACGATTTGGAGTGAAGCCGACACCGGCGTTGCAGATCCAAATTGAGCAAGCGGTTCGTCGTCTCGAAGCGTTTGCAGAACATCAGGCGGCTCAGATCGCAGCCGGATGGCGAATCAAGTACATCGAACACAAAGTCGAAAAGTCGCACGGCATCACGCTCGAAGTCGACGGCCAATCGATGATCGTTCACGGACGCATCGACCGAATCGATTACCATCCACGCGATGGCCGCTTTGCGGTTTGGGATTATAAAACAGGTGACCTTGCGGGCAAACCGAAAGAAGCACACTTGAAGCCGAACGGCACTTGGACCGATTGGCAGTTGCCGCTGTATGGCCTTTTGATCAAGACCCTCAAGATCGAGGACTTGTCGAAGGTTAGTTTCGGTTACATCCTATTGCCCAAGAACCCGGCCGACACCCAGTTTGTCATTGCTGACTTCCAATTGGAACAGCATGCTCAAGCGATCGAGTCGGCTAAAGGGATTGCACGCAAGGTGATGGCTGGAGTGTTCTGGCCGCCGAAGTACAAAGGTATTTCGAACTTCGACGAATGCAACGCGATCACGCAGTTGCCGGTCGTGCGACGCTGGGACGAGTCGGTCGCAAAACAAGAGATCGAGTCGGCTCGGCAACGCGAATTGGCGGCTGCGATTCATCCTGTTCCCGAGCTCCAACTCGATAGCAACGTTGACAACAGCTTAGCGCAAAGCGAAACCGAAAACAAACTTCGCCTGGATCGCTCGCATGAGGCGATCTACGAAAAACGCCATTTGAACGCAGAGCGCCCGCCGAACAAGCTGCAATTGGAAAAGCATTTGGCGAAGGGGCAAGCGGACAAGGATTGGTTTACTCCGCAAATGATTCTCGCTTCGGCAGGCACCGGCAAGACCTACAATCTGGCTTCGCGTGCCCTGCGATTGCTGTTCACCGACCAAGAGCTCGATTCGATTTTGGCGACTACGTTCACGAGAAAAGCGGCGGGCGAAATCCTTCATCGTATTTTGACGTGGCTTGCGGATGGGGTTGAAAACGAAGAGGGTTTTGCTCGTTTGGTCGGCGTCTTGAAGCCGCTTGAAATCACGCGCGACACCGTTCGGTACCAACTGGGCCGGCTTTGTTCGCATTTGCATCGTTTCCGCGTTAGCACGCTGGATAGTTTTTATTCGCAACTGGCTCGTTCGTTTGCGCTGGAGCTAAAGCTGCCGCCAGGTTGGACGCTGTCCGATCCATTCCAAACGGACCAATTGCAACAAGAAGCCATCAGTCGAATGTTCGACACGATGGACCGATCGGCGCTCAAATCGTTGGTGTCGCAATTGTCCAAGGGTGAAGCGACGCGCGGCATTCGTCGCGAAATTGAAAACGTGGTATCGACCGGCTACGACTTGTTCCGAAAGACGAACGAAGAAGCCTGGAATCAATTGACGGTTCCTAAAGGGCCATCGGCAGAGGAGGCTGAATCGGCACTAAGGGTTTTCCGAGGTTCGCAATTGGAGCACAAAAGTTACGCAGGCGCACGCGACAAAGCGGTCGCGAAATTCGAGTCGGGTGAGTGGGCTGAGTTCCTCGGTCTCACCTTGATTCAAAATGCGGACGCCAAGATCGCGAAGTATTCGTCCAAGGAGTTGCCAGACGAGACGGTCAAGGCATTGCTGGTCCTGGCAAAGAAGTCGGCCGTCGAAGAGTTGGCCAGCCGAAGAGCTCAGAACGAAGCCGCCTATCGGATGCTTGCTAACTATCACGAACAGCTCCAGTTTGTCAAAACCAAACGCCGTATCGTATCTTTTGATGATATCTCAGAGCGGCTCTCCAAGTGGATGCAGGAGACCATTGCCAAGCACAAAGATGACGACCTTAGGGAGCAGACTTCGACGGCCTTGACGACGAACAAGAAAGAGGACGAAGCGATGAAAGGAATCGCTTATCGTCTCGACTGCCCGATCGATCACTTGTTGTTGGACGAGTTTCAAGACACTTCACCGATGCAGTGGAACATCATCAAGCCGTTTGCCGAGGCGATCGTGGAGGGTTCGATAAAGGACAAATCGTTCTTTTGCGTGGGGGACAGCAAGCAAGCGATTTACGGTTGGCGCGGCGGTGTTTCCGAAATTTTCGAATCGGTTGGAAAGCAGATCGAGCATGTTCGGCAAGAGAAGCTGGTCAAGAGTTATCGAAGTTCTCCTGTTGTTATCGAGTTCGTGAACTCGGTCTTTACGCAGCTTGCGAAACACGATCGCTATTACAATGACGACGAGTCTGAGATCATCGCCAGTGATACGCAAGCGGTAACCGAATGGATGGGGCGTTATTTTTCCAATCACGAAACATCACGCGATGGATTGCCTGGCTATGTCGAGTTCCGAAACGCGGACTGCGAGAAGAACAGGGACCAGGACGGTGAAGAAAGCAGCTATGGGCTGTTCGATGAGGTTGCGGATCGTATTGCCGAGTTGCACAAGAATTCTCCGCACGTGGAGATCGGCGTCTTAACCCGAACCAATCGCGACGTCGGTCGAATGATCGGCCTGTTGCGAGAACGCGAGGTTGAGGCCAGCCAGGAAGGTGGAAATCCGTTGGTGGATTCGGCTCCGGTGTTGCTTTTGCTGAGTGCGATGAAGCTGGCCAATCACCCTTCGGATTCGTTGGCATTTTTTCACGTGGCCCATTCTCCGCTGAGCGATCGGCTGCCTGGCGATGTGACAAAGGATGCCATTGGATTGTCGGCTTTCTTCCGCAAGCAATTGGCGGACTTCGGTTTCGGACGAACGCTAGGACTGTTTTCGAACTTGATCGCGAACGAATGCACGGAGCGGGATCAGGATCGACTTAAGCAATTTGTGCAATTGGGATATCGATTCGATGCGATGCGAAATCATCACATCAATGACTTCGTGGAATATGTTGAGCGTCAGAAGGTTTCCGTTCCGGGCATGAGCACGGTACGAGTCATGACGATTCACCAGTCCAAGGGTTTGGAGTTTGACGCTGTCTTTTTGCCCACCCTCGATCAAACCATTATTTCGCGACCGCCTACCTTTGTGGCCATGTACGAGGATCGAACGAAGCCGCCGATCGGCGTTTTGCGTTACATGAATCGGGACATGCAGAAGTATTTGGAAGACTCATGGCGGATCGCGTTTCGAGAGTTTGCGAATCAGCAGTTGTCTGAGGCGTTGTGTGTGTTTTATGTTGCACTCACTCGAGCGCGACACGCTTTGTACCTTTACACGTCGCCGTCATCGAGTCCGAAGAAGCGTTGGGGATCGGTTCTGCATTCGATCTTTGCCACCCCTGGTCAGAGCGAGCAAGCGGGAATCGTCATTCGCAGTTTCGGAAACGAGAACTGGTATGAGTCCATCAAGCCAGCGGATATGGAAGTCGAGCAAGATGAACCAAAAGCGATTGAGCATCGAGTGCGAGGCCGTACTATCCTTTTGAAACGCGACGCAACCTCGATGCGACGCTTGCCTTGGCTGCGTCCGAGCCAGAGCGTGATGCCAACCGTGGTCGATCTGGCTACGCAGTGGTCGGACGACAATTCATCGGGTGCGGTCATTGGTAAATTGGTGCATCGTTGGTTCGAAGAGATTCGCGGTTGGATCGAAGACTACAAGCCGAGCAAAAAGCGGCTCAAGGAGATCGCTTCTTCGACGCTGACTCAAGAAGAAATGGGGCAGGTCAAGCTGAACGATTGGGTCGACCGCTTCGTGAAGTATTGCGAGATGCCATCGGTATTATTGGCGTTAAGTGCAGATCGCTATCGGCCATGGCATCAACCGAGGATGCTCCATTTGGAGGTTACCAATGAGCGACGATTGTTGCAGATTGTGGATGGCCAGATGTTGCGCGGGGTTATTGACCGCTGCGTCTTGGGCTTCGATGGCGACCGGGTGGTACGGGCCGAGATCTTGGATTTCAAAACGGACCGCAGACCTGATTCGATGCCGATTGAGGAGTGGTCCAAAGAGCGCGCAGAGCACCACGGCATACAGCTGCAGTACTATCGTCGTGTTTTGTCAGACCAATTCGGGCTACATCCGAATGACATCGAGCTGACGTTGCTTTTGTTGAGTGAAGATTTGCAAGTTGCGATTCAGTAGGGATGCCCAAGGATCAAGCTAGTGAATCCTTAGCACGACGCGCAAGCTAGTGAATCCTTTGCACGACGCGCAAGCTAGTGAATCCTTTGCACGACGCGCAAGCTAGTGAAAACCACTATCCAATTCACTAGCTTGCGCGTCGTGCTAGATGTATGGAAAGCCGTCACTCGCCGACTCCGTCGAATGGGAAACTTCGGCATAACCTGCAAAATCACACCATTTTCCGATGCAGGGCTTGCTAGCGGGCTATTTTTCAAGAGCGCTTTTGGCGGTTTTTTGCGCCCGAGGACTGGTTGTCGATCACAATAGGGGAAGGGCGTTTGTTCGAGGCGCACAAACTTCTGATTTGACCCAGGTGTGTTCGGTACTTGATCCAAGGTGCAAAATGCTTAAGGCCTACACGGCGATTTTGATGCATGGCTCTCGATTCTGCATCGCCATTCTTTTGAGTTCTCGATTTGCGGCGGCACAGGTCGCGGAAACCGAGGATGCAGCCCCATCGAAGACCGCGGCCAAAGCGGATTCCAAGGCTTCGTCTGCGCGCAAGGCCGGTGCGGCGAAAGGAAAGTCGAAAAGCGAGGAGGCCGACGCTGCAAAGGAAGACGTGGTCACGACTCCGGGTATTGAGTTGATGGCGCCCCGAAAGATGGAAATGAGGTTTGGAATGAAATTCAATTCCAACGACAACTTCTGTTCAGACTTGTATGCAACAATTCCCTTTCCGATGAACTGGCCGGAGCAAAAAGTGACCGTGCTCCACTCCAACATCCCCGCAGGGGCTGTTTTGGATCGGCGAGATTTGCCGATCGGTTCGAAGCAGAATGCGCTGGCGCGACAACTACTCATGAAGATTCCCAGCTTAGGGCCCGATAGCCAGCTGGACCTAGTGGTGACAGTGGAAGTTGAAAAATCGTTTATCGATGCGCCTGCTGATCCAACGGTCTTTGTCATCCCCAAAAAAATCAGCAATGATCTGCGGTTCTTTGTGGGTAAGGGAAGTCCCTATATCGACCACGAGTTGGGGGAAGTCAGAAAGGTCGCCAAACAAATTGCGGATGACAAGCCTGAAAATGCGTGGGCTCAGGTCGAGCGTATCTACGATTGGGTTCGTGACAATATCCAATACCGCAAAGGCAAGATCCGTCATATCAAAGAGGCGCTCAAGGACAAGAAGGGGGACTGCGAGGAAATGACGGGCTTATTCGTAGCCATCTGCAGAGCAAGCAATATTCCGGCCCGTTGCGTTTGGATTCCTGAGCACTGTTACCCTGAGTTCTATCTAGAGGATCCGCAGGGAGTGGGGCATTGGTTTCCATGTCAGGTTGCGGGCGACCGACAATTTGGTCAAATGCATGACTATCGACCGATTCTTCAAAAAGGGGATCGATTCAAGGTTCCGGAGGATAATGCGCCGCAGCGTTACATTGCTGAGTACTTTACTTGCAAACAACGCGCTGCCAGACCTGGAGTGAATCCGAGCGTTGATCGGATCATGGATTTGGGACCACTCAAAGCGGAGTTGGAAGCGTTGGAGCAACAAAATGCTCCATCGCCACAGCAGCAGCCCGAAAAATAAGTACACGCACGACAATGTAATGGCGGTTACAAAATGGCGAATGATCCGAATGAACCGAATGACAAAGGCAGACCGCGCCCGATTGCAACGCGTACCTTTTCGTTGGACGATTCAGAACGATTGGGCCAAATCGCCGATAACAGCGAATCGGACTTCGACGTCGCGGAGGAGTTTGTAGACAACGCGACGTCACTCCAAAATTCGCCGCTGTCTCTTCCCATTTTGGGCG
This sequence comes from Planctomycetota bacterium, assembly GCA_026692905.1. Classification (GTDB taxonomy): domain Bacteria; phylum Planctomycetota; class Planctomycetia; order Pirellulales; family Pirellulaceae; genus JBKCUI01. The sequence continues at coordinate 13,564 of JAPLNL010000028.1, forward strand.
AATACCAGATCGAGGAGTTGATCGGCGCAGGGGGAATGGGGCAAGTGTTTCGGGCACGGCACCGAACGATGGACAGGCAGGTCGCTATCAAGATACTGCCGCGGTCCGTATCCGACGATGAGCATGCGGTCGAACGTTTTTATACGGAGGTGCGAGCCACTGCCCGTTTGATGCATCCGAACATCGTGACTGCTTTTGATGCCGGTTGCCATCGTTCGGGCGAAAAGCCCATCCACTATCTCGTGATGGAGCTCATTGAGGGTGAGCTTCTGTCGCAACGGATCGCTCAATCCGGTCCGATGAACGCGAACGAAGTCGTCGAGATCCTCAAACAGTCAGCCTCGGCTTTGGCTTATGCGCATGCTCAAGGCATTGTGCATCGCGACATCAAGCCTAGCAACATGATGATTACTCCCTCCGGGGTTTTGAAGATTTTGGATTTCGGTCTGGCAGTACTTCGCGGGCATTTGGATAAGAAAGGGGCCAAGGAAACGCACCTGGTTGGAACCGTCGAGTTCATGTCACCCGAACAAATCAATGCACCGGACACTGTAGACAACCGCAGTGATCTTTACTCTCTCGGGGCAACGATTTTTTATCTCCTGACGGGGCGTCCGATGTTTCAGGGAGAGATGGTGCAAACCGCGCTCGCCCAGGTCAACACGCGACCTCAAGCGTTGTACGAAGTTCGTAGCGATGTCGACATTCGACTCGATTCCGTTTTCCAGTCGCTTGTGGCTAAGTCGCCTGTAGCGCGATGTCAATCTGCAAGCGAACTTATGGAAAAATTGATTTCCATGAATCTGATCGAGCGGCCCACGACACAAAGTCCGGTTCGCGGCCCTGAGAGCCGGTTGCCCAAAATGGGTTACGAGTATCCAACCAGCGTAGGGCAAGGAAAGTCGACATCGCAACGCGCGTTCGCATCCATTGGGATTGAACTGGGAATGATTCACTCTCGAGTGAGCTACGTCGATGCCGCGCACAAGGTGGAAGAAGTCTTAGTGGACCGCGATTCGACCAAGCTTCGCAATATGTTGTTAAGTGATGGCGATACGATTGCGATCGGCGAGAGCGCCGTTGAAAATCGGGCCGCGAAACCAAACCAAATTTTCTACGGCATGCAACGTTGGTACGGACTGCCGTTGCTCGAACGTACGTTTGGTGGTCGGCAGGTACCGCCTGAAGTGTTAGTGGCCTGCATCATCCGTCAGCTATTGGTGGGTGCACGTCACCAGTTGCCCAATGCCTCGCATGCGGTAGTTACAGTTCCCGCGTGCTATGACCAGATGCACAGGCTCAGCACAAAGACCGCATGTGCGATTGCCGGGGTCGAGGTGTTACAATTGCTCGATAAACCGTTGGCAGCGACGCTTGCTCATGTTGAAATTGAAACGCGGTTAGCGCAGGCTGCGGGGACTTCCAATACGTATAAAAAGACATTCTTGGTAGCGATGCTCAACGGAACGGCATGTGAAGTCTCGGTTGTATCCGTGGAGGGATTGGCTGTCCGATTGCTTAGCTCGGTCGGTGATTGCAAACGGGGTACAACGCGATGGCACGATGTGGCTACGAAGCGACTGGCAACGGAGGTCGAGACGAAATTGGGAGCCAGCGCTCGCGATGATTTAAACGTTGCATCGCGTTTGCAACGCACGATGGAGAAAGCATTTGATCGATTGCGGATTAGTCCAAACGTTCCGTTTGTCTTCGAGTCCTCTGCGGGCAAGATTGAACGCATTTTGGATCGAGAGCGATTGGGAGAGTGGGTTGGCGATTTAGAAAACGATTGCGGGTCGTTCGCCAAGGAAGCGATCGAACGCTCGAAAGTGGATCCAGCGGAGATCGACGCGATTCTGCTCGTTGGCGATGCGCGTTGGATGCCTGTCATTCATCGGCAATTGAGCCGTCTGACCGGTCCGCAGGCAAAGTTGACCATGCTGAAATCCAACGATATGGCTCGGGGGGCTGCCATTCAAGCCAAGAACATCATGCCGCCGATGGATCCGAATTCGCCTGTCGCGCGGGCGGTCTCGAGCTACGATCTTGGAGTGATCATTCAAGAAGATGTGAGCCGAATTAGTCAGCCCAAGGTTCTTATCGGCAAAGATACGCCGACCCCTGCGCTGAGCACACGCACCTTGCGATTTACGAACGATGGCAGGGAGCAGCCTCAGCTTCAGTTTGTCGAAGGCTCGAGGCTGGGTGCGAGCACGTGGAATCGATTGGGAAAGATCGATTTGAAGACATGTTTTCCAGGTCGGTCGGTTTCGGATCCGTTGCAATTGAGGATTGATATCGACACGAGCGGTATCTGGACGGGGTCTTTGATTTGGCTTGCGGGAAACAAGCAGTTAGCTATCCCAGCGTTGATAGACCCGTTGATGGATGTTGTGTCTACCAAACGTTGGAGAGATTGGCTCGAGTCGCTTATGCTATGCAATGGGTAGGGCGTTAGAAACTGGTGGTCTGCACCACCTTTCCACCACCGGCAGAGGATGTGTCAGCCGTTGGGGCTTTTGAGTTCTTTTCTGGTTCTGCGACCGGTGGTTTACGCGGCCCACGCCACCGGCAGGGATGTATCGCCCGCCGGGCTATTCTGTTCTATCGCCCGCCGGGCTAGTCTGTTCTATCATTAGCTGGCCAGGTTGGATCGACAGGCTGGAAGCCTATCCCACTTTTGGGCTGCCAATTACCGTCGGCGGAACAATGGTCCAGCGTAACGAGCGCCGCCACCGAGTTCTTCTTCGATGCGGAGCAACTGATTGTACTTGGCCATTCGGTCGGACCGCGAAGCCGAACCGGTCTTGATTTGACCGCAAGACAATGCGACAGCGAGATCGGCAATCGTGGAATCCTCGGTCTCACCGCTTCGGTGGCTCGAGATGCTTGTGTAACCGTTTCGGTGCGCCAACTGGATCGCCTCGATGGTTTCGGTCAAGGTGCCGATCTGATTGACCTTGATGAGAATGCTGTTGGCGATCCCTTCGTCAATCCCTCGTTGCAATCGCTCTGTATTGGTTACGAACAAGTCGTCGCCCACGAGCTGTACCTTTTTGCCAACCTTGTCGGTCAGTTTCTTCCAAGTCGCCCAGTCATCTTCTGAGCAACCATCTTCGATTGAGCAGATTGGATAGTTGTCGACCCAGTCCGCGAGGAAGTCGACCATTTGATCGCCCGACAGCTGCTTGCCGTCGATCGTATACTTTTCGGTCTTCTTGTCATAAAATTCTGTGGCTGCAACGTCGAGGGCGATGAAGATCTGCTTGCCCGCTTCGTAACCGGCTCGTTTGATCGCGTCCATGATCAAGTCAAGGGCTTCGCGGTTGCTGCCGAGGTCTGGTGCGAATCCGCCTTCGTCTCCGACGGCTGTGTTGAGTTTCTTTTCGCTCAGAACTTTCTTGAGGTTGTGGAAAATTTCGGTTCCTGCGCGAAGAGCGTCGGTAAACGATTCGAAGCCCAGAGGCATCACCATGAACTCTTGGACGTCAACTGAGTTGTCTGCGTGCTGGCCGCCATTGACGATGTTCATCATTGGGGCTGGCAGGATATGTGCACCTGCTCCGCCAAGGTAGCGGTACAGTGGTTGATTGGTGAAGACAGCGGCTGCTTTGGCGGTGGCCAGCGAGATGCCCAAGATGGCGTTTGCGCCAAGGTTCTTTTTGTTTGGAGTACCGTCGAGATCGCAAAGCATCTGGTCGATGCCGCGTTGGTCCAATGCATCCGCGCCGATCATGCTATCAGCGATTTTGGAGTTGATGTTGTCAACGGCTTGGAGGACCCCTTTTCCCATGTACATGGTTTTATCGCCATCTCGAAGTTCCCAGGCTTCGTGAGCTCCTGTACTCGCACCGCTCGGAACGGCAGCGCGTCCCATGGACCCATCGACGAGCGTAACTTCCACTTCAACGGTGGGGTTTCCACGAGAATCAAAAATCTGTCGGCCGCGGATGTTTTCGATCAAACTCATAAATTACCTACTAAAAACTTCAAATGGAGTATTGGGACGAGTCAAAGCGGCTAACATTTTACCGCTTCACAGTTGGTTTGCCATCGCAAATAGAAAGGGGTAATTGAGCTCTGCAAAAGCCAATCACAGGTCATTAAAACCGTTTCTTCCCGGAATTTGCTTGGCCGGCTCAGGAGAAGGCGCTTCGTTTGGGCAACAGCAAAAAAGAACAGGCTCGCCAAAATCGGTTCTGATCGTTTCGTTCGTCGCAATGCACTACGAAAGGCCAGCAACGGTTTTTCGATGGCAATGCAAGCTGCACTGGCTTCAAATCAACAATGCTCATGGTTGGACTACTCCGAACTTGAAACATGATTCGAACCAAGCTTAATACGGCCTGTCGCTTTCAAGCCCGCGAGGACTGAATGCAACGGCTCGACCACCGAAGCGGGGCGAGGGGATAAAGAATTCAGATACTGGTTATCGAACATTACTTACGATTCTTAAGCATTGTCTTCGCTTGGTTCACAAACTCGGTAACCTTTTCCGAGGGCTTAGCCGCAACATCGAAGTCATAAACGATCAGCTTACCCAAATCCGCTTCACCATCTGGCTTCGCAAGTTTGGCTTGCCCGCCACCGAATGGAACGATAGCAGCAGCACCACCACCCTTCATGGCATTGGCCATCATCGCTTTCATGGGTTCGTGGTATTGCAATGAATACTCGATACCGACAATCTCTTTGGCCGCAATTTATCACTCGGGAGGGTGAGGCCACCTCTGTAAACATCTTTGCAAAGTCAATTCCATTGAAAACCTTAGGGAGGGAAAACCTTAGGGAGGGCGAGGCTCCTGCCGAGCCAACGGTGCAAAGGTTCGGCAGGAGCCTCACTTAAGAAACGCAATCAAGGCGTACGAACGGTCTTTAAAGGTGCAGGCAAACTCCGTATGCTGTACCAAAAGGGTCGACAACGATTGTCAAGACCAGCGGCGACTTGAACAGTACTACTTGAGCCTGAGACGCTAGCGGCGTTTTTGATTCGGTCGGCTCAAATAGATCTCGATTGGTAAATCCCAGCCTGTCAGACAGACACTCCCCCATTTCCACGACGCGCGAGAAACTTTTTTCGAATGCAAGAAACGACCATTGCAATTCAAATGCAGCGTTGGACGTCGATCTCCGCACTGGCTCTGATTGCCGCAACCTACACCCTTTGGATTCCGCAAACCGTATTCCCACAAGTCCCCGTGTTTGAAGTCCTTTGCGAATCGCCCGGATTCTACGATTGGATTAGTTTTGTAGGCTTGATTGTCGGTCTTGTCCTGTCGGTTGCATGGCCAGCCTCGCGGTTCCGAAGCGTTGCGGGCGTTTTGATTTTGGCATCGTTGGTCTCGATTGTCTGTCTCGACCAACATCGTTTTCAGCCCTGGGCATACCAGTTGGGTTTGTTCACTTCCCTCTGGCTTTGCTGTCGCAGCATCCCGCTTCGTCTGAACTTAATGCGTTACCTGATCATCGGCATCTATTTTTACTCAGCGATTGGGAAACTCGACTTTGAGTTTTTGCATTCCGTCGGCCAGCAGATGCTTGGGGCTATGGCGAAATGGACAGGGAACGATCTTGCGACGATTTCAGACACTTCGCGGCTCGCTTTGGTCGCAGTTTTCCCTGTCGTCGAACTTGCGATTGCGATCGGGTTACTCTGGACCAAGAGTCGCCGTGTTGCGGGGGTTTTTGCGATCGGGTTGCACTTGGTCTTGATTGCCGTGCTTGGGCCGCTTGGTCTCAATCATCGCCCCGGAGTCTTGATTTGGAACGGCCAGTTTGCTATCCAAGCGTTTCTGCTTTTTGTTATTACGCAGGCAGCCGATCGCCAAATTGAAGTAAACGTGAATGAAGCGAGGCAAATTTGGTTCTTCCATTGGATTCACCGAATCCAAGAATCGCTCTGCATTGCGATGGTCGTAGTCGTAAGCATCATGCCTTGCTCAGAGCGATTTGGGATTTGGGATCACTGGCCAAGTTGGGCACTTTATGCGCCTCACAGCAGTCGAGTACGTGTCGAGATTGCGAGTTCAAGCGTTGAGCGTCTTCCCACTACGCTAGCAGCACTAATCATCTTGCCTCCAGCAAACGAAGAGGAATCCGTTGTTTGGCTGCCTGTGCCGATAGACGCTTGGTCGCTCAAAACATTAGACACGCCCATTTACCCACAGTCTCGTTTTCAACTCGGTGTCGCGCGGTATCTTGTAAACGAGATCGATTCGGAATTTCAAATTCGAATGACCCTATTCGGAACTGCCGATCGGTTTACAGGTCAACGCAAAATATCGATCTTGGAAGGGAACGAACAAATCGCCAGATCAAGCGAATTGTTTTGGTTGAATAGCAAGCCACGGCGAAAGTAGCGCCGGTTCCATCGGGAGAATGTGTCGCCCCTTCGGGCCCTTCTGGGCTCGTCTATCGATTGGTCTCCAAACCGTGGCTTATCAGCCACGACTAAAGATGCTTATGCCTTTTAGGCCTAATTCCATCGCACTGGCTTAAACTGCGGAGCAGTGGCATTTGATAGCCACGGATGAAATCCGTGGTGAACAATGCGTAGGTTGTGAGCGAGTCGCAACGCGACGGCATTCCCACAATTGCTTGAGAGGAAAATGCGAATCGACATTGCGATTGGTGGGGCAATCGATTCGTGGCCAATGCAGCTCCTTCAGAGCTCTCAACGCACGGGGCTACTTGACCTGGGGTTGCGTTCGCGATGCGAACTTACCCCAGGCTGAAAACTGCCATCGCATTCGCGATTCAATCGCGCAGATTGAGCTTCGCAATTGCGAATGTCATTCCGTGCGATGGAATTTGCGCAACTTCAAAACGCACGCATAGGGTTCCCATTCACGGTACTACTTTGCGGCTGCCGAAGTTACTTAGACAAGATATCGGATCGGCCGCAATCGACGAGACATCGTCCGGCGAGAGCTGAGCGGCCGATGAGCATGCGACACTCGAGGGTTTCTCGATTGCTAAGGGTCACTTCGATGGACCATTGGAAGCCCGCGATGTAGAGAGTGGTTTCAATGACCGGGCGGGATTCGATCGAACCATTGGAAGAGCGAATGTTGCGGTACTCGATCAATTTCGCATTGCAGTGGTAAGGGGTTTCTTCGCGATCATGGTCGCCGATGACGAAGAATCGCACCCAAGTATTCGCGCCTCTTTTGAACTCTTCGATTCGCTCCGCATGCAGGGAAGACATGGTCGCACCGGAATCGAATTTGGCGTGAAGTCGATCCACGCCGAATTCAGGCAATGCGATCCATTCTTTCCAGCCGACCAAAAGAAGGTCTTCGCAGTCCTGGGTCAACATTGGGTGTTCGTGACGATCAAAAGTGTTGACTACAGGCCGCATCTAGAACCTAAAGTATCAGGACGGAACAGGCTTGCCGATTTCCCTCAGCAGATCCATTGTAAACAGTCCTGAGCTATGACCATCGGAAAAATTGATGTTGTACGCATAATTTCCAACCGGCCGCATTTGAGTAACCGCCAACGGGACCGTTTCCGCTGCGGAAAGGACTTGCAACAGCCCTTTGGGTTTGGACTCTTCCGCTCTCTTTTTTTCTCGGCAAGTCGCACAGGGGCATGCATTTCTTAGGACTCCAAACGGATAATTTAGAGTTTCGCCATCGCTCCAAGTGATTTCAACGGAGCGATTTTCGGTGAGCTTAATTGCTGTGGGTTGGAAATCCATGTCGTCTCAGTCAAATTTCCGTTGTGAGGATTTGTCGGCCGTAGGGAAATCACTCGGGATGGTCGCGTCGACCACGGAGCCGGTCGCAGCCCAGTCTGTGCCACGCTTCAAGATGGTGATGAATCCGACGCATTCCATGGAATAGTCAGCGTGTCCCATCGGTGTATGAAAGACGCGGCCTTTGCCGTAGTCGATCGTCATGATCATCGGCTCATGCCTATCCGTGCCACCCTGTGCTTTGGATGAGAAAGAGGTTGCTAATACTTTCATATTTTGCGCTGGTCCGCGAAGGCGATCATAGAGTTCATCCTTGGTATGGAGCCAATTCTTGGGTAGTCCTTTGGTGATTGGGTGTTCTGAGTCGCGAACGATCAGCGAGAATTCATGTTGGGAGCCGTGACTGCCGCCATTGCCTGGGGTTGGATCCACAACTAGCTTCTCTTCTGCGTCTAAGTAGACATAGGGACCGCTCTTTTCATTGCGATTTCCCCAGCCGCCTAGTCCTATCATTTTGTTGTATTCGTCCCAGTCACCGAAACTGTTGTCGGCTGCGTGAAGGATCACGAGCCCGCCACCTTCGGACACGAACTTGACAAAGGCTGCGTTGGTCTCTGCTGGCCACGGGGCTGCACCGTGTCCGAAATTGTTGATCACGACATTGTATTTTGAGAAATCCGGTTTGAAGTCAGGGTCGGGAACGGCATTCTTTTTGGATTCTCGCTGGATGCCGTCGTTGAGAGGATACAGCTTGAGCAGCTCGTCACCTTGCGTTGTGTACTTGGTGCGGGCAATGTCAACCGTGTATCGTTTGGTATCTTCGAGATACTTCTTGATCATCATGGTGGTTTTCGGCCACGCGCTATGATTGTTTTGGCCATCGATGATCAAGGCTCGAATCGGGGCTGGCGATTGGCCTGATACCATTCCCGAGAAAAGGAGAAAAAGACAAAATGCATGGACAATAACTCGAGGCATTTTTGGATAATCCTAGCGGGAGAAGCTCGAACAGAGAACGTTACACTCTGAGAAATTGTCCTTGCCGAAGCGGTTGTTGTCCACAGGTAATCAAAAGGCTAATCCGCGAGAGTACGCTTGCGTAGCTCGGTAAAGTCCCACCAAGGCTTTGGTTCACCGCCATTTGCGAAATGGACCAGCGAAAGAAAAACATCGATCACACATGGGTCGTGTTTCACTTTGGTTAATGCGCAGAGCCTTTCATGCATTGCGAACGCATCTTGGCCGGCGAGTTGTTCTGGCTTGGATATCCCGAGCAGTTTTAGATCGCCTGCTGTGGCGGGTCCGACGTTAGGTAAATCCAAGAGGGATTTTACCTGTTCACGTTTTACCTTGGATGGGTTCACTAGCGACGATCACCTTTGACACTTGTTGCCAGGTATCGGGTCGATTCTTCTTCGAGGAGATCGGTGTCGCTTCCTTTGCTCTTTACCTCAACACGGAAACGGTGAACGCCTGCTTTGGAGGCTTCCGCATGGATTTTCAAGACCAGTTTTTCGTTGGCACCAATCGTGGGAATCGAGTTGAAGATGGCTTGGCCTGGAACGATGCGCCCGGTTTGCCCTTCCAACCGAATCGGTTCGATGCCTTCCGAGAACTGGGTGATAACGTCCACATTGGTGGCTGGTTTCTTTCCTCGATTGGCGATAACGACTTCGTAGACAACCGGTTGGCCAACTGGAGCGGGAGCTGTCGGGTCGACGACGGTGAGATGTAGGTCGGCGATCGAGTCGATACTGGTTTTTAGTTCTGCTTTGGCATCGCTTGAGGAGCTGCAATCTGCGGCGAAGCTAAGTTGGTTTTCGCCTATTTTCGTCAGTGAGACCTTCAGAGGGAAAACGAGTTTCTCTTGGGGATCGAGTTTCTTAACTTCCCATTTGATGTTATCACCTGCTCGTGTGGCACCTGGAGGCATGGAGACGACTTCGGCGCCAGCTGGTAGGTTGAGTACGCAGTTGGTTCCTACCGCAGCGATCGAACCATGGTTGATAAGTTCGAGTTCGTAGTCGATAACGCTACCTTGGTAGAATTCGGTAGGACCGTACATCGTAGCGACCAGTTCCGATTGTCGGACCTGAACGTCGATTGCACTTCTCGCATCCACCTTCGATACGGAACTCGAAGCGGTTGCGACGATGGGTAGAGTTCCTGACTGCTGGAAGGTGAGTTCCACTTCTACCACGCGTTCACTGCCAGCTGCGATGTCACCGACATCGGACTGATTGCTTCCATATGGTTCTGCGGTCATCGCGACCGACACAGCTCGCACATCTGCGTTTCCTGTGTTGCGAACGCGAATGCGATACAGCTGAGGTTTACCGAAAATGACCTCCGATGGTCCCTCGAGGGCAATAGCCAATTGCGGCTGTTGAACTTCGATTTTCATTTCCGCGTTTTGCGGAAGCATAGTCCATTCGACTCCCAACGCGAAGTGCTCGGCCACCGGGGTTTTCAGCTTCAGGGCTGCAGACTTGGTGGCGCCTGGCGGAATTTGTCCGATTTCCCATACGATGGCGTTGCCTTCTGGGCTGTTATCAGGATGAGCAACACCATCGGTCACAGCTACATTTCCGACGCCCACTTGAGGAGGAACGACGATCTGCACGATCAGGCCGTTTAGGCTTTCTGCACCTTCGTTTTTTGCAATGACTTCATACAAACCTTCTTCGTTAACCAAGATCGAACTAGGTCCGTTTACCGTTACTCGAACACCCGGGACCGCCATTTCGCGATGGATGGCGGAAACAGTGGACTGTGTGGAGGACTTGGGCACGGAATTCAACGTGACAGGTTTTTCTGTCGGGGCTTGTTTGGCTACATAGCTGTTTGCTGAGTGAGTTGCTTTGGGTGCATCTGCTTGTTTTTTGGAGGAGTTGTCTTGCTCTCGTTTTGTTTCGCTAACCGTAGAGAGTAGATCTGCAACTGGCTTTTCATTCTGCTGTCCTAAGTCAACCAAGTTTTTAGATTCGGCCCATCGCCCAGTTTGATTCATTGCGGCCTGCTTGGTGCCAGAAGTAGGATAAGCGTTCTTTTTATCCTCGATGAGGGGTTTGGAAATCTCTGTTATTTTAAGTGAGGCATCCAAATCCATCGCGGTCCTTCGCGAAGTTGAGTTGGATTCGATCACGATGTCTGGCGTTGCGGTTTTTGAGTTGCCTGCAACGACTGGCTTGGAATTCGTTTTGGATTGAGCAAGGCTTTCGTTTCCAATTTTGTCTGCTTTCACGATCGGTGCAGGAGTGGTCATTTGCTCAGGGGCAATTTGCTCGACTCGAAGATCGACAGTATCCCGCTCCCGCTCCCGTTCGCGTCGCTCTTGAACGCGAGGCAAATTCTTGAACGGTTCACGAGGGATTCGGGGCTGTGTCAGACGCGGTGGTGCTTCGTCTACGAATTCTTCGACCTCTTCCGGTTCAGCACCTCGAAAGACTCGTGAAAACGACTTGAGAGGGACCAAGAACCCCGATCGGTTTGGTTTTCCGGACGTTAGCGTGGCGGGAACTTTTGGTTTGTTTTTGGGCGTTGTCGTCGAACTCCCAAAAATCTTGTCAAAAACGCCTTGCTGAGGCTTTGAATTGGAAGGATTAGGAGAATCCTCCTGGGCCTGGGAGAGGCTGGAAACACTTAGCGTTGCGATCAAAGCCAATGCCCAAGCCAATTCCGTTTTGCGATTGGTTTTATGAAGCATACCGAAAACCCCAGTGAATTCGAATCTTTACGAAAGTACCTTTCGTCGTCATCGGAAGTTCGCTTTGGTAGAATTTAGCGGATCGGGAGATTTTGACGGATTTTCTTGTTTTGCGGTTTGTTCCGACCAAGGCAATTGGCCGAGTGTTCGATTTTGCACATTCTAACTTTTTTGTGTTGCATCTTGCACGGCCTCCGGCGGCGAAGGGCAAAACCGATTCAAGAAGAGCACAGTTAAGGTGGCTATTTAGCAGCAAATGCTATTCAGCTAGCCGTAAACAGAAAAATCCCTGTTTTTGGATCGGGATTTGCTGTAAGTGTGGTTCAGCTGGCTCGGGAGCACCCGGGAACATTCATAATCGTTGATTTGGTCTGTTTTTTAATGGCGTTTCGCTTGGATCAGAAATACGATTAGGGGTACGTTCGGGATCAGAGGATCTTGAAAAGTCGTTCAGTTTCCATTGTCCAATTTCGTAGCCGGTAGATTTATGTCTTTCGTCCACAACTCCATTCGAGCCAAATCGGAGCGAATCACCATGTCGAGTCGTACTATTTCAGCTATTCCAAAGCGGCTTTTCAGGGCAACTTTGTCGTCCGTTTTTGGACTGGGACTGGTCGTTGGAACCGGCCTCCCGGGCTTTTCTGCGGAAGCGATCAACAATCGCCTGGTTACTTACCAGGATGATGGAAAGACGCTATTCGCATTGAGTTTATTGCCCACGCAGGAATTGGCGGCAAAGAGTTTGCCGCGAGTTTGCTTGATTGTGGATACGTCAGCCTCTCAGAATGGTGACTTCCGAACCGATTCCATTGAGATTGCAAAGTCCATCGTTGAGGCGTTGCCTTCGACCTCCATGGTTAGTTTGTTTGCATGTGATGTTGAGCCGACACTATTGTCGGCGGCCTCTGCTCCGAATGCGGAGTCCATTGCGGCTGGGTTCAAAAAACTAGAAATGCGGATTCCGCTTGGAACGACAGATTTGGCGGCCGCGTTGCGAGCAGCTGTCAAGGAATTTGGAAAGCAGCAAGACGGCAGTATTATTTATCTTGGCGACGGGATGCATCTCTGTAACCTGTTGAATACTCGTGAGTTTGAGTCGTTGATCAACGAAATGCGTGAGACTCGGACCAGCGTTAGCTCAATGGCGATCGGGCCTAAAACGGACTGCGAGTTGCTCTCGACCATTTGCAATCATACCGGCGGCAAGATTTTTGTTCGTCAAGGAATCACCGATGCAACCTGTCAGCAAATTGGAGATGCGTTGGCTAAGGTTGCGTTAGAGCCTGTTTTCTGGCCTACCAAGTCGACTTGGCCGAAGGGGGTTGCAACATTTTTGCCAACCCAATTGCCGCCATTGCGACTAGACCGCGACTCGATCGTGGTTGGAAGTCTTAAGGAAGACGCGGTTGCAGGTAGCTTGCAACTGGACGGCATCGTGGGCGGTAAGTCGAGTTCGATGCGATGGGAACTCAAGAGTGAGCCTTCGAACCCTGACTTTGCGTTTCTTGCCCAAGTCGTAACGAAATCGACACCCAATGCTGGCTTGATGATGCCCACAGCTGGCTCGGCAGCGTTGCAGGAGCTAGGTGCAGTGCTGGCAAGTTCATCCGATCAATTGGTGAAAGATGCGCGATTCGCGTTGAACTCGGGTGACACAGATGCTGCCATCAATATTGCAAAAGAAGCGATCAAACGTTCTCCAAATAATCTAGCAGCCCAAACTGTCTTGGCAGCAGCTGAGGAAACAAAGAAACCAGCCAAGCCGGTAAAGACGGAGAGTGCTTCGCCGAAAATTGTGAAGTTTATCTCGTTCCAGGTTCCTGAAGATCCTTTTGCCGATCCTCCAAAGGGCGACGCAACTCCGGCCCAAGAGGACGATATGCCTGCAACGACCAATCCGTTCAGCGACGATTCGGTTCCTGCGACTCCGGCTCAACCAGCTACGGGGTCGGGCTTGGACTTACCGAGGGCTCCTTCTCCTTTTTCACAGGCAAGCGACCCGTTCGGTGAACTATCTGCAGCGAACGAACTTCTGGCGGAAGACGAAGGAATGCGTCGAGTGATTGCCCAGCAATTGGAGTCGCAAGTGAAAAGCGAACTCTCTCTGGCTCGCAATTCGAAGGATCCTACGAGTGCCAAGATTTCGCTCAAGGGTTTGCAAGATCAGATCCGACGTTCGTCCGAGTTGGACGCCGCCGGTCGCGCTCGTTTGGAAGCCCAAATTTCTACCGCGATCCAAGCTGCGGCTCGGGCGGAAGCGAATCAGCGTGAACGCATTTCGCGAACGGAGGCCGTCCAGTCGAGTCAATCCGCTTCGAGGCGTTTGCTCGCAGAGACCGAACGGCGTAACGCAACGGTACAGCAACTAGTGGAGCGTTACAATTCGCTGATGGCTCAGCAAATGTTTACGCAAGCCAACAACGAGATTGCTCCACAAATTACAGCTATCGACCGTGATACGGTGATCGATCGCGTTACGAACATTGAATCCGCGATGGCATCCAATGAGCAATTGATTATGGATGTTGTCAAAAAGCGAAGTCGGGCGTTTGTGGATTCGTTGTACTTGAACGAGCAAGCGTTGGTTCCATTCGTGGATAATCCACCCATCGTGTATCCACCGGCTGATGTTTGGCAGGCGTTGAGTGCTCGTCGATTGGAGCGATACGGTTCGATCGATTTGTCTGGCGGCAAAGAGTCCGAGCGAAAGATCTATCGCGCACTCAATGAGAAGGGTGATGTTTCTTTCAATGCGACTCCATTGTCAGGCGTCATGAAAATCTTCAGGGATCAATACGGCATTCCGATCGTGATCGACGACAAAGCGCTTGAGGCGGAGAACATCACACCCGAAGAGCCTATCACGTTGGAGCTTCCGACTGTTTCGTTCCGTTCTGCCTTGAAGCTGATCTTGGAACCGTTGCAACTGACCTATGTTATCGAGGACGAAGTGATGCGAATCACGAGCAAGAAGACCTCGGCGAATGTGGTACGCGTGTACCCTGTCGGTGACCTGGTCGTTCCTGTCAGCTCGATGGGCGGCGGCGGCATGATGGGTGGTATGGGCGGCGGCATGGGTGGCATGGGAGGTGGCATGGGCGGCGGCATGGGAGGCGGCATGGGAGGCGGCATGGGAGGCGGCATGGGAGGTATGGGCGGAGGCATGGGCGGCATGATGAAAGTTGACGACCAACCGTCAAAGGGCCAACCATCGAAGTCCGTTGAAAAGTCTGCCTCGCAGCTTGTCGAAGAATTGGTTGCGAGCGAAGGCGGAGAACGCCTCGTAGCTGAAGCCGCACTCAAGAGTTGGGTGGTCAACAAAATGATGCTCGCCAAGCGTGCGTCGATGTCCAATCAAGACCAAGAAGTTCGAAAGCACTTTCAAGACGTGATTGATACCATCGGGGATGCAATGAGAAAGACGCTGCCGGCTGCTTGGATGTATCAAGCATTGAGTACAGCGATGGAGGGTTGTGAGTATCCTGGATCGGAAATCCGACGCGTACTTTTGTCCAGTATTGACTTCGGCGCTGACGTCGATGCCGCGATCAAAATTGGCAAGTACTTGTCTGGTCAAGGAATGAAGAAGGATGCGCTAAGTGTCTTCCACGACGCACACCGTTCGAATCCAATGTTGAAAGAGCCTCTTGAGCTTGGCCTAGAAATCAGCTTGGACATCCAAGACCAAGATGGCATTCGCTGGGCTAGCACAGGAATTCTTAGCCAAGCTTGGACAGACGATCATGTGCCGATGATTCAGAAAGCACTCATTGCTGCCGAAGCCGCCTACACCCGGCTCAAGAATGCCAAGGAAACCACCAAAATGGCCGCCTTTGAGCAAGAATTGAACCAAGCACAATTGCGGGACCTAATGGTCCGAGTGGTTTGGACTGGAGACGCGGACATCGATGTTTCCGTAGAGGAACCGACCGGCTCTGTATGCGACAAGAACAATCCTCGTACACTTGGTGGCGGATTGCACTTGATGGATGGATCTTCGCTGGACAAACCAAGCAAAGATGGTTTTTCCGAAATGTATGTTTGTGCGAGCGGATATTCTGGGCAGTATCGAATTCTTATTCGTAAGGTGTGGGGAGAAGTCTCGGGAGGTAAAGTGACTGTCAATTTGGCGACAGATTTCGGCACACCAGACCAAAAGATTACTCAACACATCATTCCTCTGCAGCAAGATGCTGTTTTGGTAACGGAAGTAAAAAATGGGCACCGCAAGGAACCGATTGTCGAAGCGCAACTTGCTCAAGTGCAAAAGCGAATGAGTGAAACGGGTGCTGTGCTTGCCCAAATGGCTCCAACATCCTCAAGCGGTTCAAGCTCGTCCTACCAAAACTTGTTGCGATCACTTTACGGTGGACCAAATGGTGTTGGTGGAAATGGTCAAGGCGGAGTCGGTCCATTTATCGGACGCAATGTTGTTGGTTACAGGCCGATTCTGACCTTCATTCGTCAAGGTACGCAAATGTTTACGACAGCTGTCATCTCGGGTGACAGAAGATACGTGACCGTGGCCCCCTCTCCGAACTTCAGCGACATTATCGCTGTGGATACGTTCAATACGTTTACGGGCCAAACCGCAACCGGACAAGGCGGTGGCGGCGCGGGTGGCGGCGGCGCACAGGGTGGTGGAGGTGGCGGCGGTTTCGGCGGCGGCGGAGCACAGTAACGAGCCTGCCAAGAAAGAAGCAATAAAAACGAAAACCGCGAGTAACAACTCGCGGTTTTTTGTTGCGCTGAAGACCAAGATTTAGCCCGTCTCACCCTTTGTACCAAGTCCATGTTGCATGTTAGGATATCTGCGGCAGGGGTCGGTAGGTTCTTGCAAATTTCGGACGAAACCTCTGTCTGGTAAAAACATCATCATGAGCACAAGAATCAACCTCTCCTTGATTCCCGTAATCAAGCTGCAGGCCGCTGTAATGCCGGTTCTCCTTCTAGTCGTTACTAACTTGGCTATGGCGAAGGATGTCGACTATCAAAGCGAGATCAAACCCCTTTTTACCAAATACTGTGTTGGATGCCACAACGACAAGGATAATGAGTCCGAAGTGCAATTGCAGTCGCTTGCTCAAATACGAAAAGGAGGCCCCAAAGGTTCCCTCCTCGATGCCAAGGACTCGGCATCACCCTTGCTGACAAAGGTGCTTATCGGTACTCATGAACCGAAGATGCCACCTTCGGAGTCGCCGCAACCGACTGCTGTTGAAATTGCTTTGATCCAAAAGTGGATTGAACAGGGGGCGAAAGGAAGCGACGAACACCAAAGCCTAAAATCAAGGCTGAGCCAGATCAATGTGCCATCGGCGTTTACCGGCTCTGCCCCCATCACCGCAATTGGTAGTGCGCACGGTGAATCGCTTTTGGTTGGACGATTTAATTCCGTTTATTACAAGCAAGGGCAGTGGAGTGAGCAGCTCCCATTTGACATTGTCGGTAAAGTCAGCCAAATAAGAACGACGCAGGACCGCCGCTTTACCGTTGTCGCATCGGGATTACCTGGCATTGGGGGGCAAGCAACGGTTCTCGAAAATGGTGTTGGGATTGCAAAGTCGAAATGGTTAAGAACAGTTGAGGGCCATCTAGACACTCTTTATGCTGCAGTGCTGAGTCCCAATGCGGAAGTTTTAGCCACCGCAGGCTACGACAAAGTAATCATGCTTTGGAGCATGGAAGATGGCCGTCTGTTACGAAAATTGACGGGTCACAATGGAGCTGTTTATGATCTCGATTTCGATGCGACAGGGCAAATTCTAGCATCGGCCAGCGCTGACGAAACGATCAAGATTTGGAGAGTCGACACAGGGGAACGACTCGACACACTGGGGCAATGCGAAGCGGAACAATATGTAGTTCGGTTTGATTCCCTTCGAAATCGAGTTCTCGCAGCGGGTGCTGATAAACGCATTCGCATTTGGAAAATCCTCTCCACGAAAACTCCATCTGTCAGCCCAATGTTGTATTCGATCTTTGCACACGAAGGGTCGGTGACTCAGCTAAATTTGAACTCGGATGGAAAGTTACTTGCGACGGCTGGAGAGGATAAATCAGTCAAGATTTGGGATGCGGAAAACGGTTCCCTGATTGGCGTTGCAGGTGAAATTGACGAGGTCCCCTCGGGGCTTATATGGAATGCGGACCAGTCGCATCTGATGATCAGCACCTTAAGCGGCAAACTCACCCAACTGGACCTAAAAGGGCTGTTGGTTACGAACCGGCCCAAAGTTGCCGAGAGCCTGTCGTCAAGTAACCTTGCAATGATTGATGTTCCAAACCAATCGATCGAGAAGCTTGAGGAGGCCACAGGGCGACACTCCGTTGCAACCCCTCAACCTATTTCGGGCCCGTGTGAAATCACTTCTGTTCTTAGCTTAGAAGATATGTCTGGCGATTCTGCTGGCGATTGGTACTCATTTGACGCCAAAGCTAGCGAGCCGTGGGTGATCCAAATCGATGCAAGCCGCAATGGCTCGCCACTCGATAGCGTTCTCGATGTGCTGGATCAAAAAGGGGAACCCATTGTTCGAACGCGGCTTCAAGCGATACGCGAAACGTATTTCACTTTCCGAGGCAAGGACTCAACGAACCCAGATGACTTCCGCTTGCATCGCTGGGAAGACATGGAGCTGAACGAACTGCTTTATGCTGGCGGTGAGGTGGTAAAGCTTTGGCTGTACCCACGCGGTCCTGACTCTGGGTTTAAGGTTTATCCAGGTGTGGGTGCGCGATTCACTTTTTTTGACACGACGGCAACAACCCACGCCCTCAACGAGCCAGCTTGGATTGTGCGCGAGTTGACGGATGGCGAGCCAGCTATTCCCAACGGTTTACCGGTTTTTCCGATTTTCTATACCAACGATGACGAAGCGTCTCGCCAATCAGGCAAAGATAGTCTCGTCACATTTACCCCCAAATCGGATGGGAGGTATTTCATCCGAGTCCGCGATTCGCGAGGACAATCGGGCGATAACTACAAGTATAAGCTTACGCTACGACGTCCAATGCCAAGATATCAATTGCGGGTGGAACAAAAAGAAGTAACGCTTCGCCCGGGAGTAGGGGCAGAGTTTGATATCGCGGCAAACCGCTTTGATGGCTGCGAAGGCGACATCCAAATCAACATCGAAGGCGTTCCAGAGGGAGTTCGATTGTCGCAACCTCTCTCGATTCAAGCCGGACAGGCGCGGGCGATTGGTTTAATGCATTTGCCAGCAGAATTGGCGGGGACGATGAAAGAGTTTACGATCCAAATTACGAGCCACACGATGGTGGGAAACCGAAAGATTTCGGACGAGCAGAAACTATCCTTGTTGGTAAAAGTGAGCGACAAGCCAACAATGCAGATCAAGGTGGTTGCGAAAGATCAAGGGAGAGAAGCTCCGTTTCTATCGGAATTAGTCATTCGCCCAGGACAAACTATTTCCGCGAACCTTGTGATTGAGCGAGGTGAGAACAAAGGAGATATTTCTTTTGGCGGCGACGATAGCGGACGGAATTTGCCGCACGGTTGTTATGTGGACAATATTGGCCTAAGCGGCTTGCTGATTCCAGCCGGCCAGTCGGTTCGAGAAGTCTTCCTGACTGCCGCACCATGGGTTGACCCCCAAACTCGAATGTTCCATCTTCGGGCGAAAGTGGACGGCAATCCAGCAACGTTGCCCATCCAAATTCGAGTTGTCAAACCGTAGGCAGTAACTTTGACTAGGACGATTACGCGAAGTACGACGGCAACTTTATGTTGCTAGGCTGGCGTACTTTTTCGAGAGCATGTTTCTAGGCCAAGCGAAGCCTATGCCTTTTCCTTCTAGCAATTCTGTTGGAACCACGCCACCAAGAATTTGGAACATTGGGCGATAAAGTGATTCCCAATCTTTGTTGCCTGCGGGACAATACTGGCGACCATTGCCTTCTACTGCCGTCACCCCAGAGATTCTTGAAGCCAACGCAGCCGAAGTCAAAAAGGAAGCTCCAACGCAGGTTAGATCCTGGACGTAGATCTTCATACCGTAGTGCTTGGCCGCGGCAGAGAACAGCAACGAATCGCTAATCCCTTTACAAGCCTTAATGGCGATGCCAGAATAGCCTTGTTGTTTGGCAAACACGAGCGAATCCAAGTCCGTCAATGATTCATCGATGACGACCGGTTTGAGTCTGCTGACACGGTGCATTGTGACTTCTTTGCGAGCTCGAAGATCGCGTTGCATTGGCTGTTCAATGTAGTGCAACTTTTGCGTTGAGTCCTTGGACAACCGGTCCAATCGCTCTAGGAAGTCAATAACATAATCTTCGTTTTCGCAAGCTTCGTTAAAGTCGATGGAATAGGACCAATCGCGAGTTGGCGCACATCGCATCGCGATGCGATCGATTTCGAAGACACGGCCGACGTCCGCGTCGAGATCCTGGCCGGTTATCTTGACTTTGAGGTGAGAAAGCTGTTGCTTGTTGATCCACTCCTCTAAGGTTTCAGGCAGCCCGTCTCCCACCTTGCGATTCAAATCGGCAGCGGAAAGCGGGTCAAGCGATCCAACCAAGTGGTACAAATTCAAAGTCGATGAGGCTTTTGGCAGGATTGCATCGCTGAAGTGCTTGCCAACGAAATCCTCCCCCAACCAAGGCGATAGGTCGGAACCGATGATTTCCGGCGTTAACAGATTGAAACTGTTGGTGTTGTGCAATCTACCGAATGCGTCGTGCAATGCGATGTCGGTGCTAGACATCGCCAATGCGACGGCCAAATCCGGGATCGGTTCTGTCAGCTTCATCGCTGTGGCCAGATCGACGGCTTGCTGCTTGGCGATGATCTTCAATTGGGTCGCCAAGGCAATCGGGTGCCCGGCAGGATCGAGGCTGGTAGCCGCTTGCGCGATCTTTTCCGCTAGCCCAACCACGATTCGCAAGACTTGCTCAGGTGTTAGCGTTTTGCTCGGCCATGCCCAAGCTGTCCCCATGGTCATTTCACCCATGCCGAAAGCGGTCTTCTTTTTGCTCTTGTCCTCAATCGTGACAGTCGTACGGAAAACCGTCACATCCTTGACGACTCGTCCGCCAAATTTGAGTGGCGACCTGTAGATAAAGGGGAATTTTTCAAATTCGGCTTCGGTGACGCTGATCTTGGAGTGCTTCGACATGATAACTGGGGTAAGACAGACAATTTTGAGAGAACAATGGGTCCGAGGGATAGCATACGGCCCAGGAATACCGCTTCGAAACCCCTAATGCGAGGAAATTCCGGGCTGGACGCAATTACGGCGACTTCGTACAAGTCAAAGTTGGGTACCTGTTTTGCCGTATCAGCCCAATCCACCAAACCTATGTCCAGTGCATCCGATCAGCGAATTCGGCACGTTGCTATCGTGCTCCAAAGCTTAGACGCAGCGACTTCTCGCGGTCTGTTGAGCCAATTGCCCCCCGCGCAAAGCAAACTCGTTCGGCAGGCCATGGTCCAGATGGGAACCGTAACACCCCAAGAACGGGCTGCTGCGTTCCAATCCATGCAGGGACTCCTTAAGACGGCAGGCCTTCGCTCCTCCCCGCCACGTCCTTCCGGCAGGGAATTGCTTTCACCTGCCGCAGCCCTATTGGCGTCACCAAATTTAGCTATGAACGACCAGGTCGAGCTCAGCCGGGAGGCCATCCAGCAGCAGAATTTGCGGGAGGACCAGGATCAGAAAAATCCATTCGAGGAAGCCGGCAGTTGGAGACATATGCCCGCCGAAGCCTTGGCTGAAATCCTCCAGGGCGAGCGGCCAATCGTGATTGCTACCGTTTTCAACCAAGTTTCTGTCGAGCGGGCGACTGCAATTTCACAAGCGTTACCCATGCAAGTCGCAGCTGCAACTCTGGCTGCCCTCCCAAATTTGCACCTGGCCGACCCCGATTTTTTGCAAGATATCCAGCTGGAACTGGAACGCAAGATTGGATTGTATCAATCGCCGAAGAAGGCAAGCGCTGAGGGGATTAACAAACTGCAAGCCATAGTGGCCAGTTTGCCTGCTGGCCAGCAAGACAGCTGGACACGAGCCATCTCGCAATCGAACCCAGTATTGGGAGCCAAATTAGGCTGGAGCATGGTTGGCAATTCAGCGACCGAACAGAGCAACTCAGCTCCACCAACTCCTGTCGCAACCGATACTGCCTTCGTCGGTTCCGCGACGCCAACAGCTGTGCAAGCTATTTCCTCAAATGACCTAGTCGACGACATCTTCGATTCATCGATGGTGCTACCCTTCCGCCCCATCGCAGCAGCAGGAGCTAGTCGCAAACAACGAACTGCGCCCGAGCCTGCGGAAGATATAGATGAAAAGACGCCAGCAATACCTGTGCTGCAGGATTTGCTGCAGTTCTCAGACAAGGACTTTGTGGCAGTACTGCATGCTTGCGAACCACAGACCGTTCTTCTGGCGATTAGTGGTGCATCCCAACCATTTATCAAGCGAGTTGAAAAACTGATTCCATCCAAGGACGTAAAGCGTCTTCGAGCGCGACTTAGCACATTAAGTCCGATTCAATTGCGAGAGGTCGATGCGGCGCAAAAGGAACTCGCGAATACCGCTTTACGCATGCTGGAAAGTGGGGAGATCGGTGCGACCGCCAGTGTCTCCTTTACCGCTGTCTCCTTTACCGCTGCCGCATAACGATACAAATCCAATTCCATTGTTCACTAGTCACAATCAGCCATGGCCAGCGTAATCAAATCCAACGCGTTCACTTTGGGGACCAATACGGCTCAGACCGAGGTGTTCAATTGGGAGGACGTCGCATCCAGGGCTAAACAGTACATCGACACTGTACGAGAGCAAGCACAACAGCTGCTGCGTGAAAGTCAAATCGAATGCACTCGCATTCAAGCTTTGGCAAAAGAAGAAGGAACGCGGCTTGGCGAAAGCCATGTCGAACGTTTGGCGATGCAAATGGCGGGTCAAATTGCTGAGAAAAAGGTCCAGGAAGCAGGAAGTAGCGTCAAGGCACTCTGCGAAGACCTCGAAGCAGCAACGCAACAATGGTTGCGACAATGGCAACACGAAACCATCACCCTTGCCATTGGCATCTCCGAAAAGATCTTGTCTCGGCAAATCGAGTCCGATCCAAGCATTCTGATTTCTTGGATCGAAGATTCAGTGAGGCTTATCCAAGGACAGCGTCATATCTTGCTTCGAATCCACCCAGAAGATGCCGCCCGACTATCCACCGCCCTTTCTGAGTTGATTGAAGACATGCAACCGTCTGTGGAGATCCAAGTCGTCGAGGACGTTGCGGTCGGGAAGTTCGGTGTGATTCTGCAAACCCCAGATACCACCATCGATCGATCGCTACAAACGCAACTCAAAAGGTTAGTGGAAGAGCTTCAGTAGTTATGGTAGATCCCAACCGTATTCAAAGCTTGGTGAACTCCTTTCCCAGCATCCCACGCAGCAAGCACTGGAATCACTGCTTGCAACGCATCGTTCCCTATGGAATCAATGGTCGCGTCAGAAGCATTCGCGGGACGACTGTCGTTGTCGATGGCTTGCCGGTGCCGGTTGGCGCTCTCGTTCGCATCGTTCGACGCAATCAAGAACCTGTGCAGGCCGAGGTGATCGGCTTTGACGCAGGCCGAACGATTCTTGCTCCGCTGGATAACTTTGACGGTGTCGGGCAAGGAGACACGGTCGAATTGTTTCAAACCTATCGATCGGTCAACGTTTGCCCTGAACTGATCGGGCGTGTGCTGGATGCAACAGGAACACCGATGGACGATGGGCCTCCACTGCCCTTTGGTATCAAGATGCCGTGCGATGCAGCGCCCGTACCTGCCCTAACTAGACCTCCCATCGATAAAATATTGCCGACACAGGTGCGCGCGATCGATTCGTTTTTGACCATTGGCTTTGGACAGCGCGTCGGGATCTTTGCGGGTTCTGGCGTTGGCAAGAGTACACTCCTGGGCATGTTGGCTCGCGGCACACAAACCGATTGCGTTGTCATTGCTCTCATCGGGGAACGAGGTCGCGAAGTGCGTGAGTTCTTAGATCGCGATTTAGGCGAGGAGGGACGCAAGAAGTGCGTGACCGTCGTTGCAACAAGCGATCAGCCTGCCCCGAAACGTATCTTGGCAGCCAAAACGGCCACCGCCATCGCTGAATCGCTTCGAGATCAAGGGAAAAATGTACTGCTGCTAATGGATTCGGTGACTCGATTTGCCATGGCTCAGCGCGAGATTGGTTTGGCTGCCGGTGAGGTTCCTACCACACGAGGCTATCCACCAAGCGTCTTTGCCATGTTGCCTCAACTCGTCGAACGTACAGGTATCAACCAACGAGGCAGCATTACGGCCCTCTATACCGTTCTGGTCGAAGGGGACGATGCCAATGAACCGATCAGCGACGCGTTACGGGGCTTGTTGGATGGTCACATTCACTTGTCGAGAAGTATTGCCGCTCGAGGTCGCTATCCAGCCATCGACATTTTGCCAAGCCTTAGCCGTCTGCAGTCGCAATTGATCTCGAGAGACATGAGACTCTCAGCCGAAGCGATCCGCAGTATGATGGCTGTCTACAAAGAAAACGAAGACTTGATCAATATCGGTGCTTACCAAAAAGGCAGCAGTCCGCAGATCGATCGAGCCATTCAGTTGCGAGCTACGATCGAATCGCTTCTCGCTCAAGAGCAGCATGAGTTGATACCTTGGTTGCGAAGCGTAGACGAATTGACCAAACTTGCGACCATCGCCAACGCTCCCGCCTCGATACCGGCCCAAGCATCCAACAACAACGGCAATGCGTTCGCCAACGGCATCCCAGGTACGAGAGCGGCATAACGCACCATGGCAAAATTCCGTTTGGCAACGCTTCTCAAGCTTCGCGAGCGAGATCGCGATATGGCCGCCAAAGCAGTCCAGGATGTCTACTTGGCAATCGGAAAACTCGATGCTGCGCAACAGGAAATCGACGACGTAAACCTCCAAATGAACGAAGCCCGAAAGCAATCCAGTTTCGGAGCCATCAATCTCAATCAAATTCTCGACGCACAACGTTATCAAATGGTATTGGCGGCTCAGTCGGCCCAAATTGCAGACCACAAAGGCAAGTTGAACCAAGAATTGGAACGCAGGCAATTCGCGTTGCTCCAATCACAAAAAGCGGTCAAATCTTTAGAAAAACTTCGTGACCAACGCTCACAAGCTGCCGATATTTACGCATTGGCGAGGCAACAAGAGCGGCTTGATGAATGGTCGAGTATACGCCACGCAATGACAGCAATTCGCGAATCGGTGGATCCTTCAGTGAACTCAAACGGGGACCGTGCACAATGAAAAAACTCGTCGGGCTTTTTTTGTGGTTCTGCGCAGCAACCGTTTTGGCTCAAGTGTGCATAATTGGAATGGCCGCTTTCAAAGGGACGGTCAATCGACAAACCATTGCACAAGTTATTGGTCTATTGAACGGCATCGATATCCAAGGCCAACGACTAAAGCAAGCGATGGTCAGCGCTCGCAATACTCCAACCCCTACGCTGGAAGAAATTCGAGATGCGAAGGTCAGTGCAGAACTTCAGCTAAGCAGCCGCGAACGCTCTCTCGACCGGCAGCAAAGTCAGCTTCTCGATCAACAACGCGAGCTGCAAAAGAAAATTGCAGACTTCGATGAACGCAGACTGCAATTCGATGTGAAGCTGGAGAAGATACGCTCCGGCAGTCAAGTGGACAATCTAAAGGAGATGCAGAAGATCCTTGAGAACATGGAGCCCTTGGAAGCAAAAAAACAACTGACTTTGATGTTGGAAAAGAAGGAGTTGTCGGATGTTGTCTCGATCCTTCAAGGCTTTCCGCCCGATAAACAAAAGAAAGTACTGGCCGAATTTACCGAGGCGAAAGACGCGAGCATGCTCTCAGAAGTATTGCAGCAAATCCGAAAAGCGGAAACTGTCAGCGAAGTGGACAACGCATTAAAACCGAAAAAGCCGTAAGCTTCATTCGGGGGTGTGAGGCAAAGTCTCTACCTGCCGATAACTCGGGAGGGTGAGGCTCCTGCCGAACCGTTACGTTGCCAGTTCGGCGGGAGCCTCACCCTCCCAAAGAACTTCAAATCTTTGGGCTGCCCAAACACTTTGCTTGTTTGGCCGTGCCCTCCATTTCAAGGAACGATCTGATGGCAAATGACTCTTCAATCAATCGCGTCTCGCTATCGGATTCAGTCGTTTCACCAACGCGGAAGAAACAAAACTCAGGCATAGATGTTAGTCAGCAATCGTTCTTTGAAGAACTTCTGACCATTGGGCTATTCACGTCCGATATTCCAAAGGCCACAGCAATCCCTCTAGCCAACCATGGAGACGATGACGGCAACTCCCAGGGGGATGCGAATAAAAAAGTCGATAGCGATTCGAACAAAGAGCCCACCCAGCCTGATGAGGCAGCAAATTCTTCCCAGGGCCAAGCTGCTGTCGCCGCGCAAGCCATCGCTCCGCAAATTCAGCAAGCAACACCTCAGGTCGATAAAGAAAGCGCGAGTGGAGATAAGGGGGACAAATCAGGGATAAAAGCGATTCGCAATAGGAATGGCGATGGGCAAGCGGACCCAAGGGAATCTGCGACCGGCCCTGCTGATGTCGGTGTGGTTGCCAAAGCAGCAGACGAGAATTTGGCCGCGCCTGTCAACGCGGATAACTTGGCGGCGACTACGACCGATGCTGCAACCTCCGAATCGGGTTCTCCGTTGACTGATGGCGACGTCAAAAGCTTGACAGACAAAAAGAATCCTTTGCAATCGGTCCAGAAAGGCAGAGCGGCTGCAGATTCTTCCGATGGAAGAGGGGCTCAAACCAAAAGTGAAAGCGACAGTCTTCAATTAGTATCAAAACAGAAGGAATCCAATACCAAGCCGGGTATTTCACTGAAGGAGTTTGGCTCTGAAGGGCAATCCGATAATCAAGTGAGCAAGTCGGACAGTACCGATGGAATTTCAGATCAACCTCGCAACAAACGCGCTGAACGACTGGCACAGCGCGCTTCCGAAGGTGGTACCAACACCGACGATCGCGAAATAGCCGCGGAGTCGTCGTTGGAATTGCAGCCAAAGATAGCACCGACACCGATCGATTCCGATTTCGCAACAAACACGTCCTCTGAATCGAGTCTCCAGACATCGACAACTGTGCCACCCACAACGACTCCTGTGATCGCACAACCCATTATGATCAACACCCCTGGGGCATCCACGGTATCGAGCTCGAAGTCGAGCGTCGAGAGTATCGTTGGCGTGAATGCATCGGGAACTGCGAGTGGTTCGCAAGCCGGCGTTTCGAACACGACGGTTTCCGGTAGTTTCGCTAGCCCTGGGCGTGCCGATCAAGGTCGTAGCGAAGTAAGTCGAAGCAACTCAGGAACACAGATCTCCGCCTACCAAGAGGGCAAATTGGTCCAACGCGTGCTGCGTGGGATCGAGCAATTGGCCAACGGCGGAGGGCAAGTGCGATTGCGATTGCACCCGCCTGAGCTTGGAGCACTGCAGATGTCGCTACGGATGGAAGGAGGGCAGGTGTTCGCCAAGCTTGAAGTCGAAAATACGATTGCACGTGACGCTCTCTTAAACAATGTCCAGACGCTAAAAGACCGTTTGGCAGACCAAGGGATGAAGGTTGCTGCATTTGAAGTTGAGGTAAGCACGGATTCGGCAGGTTCAGGCATGGGGAGCTCAAGCTCGCAAGCTGATGGCGGTAGCGGCAACCAATCTCGATGGGAAAATTCATCGAGTCGTTTTGTGCAACAGAATAGCAATCGTCTACCGACCGAACCCGCCCAAACCGAACGCAAGCCGAATGCGGGCTGGACCCGCAACAACGGCTCGCTCGATTTGACTGTTTAACAGTAAACGATTTGACTGTTAAACAGTAAACGATTTGACTGTTTAACAGTAAACGATTTGACTGTTTAACAGTAAACACTGTAGAGGCCGTAACCATGCCCACAGTCGACGCGCAAGCTAGCGAATGTTAGCACGACGCGCAAGCTAGTGAATCTTAGCACTATCGAATCTTAGCACGACGCGCAAGCTAGTGAATTTGCTATCCAGTTCACTAACTTGCGTGTCCTACCTAGCAGCGATGCAATTTTGCAGCGGCTTGAGAATGCTGTCGACAATGTAGTTGTCCATTAGCTCGCGAAGCAATTGCTCCAATCTTAGCACCTCTGTTTTGAACTCTTCGTCTGGACCGAGAGAATCAAAGCGGCGAACGGTAATGTACACACTGAGCAAATCCTCGCTGTACTCACCCGACTTGGCTTGAAACACAGTCGTCCGTGTTTCAAAATGGATGCGAGCATGCGTTCGGAATACATCGTCCAATGACATTTGAATGACTGGCTCATAGCTCATGAGTTGGGAACCAGGTCGTTGTGCCATCGCTTCAAATCCCATCGGCATGCCGATCGCGTCCGCTAGAATCTGATTGTGGTTGCCTCGACAGGCGTAGTCAAACCCGTACATGAGCCCGATTGACTCGCAATCGAGTTTGCTGATCGACATTGTGTGAGGTACCACGTCGAGTACCTCACAATGTTGCGACATGGCTTCTTCCAAGGAATTGGGATTGACGATGCCACTGCACATTCGGCGAGGTTCGGCGGCTATCCAACGATAGGCTCCGTGTTCTTTGTCTTCTTCCAAAATGAACTCGCCACGTTCGCGTTGATAGAAGTGCCGAAGTTTCGGATATCTGCGTTGCATTTGCTCGAAGAAATGCAAGACAGTCTCGCGTTGATTTGGCAAATCCATCTCTGTATGCAAGTGCATATTGACGTAAAAGTCATCACTCAGAGAACTGTAGGGATTCAACATGCTGTTTTTCCTCGCAACCTTGGGTGTAGTCCATCCATACTTAGCCACGCTGTTCGGGCTCAAGTATATGGGGATGCCCAAATGTTTCAAAGGCTTGACAGATCAATCACCAAGGAATCGCTCGCCACCACAATTTGACTAGGCGTATTGCGAGGTATGTTTGCGGTTGCTTGGGCCAGCCCAACGGGATCGTATTCGCCAGCCAGCGGGTTGATATGTGCCAGGATCAGCCTCGGAATCCCTGCGTTTGCCACACTTTCCAAAACGGCACTGGTCCAACTATGACCCGTTTTGATTGCTAAATCCACCCACTCATCTGAAAAGTTACATTCGTGTATTAGCCAGTCGACACCTTGGATCTCACGCCAGTATGCCGATTGGGGTGTTGCGGTAGTGTCGGTAA
Organism: Planctomycetota bacterium; assembly: GCA_026692905.1. Taxonomy (GTDB): domain Bacteria; phylum Planctomycetota; class Planctomycetia; order Pirellulales; family Pirellulaceae; genus JBKCUI01. Next base: position 42,198 of record JAPLNL010000028.1, read on the forward strand.
TATAGGCAAGCGACAAGCCCGGCCAATCGATGCGATATCCAACGCTTCCACCCGGATGATCCAGCGGAAACCAGCGACACGTCGCACCATTCAATGAAAACTCCGATCCAAGATCTTCGATCGCATGCCATTTGATTGGCGGCAAAACGGGAAACATCAATTCATGGAACAAATGCGTCTGGATCGCTTCCAACTTGGTCCGCTCACCATACACATGGATCTTGCGAAGAGGCGTTGTCGCGACAAAGTCCAAGAAGAAGGTCAATCCGAAAACGTGATCCAAATGAGCATGGCTGAGGAGAATAGACATCTCTTCTCGATCGATCAACTTTTCCAGCCGAAAGACGCCGCTACCGGCATCCAACAGCAGACTGGCCTCTGGAATAAAGTAGCAGCTGGTGTGTCGCGTTGCACTGGGGTGGTATCCAGCCGTTCCTAAGCAGTGCAGTTTCATGCGTTGTCAGCTCTCAAAGGCCAAGCAGGAAATTCGAGTAAATCATGTCTATCCGCGCTCATCATCATAACCCATTCCGAAGGAAATGGGACGGGTTCCCTGAAAAGCACCCGGCAACGAACTTGGCGTTTGTGCAAGGAAAAAGATGCGTTATAACTTTCTTATGGCAAATACATCCAAAATCATGATCATCGGCGTTGGTGACGACGGTGCAGAAGGTCTGACCAAACACGCGGGCGATTGCATTCGCGCAGCTAGTGTTCTCGTTGGCACCCAAAGCCTATTGGCAAAATTTCCGGACTTCTCAGGCCGCCAGGAAATCATCGGTTCAGACCTGGATCGATTGGCAAATTCATTGGACAAGTCGGATGCTCCGACGGTTGTTCTGGCCAGTGGTGACCCTTTGTTTTACGGCACCGCCAGGTTTCTCTGCGATCGACTTGGCAAAGACCGTTTTGATGTCCTGCCACACGTGAGCAGCATGCAACTCGCATTCGCTCGAGTCAAAGAGAGTTGGGACGAGGCCTATTTAACCAATTTGGCATCGCAACCGCTCGAACGCGTTGTCGAACGTATTCGCTCCGCAGAAAAAGTGGGCGTGTTCACTTCCGAAGAAGTACCTCCGGCGAGACTAGCAGAAGAGTTGCTGTCCAAAGGTATCACGTACTTCACGGTATATGTTTGCGAAAATCTAGGATCACCCGATGAAAGGGTCACGCGAAGCCCGCTGGCTGACATCGTCAACCAACGCTTCGCTCCCCTCAACGTCATGGTCTTGGTTCGGCAAGCCGGTGTGCCTGACAAACAATCGGAATCCGACAATCGACGCTTGTTCGGAAATCCAGACGAACTGTTCCGACAAAGCAAGCCTAAGCGCGGACTCCTGACTCCCAACGAAGTCCGATCCATCGCCTTGGGCGAAATGAATCTTCGCTCCACATCCATTGTTTGGGACATCGGTGCAGGGAGTGGTTCCGTGGCCATCGAAGCTGCCCAAATCGCTCGCAATGGCAAAGTCTACGCGATCGAGATGGACGCCGAAGACTATAATCTACTGGTGGAAAACGCGAAGCAGTTTGGTGTTACCAATCTTGTTCCTATACTGGGCGAAGCGCCCAAAGCATGGGAATCGCTCCCCGATCCAGAAGCTATCTTCGTCGGTGGGACAGGCAGAGCCGTTACAGAACTGGTTACTCACGCTTGGCCGAGATTGCAGCCCGGTGGCTGCCTCATCGCCAACATGATGAGCATGGACTACGTGGTCGCTTTGCAGCAACTCTTGGTGTCCAAAATGGGAATCGAACCCATGCTCTGGATGGTTCAGATCTCACGAGGTAACTATCAAATGGACAACTTGCGAATGGAGACTTGCAATCCAAGCTTCTTGTTGAAAGCGGTTAAGCCACTTGGAGTTTCGCGATGATCGAACGAGTAGAACGACTGGATGTGATTGTTGTCGGAGCCCACCCAGATGACGTCGAAATCGCATGTGGTGGTACTATCGCATCCCTCGTCGAACAAGGGTACAGGGTTGGCATTATCGATTTGACGGATGGCGAGCCAACGCCATTAAGCCCATCACCTGACGTTCGACGAGCCGAGGCTATGGCCGCCGCAAACGTCTTGGGTGTCCATGTTCGCAAAATATTGGACTTCACCAATCGCCGATTGATGGATGGATTCGACGAACGCGTAGCGCTTGCAAAAGAATTTCGACGCTATCGACCAAGAATGGTCATCGGCTTTGGCAACAAGACGCCGATGGCATCGCCAGACCACTTTCAAGCAATGCAGATCACCGATGCAGCTGTGTTCTACTCCCGGCTCACCAAATGGGACGACATTTTCGACGGACTGCCTGTCCACACGATCGAACGCCAGTTGTACTTTCGGTTGCAATTCGAGCCCGCGGCCATCGTGGGCTTCGATAGTCAGATTACCGTAGACATCTCGAAGACGCTCGAAAAGAAATTGGCGAGTATCGCTTGCTACGCTACCCAATTTCCGCCGGCCAAATCCCACGTGTTCGATCGTGTTCGAGGCTTGGCGGTCGCAGCGGGAGCCGCAGCAGGCTGCGACGCAGGCGAAGTCTTCGCGTGCACCCGCCCACTTGCGGCCCTGGACCTCTGCGAAGCCGTAGGGCTTCGAAGATAATTACAAGCCGATTCACCGATTTCTGGCATCGTGCACGACAGGTTCGATCGGCAAAAGTGTTGCCAGTATTGCAAAGTCTGTCGCTGGTGGGATTCCGATAGTTCGCGATTTGCGTTTCTTTTTTTTGACGTAGCAAATCCGCAACCGAAAGCGGTTTTCTCCGTGGAAAGCCAAATAAGTAGCGGTTACGGATTTGGGGTCAATAAGAAAAGCAGACTGGCCATGCTGTAGGATGATCTTGCTCTTGCTGATCGTAACTCTCGGTTGGAAGTAAGTCAGAACCGCGAGTTGAACTATCAACAAAAGAAACAGGGCAGGTAGTTTAAACAGCAAAGGCCAAAGATTCGGAAACGCCATCAGAGGAAACGCCCATCTGAAACCTGCGAGTATCGCGACCGATACAACGATGGTTAAAGTCGTAATCCGCAAAAGCGAGGCAAGATTCAGAATACGCCTTAGCGATTGCCACATCTTCGGCGCATACGACCATCGAGGTTCGTACCAAACCAGCTTCGCGTTTTTCGTGGTCTTGTTCCTTTTTTGTTGCTTGCCTAAATCCCCAGCGAAATAAACTAGGCCGAAATGAGTCCACTCCTTGGCGCTGCTCCCAGAAAAGTTTGCCTAGAGCACTTGCCGCACGCAACCTTCGCGGAACGAAGGGAGACATTGTCGCTCGTCGCTCCGCGACGATTGCGTACAGTCAAAGTCAGCTAAGTACGCCTACGGCTGACTGTTAAACGAACGATTCAATAATTCCGTTACCAACAGATCTCGCTCGGGAAATACTCCGAGATCAATTCCTCGTAGAATGGCCGCAAGGATGCGACATCCATCCTCTCGTCTCGTTTGGTATAAAGATCGTACTGATTGAAGTCGTTGACCCACGCAAGCATTTCGCGATCGCGATCGTTTAAAAGCACTTGATACTCCCTCTCTCGGTGGATCGGATAACACGAGTGATATCGGATCATGTACAGCCCAGGCAACGGCAGGAAGTCCTTAACCACATGGTACAAGTATTCGTCATGGCCCCACGACATGATGACTTGATCCAGGCCGCAACCCGGCTCATAGATACCTAGCTCTGTCTGATATAGTTGGTTTCGGCAATCTTCGTTGGCTTGAAAGGAATTGTAAAAGACGATCTTCTCCGAATAGCGACATCCCACTGGAAAGGTATCTCCAACGACTGCCCACTGAGGTTCGTCCCATAAACACAAAATCTTTCCGAGATCGTGAATGAGGCCCGTGAGGATATACCAGCGAGGTCGCCCCGCCTTGCGAATCGCTTCGGCGGTTTGTAACAAATGCTCGATTTGAGGCAAGTCGATATCGGGATCGCTATCATCTACTAAGGTATTGAGATACTCCATCGCCTCCCAAATGCTCATGCGTCGTTTGCTGAGCGAGAGATATTGTTCACGTTTGCTTTTGACGAACTCCAGGGTTTGGTATTGATGGTTTAACCGATAGAAATCGCGTACCCCCGGCTTTGCCTCCGCATCGTAGTTGCGAAATGACGCGTTAGCTGTCGTAGCTGGCTCCGGATATCGACGGAGGAGATCGTCTTCCCAGTCGTCCAAACTGCTCAAAGGTCGGTTTTCGGGAACGTTCTTGGCTTGCATGGTCGATGGTTCTAGAGATGCAAAATGAGGATCAATTAAAAGGTTAAAACGAGGGCTCCATTCTACAGAAAACGTCCTTAGGCGAGCGGCGGGCTCCAAAATACCTAGCACGACGCGCAAGCTAGTGAATTGGATAGTAGATTCACTAGCTCCAAAATACCTAGCACGACGCGCAAGCTAGTGAATTGGATAGTAGATTCACTAGCTTGCGCGTCGTGCTAAGGTCTTTTTCATGATGCCGATCGCCTAACAACGGAAAGTTGCCCTCTGATATCTTTTCGAAGCAGCATTAGTTAAGCTAGCTCAAAACGCAAAACCTATCAAACCACGCAGGCTACGAGTCATCGAGTCTGCCCCTCCTCGCATTGAAACGACTCTATGGAAATGGCGACTACCAGCACCTATTCCCAGGCTCCCTCCAAAGCGACTCGAGTACGGTTTGGGATGATTGGATTGGCCATGATGGTTGCCGTGCTGTTGTATCTCGATCGCATGTGCTTTGCGACAGCATGGAAAGAAGTATCGGCAGACCTCGGCATCTCAAACGCAAACCTGGATGTTTTGTTAGGCGCCTTTTTTTGGGCTTATGCGCTTGGCCAACTTCCTGCGGGCTGGCTTGGTGATCGTTTCGGTGCTCGATGGATGCTTTCTGCGTACATCGTTTTGTGGTCGCTGAGCACTGGCCTCATGGGGATCGCCAATAGTTGGGCCGCGATTCTAATGCTTCGGCTCAGTTGCGGCCTGTTCGAAGCAGGAGCGTATCCCGTTGCTGCTGGAATCGTAAGTCGTTGGATGCCGATTGGAAGTCGGGGGTTCGCAAGTTCCGTCGTTGCTGTCGGAGGACGTTTAGGGGGTGCCGCAGCTCCCATTCTGACGATGCAGCTTATGTTGTGGTGGACGCTCGGTGACCAATGGTGGGGCGCTTCTAGCGATGCGGTTGCAGCAACGACTAGCTGGCGGCCTGTCATGATGTTTTATGGATTGGCTGGAATCGCGATCGCGATTTTGTTTGTTTGGTTCTTTCGCGATTCACCAGCTCAACATCCAAACGTGAACCAACGCGAACGCGATTTGATTCAAGGCGATATCATTGCGCCGAGCAAGACGAGCGAAAGAACTGCGATCCCGTTTGTGGCGATGCTGAAATCGATTCCGCTTTGGTTGAATTGCTTTGTGCAGTTTGCTTCCAATTTCGGTTGGGCCTTTTTGGGGACCAAGATGCCGCAGTATCTCAAGGACGTGCATGGATCGTCTGCGTCAGCGCAAGGATGGCTGGTAAGCTTGCCGCTGCTAGCTGGCGTTTTCGGGTTGCTGCTTGGCGGGTTGTTCACCGATATGATGACTCGATCGATGGGATTAAGATGGGGAAGAGCTATTGCGATGTGCGCCTCCAGAATCTTGGTCGCCGTTGGTTTTCTAGGGTGTTCGTATGTCACGAACTCCACCCAAGCGACTATATGCTTGGTTATCGTTGGCTTTGCAACCGATCTTGGCATCGCGGCATGCTGGTCCTACGCCCAAGACGTGGGAGGCAAGCATGTCGGTTCAGTATTGGGATGGTCAAACATGTGGGGCAATTTCGGTGCGGCTCTCTCTCCTGTTATTCTGGGGGGAATTGTTGGCTCTTTCTCTGAATCGAAGATTGGCTGGACAGCGGCTTTCGTTGGCTGCGCCATGATCAACGTCGTCGCCGCCATCGCTGCCATTGGAGTCAACGCCAAGAAACCAATGTGATTGGTTTGGCTAGCCGGAACGTGACAGATTCTTGGTTTCCGAAAGGCTGAACGACTGCTGCTAGTCCAAAAACCGAGCAATATCACCCCTTCCTGCAAGACGGGGGTGTCGGGTATTTTGTAGGCTGTCTTACCTTACCCTGTTGCTTTGCCACAGTCCTAGAAAACACATGTTTCGATCAAAAGCAGCTGTCGTTGGTACCGGATTCATCGGCCCCGTTCATATCGAGGGATTGATCCGAGCCGGAGTGCAAATCCACGGCGTGCTCGGAACAAGTCTTGAAAAGTCTCAGCGCACCGCCAATTTGTTCGGTATCAAAAAAGCTTATCGAGACATCGATGAGTTGGTCAACGATCCCGAAGTCGACGTTGTCCACCTGACGAGCCCTAACCGATTCCATTTCGAACAGACCATTCAGTGTCTTGACGCGGGCAAGCATGTTCTTTGCGAAAAGCCGTTGGCGATGAACTCCCAAGAAAGCGGTGAACTCGTTCGACGCGCCAAGCTTGCGAAAGTCTTGGCGGGCGTGAATTACAACGTACGCTTTTACCCGATTTGCATCGAAGCAGCCGAACGCGTCAAACGCGGGGACATCGGCGATGTGTTCCACATTTCAGGTAGCTACGTGCAAGATTGGCTTCACAAGCCCACTGATTTCAACTGGCGAGTCTTGGCGCAAGAGGGGGGCCCGCTTCGCGCACTTGCGGACATCGGAACACATTGGCTCGATCTGGTCCAAGCCATCAGTCATCTGGAGATTCATTCTGTTTGCGCCGACTTGCAAACCGTCTACCCGATTCGACAGCGGCCAGTTGGAGGTGTCGAAACGTTTTCGAGTAAAGTCAATCGCGAAGCGCAAGGTCTAGTCGATGTGCCCGTCGATACCGAAGACTACGGCGGCGTCCTGCTCCGATTTCGCAATGGAGCTCGCGGCATCATGCACGTTTCGCAAGTGACTGCAGGACATAAAAACTGCTTGCGCTGGGAACTTGCTGGCTCCAAGCAGAGTATGGCTTGGAACAGTCAAAGGCCTGACGAGTTATGGATCGGGAACCGCGACACAGCCAACGAAACGTTGCTTCGAGATCCTGGGTTGCTATCCGAACCAGCACGAGCCCATGCTCAATATCCAGGTGGTCACAACGAAGGCTTTCCGGATACCTTCAAGCAATTGTTTCGCTCCTTTTATTCAGCGATTGAATCGCACGAAGCCGGCAGCCAAACAGCGTTCGCTGCCTACCCAACCTTGGAAGACGGTCATCGAGAGATTTTGATGTGCGAAGCGATATTAAAAAGTGCTGCCCAGCAGCGATGGATTGACGTGGGGAATCATGACTCTTAGCGACTCAACCCTGATCGGGCTCTTGAACCACCAATCGGTGGGCGTGCGGTCGGCATCGCTGGAGTTGCTCAGTGGCAGCTTCTCCACGGACGCTCGGTGGTTGCCGCAAATCTTCGCTGCATGGGATCGCTATGGAGCGCAAGACGCGTTTCCTGAATTCCCACTGCTGACACACTTCGCGATACCCACCGAGTTGGTCAGCGAATGCATAGAACGTGCTCAGCGGATGTCAGTCGGTAGACCTTTAACCGACCGGGTCTGCCGATGCGCTGGAAAACTCATCGAAGCGATTTCGGTTGCTCCACCAGTGACTTTCATGAACCATGTCGAAGCCATTCACGAACTCAAACTGCAATCGAAAATCTTCTTTCGTGTCAACGACCAAAAGATGCATGCACGTTGCGGTTGGATCGATCGCGAGTTTTCGGACCTGGCCGAGACATTGACCCAAAACCCAGGTAGCATCGTGAACCTGTACGAAGTGCTCGAAAGTCAATTCTTGCAGGGGCGGGCAGACGACGTGTTGAAGACTGCTTTTGAGTCGCTTCGGTTGGACTTGCAAGGTCGCATGGATTCTCAGGAACGCACGATGGATCATGTGTCCCATGTCTGTCTGGAGCTCGCCACACGGTACCGAATGGTTGGCTACGAGGCATGGTTTGTCGATCTGTTGGATCATAGCGAGTCCGCGATCGCGGACGCCGCCTCGGTCGGATTGGCTCGTTGCCGAACCGATACATCGCTGTCGTTGATTGCCGATCGTTTTGCGGATTATTCCAAACCTGGACAGCTTCGGTCCATCGATGTTTTAAGACGAGGTCGAATCCCGAAAACATCCGAGCTTTTACGGTTTTTGCGAGCGCATGGACATGGCTCTCAAGTACAAAATGCCTTGCGAGCCGCAGAAGTCCTGCAGTTTGATTTTACCAGTTTGGAAGACTGGCTCGAGGCCTTGGTCGTAGTCGACGAGCCGAGCTTCGAACGACTGCGTGGCGCTCTTGGGATTGTTGAGCCTCTCACGGATTCACTGCCCTCGGCAGACAAAGCCAGAACACTTCACTTGCTGCGCAGTAGATTCAAGGACTAAATGACACGTTGCCTATTAGCTATCGAGTCGACGTGCGACGAAACCGCCGCTGCCGTCATTACTGAGGACGGTAAGGTCCTCGGCGAGTGCATAGCCACACAAACGGAACTTCACGAACAGTTCCAAGGTGTGGTACCTGAGATTGCGGCTCGAGCGCATCTCGAACGCATCCTGCCGGTCATCGATACCGCCATGCAACAATCGAACACATCACCGGATGACTTGGTGGCCATCGCGGTTGCGACGCACCCTGGACTGCCCGGTTCGCTGCTGGTCGGTCTGTCTGCGGCCAAGGGGTTGGCGCTCGCATGGCGCAAACCGATTGTGGGTATCAATCACGTTCAAGCTCACATCTACGCTTGTGGCATGGGACTGAAAGATAGCGTTTTTCCGTGCGTTGGTTTTGTCGTAAGCGGTGGCCATACGAGTTTGTACCATTGCATTTCGCCAACGGATTGGAACTACATTGCTGGCACGATCGACGATGCCGCAGGTGAGGCGTTTGACAAAGTCGCTGTGATGCTAGGCCTGCCATTTCCTGGCGGGCCAGCTCTTTCCAAACTGGCTGAACACGGAGACCCAAAGTCGATTCTGTTCCCTCGGCCTCTGCTCGACGACAAAACACGATTGGATTTTAGCTTCTCGGGCTTGAAGACTGCGGTTCGTTATCGTATCGCGGGGACCGGAAAGCAAAGCTGGAACGCGTCGGCATTAGCGCCCGAATTGCGAGCGAATATCGCAGCCTCATTTCAGCAGGCAATCATCGATTGCTTGGTTGGAAAGAGCATGCAAGCGGTAAAAAAGTTTGGAGTGAAACGACTTTGTGTTGGCGGAGGCGTGGCCGCCAATCGGGAGTTGCGTAATCAGTTGACGCAAGCTTGCAATCGACAAAAGATCGAATTGCACATCGCTGCACCGGAGTTATGTACCGATAATGCAGTAATGGGGGCTCTCGCCTGGGAAAAGATCAAGCTCGGGCAGTTTGACACACTGGGCTTGGACGCGAAACCAGGGTTGTTGAGGAAGGGGCAGTAAGTGACTTGGGGGGGCGAGGCTTGTGTGTAGCGAAAGTCGTCAAGGCTTTCGGCTGTATTGAATAAACGACCGAAACTCTTGACGAGTTTCGCTACGAAATGTTTCACGGCGTTTACTAAGTAGGGCGATTGCTAGCGCTTCGGGTTATCGTTGGGTAACGGCCCATCTTCAATATCGGATAGGGATATCCAACCAGCTTTTGGCCTTTCGCCTCGCTGATACTGATCATAAAAGCCCGCCCCACTAGTTGGGACATATTTGTCAAAGATCTTTCCATAGCCTGACATACGAGGATCACCTTGCGAACGTAGTTCCTCTTCCATTCGTTTGCGCAGTTGCATGACCAATTGAATTTGCTCTTCTTCACCGGCAATATTGCGAACACAATTCAAGTCCTGTCTTAAGTCATACAACTCGTCGCTCGGTCTCATGCCGAAGTTGAGATGCCAGAAAGAGTTCGAGCGATCTTGCCGACCTAGCTTGAGAACCAGCGTTTTCGATGGACTTGCATCGGTATCGGTGTAGCCGGTTTCTGGGTTGCCGGCTGGCCAACGAGTCGGTTCGTAGTTTTTTAAATAGAAATGAGTACTCGTAACGATACCCCGAATCGGGTAACCCCAGTCGTGAGGGCGCCCAACGTCCGTCCGTTCTTTGCCGATCAAAGTGTGATTACGGTGACTGAGCACTCTGCCTGCTTGCTCGCTCTCCAAAATTGGACGCCAGCTTTGCCCCGTGATGGGCATCATGCCGCTTTCGTTCTCGGTGATTCCTGCGTAATCCAAAATGGTTGGTGCGATGTCGGTGAAGTCCACAAAGTCCTCGATCACCCGGCCCGGCTTATTCAAGCCTTTGGGCCATCGGATCGCCAGCGGGATGTGGTTCGAATCTTCATAGGCATAGCCTTTGCAACGTGGAAAGGGCATGCCATGATCGCTTGTTACGATGATCAAGGTGTTTTCGAGCTCGCCTCGTTTCTCGAGTTCCGCGATCATGAGGCCAAGGTGATTGTCGGTGTGCTCGACTTCATACGCGTAGTCCAACAAGTCATGCCGAACGATCTCATCGTCCGGCAAAAATTCGGGCACTTTAGAAATGTCACTCAGTTTTTTGCCCCCTTTCTTCATGCCTGATTGAAACTCATAGCCGCGATGCGGTTCTGTGCTTCCGTACCAAAAGCACCAAGGAGAATTCTTCGGAGTCGCATCCAAAAATGCTATAAAGTTGGCTGCGTAATCGTTGTTGCTGATCTCGGTTGTCGTTGGCGTAAGCTTGTGCTTGTTGAATGCTTTGCCCGTAATCTGCCGAAGATTGCCTTCGGAGTCCTTGGCAATCCCTGGCCCCCAGCCTTTGCCTGTAATGCCCATGTGCCAGCCTTGCTGCATGAGAACTTCGGGCCAGCTTTTTAGTTTGGCAGGAAAAAACGACAGGTGGTTGCCAGCTTCTTCGTTTTGCCAAAGATGCCGTCCGGTCAAGACGATGGCTCTCGATGGAGCGCACTTGGCCATCGGAGTATAAGCATTCTTGAACAAGAGCCCTTCGTTTGCGACTCGGTCGAAGGCAGGCGTATTGACCCAAACGGTACCATAAGCGCCCGCATGCATCCCCCAGTCGTCTGCAATTGCAAACAAAATGTTAGGACGATCAGCTGCGGATAAGCTTGCTAGAGGAATGCAATACGCAGCGATCAACAACAAGCAGCGAATGGCAAGGGGAGAGGATTTCATTTTTGCTAACCTTATCCTTATCTTTGCGACGCAGATTGACCAAACTCAGGAACTTGTTCGAGCAGCGCCAAAAGCTCTCGAACCTTCTCCGGATTCGAAGCCGAATGATCGCGGGTTTCATCAGGATCGGATTGATAATCAAACAATTCTGTCTGCACCGAACCGGAATGGGTAGGCTGGACAATCAGTCGCCAGCGGTCGGTACGAACAGTACGTTGGCCATCGCTCCAAAAACCATAGGCTGGCTTCTCGGAGGATGCATTGGCTTCCAACAACTGCGGACGCAAACTCTTGCCGTCTAAATCGGATAAAGCCGGTAGACCGCATAGGTCGATCATGGTTGGCAACAAATCAACCGTCTCCACCAATGACGAGCAAGTGCTTCCCGGTGATATCAATCCTGGACTACGGATCATCAAGGGCGAACGTAGTGCCTTGTCGTACAAGCAGTGTTTCCCCCAAATCGAATGCTCTCCAAGCAAGAAGCCATGATCGCTCCATAACACGACGATGGTATCCTTTTCGAGCGAAAGCTCCTTCAACGCTACAAGGAGCTTTCCGACTTGTTCGTCCATGTAACTGATGCTGGCGGCATACGAACGTCGCATCATCAGTGCGTACTCAAGGTCGTTATCTGGATTGCGACCTTTGGCATGCCCATAGTTGTTTCGGAACTCACCGCTATTGTGCCAAGTTGATGGCCAAGACGGCTTAGACGCAACCTCAGGCAACAAGCTTAGCGAATCCGAGCGATGAAGATCGTGCCATTTTTTTGGGGCAGCGAATGGCAAATGTGGCTTGAAAAAACCGACACCAAAGAACCAGGGTTTCTTTTGCGTTGCCAGTTCCTTAAGCGTTCGAACTGCTTCGGCTGCGATCCAAGCGTCCGGATAGGCTTCGTCTGGCCCATCGTTGGCTTCCCAAGCGGGCGATTGCCCCACCTTTCTGGCATTACCATTCGCGTATCCATGCATCATGTCTTCTGGAGTACTCCAAGGGCCTTTGGGAACCCATGCTCGATCCCATGCGCCTGGCAGTTCCTCAGGCCCTTCCGCCCAGCCTTTGCCAGATAGTCCGCCTGGATAGTGAGTGATTTTCCCCAACGCGAGAGTTTGGTAGCCGTTTTGGCGAAACGTCATGGGCAGGCTATGCGCACTCCACTTTGCTTGAGTCTGCTTAATACCGTTGTTGCCAACTTGGGAGGCGACCGTTGGATAACAACCACGCATCAAAGCGCAACGGGAAGCGCCGCATGTTGGCACTTGCACAAAGTGTTGGCTAAAGACCCTAGCGGTCTTTGCGAACGAATCCAGCTGCGGGGTTTGAGCGTGTGGAACTCCATAAACGCCAAGATCATTTCGCAAATCATCGATCGCGATGAACAAAACGTTTGGCCGATCTTCTGCATGCAATGCGTAGGGAGTTAGGCACAATAGGCTCACACCCACCATCAGCAGGTGAACGAAGTGACGCACGGTCATTTGGTGTTTTCCTTGCCCTTGGGTGGCTTTTCAATCGGCGCCGTTTTGGTTGGAAGATTGTCCATGGGCTGATTGGAAAATCGATACGGGTCGTCGAGTCGACGCATTTCGGATAGCAACAGTGCCTGCATCTCGGATAACTTGGCCGCATAGGCTGGGTCAGCAGCCAGGTTCAAATGCATTGGAACTGAGCTACCATGTTCCTTGAGAAGTTCATCTGGGTTGGCGGCCAAGTTGAAAAGTTGTGTCTCTGCAACTTGTCGGTCCGGGGCTTCGTACTGGATCAGCTTCCAGTCCCCATGCTTGACCGATCGTATGCCCGGCTTGCTGCCACCGCTATAGACTCCGTACATAACATCGCGCATGCTTTTGACTTTGCCTTCTAGGACTGGTCTGAAGCTGAGCCCTTCGTTGGATGTTGGAGTTGGAATACTGGCAAGATCGCAAAGCGTGGCGAGAACATCGAGCAAATAAATATTCCCCTCGGCGCGAGTCCCCGCTTTGATCCCTGGTCCCGAGACGATAAACGGTACTCGCCAGGTATGCTGATAGAGGTTTTGCTTTCCCATCAGTCCATGCCGGCCTACGGACATTCCATGGTCGGCGGTATAAATGATATACGTGTTGTCCAGTTGTCCGATGGTTTTCAGTTTTTCCAGGACGCGACCGATTTGGATATCGATGTTTTCGCTGCACGCGAACTCGCGACCGAGTTCATTGCGAACGCTGGCCTCGTCGCGACGATTCCAGACGCCACTAACGGCCACTTCGTCCCGTACATCGGCATGTGAATTGTCGAACGGGTGTTTGGGCAAGTAATTTTTAGGGAGTGGTGGCTGTTTGCTATTCAATGCTGGCGGGTTCTGTGGATCGGTATGGTTGGTTGCGCCATACTTGGTATTCAATCCAGGCTTGCCATCTCTCTCGTCGTGAGGATGAGAAAAACCGAAGTAGATCAGAAATGGTTTCTCGTCTTTGGTTTCAACACGATTGTTGAGGTAATCGAGAACTTGCTCTGCATGCCAAGCGCTTCCGGTTTCGTCGGTATCGCCTCGCTTGGTCGCATCCTTGCGAACGGTAAACTGTTTATTTGCCGCCTCGTAGCTATTGCCTAATTTGCAAGTTCGCATGGTCGCGTATCCAGCGCGATTAAAAACAGCGGGGATTGTGTTCTTTTCTAAGCCGGGCGGACTGGTCTTGGCACCAGTCGGGGCGGGTGGCAAATGCCAGACCGTGCGTCCACTCATGATCATATGTCGGGACGGCATGCAAACGGCGCCGCTAAACGAACCCATATGATAGGCTCCGTCAATGACCATTCCGCTGGCTGCCAAACGATCGATGTTGGGAGTATCGAGCGTCGACGCCGGGTCGTAGGTTTTTAGATCGAACGGAGACTGGTCATCGACCAGAATGAACAAGAAGTTCGGCCGCGAATCTACTGCATTCGCAGACGAACTGACAAGCGTGAATGCGATGATGACGCAAATCGTTAGCAGTGAATGAAGAGTGAATCGTGGATGGTGTGGCATGGAGAGAAACCTTGTGCATTCCTAATGGAAATTGTCCCTGTTTCGGACTCCTTCGCCAAAGGCGACGACGGACATCCCAATACAAATGACCAATAGGATGAAAAACGGGATGAGGAAATACCGGCTCCACAAGGGAGCAGAGCCGAGGATCAGCATCATAATCATCAAAGTTCGCAATGAAAAATTCATTTGGTTAATGTGACCCCTCGGTGAACGCGGTATGCTTCCGGGAGACTTAGTTTCCCAAAAAACAACTCATTACTCGGGAGGGCGAGGCTCCTGCCGAGCCATTGCATCGCCATCTCGGCAGGAACCTCGCCCACCGCTGTAAACATGTTTTCAGTGTGTTTAACTAAGCAATTCATTGCTCGGGAGGGTGAGGCTCCTGCCGAACCTTACACCGCTGGCTCGGCAGGAGCCTCGCCCCACCGCTGTAAACATGTTTTCAGCGTGTTTACCTAAGCAATTCATTGCTCGGGAGGGTGAGGCTCCTGCCGA